>JANXLU010000015.1 GCA_025354985.1 Chloroflexota bacterium
TGCAAGCCGCGGCAATCAACGAGAAATGGGTCGCCCGGATGAGTCACCAAGCATTGTTGTTGGAGGCCCACCACACCACGCATATCGAAGGCACCCAATTAACGCTCGAACAATCTGCACAGGTGTGGGCCGGAGAGAAGGTGCCCAAAACGCAGGCGGATGATGTGCGCGAGTTGCTGAATTACCGCGATGCATTTGAATTGGTGTCTGGCTACCTCCTGAGCGGCGATCCCATAACGGAAGGGCTTATTCGCGAAATCCATAAGCGCTTGGTGCAGGGCGTGCGCGGCGACCAGGCTGACCCCGGAAGCTATCGCAAAAGTCAAAACCATGTGGTGAGCAGTGTAACCAAAAGAGTGATTTACACGCCACCCCCTCCAGAGGATGTGGCGCCATTGATGCGAGACCTGATAGATTGGTTGCGTGTCGAGAGCCCTATTCACCCGGTGTTGGTCGCCGGCATCGCCCAATTTCAGCTCGTGCATATTCATCCGTTCTTGGATGGCAATGGCCGAACATCCCGGCTGCTATCCACCTTGTGTTTATATCGCGCGGGCTATGACTTCAAGCGCCTGTTCTCGATCAGTGAATACTATGATCGCGAACGCACGGCCTTCTACAACGCATTGCAAGGCGTTCGCGAGCACGGAATGGATTTGACAGGCTGGCTGGAATATTTTGTCCACGGACTTGGCACACAGCTAACCGAGGTAAACGTGCGAGTTACTCGGGCGATGCTCAACGAGACAATTGGGCGGGAGGTTGCACTCAATTCGCGCCAGCAGCTCGCATTGGATCATGTGATCGTCCATCAGCGGCTGACCTTGGGGGACCTACAAGCGCTCCACCCAACTGTTGGCCGTAGAACCCTCCAGCGTGATCTCAAACAAATGCTTGAAAAAGGTGTGCTGGTTGAAATTGGTAGCGGACCAACAGACCCAAACCGTCACTATCAATTGAAAACCAAGTGAGCCATGACAAGCTGTGACATGCAACTGTGACAAGCTGTGACATGCAACTGTGACAAGCTATGACAACCTGAATGAACTTCCTCATCGCCGATACGTTTACCAACAGCCTGGCGCGTCTCACGGGAGATGAGCAGAAGGCCGTCAAGACCACCGCCTTTGACCTCCAGCTAAACCCCGCCAACCCGGGCAACAGCTTCCACAAACTCGACCACGCCAAAGACAAAAACTTCTGGTCGGTGCGCGTATCCAGCGACGTGCGCTTAATTGTGCATAAAACCGTCGACAGCCTGCTGCTGGCCTATGTGGATCATCATGACAAGGCCTATGACTGGGCCTCGCGACGCAAGCTGGAAACTCACCCGCGCACTGGTGCCGCGCAGCTTGTGGAGCTTCGCGAGCGCGTGGAAGAGCGCATTGTGCCCATCTATGTGGAACAGCTGCAACCGGCCAGACCCAAACCACCCGCACCTGGAATATTTGCCAGGTTATCTGACGATGCCCTTCTAAGTTATGGCGTGCCCATCGAGTGGCTCACCACGGTGCGGGAGTGGACGGAAGACACCTACCTCGCCGAGGCCGACCACCTCCCTGCCGAAGCCGCCGAGGCATTGTTGCAACTGGCGACGGGTGGCACGCAATTTCTAGCCGGCGTGCAGACTGCCGATGGCATTCAAATATCTGCCATCGCGATTCTGGCTGCCGAAAATCAGAGTTCTAAATCGGAAGCAACGGGGATCGAACCCGCGATCTCGCCCTTGACACACCCGGATGCCCAACGCCGATTCCGCGTGATCGCAAACGCGGAAGAACTGGAACGCGCGCTCGATGCCCCCTGGGACAGGTGGACGGTGTTTTTGCACCCCTCACAACGTCGCTTGGTGGATCGTGAGTATACCGGCCCGGCGCGCGTGGCGGGCTCGGCGGGCACCGGTAAAACCGTGGTGGCGCTGCACCGCGCTGTGCATCTCGCACGCGCCAACTCTGATTCACGGGTATTGCTATGCACCTTCACCAAGGCGCTTGCCAACTCACTGAATACTCAACTGCGGCGATTGATCAGCGGCGATCCAAGACTGGCCGAGCGGCTTGAAGTTGACGCACTCAATGCGGTGGGAGAGCGCTTGTATAGTCAGCGCTTTGGCAAGCCACAGCTCGCCACACAAGACGCAATCAAAGCCCGTATTGCCAGCGCCCGGGCTGGCGAGCCAGACATGAAATTTGGCGTGCCATTCTTGCAGAACGAATGGGTTGAAATGGTGGATGCCTGGCAGCTTGCCTCTTGGGAGGCATATCGCGATGCGCGTAGGCTCGGGCGCAAGACGCGCCTTACCGAGAAACAGCGTGCGCACGTGTGGTCGGTGATGGCAGCGGTAAACGCCGGTCTTCTGGCCGATGGCATGATTACCCATGCCGGGATGTTTACCCGGTTGGCCGCGCAGCTTTCCACCGAGAAACACCCACCCTTCGACTTCATAGTACTTGACGAGGCACAGGACGTGTCCATTGCCCAGCTCAAATTTCTTGCGGCAATGGGCGGGGGCACACCCAATGGATTATTCTTCGCCGGTGACCTTGGCCAGCGCATCTTTCAGCAACCCTTCTCGTGGAGCTCACTAGGCGTGGATGTGCGGGGACGTTCGTACACGCTTCGGGTGAACTATCGCACCTCGCACCAGATTCGCACTCAGGCCGACCGCCTGCTCGGTCCCGAGGTCACCGATGTGGACGGCAACGCCGACGATCGCCGCGGCACGGTGTCTGTGTTTAATGGCCCCGCGCCAATCATCAAGACCTACAAGACCGGTGGGGATGAAAGTGCCGCCGTTGCGGCCTGGCTGGGTGAGCGACTTGCACAAGGCTACGCCTCGCATGAGATCGGTGTCTTCGTGCGCTCTGATGCTGAGCTCCCCCGCGCTCAATCGGCCATTGCCCAAGGCAACCTCGCCTGCAAGATCCTGGACGATCACCTCTCAACCACCTCGGGGTTCGTCTCGCTTTGCACGATGCACCTGGCCAAAGGTCTCGAATTTCGCGCCGTCGCAGTTATGGCTTGCGACGATGTGGTCATCCCACTGCACGCGCGGATCAACACCGCCTCCGACGACAGTGACCTTGAGGAGCTCTATAACACTGAGCGCCAATTGCTGTATGTCGCCTGCACCCGCGCCCGCGACGTGCTGCTGGTCACCGGCGTGGTGCCGGCCTCAGAGTTTTTGGACGATATGGGGCGAAACAGATAGCGCTTGGCTAATGCTGAATTTTCGAGGCACACGCATCACAGTTGAAATGGTGATTCAGAAACTGAGTGAAGGCCTGAGCGAAGCCGATACGCTCAGTGCGTATCAACGACTGTGTCGAGACGACATTCGTGCGTCACTTGGCTATGCAGTGCATTTAATGATGCATGAGGACGTGTTTGAAGTCGTGAAACATTTGCTTTCAGAGCAAGACTTGGATTTGATCGCCCGTGCTCACCAAGAGAAACGAGTGCTGATAACTGAGGACAAGGATTTTAGATGGGGCACGGATGCTTGATGCAAGCGTTCCGGCTGACGATTCAGTTGGTCTATCTGTAGTCACGCAGCACCATGTATCCGTCCGGTCACGTTCCGCCGCACCTATTCTGGAGGTGCACCATGTCATTTCACTATCCTATGACGGGGTGGACACAATAGCCAATGTTAGTGCGATCTGTCCCAACGATCATCGGCAGGCACATTTCGGCGCAGAACTCGAAGCGCGGAAAGTGGAGGAGGAATTCATCAAAAAAATCGCACTTTGCAACAATTGAAGGCGGAAAATCTATCCGTTGACAACACGGCTTGTATTGGACCAAATTAGAGCCATGACTCTATGTCCAGGCCTGCTATGGAAGAGAAATCAGTGTCGGTCGTAAGCAATATCAGTCGGTCGCGAAGCGCAGTGGCCGCGATCAGGGCATCCAGCGGAAGCAGCTGATGGCCTTTTTTGCGAAGCGCGTGCCGCAGCTCGGCAGCAGCACGTGCGTCTTCAGGTAATATCGGCAGTAGGGTCAACGTGGACTCGACGCCAGCCCATATCTCCAGGTTGTATTTGGAGCGTGGCAATTCAAGAAATCCAAAGATCAGTTCCGTGAGCACTGGTGCGGCCAGATAGAACCCGTCACCTTTGCTTGCTTGAAGCACAACACGCGCACGTAGCGGATGACCGAGTGACACCAAACGCGAGGCGTGATTCGTGTCGAGCAAAAAGTTGTTGGGCACAATCTGCTACTGAGCAACTGATGGCTGCAACGTTTGTGGATGGGCCTGACGATCATGAGCGCGCTCAAGAGCTTTTTGTTGGGCCTCGAATGTATCCCACTGGTCATCCTGTTCATGCCAATCAACTGGAATCCCACCTTTTGAAATCGGCAGATGCGCGAGATCGGCCGTAGGCACCCGAACTCCATCCGTGTGGGGTCCGAGCGCGCGTATCTTGCGAACCACGGTTTCAATATCGGTGTGTTCCGGTGTGGCATCACGAAGCACGCGTTCGACATATTGGCTCACGGTCTCATTACCAGCCAGTGCGTGGGCTTCAGTCCTGTGAACCAGGTCGTTACTAAGTTCAATAGTTATCGTCGTCATCGTGCACCCCGTGAACTGATTATAGATTCAGCTAATGATGTCCTGCTTGCTTGATGCAGGGCTTGCGGATAGCACTCAGTCAGTTGAGAGTAATTTTATCTGCCATTCCGGCATACGTGTGCCGCATTGATCGTCTGCGCGTGCGCGGACGGATTGCAACCATGTCTGATCAAAACAATCCAGCCCCTGTCGAGACATATATCGAGGGAGATAACGCCGATGTCATCATTGATGGACGCGCCGTGCCCGTGCCGGTGGCGTTCACCGCGGATGACGACACCTTGTGGGCCGCGCTCGCACCGCATTGCGCATGGATCGCACGTGCGCGTCTGGATCGCAAGCAAAAAGTGAACGCCGGGGTGTGGCGCGGCACAGTGAGCGAGCGCTTGCCCTGGTCGCTGTTCCAGATGGTTGGTGTCGCGACCACCCGGGCTCGATCCCCAGCGATCTGCCCGATCGTCCTGTCCCCTCGAAGCAGTTCCAGCACGACTTCGGCCTTGAATTGGTTCCTGAATCGCTTCCTCATTTTGGCGTTTCACGCTACATGAAAATTGGCCCCCTCCCGTCTCCGGTTTTTGGGGTCCACCATAGACGCCAGTGACCTTGAGGAGCTCTATAACACCGAGCGCCAATTGCTGTATGTCGCCTGCACCCGCGCCCGCGACGTGCTGCTGGTCACCGGCGTGGTGCCGGCCTCAGAGTTGTTAGACGATATGGGGCAAAACAGATAGCGACTGGCTAATGCTGAACTATTGACGTGCACTTATGATAAAGGCATGAGAAACCGGGTTTTCACGTCACTGTTGGTGGTGTCCTGCGCATTGGTGGTCGTTGGGTTGGGCGCTCCCGCTTTATTTGCCCCGGTTGCGCCCACGCCAGAGCAGCAACTAAAGAGCGCATGGGCGAAGTTGCGCAGCGTGGGTGAATATCGCTTTAATGCCGATGTCGAGCAAAGGCTGCTGCCACAGGCCAGCCCGGCCAACCTTGGCAAGAGTGATCAACGCGTGGATCTCCGGCTCGAAGGTGAAGTCCGTGGTGATGATGATATGACCTTGCGCCTCAGCATCGAGGGTGGCGAAACAAACAAGGGCAAACGCGCACCCGTGGTATTTGAACGCCGGGATGGTCGCACCACTTTTAGTCGTGCGGATGGCACCCGTGTGCTGGCGGATAACCCGATGGGGATGTTGCCGGCCGGCGATATGACCGCGTATCTGGCGGGGGCCGAAAATGTGCGCGTCGATACACCCGAAACCGACGCAAACCGCGGTCTCACGAGGCTGGTGTTTGCGGTGAACGGCGCAAAAATTGCAGAGCAACAGCGCAAGCTTGCGAATGCCGCGCAGATGCGCCCGGGTGTGTTGCAAAATGCTTCGGGCACCGGCGAGTTATGGTTGCGAAACGATGGGTTGCCGGTTCGTCAGCTCATCAACATGCGCCTTCCGAATGTGAGCGTGGACTGGGACGCTGAAACCCGGATGAGCATGCAACTGGCCGGGCTGCCTGATCCGGCGCCCATGAGCTTCGCGGGCACCGCGCAAGCCACGCTCAACGCGGCCTTGCGCGCGATGCAGGCCGCCCGGACCGCCGTCGAAATCAGCCTGGTGTCGATTCTATTGTTCGCACTCGTGATTGCAGCGTATCGCCGTTACCCACGGCGTGCGCGCCTGGTGGTTGCCAGTGGCTTGGCTGCCGTGTTGTCATTACAAGCCCCCCTGCAGTCACTGGCGCAAAATAGGTCTGCGCCGGTCGGGCTTTCCGAGGCGCTGGGGTTGCCGGCGGATGAGACGAAGAAGCCGGCTGCCGCGGTTCAACATCCGGCTCCCGCGCTACAAGTTCCGGCTGCCGCGCTACAACGTCCAGCTGCCGCGGCAACGACGGTTGCCGGCGCCATCGCCTGTGGTGCGGCCGGTGGCGGTGATACGGATGGCGACGGGCTCAGCGATCTGTCGGAAAGCTGCCTGGGTACTAATATCAACGACCCTGACACGGATGGCGATGGGATAAGCGATAAACAGGAGACCACGCCATTTACCGTGGGCGGGCGCCAATGGGTGGGTGACCCGTTCAAGATCGATAGCAACGGCGACGGCTTGCCCGACATCCTTGAATACCCTTCTTACCTTGGAGGCATTCTGCCCCCCGGGGTGGTTGCCGGCAGCCCGCAGGATGGCGACTACGATCTGGACGGTATTCCAAACCTTTGGGACGCCGACAATGACAACGATGGCGTGATCGACGGGCTTGACTTGTCCCCCTATTCAAAAGGCGAGCTGGTGGACAGCTTTTCCCTGAATATCCAAAATGCACTCACCGACACGGTCACCTATGTCGAATTTCAGGTGCGCCCGGAGGACGAGACGCACTTGCGGTATACCGCTTCAGCTTTGGATTGGCCGAACGGCGATAGCGATGGGAACATCACCGATGTGAACAGCGGCAAGGAGGATCTGCGGCTGGTGCCGGTGCTCAAGGTGCGTGCGAATCAGACCCCGCCCAAAGAGTGGGAAGCCAAATATGGTTACACCGTCTCCATCGATGATGATGGCACGCCGATTGTGCTGATTCCCATGATGGCGGTGGGTGATGGCGGTTCGGTACAGGCCTTCTATGGCAAAGTGGCCTACCCGGGTGGGGTGGGTGACATACTCTGGCGGGAAGCCAGCCTGATCTGGATGGTCACCGGGAATAGAGATGCATCGCACTCCGAGATTGTGCAGGTTTACCCCGAGCGCTTGCGCGTGACCGGGCTCAATGTGACAAAGAGCCGCAACTTTGAGTCTGCCATCATACGAACCCCGGACTACGACAACAACGACCGCTATCTGTTTCAAATCCTGACGGGTATTCATCGCAGCTTTATGCAAGCCGAGCGCATGGCCGAACAATCTCCCGACGGCACCGCCGTGGCCGATGTGCTGCGCCGTTTCGCCAACGCAAACACACCCCTCGCCGACCGGTTTGGCGTGCCCCTCACCGTGACAACACAGGCAATTGGCGTTGTCGCAACGCACATCGATGATGGCGTGGCCACGACCGGTGAACGCATTCAAAGCCTGCTGCAAAGCGCTCCAAACAGCCCGCAATGCACCGGCAACGGGCGGGCGTATGGCTGCGCATCGGTCGCCATTGCAAGCCAGGTGGACATTGGCTCGGTCGACATGAGCATGTTGCTCAATGGCGTCACCGCAGATTTGACCCATGCGCCGATGACCACCAAGCGCACCTTGAAAATGGTGATGTATGAGGACGTGAACGGCACCTGGACAGCGATGGAAACCGGCCGGGTGCTGACCGAGATTGAACGCCGTTATGCCAACCAACTGGACGGGGTGCGTGCAGACCTGGCTGCGCGCGGCCAGCTCTTTGACGAGAATGAATTGCGTCGCGCCTTGTTCATGACCTACCTGGCATGGACGGCGGGTGATATCAACACCATTGCGCTGGATCTGGACACGTTGATCAACCCGGTGGCACCCACCTCCCTGGCCATCGCCCAGGCATCATTGGGCGCCAGCGCGGGTTCCTCCAACTTGCTGGGCTACATCATGGAGTTTGGCGAAATCACCGAATTGTTGCATGCATCGTCGGCCGCTGCTCCCGCTCCCGCACCGGTCACGGCGGCGGGTGCCGCCCAGGGCGCGGCACCCGCCGCGCCACCGGCCGCTGCTGGCGCAAAAAACCAGGCGGCAATTTCGAAGGCAAAGCTTGGCTTTGCCATTTCAAAGGTGGTGGTTTTTGCCGCAAATCTCGGTTTGACATTTGCCCAGATTGCGTGCGCCGCAAATACCACCTTAAGCGGCTGTGGCGCCGGGTCCGACGCCGCCTTTAATACGGCGGGCACCGTGATCGGTTCGTTGAACCTCCTGGTTCAGTCGGGCGACCTCGTCGTGGTGATTGGAAACGTCATCACAGAATTTGGCAAGGTCGGAAATGGGCTTCAAGCCTTCAAGAACATCCTTGGAGTCAGCCAATTTTCGATGTCAATTGCCACCTCCGCGAATCGCATGGTTGCGGCATCGGCCATCATCGGTTTTGTCATTGGGTTGGCCATCACTTGGGTGACTTTTGGGCTCACGATATCCGCATTTGCCGACAACCCAATCTTATTACGCAATGCGATTGCATCGGCCATCGTCACCACGGTTTATTTGCTGGTCTTGTTGATCGTGTCGCTTAATCCATATGGACTGCTGATCACCGCCATATTTGGCATCATCGACGCCATATTGTTTGTGAGCGGCAGCGGATTCAGCCTGGCGCGGGTTTTTACCGAGCTCTTCTATTCGGCCAAGGCCATGACCGAGATCGTCGGGTCTGGCTATAAAGGGTCGACGGCCAATGTCATTGTCAGCCCGGGCAATCCTCGCGGTGTGGTGGCGGGCAACTCGTATCATTTGGGAGACACCTTTACGATGACGGCGCGCGTGGTGAACAATGGCGTGGCGCAATATGGTCTGCTGGATGATGGCAACCTTGATGACCTGAAGGCCAGCGTGGGGCGTGGTGATTATCGTGTCCTGCGGCCTGATCCCGGGCTGATAACCGCCGAAGCCAACACGCCAACCCAGTGCACTATTTATGAGGTCAGGGGTCTGCATAACCAGGATTGCAGCAACGATCTGGGTGTAAACATTCGCTTTGTGGCACCCAAGATCAATGCACGTGTGGATGTGGTCGCGATTACCCATATGAAATATGTCTGGGCTGACTGCGGTCTGTGGGCGATTTGCGTCATTCGACATATTGAGGATACCCAAAGCCCGATAGATTCCGACATCCCCACCAATACCGTCAAACTCTACTTTGACGTGCTGCCAAATACATTGACCGGTCTGTGGAACTGGAGTGCGCTGAATAACCCCGACAAGGACGGTGATGGAATCCCCGATGCCTTGGAACCCGGGTTGGGTCTGGACCCCACCAAGTGGGACACGGATGGCGACGGGCTCTCCGACGGATACGAATTCGCCAATGCCGCCAAACGCGGGTTGAACCCCACCAAGCGCGATACCGATGGGGATGGCCTGGACGACGGTGACGAGATCCGCCTTGGGCTGTTGCCCAATGATCCTGATACCGATCACGACGGCATTCCAGATGGTCAGGAGGTTTTTCACCCCGTCTCGGTTATTACAGGGGCGCTGGCGCGCGTCGCCAAACTTGCACCAAACACCGGGACGGCGGGCCTGGCCGGAACCACCACCACGCAATGGGTTGGCGGATGGGACGTGCGATTGCCCGGTGGCGAGCAAGTACACGTATTCAGCAACGCCGCAGAACTCAACGCAGATGATGACAACCTGCTGGATTCGCAAGAGCGCGATGCGGGTATAAGCCCGTATGCGTTTCAAAGCGCACCGCGGTTGCGGCTAAGTGGGCAACCCTACGCGACCGACCCGAACAGCGGGCGCTCCGGCATATTTGTGGCACCCGGTACACGGGTGACCACCACGGTGAGCCTCGGCAGCTACGGTAATGTAGCCGTTAGCCAGACTTTGCGCGGCTGCCTGCCCGCGCTGCTGACGGGCCAGGCTGGCGGCGCCGCCTTTGGTGACCGCCTGCCCCCGACCGTTGTTGGCAGTTGTGCCGCTGGCACCCAATATTCGTATGACTTTGGGCCACCCAATCTGCTGCAGGTGAGCGAATTCATGAGCGTGACGCACACCGCCATTGCCAACCCAGCCGCCATCAGTTCGGTGGTTGGAACGGCAACCTATGCAATAGATTGGGTCACCCAGACGCTGACCGCCACACTCACCCTGGGCATCGATGCGGATGACCCAGTGGTGCACCTGACAGTGCCGCAGACCGGCGCAGTCGTGCGCGGTGGCACGCTCGTGATCGGCGGCGCGGCTGGCGACGATACCAGCTGGATTGATCAGGTCCAACTGATCCAGACGGGTGGCGCCGGGAACGTGGCATTGGGACAACTTAACGCCATCTCGACCAGCATGTCGCCGTTTGCATTTGCATGGACACTGCCCGCCGACGGCGTGTATGGCATACGGGCCACCGCCACCGATCATGTGGGGCACACGGCCATGAATGAGCAGACTAATATCATTGTTGACAACACGGCACCCACCGCAACGCTGAGCCTGCCTTCCATGTTTGTGCGGCCACAGAGCAGCGGCACGCAGACGATAACCCTGCAAGGCACGTCCAGCGACAACCTGAGCGGCATTGAGCGCGTGCAAATAAGCATCGACGGCAAGCCGTGGCGCGAAACATTTGTCGCCACCGGTCCCTATCCACTCTCCCAGGTCTGGACAAATGATTGGGTGGTGAATGGAACAGATGCGCAGGGCTCACACAGTGTGGCCGTGCGCGCCTACGACCGCGCGGGTAACGTCAGCACGGTGTCGCACAACACCCTGGTGGTCGATGCACTCGCGCCGACAAGTGAGCTGACAACTGATATTTACAAGCTCACGCCCACCGTGCGCGCCGGCCAGGCGCTCACCCTCACGGGCGTGGCAAACGACGCCGGTCGCGCGCCGCTGAGTTTGCATCCCAGCCCGCTGGCTGGAAATGTGAATAGTGTGCTCAGTGCGACCGTCTGGTTGCAACCGGAATACGTGCATGATGCGGATGGCGGGGTGTTTGCCCGCTGGCTGGGTGATGTCAATGGCGACGGGCGGGCCGATCTGGCCATTGGCATGCCGGCGGCCAATGACGGGCGCGGCAAAGTGGTCGTGATCTACGGCAGTGTGGCGGGTTTCAGCCCAAATAATTTGCTTGGCAGCGCAGGTCTGTTGGGTCTGGGTGACAGCCGGGCGCAATTTGTTGGGGATGTGGGCGCTGGTATCGGTGCTCAGGTGGCCGCGATCGGCGATGTCAATGGCGATGGCCTTAATGACATGTTGATAGGCGATAGCGCAAACGGTCGCGCCTTCCTGGTATTTGGCTCCGCCACGTCTCCGGGCGCCTTTGTGGCGTTGAACGGCCCACAATCAGGGCGCCGCATCGAGATCGATGCGCCGGGTGTGGCGGGCTTTGCCACCACAGTATCAGCCGCTGGTGATGTCAATGGGGATGGCTTTGATGACTTCATCATTACGTCCGGCTCCCGCGGGTTTTTGCTGCTGGGTCATGCTGCGCCATGGCTGGACAGTTACGATGCCAATGCCGAACACGCCGCCAGTTTTCCACTTGCAAGCGGGCTGCCGGCCATGGGCGTGGGTGATTTGAATGGTGACCAATTGGACGACTTTGTAATTGGCACCACAGGGGGTGTTGCGGTGATTTCTGGCACGCTGGGGTTGGCACGCGCGGCGCATGCGGTCATCACCCCGACCAACGGCACCCTGATCGCCAGCGTTGATGCCGCCCCGCAGGTGACCGCGCTGGGAGATGTGGATGGCGATTCGCGACCAGATTTCGTGGTGAGCAATGGCGGCGCGCCCAAACTTGTGTTTGGCGGCAGCCCGCCGTACGCAATTCAAAACATCGTGCTGGCTCCAGCAGCAAGCGGCTTCCTGGTTGCGCCGGGCGATGTCGACGCTGACGGGCTCAACGATTTGCTGATCGGCAACAGCGTAGGCGACGCCTATCTCATTCACGGCGCCGCGGCGCTGCGTTCGGGTGTGTTTCCGGTTGCGGCCACGCTGCAGAACGTTCGGTCGGCGGCCTCGGCGCCGTTCGCCTCGGGTGCGGACTTGAACTGCGATGCTTCTTCAGACATCATCGCGGTGCCTGGCACTGCCGCGGATGTGCAGGGATTGCAGCCGGCGCTGGCTCGCTCACCAATCATCCCGCTGGCCGGCATCAAACAAGCGGGCCTGCCCATTGGCAGCCCGGAGCCGCAACCGACCGGTGCGCTGGTGGTTGATGACGATGGTGGCGCGGATGTGACCCACGGTTCGATTCAGGCCGCGATTGCCGCGGCCAACCCGGGCGACACTATTATCGTGCGCGCCGGTGTCTATGCGCCCTTTACGGTCACCAAAAACAATCTCAGCATCGTGGGCGTCAACCCCGATCTTGTGTTTGTGGATGCGGGCGGTGGCGCCTTTGGCGCACGCGTGCAAAACGCCACCGGGGTGCGCCTGAGCGCCATGACCATTCGCAATGCGCAGGACGGCATCGTATTGAGTGATGCCGGTGATGGCGGCTACATCACGCCCAGCCTGCGCACGGTTGTCGAGCGCGTGGCGGTCATTGACTTTACGTCAAACGCGATCGAGATGGATCGCGCAAGCACCGCACTGATCACCCGCACCACGCTGGCTGGCGCGGTTGGTTCGACCAGCGCCATCAATGCAAGTGGTCCGCCGGATGCATCGTTGACACCGCAATGGACCACCCTTGCAGACCTGCCGACGGGAGCAGGGGTGGGCGGCGGGGTGTTTAGCACCAGCACCGACCGTCTGTTTGCGCTGCGTGGCAACACCGCCACCGACCTTTATGAATACAACCTCGCGGCAAATAGCTATACCGCCAGGGCCGTCGCACCGCAGCCAATCGGCGCCGGCATGCCCAGCGCGATGGCAAGCGACAACACGTTATATACGTTGACGCCAAGCAATTGGGAGCCGCTTGCAGGTGGCGTGGCCCTGCCCACCAACAATGGCATCTTCAAGGCCGTGCGCAACAGCAACGGCGTAATTCTGGCGGCGGACTATGGCATAAACAATCACCTGTATCAGTGGAACGGGAGCGCATGGACCAAGCTCACCACTGGTCTGGGGAACTCAAGCGGTGGCAACCCGACCATATGGGACATCATCGCTGTTGGCGACACGTTCTACATTGCTGGAAGTTTCGACGACATTATTTACAATGGCAACCAGCCGGTATGGAACGGCATAAGCTACGTCAGCGCGGCAAGCCAGGCGTCCGTGTTTGGAAATGGTTTCCGCCCGGTCGAATACAAGCCGGGTGTGGGTTGGAAGTCCACCGGAATGGGTTTGCTAAACGGTGGTTACCGGATGGCGGGGGATGCCACCCAGCTTTGTGGCGTGGTCAGCCCCGACGGCAATTTGTGGTGCCAGAAATTCAGCGGTGGGAGCATTGTGGAGATTGGCAGCATCTGGCAATCTGGCTGCCCGAGTAGCTGCAACCAGGGCGGCGACAGCGTTCGTGCGATGTTGCTCTTCAACAACAAGCTGGTTGTGGGTGGTGGGTTTGCATTTGTGGACGAGTCGCTGGTAGCCGGGTTCAACCCACTTCAGGTGGACGGTTTGTTTGTCTTCAACCTGGGCACACCGCTAACCGCCTCGACCTTTCAGACCATCGGCTTTAGCCCGGGCAATGGCGCGCAGAGCTCGGTGAACGCGATCGCCAATCTCGGCAACAACCTGTATGTTGGCGGTTCATTTAACGCGATCGGCGGCGTGGCTGCCAACCGGATCGCGCGCTGGGATGGCGCCACCTGGAACGGGTTGGGTGGCGGGGCCAACGCTCAAGTCAGTGCACTTGCGGCGATTGACGACAACCTCTATATAAGCGGTGACTTTACCCAGGTGGGCGCCGCGGTGAGCGCGGCACACATGGCCCGCTGGAACGAGACCGCCGGTAATTGGAACAGCGTGGACAACGGCAGTAACATCGCGGTAAACACGCTGTTTGGAGACCCGGTGCTCAATGATGTGGTGGCCGCCGCATCAACGTTCAGCGTGGACAGCCCGCCCAAGCCCGTGGTTGGCGTGGCGATCCTGCATCAAAACCAATTGCGCGCCTATTCGGTGGCCGCTGACACGTGGTCTGCACCCATCACGCGTTCGCTCCCGCACCAGACGGAAGATGCCAACAACAGCATGGTGGCCGATGGGTCGGGCAATGTATATGCGGCGTTTTACGGCAATGGCGTGCAACTGTGGAAGTTTGCGCCATCCGGCAGCACATGGACGGAGCTGGTTCCGACACTGGCCGGCCCATCGCAACCAATGGCGCTGGCGTTTGTGTCAGGTTATATCTGGATGCTGCGCAGTGATGGCTTGTATCGCCGCCTGCCCGTGGCCGGCTCGGCGTGGCAGAGCATGGCCACGCCGCCGAACGCCCCGGTGGCGTTTAGCGCCGGGGTCGGCGCGGGTCTTGTGTGGGATGGTGGTGACAGCTTATACGCCACCCAGGGTGGCGGTGGCACACGCCTTGCACGCTACGCGCTAAGTGGAAATGCTTGGAGCGAATTAAGCCAGATCGTGCCGGGCACGGTTGGAATTGGCGGAAACCTGGCGCGGGTGGGCGACAAACTCTATCAGTTGCGTGGTGATAATTTCCCCAACCTCTATGGGTTCTCGCCGGTTAATGTTTCAAATGTCACCAAGGTGACGCTGGACTCGGTGGCCTTTGTGGCGCCTGTTGGCGCGACCGCCGCCCAGTGGATTTCTCCAACCATCAATCAGACCGATTGGGGCTACACCGCCACAAATATCCAAGCGGTTGGCAGCGCCGCTTTTGCGCCCGCGATCAACACCATCAGCTTTGCAGCGGCGCGCTTGATCGATCAGCCCAATGGTGTGTTCAAGCCGGACGCGGGCAGCGCGTTGTCCGCGGGATATGCCGGGCAAAAAGGTGATGTAACCGTGTCACCGCTCTTCTGCGCCACCTGTGGCAACGATGGGTTGGTGTTTGGGCAAACGGCGTTTGCCAACATTCAGGCGGGTGTAAACAGCGGCGCGCAACGCGTTCGTGTGCGACCGGGCATCTACCGGGAAACGATCAACCTGGCCGCCGGCAGCAGCGTGATCGGCAGTGGGGCGGATTTGACAATCATTGAGCCCCTGTCACCAAGTGTGCGCGGCGCGGTGCAGGTGGAAGGCGCGCCGTCGACCACCCTCGCGCGCGTCACCCTCAGCGGGGCGGGTTATCGCGCCGAGCAAGGCGCCAAACATGCGCGCGTGCTGCGCAATCTGATGCGCGATGGCGCCACAGGTATCGCGGTGGATGGCGCGACCACCCATGTCGAAGTGTTAAACAACACGGTCGTGCACAACATCACCGGGTTTGCCGCGACAAGCTGCGCAGACATGGATGTGCGCAACTCGATCTTTGCAAACAACAGCGCCTTTGGCGTGAGCTACCAGACGTGCGCGGTAAACACCCTTGAGCGTTATAACGACTTCTTTCAAAACGGGGCATCCGGTTTTGCCGATGTCAGCATCAACGGCGGCGCGGCTAGTGCCAGCAGCGGGGTGGGGGTCGTGCAGAAGGATCCATTGTTTGCCAATCCTGCAGGTGCGGATTACCGCCTGCAACCCGCCTCACCCGCGCGCAAGGCGGGCAACCCGGCCGACCCAACACCGCTGGGGCTGACCGGGCGGGTGGACATCGGCTATCTTGAACAAGGAAACGGCACGGTGTATGCGAGCAAGGCATATTGCCCACAATGCCTGAACGACGGGCTGGCATGGAACATCGATGCATTCAGCAGCGTGCAGCCCGCCCTGGACTCGGCTGCGAGCGAAATACGTGGCTTGTCGTTTGCCAATCTCGATCAGCTAAATAGTTCGGGGTTGCGCTTTGTGGTCGTGGTTGGCGTGGGCACATTTACCGAATCTGTTGTTGTGCCCAGCTACGTCTCCCTGGTTGGCGTGGGCGCGGATAAGTCGATTCTGATGGCGCCGTCATCGGCGCTACCGCTGGTGACCGTGCAAGATGTGGTCAACGCGGGTGTGGTCAACATGGGGCTGGTGGGCACGGGCGCAGGCACCGGTGTGCTACTGACGGGCAAGGGCAATGGCGCCTTTATCGACCACACTGTGATCAGGAATTTCCTTACCGCCGTGCTGGTGGATGGTCCTGTGAGCGGTGTGGCTGAATTCAACACGGTGGTGAACAATGCCGTGGGTTTGCGCACAAATGGCACAGGCGCATGGCTGGCGGTGCGCAACAACATCATTGCCAACAGTACTCAGGCGGGCGTTTCGAACCAAGCCGGCGCGCTATACAGTGACTTCAATCTGTTTTTTGCCAATGTCTTGAATTATCAGACGGTTGGCCAGGGTCACAACGACCTGATAAATATCGATCCGCAATTTGTAAACCCAACACTCACAAACTACCGGCTGTCACCTCTCTCGCCGGCGGTTGACGCGGCATCGCCGGATATTCTGCGAGCCACGAATGCGCGGGCGACGTTTGCGAGTGTGCCCGTGGGTGGTGGTGACCGCGCAGATTTGGGGGCGTTTGAGACGCTGGCCGCGCCGATCGTTATCCTGTTTGGCAAAGAGGGCCAGAGTTGTTCGGTTGGGAACAGCGGCGTGCAATCGGTGGACTACAGTCTGGTTGGCCCGGTGGCTGCCGGGTCATACGCCACCGCTACATTGCCGCTTGCATGGCAGAGTGCCATGCTGCAAACACCGCTGAGCACCGCCACGTATTGGCAGGGCAGCGTGTTGCCCGCAGGCGAAGGGATGTATCGGATTTACAGTCGCGCGTCAGACCGGCTCAACAACACTGAGTCGGCGCCCGCCGACCTGTTTGAAGGCGCGCTTAACTCGGATGCAACCGCTCCCGTGGTCAGCTTGATAGCGCCCGCGACGAACCTGGCCACATCCGCAGCGGCCATATTCCTGGTGGGCGCGGTCGACGGCTACATGGGCGCACAAACCGCCCAAGACGTGTCATTCGAGCTTGTCAACGCGGGCGTCACCAGCACGATTGCAGCAGTTTGGAGCAGCGATCCCACGGTGACCGGTCAGCCGCGCCAGTTCCGCGCGGTCGCCGCGTTGCCACCCGGCGCCTACCAGGTGAGCGCGCTGGCGCGTGATGCCGCTGGCAACAGCGGGCGAAGCGCGGCGGGCAGCGTGACAGTCGCCGCCTCCTCCAGCCATCGGGTGAGCATCGTGTCGCCGCTTACCAGCTCGTGGGTCAATACGACCAGCCTAAAAGTGCAGGCGGTTGCGCGCTTTGCGACCAACTCACCGGCGCAAACCGTCATCTGGCTGGTGGATGGCGCGCCGGTCGTGTCGCAAACACTCGCGAGCGCACCGGCCAATGTGCCCGGCACCCTTGGTGCGTCCGTGATACTGCCGGGCGCCGGGGCGCACACACTTGTTGCGCGACCCAGCAATGCAAGCTCGACCGGAACCGACGACGTGATCAGCTTGAACGTTGACCTAACGCCGCCCACGGTTGCCGCGGCGCAGCCCACCTTTATCGTCACCCGGACGGCCATAGTGAGCGGCAGTGTTTCCGACGCACAGAGTGGCGTCGCCGCGGTGGATGTGAGTTTTGATGGTGGTTATGTCTGGCTGGCGGCCGAGGTGAACGGTGCAACCTGGCGTATCACAAGCACCCTGCCCGGTCTGCACGAACGCAGCGATTATCCGATGCGGGTGCGTGCCACCGATGTTGCCGGGAACGCAAGCCAGAGTGCCTTTGCCCTGATTCTGGATAACATCGCGCCGCGTGGCCTTACGCCCGTGACCTTTAATATTCCAAGCGGCAGCCATCTGGATTCGGTTCAAACCCTTGTCATGAGCTGGACCGCGCCCATCGACAGCCTTGGCATCGCTCGTGTAGGGGCGGTGATCGATCAGGTATCCAACACAGTGCCTGGTAACAGCGTGGTGGGCACCACGCTCAGCGCATCGCTGAATCAGGACGGGGCCTGGTATGCGCATGTGGTCGCCATGGATCCGGCGGGCAATGCAAATGTGCAGCAGTTTGGGCCCTGGTATGTGGCGAGCGGGCTGACCTGCGCCGCACCCCGCACGATCCTTGTGGATGGCAGCATCAACACCGATGCAAATGAGTGGCGCGCTGTGGATCGTCTGGATGACGATGAAGCGGTTATAGGGCGCCAGGAATTGTTCGCCACGTGGGATGCCACGAGCCTATATCTGGCGTGGCGCGGCGCCAGCCTGCCCGCGGCCGGCGCGGAATGGTACTACCTCGATACCCAACCGGGTGGCAGCAGCACGGGCGTCAGCGGCACGCTGAGCCTGCCCTTTGCCGCAGATGTGGCAATTGCGGTGCTGTCGCCCTCGCAAGCCATGCTATGGACGTTTGACGGCAGCAACTGGGTAAACGCAGGCGCCATCAACTTCGCGCATACAAACCGCGACACCGAACTTCGCCTGCCCATCACTATGGGCGCGGTCACCAACCTGGGATTGGTGGCCGTTCTGGTGACGGATGACGGGGTGCAGTCGGTATTCCCAACAACCAACCGCAGCACGCTCCCGCTCTTGAGCAGCGCCTACCTTTGGGCAAACCCGTGCGGTGTGACCAGCCCGAACGCTGGTCAGCCACATGCGGATAGTGTGGCCTTGACATTGAGCAGCCCGCAATTAAGCGGTGTGCTGCTGGGTGCGAATGCCTCGATAACCTATGTGATCGAGATCAAGAATCTCGAAGCGCGGTCTGTGGCGGCTGGCAGTCTTGCGCTGGGCGCCTCGACCGGGCTGGCGCTTTCATCGCCGACTCTGGCGCCCGGCACGCTAGCACCCGGCAGCAGCCAGCGATATACGATAACCGGAATCCTCGCCGCCAATGTTTCCGGCATTGATCGCGTGACCAACACCCTCAGTGGGGGGTTTGGCACCATCAGCCTGACCCATCTGGTGGACGGGGTCGCGCCAAGCGTGACGCTTGAATCCCTCCCCGGTGATGTGATTGGCACCGGTGACCAGACCCTGCATGGCACCGCAAGTGATGTGCAGCCGGGAACGGGTGTGGCCGGCGTTGAAGTGAGCATAAATGGCGGGCCATTTGTGAAGGCGTTTGGAGGCGGGGTATGGAACCTGCCGGTTACCGTGAGTGGCACCAGCATGTCTGTGCTGGTGCGCGCAACCGACGGTGCGGGCAACGTCAGCGCGATGATCAGCCGCATCCTGGGGGTGGATTCGACGCCGCCGCAGGTCACGTTCAGCGTTCCCACGGTCATAACCACCGGTTCATCACTCGTAACGGGCGATGCAAATGATTTGGTGGCATCACCGGGCGCCGGCGTGGCCGCGGTGGAAGTTCAAATCGGCAGCGCGCTTGCGCCGTGGGAGCCGGTCACCTACTTGTATTCAGGGACTGCGAGCTCGCGTGCGTGGGCGTTTGCCTGGTCCCTGCCCGTGAGCGATGGCGTGCAGAGCCAAATTCGCGCCCGGGCCCGCGATCTTGCGGGTAATCTCAGCGCGCCCACCGGCTGGCAAACTACGCTTGTTGACACGGTGGCACCCAGCTTGACCCTGCAAACGGTGGCGGCCAGCTCACCACCGATTGCGACGGCTCCGCTTTATGTGGGCAGCCTGAGTGATGGCTCCGGCAGCACCACGATTTACATGCTGCTGTATGCGCCGGATGGCAGCGTAATCACCCAACCGGTGACGCAGGCCGGCCCGAACTGGACCTGGCTTCCCGACAGCCCATTGCAACTTGGCCGCTACAGTGTGCGGGTAATTGCAACGGATGCCGGTGGCAATCAGAGCGTGGGTGGCCCGTTCTGGCTGGATGTGGCGCAACTGGTCACGGCGACGAATACGCCTACGCCAACACCGACGAACACGGCCACGCCAACACCAACGAATACGGCCACCTCAACCGCCACCAACACGGCGACGCCATCACCGACGAACACGGCCACCTCAACTGCCACCAACACGGCGACGCCAACACCAGCGAACACGGCCACCTCAACTGCGACGAATACGGCCACCTCAACTGCGATACCGCTGAACACCGCAACAGCCACGCGAACGCCCACGGCTGTTGCAACACAAACACCGACACGTACTCCGACGCGCACACCCTCCGCCACGCCCACGGCAACTGCGACGGCCGCGAATCGGCCAGATCTGGCGATTTACAAGGTGGCGGCGCAGACCGTCGTTCGCCCAAATGACCTGATCCTCTACGTTCTTACGGTGCGCAACTTTGGCGGACCTGCGACGGGCGTAACCGTGCGCGAGGTTGTGCCGAACCTGACCACGTTTGTTGCCGGCAGCAGCAGCACAGGTTGGTCATGCCGAAATGGCGCCGTTGCCGGCACGGCCTGCACCCTGGCGCTTGGAACGGTTCCGCGTAACGCGTTGATCTTGTTTAGCTTCGCAGTGCGTGCACCGGGCTACCTGGCCGGACCCGACCGCCTTGTGGTCAACACCGTCAACGTCACCGATGATGGCACGCACGGCCCGGACTTGAACATCGGCGACAACCGGGCGATCAGAAACGTATTTGTGGTGAATGGCGCCGTGCTTGCGCGCGCGGCCGGTGCGCAGCAGGGTGCTGACGCCGGTGTGCAGATGGATGAACCCTTCATCGGCAGCCTAAGCGTGATGACACCCAACGACACCGGGGGATTCGATGTCATTGACGACATCGCTGTAACCCGGGAGATGTTACAGGCCCCGGATGGTATTGGAATGAACAACCCGGCGGACAAGACCAATACCCAGCTTTGGATACAGTGGCAACCCAATCAGGATGCGTTGAATCGCGGGGACACAATGCAGCGGGTGCGCTTGGCACC
>JANXLU010000043.1 GCA_025354985.1 Chloroflexota bacterium
TGGGTGGGTTGCCCGGTCTCGTCCAACTCCCAATGCTTGCGTGGATATTCGTACGGCGAGTTGAGGATGGGGTGATCGAAGAAGGGGTTGCTCATTTGAAAGTCAATTATTCAGGGCGCGGTCAATCGCGGCGCCGGTGGCAAGTGTACGGCCCTGATCCCACAGCGTGGTGAAGCGCCGGGGGTCAAGTGCCCGTTTGATGGCCACGGCCAAATCCGAGGTCTGACCAAATTCGCTCAGGGTGTTTGAGTGTCCGATCCGCCCATGCAGCCCAACCGCGGCACCGTGCACCAGAGCGGCGTGTTCGAAGCGACCCAGGGCGCAGGCCAATTCGGAAAAGCTTAGCAGGGAAAAAGCGACACCCAACAACAGCCCCATATCCCGTCGCGCACGCAAGCCATCCTCAAGCAGCGCGCGGGCGCGGTCAAAGTGTCCCAGATTGATGAGCGTCAACCCCAGGTTGGTTTGCACATGGGCGGTGGCCCGGCGGTGCCCAAACTCAATGCTTAGCTGCAGAGCTTCCGTATATAGCGGCAGAGCGGCTTCCGGCTGCTTGCGCGTCAAGGATAAATTGGCCACATTTTGCATGGCATAGACCAACCGCATCTGATCGCCGAGCTGCCGGAATATCGCCACGGCACGCCGCCAATGCAGCTCGGCGTGATCCAAGTCCAAAATCACATAGGCGTTCCCGCCAAGTGCATATTCACACTGGCCGGCTAGGGTGCGTGCCCCAATCCGGTCAGCGCGGACCAGAATGTCGCGCAGCGCCACATTGCTGGGTTCCACCTGGCCCCTTAGACCGCTGACGCGGGCCAGTTCGAATTCAGCCCGGAGCCGACCAACCTCGTCACCGAGCGTGGTGAACAGCGCTGCGGCACGTTCCGCCAAATCCTGAAATACACTGTAGTGGGTCTGCGCCGCCGCGAGGCGCGCGGCGCCCAGCAGCACGTCTGCACGCAATACGTTGGGAAATTCCAGACCGGGCGCCAGCAGACCCAGGTGCAGCGCATGGGCCTCCTCATAGCGCCCGCAGAATTCCCAATAGTTCAGACGGGAAAGATTTACCGCGAGCTGGGCGGCCAGCGTCGGCTCGCAGCCCAGGCACCAATCCAGAGCCGCGGCAATGTTATGGTGCTCGGCTTCCACCACGCGCAACGCGGCACGGTGGTCGGGGCCGTCGGCCAGCGGCGCTAGGCGGGCGAGCTCCGCGGCGAAGTAGCCGGCATGACGGCGGCTGGTGACGTGTGATTCTCCAGCCGCGTTCAGCCGCCCATTCGCAAACTGGCGGATCGAATTTAGCAGTGACCAGCGCGGCGCGTGCACCGGGTGCACCAGCAGCGATTGATTCGTCAGACTGAGCATCACGTCGTGAAATGTGGTTGTACGCATTTCATCCATGTTGCATATGCCTGCAGCAGCCGCCAGGCTGAAATCTCCTCCGAACACCCCCAGGCGGCGCAGGACCACGCGCTCGGAAGGCGTGCACAGGTCGTAGCTCCAGGCCACCAGATCATGCAGGCTGCCATGGCTTGGCTGGCTGGGGTGCGTCGGCGGGCTTTGGCGGCCCCCCGCGCTACGCAGGGTTTGGGCCAGGCGATCCAGCGGCATGCTGCGAAGACCGGCCGCCGCCAGCTCAATAGCCAGGGGCAGGCCGTCCAGCTCGCGGCAGACGGCGGCCAAGTCTGGCGCCTGTGACTCGGTTAGCTGGATGGATGGCAACGCTGCACGAGCGCAATTGACAAAGAGCTGCACGGCATCGTGCGCCATCACATCGGCCAGCGTGGGCCCAGCTTCCGACATTGGAGGGCTGCGCAGAGGGTGGATGCGCAGTACGTATTCGCCGGCCACCCCGAGCGGCACCCGACTCGTGGCCACCACAACCAGCCGCGGCGCGATGCCAAGCAGCGTTTGAGCGAGGTGCGCGCTCGTCTCAAGCACATGTTCGCAGTTGTCCAGCAGCAGCAACAAACTGCGTCCGGCCAGCGCGGCACACAAGGTCCCTTCGAGCGCCTGCCCGGACTGCTCCGGCACAAGCAGGGCCGCGGCGGCCGCCCGAACCACCGCCCCGGGCTGGGCCACACCAGACAGCTCGACCAGGCAGATACCATCCTCAAAGTAGTGCAGAAGTGCGCGCGCCGCGTGCAGCATCAGGCGGGTCTTGCCCACGCCGCCCGGGCCCACCAACGTGATCAGGCGCACCGACCCGGCGGGCGACGATGGGCGTTGCGCGCAAAGCACCAACTCGTGGATGGTTTGCAACTCGATCGTGCGGCCAATCAGGTTTCCGGCTTCCTCGGGCAGGTTGTTTGGGGGTGCCGGCCCGGCAAATGCCACGTCCCGGGCGACCGCCCGAAACGCGTCGTGGCCGATGCCGTTCTTCACAAAAGCGGTGCGCTGGATCGGGTCCGAGATTTTTTCGGCCAGACACGCCAGCAGATGCTGGCCCTGGCGGATGATCCGGGCGGCAAGTGGATCATGCCCTACGAGCAGGACACGGGCGCACAGGGCATAGGCGCGTATTGGCTCGTCCCAGCCATCGGCGGCCAGGGTTGGCAGGTGGGGCACCAGCCGGCTGACAAGCGCGCGGGCTTCAAGGTGGCGTCCGCGCCGGTGAAATAGCTCGGCCAGGCCGATCTCGGCCTCATAGGACACGACCAGCTTGCCAATCGCGCGCATCGTGTCTATCGCCGCGCGCAGATTCACCTCGGCGCCGACCCAGTCGGGCTCGGTCTGGCAAAGTTGAGCCTCGCCAAGCTGGCCCATGCCAAAAGCAACCGCAAGCGGGGCATCGAACTCGCGGGCGATTTGCACCGCCAGCCTGGCGCTGGCCAGCGCCTGCTCCGGCTGGCCGTTGTGACGCTGGGCGCACGCCATGGCGTGCGCGGCATAGCTGGCCAGCTCGCGGTCCCCGACTTCGCCAGCCCGGGTGTAGGCTTGCGCATCCAACTCAATGGCTTTTTCAAAGCACCCCAGGCGCATCCACAAAAAGGCAAGATAGTGCAGCGCCTTGGCGATGTTGCGCCGGTCGTCATGGTTTTCAGATTCCGCGAGATGCTGTTGCGCATAGCGCAACGCCACGTCATAGTGACCGAGATCGGTGGCGACGCCGCTCAGGTAGCCAATCGCCGCGCGGGCGCGCAGGTCGATCCGCCCGGTCTTTTTATTGATCTCCACCACCCGGTGAAAAAGCTGATTGGCTCGGTCAAATGCGGCCGTCTGCATGGCCACGGTCCCGAGCACGGTTAGGCACGATCCGATCGCCGGTTCGTGCCCAACAGTTTCGGCCAGGTGCAGCGCAGCTTCGGCATAATCGGTGGCCTGCGCGTATCTGGCGCCCACCTCGTCATTGGTGGCAAGGGTGAGCAAATTGGTGATCATATCCAGTTCGCTGCCTTTACTGCGGGCAAGCGCCAGCGCGGATTCGGCAAACTGCCGCGTGTTGGGCAACCCGCGTAGACCGGAAAAATAGGCCAATTGGGTGAGCAACTGGCACTCCAACAGACTGCCTGCGGGTTTGCCTTCCGAGCCGACCCGGGCGGCCGCCAGGGCATCTTCAAACAGCACGGTGGCGGCTTGATAGCGGCCGCGTAGATCGCAGAAACGGGCCAGCGCCAGGGCGGTGCCATGCAACGGCGTCAGATCCGCCCGGCGGATGCACTCGCCCCATGCGGCCATCACGTTGTCCCAATCGGCCTGGATGCGATCGGCGGCAACGCGGGACGCATGGGTGTCAAGCGCCACGGTATGGGCGGCCAGCGTATTCAAAAAGAAGTGGCTGTGCTCGC
Organism: Chloroflexota bacterium; assembly: GCA_025354985.1. Classification (GTDB taxonomy): domain Bacteria; phylum Chloroflexota; class Anaerolineae; order J036; family Brachytrichaceae; genus AQU-03. The sequence goes on from JANXLU010000043.1 coordinate 3,789, forward strand.
GCGCCAACGCCGCGGCATCGGCAGCATCGGCGGCCAGCGCTTCGGCCGCAAACGTGCGGATCATGGCGTGCATGTCATAACGGCGCGAGCCCGCGCCATATAGCAGTGATTTATTCCGCAGCGCCGCCAGTTGGGCGGTGGTGGCCCCGGCAATTTCGCGCGCGGCCTCGCCGGAAAATCCACCGCGAAATATGGTGAGCCTGCCCAGGGTAAGGCGCTCGGCTGCGCTGAGCGCCTGAAAAGAGGACTGAAACACGGCGCGCAGGCTACGGTGCGCGGGCGCCACGTCGTTCCGGGTGCTTTCCAGTAGATCCAGCCCACGGCCCAGTTCGGCTGCGATCTCGTCACAGCTCAAATCCCGCGTCAAGGCGGCAGCCAGCTCGATCGCCAGCGGCAAGCCGTCAATGATCTGGCAGATGTGAGCGATAGGCGCCAGCAAGTCATCGGTCAACCGGAACGCCTTGTTCAAACGGTGGGCATGATCAACAAACATGCGCACAGCGGCAAACCCGGCCACAGATGTGACTCCACCAGACCCGGGGACGGCCAGACCGCGCAACTCAAACAGATCCTCCATCTGAATATTCAACCGCTCGCGGGAGGTGACAAACAGCGTGACATGGCGGGTTTCCTGAAGCAGTCGCACGAGAAAATCCACACCTTCCATCAGGTGCTCGAATTCATCCAGAATCAGCAACACATGGCGCGGGGCCAGCATGTGAATCAATTGCCGGGCCGGGCTGGTATCACCCGGAGTAAACGAGAGACCCAGTTGCGCCGCGATTGCGCCGGGTATGGCGTCCGTGCTCGGCACTGCGCCCAACGGGATGAAAAAGACGCCATCCGGGAAATTCTCCTGATGGACCAGCGCGGCCTCGATGGCCAGGCGCGTCTTGCCAATGCCACCCGGCCCGACAAATGACAGCAACCGGTTCTGCGGCATGCTGGCGCGCAAGGCCACTTGTGCCAGCTCCTGCTCGCGCCCAAAGAAAGGCGTGGAAGCGGCCGGAAGCAGCGGAACGGTGAGCGTCACGGTTGGCGGCGAGCTGGCGGGACCCTTGGACGGGACCAGACCCGCGCGAATTTGTTCATACAGGGCCGTGGTCTCGGCGTCAGGCGCCACACCGAGCTCGGCAGCGAGAATCTTTTTGCAGACCTGATATTGGGCCAGGGCCTGGTTGCGCTGGCCAAGCTTGTCCAGCCCGCGCATCAGCCGGCGGTGGGCGATCTCTTGCAAGGGATCCAGCTCGATCTGGCGACGCGCGAACGCGACGGCCAGGGTCACATTTTCGGCGGCTTCCAGGGTGTGGGCCAGCTCATTCAGAAGGGTCATCATCCGCACATGCCGCCGTTCCCGTTGCACGCTCATCCATTCGTCAAATGTTGGGCAGCCTTCAAGCTGGAACCCGCTCAGAAACTCGCCCTGATACAGCGCTGCGGCCTCCGACAAACGTGCCAGACAGTCCGGGCAGGCCTCCCTGCGCGGATGCACATGTCGATCACAGGCGGCCAGGAGCTGACCGAACCGTGACACATCAACGCGGATGGCGGGATGGGCCAGAAATTGAAGTTCCAGACGGGTGCTGTGCAGTATGGGCGTTTTGGGCCCGGGGTCGGGTATGCACTGACGCAATGCAGACCATGCCACGCGCAGGTTGTTCCGGGCATCGGCGTCCGGCAGGTCGGGCCACAGCAGCCCAATAAGGGTTTCGCGGCTGTGCGCATGCTCGCTTTCGACGGCAAGGTAGGCCAGAAGTGCCAGCGTCTTGCGGTTCAACAACACCACCTTGCCGGACGGTTGCAGGGTTACGGTTGGGGGGCCGAAGAAGGTCAGGTCGACGCCGGGCGCATGTGCATCCATATGACAGAATCAAGTATACGGAGTGCGGTTCCGCCGATCGATCCAACGGGACGACCGTCGGCGCGACCGGTCACGGCGCGACCGGTCACGGCAATTAACGTTGGATTATTGCGCAGCTATTGACCGGTTGTTATGGTGACGGTCATGGTGGAAGAGCGTTCAAGCCCGGAGCAAAATCGTTACCGGTCGTATGTGCTGCGTCTGTGGCGGGACGAGACCACCGGGAGCCCCTGGCGCGCCAGCATCGCGTTTGTCGATCCACCCATGGACCGTTTATATTTTGCCGAAATCGCAGACCTTGTGAAATTTATTCGCGAGGAAACCCAACAATAAAGAGGGCCACCCGTCAACGGTCAGGGCGCTCAGGGCCTCAATGGCGCCGACGTTGCCGAGCAGGCTGGTGACATTGGAATAGAAGGTGCCATAATCTTGCCAAAGTTGAGGCGGTTCTCGGTTGCACCAAACGCAGCTTTCACGTCGGCATAGTAGGAGAAATCTGTGAGCTTGTTTTTAACGCTGCTGGAATCCGGCACAACGTCCTTGTCAATGTTGCCAAAGTCTTTCTTGACCTCGGCGGCTAAATCGGGGTCGGTGATTTGGGCAATCAGCATGTCCCGATTGGTCTTGTTACGCAAAAACTCGCGCAAATCAACCAACGTCTTGCCCGTGACAAGCAACGTCATCAAGGCAGGCTTTGCCACATCCTTAAACATCGGTGCGCCGTTTTGAATCGTCGGCCCAGCCCGCCGGAACGAGTCAAGCACTTGGTCCGCCAGATGATGCGGTCTACGATCATTCTTCAGCACGTTAAACGGGATGGTGTAGTCAGGATGGGCAGGGTCAATATAGATGACGCGCTCGAAATACTCAGGTTGTGAGAAATAGCCATCACTCAAAAACGCTTCTATTTTGTAGATGAGTCCGGCCAAGATACGGCGGGCAGAATTTTTGTCGTTGCCGTCTCAGTAGTCGAACGCGACTACCGCGAAATAGAGACTGCCTGTTTAGAGTTTGAAAAGGCGAGCGGTAAAAAGAAGCTGAAATGGCATGGCACGGCCAACGAAAAGCGAATGAACTTTATGCGGTTGGTGGTTGAAGATGTGCGCTTCTCAGGGTTGTTGTGTTATTCGACATTTGCCCATATTCAGCGCACCGAGTTCGACCATTACACCATCAAGGCTATTGCAAACACGGTGCAACTGACCAATGACAACGTGCGATCTAGCACAGAAATCTATGTGGATGGCTTGACGCTCAAAAAGCAATCCGAATACAGCCAACAATTGCGCGCCAGAGGACTTCGAGGGGTGCGAGTGCATCGTGCTACCGATCAGGGGCATACGTTAATTCGTTTGGCTGATGCCCTAGCTGGACTCATTCGTGATGCAATTGATAGTGACGAATCGGAGGCGGCAAAAGTATTGCGAAGAGGTAAAAGAAATGGCGTAATTGTGGAGGTGAGGGGATAAAAAAAGCCACCCCATGTTTCAGGGGTGGGTGATGTAACCTACTCTCAAGTTGCCCTGAGCTTACCCGCCATACGGACGGCCTTTCGGCTACTGCTGACTAAGATTATACAAGATGAGTCAATTTTGTTTGTAACAACGGTGAAGGCATCAGGGCGCAATAAAACGCCGCGCTTGACCAAAGACGGCTCATGTTGCCACTTCTCGATAGAACAGCCTGCAAGTGACGCTGAGCGGTCACAGGTGATGCGTAAATCGTTTAACGCGTTGGTGTGTTCGGCGGTCTGATACGTTGGCACGTGCGAATAAATGCGATAGCTTGACAACGGCTTGGCTGTCTCAGCGGCCAACAACCTTGCCCCACGCGATGCGAGGCCGTAATTCGGGCTATGGCGGCGCAGGTGCAGCGCCTGCTCGTCGATCCCCAAGTCCGCCGCCGCCCCTTTCACCCCCTAAGCGTGCTCATACGACAGCTTCACTGCGCTTTCCTTGCATTCCTTCGAATACTGCTTCCGCACGTTTGTCTCGCTCATCTCCCTATCCTATTTGCTTGTCAACCAGACCGGGGGATGTCCAGTTTACGGTTATCTGGGCCTAAGTGGTGTGTCAAAAATGGTTGACCCACAAGACTGAGTGCGAGCCGCAGCAACCTGCTTTCAACCGATTGCGCAAAGCTCTTCAATCTGGCTATCATTCAGGCCAATGCGAAGCATCTTGGGCATTGGTGTGGTACTG
>JANXLU010000044.1 GCA_025354985.1 Chloroflexota bacterium
CAGTACCACACCAATGCCCAAGATGCTTCGCATTGGCCTGAATGATAGCCAGATTGAAGAGCTTTGCGCAATCGGTTGAAAGCAGGTTGCTGCGGCTCGCACTCAGTCTTGTGGGTCAACCATTTTTGACACACCACTTAGAAGGGCTGATCGACTGACCCTCACAGGGTTCCAAACCCTGTGAGGGTTTAGCACACTGTGCGGGTATCAACCGCGCCTCACGCGGCTGATCGACCAACCCTCACAGGGTTCCAAACCCTGTGAGGGTTTCGTACGCCGTGCGGGTATAAACCGCGCCTCACAGGGCTGCATCGCGTCGCGTGGCATCAAACCCATCCCATCATCGATTGATGCCAGTCAACACGATGCCCCGGATAAAGTAACGCTGCGCAATAAAGAACAGCAAGATCATCGGGATGGACATAATCGTGGACATGGCCATGAGATATTGTGTTTCGGTGGAGTAAATGCCTTTGAATAAATTGATCCCCAGCGCAAGCGTGAAATTATCCTGGCTGTTCAAGAACACGAGTGGCCCAAAGAAATCATTCCAAACGGCCTGAAATGTAAAAATGGCCACGGTCAGCATGGCCGGGATCGAGAGAGGCAGGAAGATGCTCCACCATATGCGGAACCTTCCGGCTCCATCAATCAGCGCGGCGTCCTCAAGTTCCTCCGGAATCCCCATGAAGAACTGGCGCAGCAGGAAGATATTAATCGCACCGCCGCCAAACCATGCGGGAATAATCAGGGGTTTGAATGTGTCCAGCCAGCCGATCTTGAAAAAGAGGATATACAGGGGAATCAAAGTCACTTGCGTTGGCAGCATCACGGACGCCAGCGTGGCAAAGAACCAGAAATCCCGGCCTGGGAACCGCATGCGCGCAAAGCCATATGCGCACAGGGAGGAAGTGAGCAGCACGCCTGCCATGACGGTGGCGGTGATGAAAATGGTGTTCAATGTCCAGACCGCAAATTGCATGTCTGGATAGTTCCAGGCCTCCAAAAAGTTTGACCACTTGAAAACTTGTGGAAACAGGGTGGGCGGATACAGATACGCTTCGGCGTTGGTCTTGACTGCCGTGGCGACCATCCAATATAAAGGCCCGATAAAGATCAATGCGCCTATGATGAGCAATGCATAGATGGACCCCTTGCGCACATATTCGCGCAGCTTGCGTTGCGCATGTCCCGGGGCGGGCGTGTTATGTGTGGCGCGCTTGAGCGATGACACTGTGGAAACGTCAGGAGCAATATTCATTTGCGTGACTCATAGAACACCCACGCATCGGACGAGCGGAAGGTCAGCATTGTAAGAACAAAAATGATCACGAACAATACCCAGGCCATGGCCGAAGCCAGACCCATAAACAGCCACTTAAACGCCTTGTCATACAGGTTCAGGTTGTAGAAATACGTGGAGAATAGCGGCCCTCCTGTGCCATTCGTCAGAAGGTAGGCCGTGCCGAAATACTGCAGCGCGCCAATCATTCCGGTGACCAAAACAAAAAAGATGGTCGGTGTCAGCTGCGGCAGCGTAATCCTCCAAAACATTTGCCAGCCGCTGGCACCGTCGATCTTGGCGGCCTCATACAGGGTTTCCGAAATGCTTTGCAGCCCTGCAAGGAAGATGATCATGCTGGCGCCAATGCCCCAAGCGCTGATCAGCACGAGGGTGGGCAGAGCCGTGCCGGGGTCAGCCATCCAGCGCGGAGGGTCAGTCATTCCCAATTGTTTGAGAATCGAATTTATCGCGCCGAATTCAGGCTGCAGCAGCCAGCCCCACATGAATGCCGAAGCCACCGTAGGCACAATGGTCGGCAGATAAAACACGGTTCTGAAGATCGACATGCCTCGCAACTTCTGATTCAACAGCACTGCCACCAGCAGAGCCAGTATGATCCCCAGTGGGAGCGCCAGCACGGCGTAGGTGCCGGTTACTTTTAGAGATTGCAGCACCCGCAACTCGTCGCCGCGGGTAAAGATATCAACGTAGTTTTGCAGCCCCACCCATGTGGGCGCTTGCAGCAGTGGGAAATCCGTAAAGCTGAGGATCAGCGAGGCAATCATGGGTCCCAGGGTCCAGATCAGCAATCCCAGCACAACGGGCGCGATGAAGGCATAGCCCTGCAACGCATTGATCCAATATTGTCTGCTGTGGCGGCGCTTTTTTAGAATCATTTGGAACTTGCCCTCCCTATTCTATTTTCCAATCACTCATGCACGATCAGCTCCGTCCATTGCATGCGGCGGATAAATCACAAAAGCGCACATGCCTGTCAAACATCGACAGGGTAATGCGCGCCTTTGAATCAATCCGGATTTTAGGCTGGTGCCTGCCTATTTAGCGTTTTCGTCGAGACACTTTTGGATGATTGAATCGGCCTTCTTGGCCTCTTCTGATGCGGTTCCAGTGCCGCGCTGAATGGCTTCAAGCATTGCGTTGTGGGTCTGGTTCACCAGACCGGCATACATGCTGCCGCACTTGGCGGGGAAATCGCGCCGTGGAAAGATCCCGATTTCGCCGCCCTTGACAAAGGCCTTGAAGTTCGCGGGTGGTGCGGTTAGTTCGGAAAATCCCGGGTCGTTCGCCATCGACTTCAACAGGGGCATGGCGGTGTATCCCGTCAACTGAATGCGCTGTCCTGCGGGTGAGACCAGTGACTTGACGAAGTCCCAGGCCTCCTGCGGATGCTTGCTCTGTGCCGAGATGGAATAGCCAAAGGTGCCCATTCCGGTCACCTGCTTCTTGGGCTGGGCAGCCATGAGCGCCACATCCCACTTGAACGTGGCTTTCTCTCTAAATGCCTTCATGAAAACCGGGATGTGAAAGAGTGTCACTGACTTTTGAGCAAGGAAGAGCGCGTCGCCGCCTTCGGTTGTGCCGGGTGGCACCGCAATCTTATGCTTGGTCCAGAGTTCACCAAAGGCCGTCAGACCCGCAATAGACTCGGCCGACGCCAAGGTGGATTTCCGTCCGTCTGGGCTCAGCACGTCTCCACCATACCCAACAATCCAAGGCACCCAAGTGGCCCACCATAGACCCGGGTTCACACAGTAGATCCCTGGATTCTTGGCAATGATGGTCTTGCACGCCGTTATCCATTGATCCCAGGTCCAGTCATCCTTGGGCAGATCGACGCCAGACTTGGTGAACAGATCGACGTTGTAATACATCTGCACGGTGTCCAGGGATGACGGTACCATGTATACGCTGTCATCGCCCGGCACCTGTCCCAGAGCCATGATATTTGGGAAGATGTCGTCAAACACCGGGTTGCCTTCCTTCTTGGCGAAGGGGCGCATATCTTGCACGGTTTTGGCGGCAACAAATGGGACGGTGAACAAGTCTGCGCCAAAGAACACATCCGGCAGATTTCCGGCTGCGGCAAGGGTATATATCTGCGCGGCATAGTCACCGGTGATGCATTCCTTCTTGACCGTGACATTTGGATGTGATGACGCGAAACCAGCCAGCATCAGGTTGTAGGCGGGCGCAGAGAAGTCACCGCATACGTTGCCAATCCGCAGATCGAACTTCTCCGCCGCCTTCACTGGCGCGGGCGTGGCCGTGACAACAACATTAACGCTCTTCTCGACCTCTTTGATCACTTCCTTGGTGACCACCACCTGCTGGGTGACCTGCACCTGCTTTTCGACGATCTTCTCAACAATCTGTGGCGTCGGTGACGCGCAGGCTGCCAGCAGCGCGCTAACAGCAATCATGACGCTGCTGATGGACAACTTGCCTGAACTTCTCGGTTGGCGGGGTGATGTAATCATAAGAGTTGGGTGGCTATCACATGCTTTTTCACGAAGCGATCAGAGATCACTTACGCAAACAGTATATCCCAGCTATCCAAGCTGTCAACAGATTCTTGGCTGAAATCAGAAACCTGTGCAGTGCTTCCGGCTCTGCCGCTGTAGTCACATCCGCCAAAACGCGCGTCTGTCATGCGCAATTGCTAAACGCGCAATGGAACGCAAGCCCCATATCCCACGGACGGCATGCGCCTCGTTGTGACCCGCCGTATGTTTTTGCGCCGGGCAATTGCATCGCGTGCCGCGTTGCATTCAAAGATAATGACCCCACGAATCAAATCACCATCAACGCCGATATCGACGCGGGGACGATCAGCCGGCATATCTACGGGCATTTTGCCGAGCATCTTGGGCGACGCATTTATGGCGGCATTTGGGTGGGAGAGCATTCGCCGATTCCGAATACTCGCGGCATTCGCAATGATGTGGTGCGGGCGTTGCGCGGTGTGGGGATACCCAACCTGCGCTGGCCGGGCGGTTGCTTTGCAGACGAGTATCACTGGATGGCATTGGCTCGCACGACAAACGCCCCTCGATGATCAACACCCACTGGGGCGGTGTGACGGAGGACAACGGGTTTGGCACGCATGAATTCATGGATTTGTGCGTGCAACTCGGCTGCGAACCCTACATCTGCGGCAACCCCGGGGAGCGGAACGGTGCAGGAGATGCAGCAGTGGGTTGAATACCTCACCAGTGGCAACATCAGCCCGATAACTGAATTGCGCCGCGCCAATGGCCAGGCCGAACCGTGGCCCCTGTTCGCTGCGCGCTGCGCGGTTTGGATGCAAGGATTGTGAGCGGCCGTGTGTTGACCGCCGATGCCATGCAGACGCACAATACATTTGATGCGCCGGATGCCGTGGCGCCGCAACCGTTTTCCGGGGCTTCGATCAATGACGGCATGCTGGCATTTACCCAGCCCGCCAAATCGGTGCTGGCGCTGGCCATCCAATAATCCTTTCAAGATGGGTGGCCGGAGGCACTGCCCCGGCCACCCATGACGCCTGCTCTAATCATTAAATGGGACGCTCGGCGCCATGCTCTCCACACTGAAGAACTCGAACTTTCGCACCCATATGCTCGGTCAGAGCATCTCGCAGATCGGCACGTTTATGCAGATCACGGCGCTCTCGTGGCTGGCGCGCTCTCGTGGCTGGCGCGCGGTGCGAGACGGCAAGCGGGGTATCAGCTGCCAATCTGCCGGCTAACCATCCAAAGGGCTGCGAACGGCATTGCCACCTTTCTTCAAGACATGCGTGTAGACCTGAGTGGTTCTGATGTCCTTGTGACCCAGCAGTTCCTGCACCGTGCGAATATCGGTGCCGCGCTCCAGCAAGTGGGTGGCAAAGCTGTGGCGCAGCGTGTGCACGCTGGCATGCTTGTCGATTCGGGCTTGCGTGATCGCCGCGCCCACCGCCCGCTGGAACGATGAAGGGTGCAGATGATGGCGGCGTTCCGCGCCAGTGCGGGGGTCGCTGGAGCGCATGTTTCCGCAGAAAACAAACTGCCACGCCAGCGACTTTTTATGATTCGGATATTTCCTCGCCAATGCGTCGGGCATTTCAACTTGGCCGAACCCCTCCGCCAGATCCTGATCGTGAAAGGCGTTGACCCGTGCGATCTGCAAGTGCAGGGGCTGCACGAGGGAAAGCGGCAGCATGGTCACGCGATCCTCGTCGCCTTTGGTATCTCGGACCGTGATCGTTTTGAAGTCGAAGTCAGCGTCCTTCACCCGTAAGCGCAAGCCCTCCATCATGCGCATTCCCGTTCCGTAGAGCAGTGATGCCAGTAAGTGGTAGGGCGTCTTCTGTAGCGCTTCGAGGAGGGCCTTTGTTTCCGTGGCACTCAGAACCGTTGGGATGCGCCGATCTCGCTTTGACCACGCGATCTTGTCGATGTTGGGCACTTCGCGTTCCAGAACCTGCCGATACAGGAAAAGGATGGCCGACAAGGCGATGTTCTGCGTAGATGCGGCGACATGCCGGTCTTGCGCGAGGTGCGAGAGGTAGGCGCGGATGTCGTGCGGGCCAAGCCGGTCTGGGTGGATGAACGCGCCGCCATTGCGCTCTTTGCAGAAGTGGATAAAATCCACGATGTAGTGCAAGTCGCTGCGTTCAGTGCCAAGCCCGTAGCGCTTAAGGCGAAGGCGGGTGCGGACCTCGTTCAGGAGAGGTGAGGTGCTGACTGCTTTGCGGATATCGTGCTTGGGCGGCGGCATGGCGCGGGCTGGGTCTGCACTGAGTGGGGTGTTAACAGTGCCCTTGTGCGTATACGCCGCAGATGCGGTATAAAAATTGTTAGGCTGCATTCACAACACGGGAAAGCCAGTGATCATCGAACCCATTCAAGAACGTGAGAGGCAGGCGTTGCTCAGCTTGGCCGTGAGCACAGGACTATTCACCCCCGCGGATGCGGAAGGACTCTTGGGTGGCGTCTTGGATTCTTTGGCTGCGGGCGAGCTGCCCGTAGGCCACGCTGCGGTTGCGTGTCGTGAGTCACACGACGGCCCAGCAGTTGGTTGGTCGTACTTTGCGCCAGACCCGTATGCAGAAAAAATATGGAATGTGTGGTGGATCGGCGTAAGTCCAAGTCATCATGGCGAGGGTGTCGGCCAGGCAATTCTTTCTCACGTTGAGCAAGCAGCTGCGGCGTCAGGTGCGCGTGTCATTGTTATTGAGACCAGCGATCAGGCACCCTTGGCGCGAGCACGGAAGTTCTATCTCAAGTTCGGATACGAAGAGCGTGGGCGTATCCCGGACTTTTATGCCGAAGGTGATTCGAAGGTTATTTTCTCGCGTTCTGTCGCGGGTGCAGCCTAACAGCCGGTTGCAGCGGACGGTCCGCTGTGCGGCCCGCCGCTGAATCGGAGCGTTAGGCAACCCGTCTTGCAAAATTGTGTCGTCTCTTTTTGAAATTCAAATTCGGGTTTCGTGTTTGAAAACACAATTCGTTTTTATAAGTTGGTAAAACCTGTTGTAACATTTCACACCCGAAGGAGTATCTCATGTCCAAAATTATTCTCGGTATTATTTGCGGCATTGTTTTCGGAGCAATTTCAGTTGCAACGATGATACCTCTCACATTTAAAGATAAGAAAGCGGCAATGGCGGGTGCATTTGTTAGTCGGTTTGGTATTGGCTTTGTAATTGGCGCAACTAATCTACCTTTTCCAACATGGATAAGCGGGTTGTTATTTGGGTTACTCCTAAGTTTACCTGACGCAATAATCACAAAAGCATGGATACCAATAATGGGGCTTGGAATAATTGGCGGAATTATTTGCGGGTTAGTCATTGGCTCTTTTGGCGTTTGAATTCAAATCGGTTAAATTAAATATCGTGTTCAATTAATCGGCGTTTTAGCAAGTCCTATTTTTAATCATTGCTAAAGATTAAGTTCTGTGTAAAACTTTGGTGTGTTGATGGCGGTGTATTTTTTTCTGCGATCGTTTTGGTAAACGGGCAGGTTGCCTAACAAAGCGTGCACTGGATTGGCGGGTAGCGTGCGCGTTCTAAAGTAAAGTTACGCAATTTTCTAGTTTTCGTTGGCGAAGTAAATCCCACCCGCCAACCAGTAACGCAAACCGTTAGGCGCTGCGAGGCACTCGTTGACAATTGACAGCCGGTCAATGGCGCGTTCGAGCTGTTGTTCGGTTGCCGGATCAAGCCGCGACGAGGCTTCATCCATGATGACAAGACCCGGATCGCGCATGAAGGCGCGCGCCAGCGCCAGCAACTGCGCCTCACCCGCAGAAAGCCCGCTCCCGCCACCCATCAACTGAGTGTCCAGCATGCGGGGTAATATTTGCGCCCATTCCTTCAGACCCACCAGATCGAGCGCATGCCAGATGCGATCATCCGGCACATCTTCAGCAAACAGGGTCACATTTTCGCGCACGGTGGCTGAGAAGACCCGCACATCCTGCGTGATCAGCGTCATGCGCTCGCGCAGGCTCGCCAACCGCACCAATGCCACCGGCAAACCCGCCAGGGTGATGGCGCCCCCGCCATGCTCATGCAGGCGCGCCAGAAGCTTGGTGAGGGTGGTCTTGCCGCTGCCGGTGCGCCCGAGCAAACCAAGCACGCGACCGGGCTTGAGCGAGAAGGAGATGTCGTGAAGCACCGCATCCTGACCATCGGCATAGCCAAAGTTGACGTGATCCAGCGGCACATCCAAAGCGCCAAATGACAGTTGCAGCGTGCCCGAATCGGCGATGCCCGCGCGCAATGCGGCCAGGTCGCTGAGGCGGATGGCCGATGACGCTGCTTCGAGCAGCTCGCGAATCTGCCTGCCCAGCGCAAACCATGGGCGCGATAGCACCTCGGTGTAACGGAGCAGCGCCAGCACCGCACCCAGCGTGAGTGTGCCCGCGCCCACCAGCCAAACACCCAGCGCAACAACCAGCACGCCAATGACCGCATTGACGGCGCTGGGCGCCGCCCAACTCACGCTGCCCAGCACATGCGCGCGGAGAAAGCGCCCGCCCAACCCGCACGCCAACTCCGACCGCCACGGCGACTGGAACACCCGTGCCCGGTTGTCTCGGCGACTATTTGCCGCCGCCAAGTGGTGACGGGCAAATCAGAATTGAAGATGTGCAGTACATCGCGGGACGTTGGAACCTTGCGACGGGTGACGCGCGCCTTGACATCAACGGCAATGGCCGGGTTGATGTCAACGATATTCAACAAGTTGCCCGGCGTTGG
>JANXLU010000080.1 GCA_025354985.1 Chloroflexota bacterium
CTCGGTGGTAAATCGTGCATGCGGCGCCCCGGCAAATAAATCGACCCAAAACGCCCTCACGGCGGTCTGACCGGTGATGCGCGTGCCATCCGGAAATGGTGATGTGTTCTCAAACACAACATCATGCGTCATCGCCGCCATTACGGCATCGACATCGTGACGGTTGAAAACCTCGTTGAAATGCTCGATCACGCGAACGGTGTTTTGCGTCGTGTTATCCATGATTAAATTCTATAGCCGCACCGCTCAACCAGAACGCCTGCGCGGCAATCGTGTTTCAAACACGTACGAGCCCAGCGGCCATGTTTAGGACCGGCCTACTGGAGCTTGGCGCTTCGGCGGTCGCTTCGGCTCCGCTCAGCGACCGCGGAAGCGACCGCCGACGCGACCCTGATACAAATTGCAGGACCAGTCAGCAGGCAGCTACGTCTCGCTGGTTGAGGGCACGTCGACCCGCTTACCAGCCTTCCTTCGCCCTTCGGCTCCGCTCAGGCAGCGCGCCGGGATCTGCCGTTGAATGCACTTCAACCAGCCCGCGCCCCAAACTTCCACCCATCCAGCAACAGCGTAACCATCTGCTGCCTGTGTCGGTGATATGCGCCAACCTGGCGGAGGCGGCGGCCCCGGGTCCACTAAAATGGTCCTGCCATGACCGACGAAGCCATGCAGGAACCGTCCGAGCAAACAGGGCGACGGGGTTGCATGTCGAAGCGATCAGGCAAGAAAACAAATTCTATGGAACTTAAAGACAAAATCGTAATTGTGACCGGCGCCTCGATGGGCATCGGCGAGGCCACTGCACGCGCATTCTCAGCGGCCGGGGCAAAGGTGCTACTGGCTGCGCGTTCGGCGGAAAAGCTGCACGCGGTTGCGCGGAGCCTCCCGGGCGAATCGCTGGTCGTGCCCACCGACATGATCAACCGGGACCAAGTCTATGCGCTGATCGCTGCCGCCCACACCAAATTCGGCCGGGTGGACATTTTGATCAACAACGCCGGCCAATCGGCCATTGGCCCGGTCGCCACGGTCGATCCCGAGCACTACCGCAGGATCATCGAACTGAATCTGTTTGGGCCGCTGTATGCAATGCAGGCCGTGGTTCCCGTGATGAAGGCACAGCCGGAGGGTGGCGTGATCATCAACATTAGTTCGAACGTAAGCAAGATGGCGATCCCCGGTATCGGTGCGTATGCCTCAACCAAGTACGCCCTGAATGGATTGTCATTTACGGCACGCGGTGAACTGGCACCCGACAACATCCGGGTGATCGTGTTCTATCCCGGGCTGACCGCGACGGACTTTGGCAAAAACGGACTGCGATCCGCGAACCCTGTAGGTGGGCGACCTCCGGGCTCAGGAATGGTGCCAGACAGCGTGACCGCGGTCGCGGACAAAATCCTCGAGGCCGCCCGCACCGAGCCTGCCGAGCTCGGCATGCCCATGCCGATGCGCCCGTAATCGCGGCCAATCCTCACGGGTCCGTGCGCCCTGCAACGATTGGCACCGACGCACGGACCGGGTTACCCTTTGACGTAGGCAAACTCCTCTGCGACTTTGCCGTCACGCACGCGGAATACGGTCACGCCACGGATGTGTCCGGGTTCACCACCAGGCGCGCCCCAGTCATAGCGCCCGCGCACGACACAGCGATCATCCACGGCAAACAGCTCCTCGGTGCTAAAGTGCGCGTGCGGCGCCCCGGCAAAAAAATCGACCAAAAACGCCCGCACCGCGGCCTGACCGGTGATGCGCGTGCCATCCGGAAATGGTGATGTGTTCTCAAACACAACATCATGGGTCATCGCCGCCATAACGGCATCGACATCGTGACGGTTGAAGACCTCGTTTAAGTGCTCGACCACGTGAATGGTGTTTTGTGTCGTGTTATCCATGACTAAAGTATATATTCGTACGGCTCAACCAGAACGCCTGCGCGGCAATCGCGTTTTCAAACAGGTACGAGCAGCGCCGCGGGGTCTGGCGTTCCGGGCGAAGCGCGGGGACGGGTTTGATGGGTTACCGGTCTG
>JANXLU010000003.1 GCA_025354985.1 Chloroflexota bacterium
TCTGATGGCATGTTACAAGCGTAGCACCTGTTTTGTGATGCCCTGGGCCAATGCACGCGCCAGGCCCGACGCAAATCATGTGGCGCGAGGAATCACGCGCCGAGCCATAACATTTCCGCTGCGCGGCATGATGCTTCGCGCGCACCAGGACGCTGATGAAAGGCCATCGGCTTTTAGCTGCAGGTGGCACGATCTCTATTGCTTTAATCGTCGCAACCACTGTACTGCCAACTCCATCCAAACCTGGCTTTGACGATTGATGAATCCGCCTTCCACATCGGTGACCTCGTCGGCCAACGCCAGACCATGCACACCATGATCGAAGATGTGTAGCTCGTAGGGCACTTTCTGTGCTGCGAGCGCCAGGGCGAAGCGCAAGGCGTTGCGGGCTGCCACCAGCGGGTCATCGGCGGTGTGCCAGATAAAAGTCGGTGGGGTATTTGCCGTCACATGCAAATTAGCGCGATATTGATCCACGAGCTCGGCCGGCGGCTTGCGCTCACCGAATGTAAACAGCGGCACCGCTTCGTCAAGCGACATCGGTTCCAGTTCAGGTGAGACTTGCCGCGGCATAGTGGGTTCCAATTCAAAGTCTATGAGCGGGTAACCCAACACCAGCGCGTTCGGCTTGATTTGCTCCGGACGCAGGCCAAGGGGCTCGTAGATCATCGGCTTGTCCCACATGACGCCAATCGAGGCGGCCAGATGTCCACCCGCCGAAAAGCCACACACCGCGATTTGATCCGGGTCGAGATGCCATTCCTCTGCATGTTCGCGCACAATGGCGATGGCTTTGGCAATGTCCAACATCGGCCGCGGGAATCGCTCGCGCACAGAGTAGCGCAGCACAAAAGCGTGAAACCCTTGTGCCAAAAACCGCATCGCAATCGGCTCTGCCTCGCGGTCTGAGGTAAACAAATACGCCCCGCCTGGACAAACAATCACGGCTGGACGCTTCTTGTCAGATTGAAACTCTTGCGATTGATACAGCAAATACGTTTCAAGATAAACCGCCGGGTTGTCGTCGCGTATCGGAATCTTATGGGTTTGCATGTTGAGTTTGATGTGACGATAGCCGATTTCCGATGCTACGTCAAGATAGCTTTACATTTCTTTGCAAGAATATAACCAACACACCGTTGCGTGTCGTGCGTTCGCCCAATTACAATCCCGCCCACACACCCATGACGGAAACACCAGCCACATCCCCCGCCCGCGCCTGGGCCGAGAGCGTGATCATCCCCACCTACGGCGTCGGCGCGCCCGACAAGAACCCGATGTTCCTTGAGAAGCGCATCTATCAGGGCAGCAGCGGCGTGGTCTACCCCCACCCCGTCATCGACCGCGTGAGCGATGACAAGCACGACCAAACCTACACCGCGGTGTTTATGGAAAACCAATGGTTGAAGATCATGCTCCTGCCCGAGCTGGGCGGGCGGGTGCAGATGGCCCTGGACAAGACCAACGACTATCACTTTATCTATTACAACCGCGTGATAAAGCCCGCGCTGGTCGGCCTGGCCGGGCCGTGGATCTCGGGTGGCATCGAGTTCAACTGGCCGCAGCATCACCGCCCGTCCACGTTTGAGCCGGTCGACTGGCGCATCGATCAGAACGCGGATGGCAGTGTCACGGTGTTGTGCAGCGAGATCGAGCGGATGTTTCGCACCAAGGGCATGCACGCGTTCACGCTCCACCCGGATCGCGCGGTTTTGCAGATCGATGTGCAGCTCTACAACCGCACAAGTGAGCCGCAGACCTTCTTGTGGTGGGCGAATCCGGCGGTGCACGTAAATGATGACTACCAGTCGATCTTTCCGCCCGATGTGCACGCGGTGATGGATCACGGCAAGCGCGACGTCAGCACCTTCCCCATCGCCACCGGCACCTATTACAAGGTGGATTACGCACCCGGCACCGACATCTCACGCTACAAAAACATCCCGGTGCCCACCTCATATATGGCCCACCATTCCGATTTTGATTTTGTGGGGGACTATGATCACGGCAAGCGCGCGGGCATGATGCACGTGGCAAACCACCATCTGGTGCCCGGCAAGAAGCAGTGGACCTGGGGCTACGCCGGGTTTGGCCAGGCCTGGGATCGCCAGCTGACCGATGAGGACGGCCCGTATATCGAGCTGATGTGCGGTGCGTTTACCGACAACCAGCCCGATTTCTCATGGCTGCAACCGGGCGAGGAGAAACGATTTACGCAGTTCTTCATGCCCTACAAGCACATCGGCGGCGCGCGCAACGCCAGCACGGATGCGGTGATTAATCTTGAGTTTGTGGATGGCAGCGCCCGCTATGGCGTATATGTCACCCAGCCACGCACCGTGCGCATCATCCTGACGGTGGATGGCGCCGAGCTGCTGCGCCGCACGGTTGCGCTGTCACCAGCCACTGCCGAGGTTGGTGAGATGCCGCTGCCCGCCGGCACAGTCGAAACATCGGTGCGTCTGAGCGTGGTGGACGCGGTCACCGGTCGCGCGTTGCTCGCCTTCCAGCCGGCACCGCCCAGCACCGACGCGCCACCCGCACCCGCCACACCGGCCCGCGCACCCGCCGACATCGCCTCGGCCGATGAGCTGTTTATCAATGGGCTGCACCTTGAGCAATACCGCCACGCCACGTTCGCGCCCGAGCCCTACTACGAAGAGGCGCTGCGGCGTGATCCGCTGGACAGCCGCTGCAACAATGCGCTGGGTTTGTTGCTATTGCGCCGTGGCATGTTTGCGCGGGCCGAGCCGTATTTCCGCGCCGCGCTCAAGCGCCTGACCGCGCGCAACCCAAACCCATATGATGGCGAGGCGTCTTACAACCTCGGGCTGGCCCTGCGGTTTCAGGCGCGCTACGCCGAGGCCTTTGATGCTTTTTACAAGGCCGTCTGGAACGACGCCTGGCAGAGCCCGGCAACCTTCGAGCTGGCCCGGCTGGCGTCTCGCGCCGGTCGGCTGGACGAGGCGCTTGACCTGGCGGGGCGCGCGCTGGTCAAGAACTGGAATCATCACAAGGCGCGCGCGCTCAAGATCGCGCTGCTTCGTCAGTTGGGGCATGCGGATCGCGCCCGCGCCGAGGTGGCGCTGGCCCTGGACTGCGACCCGATGGACCCGGCGGCGCTGTGGGAATCCGCCCAAATGACCGGCGGCCGGGAATTTGCCGGCGCCATCCGCCCCAGCGCGAACACCCACCTTGAGCTCGCCCTGGATTATCTGAACGCCGGCCTGCATGCCGATGCGCTCGCGGTCTTGCGCGCTGCACCGGGCCAGCCTGCGTCGGGCATGGATCCGCTTCTGCGCTATGCCACGGGCTACGCGCTGCAGCAGGCGGGTGATGACGCTGCTGCGCTGGCGGCCTGGCAGTCGGCTGCTGTGCTCCCACCCGACTATTGTTTCCCAAACATGCTGGAGCTCGTGCCCATCCTGGAGGCCGCGCAACGTGCCAACCCCACGGATGCCCGCTCGCCCTACTACCTCGGCAATTTCTTCTACGCCCACCGCCGTCACACCGAGGCCATCGCGCTATGGGAGCGCGCGGCCGCGCTTGATCCGGGCTTCGCCACCGCCTGGCGCAACCTGGGTTTGGCCTACGTAAACAAGCTGGGCGACGCCCCGCGCGCCCGCGAGGCATATGAGCGCGCGTTTGCCGCCAACCCTGACGATGCACGCGTGCTGTTTGAGCTTGATCAGCTGCGCGCGCGGCTCGGCGTGCCACCCGCCGAGCGACTGGCCGGATTGGAGCGCCACCTGGAACTGGTTGACCGCCGGGATGATTTGTCTATCGAACACATCACCCTGCAAAACACACTTGGGCGGCACGATGCGGCGCGGGCGCGTCTGCTTGGGCGCACGTTTCACCCGTGGGAGGGCGGCGAAGGCAAGACCACCGCGCAATACGTGGCCGCGCTGCTCGGTCAGGCTCGTGCCTTTATCATCGCGGGCGACAACCAGGCCGCCATCGCATGTGCGCTGCGCGCGCAGACGCTGCCACTCAACCTGGGAGAAGGCAAGCTGCCCAGCGCGCGCGACAACGATATTTATTACACGCTCGGTCTGGCCAACGCAGCCGCGGGCGCTGAGGATGCCGCGCGGGCCAGCTTTGAGCGCGCCACCACCGGCGTGGGCGAGCCCACCTCGGCGGTGTTCTACAACGATCAGCCACCCGAGATGATCTACTACCAGGGCCTCGCCCATGCCAGGCTGGGCAACCACGCCGCCGCGCGCGCGATCTTTCAGAAGCTGATCGACTATGGGCGGGCGCATATGGATGACCGCGTGCAGATGGACTACTTCGCAGTGTCGCTGCCGACCTTCCTGGTGTTTGATGAAGACCTTGACGCCAGCAACCGCGCCCACTGCAACCACATGATCGCTCTGGGCACGCACGGTCTGGCCGATCTGTGACGAATACACGTTGTTGCAATCGGCACGAAACGCAGCCGCGCAATGCGTGCGAGACACGCACAGTACGTACGAAACCCTCACAGTACGTACGAAACCCTCACAGTACGTGCGAAACCCTCACAGTACGTGCGAAACCCTCACAGTACGTGCGAAACCCTCACAGTACGTGCGAAACCCTCACAGGGCTCCAAGCCCTGTGAGGGTTAGCAGCGATATGTGAGGGTTGGCGGCGACGTGTGAGGGTTGGCGGCGGCCTCCGCCGGCCGAGGAATGCTGCGCAGCACAATTCGCGCCAACGGTTTGCACCCTAACCGCTCACACAGTCCCACCGGGCACGTGAGATACCCTCACAGTACGTACGAAACCCTCACAGGGCTCCAAGCCCTGTGAGGGTTAGCAGCGGCTTCCGCCGGCCGAGGAATGCAGCACAGCACACTCCGCGCCAATGGTTTGCACCCTAACCACTCACACAGTCCCACCGGGCACGTGAGACACACGCACAGTACGTACGAAACCCTCACAGGGCTTGGAGCCCTGTGAGGGTTAGCAGCGATATGTGAGGGTTAGCAGCGATATGTGAGGGTTGGCGGCGACGTGTGAGGGTTGGCGGCGGCGTCCGCCGGCCCAGGAATGCAGCGCAGCACACTCCGCGCCAACGGTTTGCACGCTAACCGCTCACATAGTCCGACCGGGCTCGTGAGATCCACGCACAGTATCTGCGAAACCCTCACAGGGCTTGGAGCCCTGTGAGGGTTGGCGGCGG
>JANXLU010000062.1 GCA_025354985.1 Chloroflexota bacterium
TGCCGGGGGTTGCCTTTTTTATGACCCCAACGGGATTCGAACCCGTGTTTAAGCCTTGAGAGGGCTTCGTCCTAGGCCTCTAGACGATGGGGCCGCTTAATTAGGCAATTTTAGCATGAGGGGCCCGAGCCAATTGGAGAATCTCCAATGCGGTCCCAAACATGAGACAGAAATACTATTGCATTTGGCGCAATTTTTGCCATAATCTCACTAAAGCAATGGTTCATCAGGAAGCGTTCATGATTGTGGTGCCGGTAAAGCCGGGGCATGACACGGCGTTGGATTGCGCGCTTGCCAATCTCGCCAACCTGGTTGGCGACCCAACTGCATCGCCATTTGCCGCGGTCGATGCCCTGCACTTTTGCCGCTTCGTCGTGCTACCCGCCGGCACGGGCCCGGATGGGTCGGTGTTTCACAAGAGCCTGATTTTCTCCACGTGTTATGACCCGCCGTTTGACCGTCATCTGGAACTGTTGGTCACGAAATGCAGCGGCGCGCTGAGTGCGGTTCTTGGTCATTGTGTGGGCTGCCAGGACGCTCCCTCGCCCGAAGAACTTCGGGTTTTCCTCACGAACAATCGCACCCGGCCAAATACGTTTTATGTAGGTGTACACGGCCGCAGCGTGTCTCAATTGCGGGATGAAAGCGCGTTGCGTGAATCGCTCGAGACGTTCATTGATAGCGAAGGCGGTATGACGTTGCGAAACCAGCCCGCGCAAAAAATACGGGCCGCAATCCAAGAGATTGTCAAATCTAGGGCCGATGCATTGGGTTGGGCGGCGCAGCCGGATGCTCCAGATGGCCTTCTCGCTCGACTTTTGGATGCGCTTCCGGTTATTCTGCGGGTGCTACTTGCCCTGGTCATTATCGCGTTGATCGCACAGGTGGTGGGCTGGCCGATGCTGTTAATGGTGCTTGTCGGAGCGTTGGTTGTGGCGATCGGCGCCTGGGTGGTGCTCCTGCACCGCCACGAAGCTGATGATCGCGCGCATGACCCCATTCTCGGCAGCGGTCCGAATGACAAGAAGTTGGACATCAATCTACGGATCAAACATCTGGCCGAGCTTGAGGATCTGTCGCTTAACAACCAGTTTTCGAGCCTCAGCGTGGTCAAGCCCGGTGTTTTCCGCCGGCTCACACTTTGGACGGTGCTTACGGCGATCAATTTTGTGGCGCGCTACTTTATTGCCTTTGACCCGAACAGCCAGGGTCGGCTGTCAGACATACCGACCATACACTTTGCGCGCTGGATCATGGTCGACAATGGGCGTCGGCTGTTCTTTGAAAGCAATTACACCGGCAGCTGGGAGCGCTATCTCGGAGATTTTGTCGACAAGGCGGCATCCGGGTTGACTGCGGTTTGGAGCAACACGGTTGGGTTTCCACCCAGCACCGGACTGGTCGGCGATGGTGCGCGTGATGAACAACCCTTTAAGCGCGTGGCCCGCGTCAGCCAGATTGAAACCCAGGTCTGGTATGCGGCCTATAAGGATCTGACGGTCAAAAATGTGCTAAACAATCGCGACATCCACCGCGGTCTGTTCGGTTTAATGGACGACGCCGCCACGCGCGCCTGGCTTAACAAACTTTAATTCCGAACCACCCTAACGATGGCAAACACCGAACTCGAACCCGAGGATACCCAAGCGATATTGGCAAGCGGATATGGCCGTCTCCCCCAATCTCGCTTTATCTTTGTCGCGTTTGCAAATGCCGGCTCGGGTCTGGGTTGGCTGCGCACGGTTATTCCGCATATAACTCTGGCCACGTCGGTCGTGACGGCATCGGCCAGGGCCATCCCGTTTGACACCGCACTAAACCTGGCCTTTACGTTTCAGGGCCTGCAGATGCTTGGCCTTGATGGTCAGATGCTGGACAACTTTCCCGCCGAGCTGATTGAAGGCATGACCGCGCCGCATCGGCAGATCATCCTTGGAGACACGGGTGAGAGCAGCCCGGACAACTGGGTTTGGGGCACGCCAAAGACCGGTGAGATTCATGCGGCGCTCTTCCTTTATGCGGCAACGGATCAGCTTTTGGAGAAGCAATCGCAGGAACTGGCAGACCAATTTCCCGCGTTTGGCGTGAGTGTGGTTCATCAACTTGAAACCACGCACCTGACTGAACGGAAGGAACACTTTGGGTTTCGCGATGGGATTTCTCAACCGGAGTTGCGCCCTGGGTTCAACGTGGCGCCTGGTGATCGCGCCCTTTCGCCGGTGACGCCGACTGCCAATCCCGCAAGCCGAACCACGCCGGATCCAGCGAATGTGAATCCAAACGAGGTGCCCGCCGGTGAGTTTATTCTTGGATACAAGAACGCATATGACCGCTTTCCAGATTCACCCAGCGGTCACGCAACGCGCGGCAAAACGGCCCGGCTGCCCACCCATGCCCGCCGAACGACCGAGCAGGACTTTGGCCGGAACGGCACGTACGTGGTGTTTCGCCAGTTGGAACAGCGCGTGTCCGAGTTTTGGAAATTTTCGCTGCAAAACCACCCCGGTGCAACAGAAAACCCAAACGACGTGGAGGCAGCCATTCACTGTGCGGCCAAGATGGTTGGCCGGATGCCCAACGGTGTGCCGTTGGCGGGGTCGCCCGTGCCGAATGGATCGCAGCCGACTGATCTCAACGCGTTTAGCTATCTGCACGATGACCCCGAAGGAAAGGGTTGCCCAATTGGCGCACATATTCGGCGGTCAAACCCGCGCGACCAATTGGAAGACACCGATGAGCTGCTCGCGCGGCAAATCACAAACCGTCACCGCATTTTGCGGCGCGGTCGCAGCTATGGTCAGCCAGTTGCAACCACCTTGAACCCGGTTGACATCATCGCCGGACTTGACACAACCACGGCCGCTCAGGAACGCGGGCTGTATTTCATCTGCCTAAACGCAAATATCCAGCGTCAGTTTGAATTTGTGCAACACACCTGGTGCAACAATCCAAAATTTGAAACGCTATACGACGAGGTTGACGCAGTCGCCGGCGTCGCGGTGGGCGCGGCCCAGAACATGTTTACGATCCAAGCCGACCCCGTCCGCCAACGTATCGCAAACGTACCGCGGTTTACGCGTGTGCGCGGTGGCGCCTATTTTTTTATGCCCGGTCTGCTGGCCCTGCAATATCTGACCAGCACACTTTAGGTTGGCGCCATTGAACAAAGGGCCGTCAACAAACCACGTGAGCGAAACCATCTAGGACAGGAAACCCGAACCATGCCAGCAAAACCACTTGATTTCAAAACCGATATTCTGCCGTTTCTCATCGCTACGATCGGCGAATTTGTCGCACTCTCGTTCTGGCTGCGGTTCCAAGATTCAGGACAGTTCTGGATAGGTCAGTTGTTACTGTGGATTGGGTTTCTGGTTGAGCGCAGCGCGGTGATCTTGTGGTTAAAGTATGTGAATGGCGCGGATGATCCGGGGTCCATCGCCGGATCATCCACCGGACAAATCATTACCGCGGTGGTGGTGATGACCATCATCGAGATCATCATTTGGGCGGTGTGGCTTCGCGTTGCCGATGGCGTGGGCATCCTCGCCGGTCTGGCAGCGCTTGCAGTCATGATCCACGGGCTGCACAGCATCGAAATGGCCATTGTCAAAAAGAAGCCGCTGGGCACGTTCTTTACCAACCCCAATACCATGTTCTTCTCCCTTATGGAGATAGCAGGTGGCACGTTGTGGTTGGTGTTTGTGCGCGGCGGGAACGACTTGCTGGGCGGCGCCGTTCTGCTGCTGAGTCTTGGCGTTGAGCATGTCATTCAGGGCGCTTCGCTCAAACGCGCACCTGGCGAGGCCTGAGCTAGGGGAGCATCTGACGGAGAAACCGGCCGAAGCCATCCAGGCGAATACTGGGCCGGCGGTGCTTGATCGGGCGGGCGGCGTTCTCCTGCATGCCCCATCTAATCAAACCAACCGCGGTCGAGTATGCGGGCGTGCGTATGGTGTCAACCATGCCCTGGAGTTTGCCGGGCTGTGCGATCCGCGCCGGCAGACCTGTCACCCGACCGGCCACCTCGCGCAGTCCGCCGAGCTGGGCGCCACCGCCCGTGATCACCACACCCGCCGGTAGGATGCTGTCAAACCCGCTGCGCTTCAGGTTCTGCATGATCAGCACGAATAGCTCGTCGGCGCGCGCCTCGAGGATTTCTGCCACTTCGCGGCGCTGAACATTCACCCGCTGACCATCCGGATACAACGCGCTCACCACCGGGTGATCGGCCGGCAGGGTGTCGGGATTGCAATGACCATATTGCACCTTGAGCTTTTCGCTGGCCTCCATGGGCAAACGCAGCACCAGGGCAAGATCGCTGGTAAATAAATCTCCGCCGATGTCCAGTGCAGTCGTATGCCACAGCGCACCCTCCAGAAACACGGATATGTCGGTGGTGCCGCTCCCCAAATCCACGATCATGACGCCCATTTCTTTTTCGGTGGGGGTCAGCACCGCATCCGCGCTGGCCAGTGGCGACAGCACCAAGTCGTTAACACCTATAGGAACCTGGGCCAATTGCACGGTCTTTACCGTGTTTTGAACCGATGTCATGGCAGCGGTCACCAGGTTGGCCTGCGCTTCCAGCCGGTATCCCAGCATGCCGAGCGGGTTGCGAATTCCACCTTGATCATCCACTTTAAAGTGGCGTGGGATGACGTGCAGCACCTCGCGGTTGCTGGGGATCGGCACGGCCTGGGCGCTCTCCAGACTACGGTTGATGTCGTCCTGGACCACGCCCTGCTCTCCGCGGCCAATTGCAACAGCACCGTGTGTGTTCTGGCTGTTCACGTGGCTCCCGCTCAGGCTCACCACCGCGCGCATGATCTTGGTTGCGCTGGTGTGTTCGGCCAGATTGATTGACTCGCGAATGGCGCGCGCTGCCTCGTTTACGTCGACGATCTGACCGCGCTTGATCCCGCGTGATGGCACCACGCCCACGCCCAACACTGAAAACTCACCGTTGCCAAAATCCTGCGCGACCAGTGAAACTACCTTTGAGCTTCCAATGTCAATCGCGTTGATCGTCTTCGTTTCTGCCATGTAATGTCATTCTACGTAGAACGGTGCTTCCAAAAATCGAACGTCAATTATCCGGGGATATTTCCCCTTGGACGCTAGGGCGGCTCGCATTTGCTCGGCCAGGGCGATCTTGGCGGCCATAGCCCCGTCGCGCTCGGCCACACCCAGCCGCACGCGCTGGTTTCTGGGTGCCTGAAGTAAGGTAATGCCCGCCTCCTTGCTCCAAATCATTTCGGATTTTGCAGCGTCGGCGTTCATCGCGATTTCGGTTAGTGCGCGCACGGCAAATCTGGGCAACTGCGCGCCAAAATCAAGTTGGCTGGCTGGGTCTTCCACCTGCAACGTTATGGCTGCTGGCATATCTTCGTAAGCGCGTTGCACGCGACCCTCGCGATCAATCCACATATTTCCGGTGGATGCCTTAAACAGCGCGAGCGGTGGCGCGGGCTGAATAACAATAGTGCACGCCGGGCCGGGATCCACCATGCAGCTAATTTGCGACTTTTCCACACCTGGCACGGTGCGCACCCGATCGGCGGCTTCCTGAAGCATGTTCGGGCTGACGTTGAGCATCAGCACATGCTGACCGGTGAGCCCGGCCGCTTGCTGTATCTGGCCGACACTGACACCGCCATTTCCAAGCACGTTGACCTCGCGCACGGCAAAGCGATCACTCATCAAGTAGCGGGAGCCAAAGTAGAGCGCCGCGATCAGACCCAGCAGCACCAGCAGCTGGATCCGCGCGCGACGGCTGATCAAGGGCGGACCGTCGTCCAAACGGCTGCGTCCATAGGCCGTGGCAACATCAAAGCGATTGCGGGAGTTAGTTCTGCGGGGGCGTTGCGCTCTCATAGGCTAATTCAATTAGTTTGTCCAACAGTGATGGATACGCCAAACCACTGGCGGCAAACAACTTTGGATACATGGAAATCTCGGTAAAACCCGGGATCGTATTGATTTCGTTGATATAGATTTCGCCGGTCGCACCGTTCATGAGCAAGTCAACCCTGGCCATCCCCCGGGCCTCGGCCAGGATTGCGACTTCGATTGCGGTCTCCTGAATCAAAACAACTAGGGCGTCTGGAATTGGCGCCGGGATAATCAGCTCGCTGGCTTCCGCGCCCTTGTCGAGATATTTGGCGGCGTAGGTGTAAAACTCGCGCTTGGGTTTGATTTCTCCCACGGCGCTCGCGATCTTCTCGTCGTTGCCAAGCACACTGACCTCAAGCTCGCGCGCATTTGGGACTGCCCACTCGACCAGCACCTTGTGATCCCACCTAAACGCCTCTGCAACGGCAGCCGCCAAGTCGTCGGCGCTGCTTACCTTGGTGATGCCCACACTGCTGCCCATATTGGCGGGCTTGACAAAGACGGGCAATCCCAGTTTGTCCAGCACCCGGGCTGTGACCGTATTCGGTGTCGTCTTCCATTCTGCCGCGCGCACCACCACGTGCCGCACGCAAGGAAGATCGTGCGCGCGCATCACGTCCTTAAAGATGACCTTGTCCATGCCGACCGCCGAACCCGCTACACCCGCTCCGACAAACGGAACACCTAGCGCAGTAAGCAGCCCCTGAACGCTGCCATCCTCGCCATTTGGGCCATGCAACAGCGGGAACACGCAATCAAATGTTTTGAGCTGATCGAGCGGAATTGCCCAAGCTCCCGCGCGGCTTATGAACACGGGCGTCACCTCATATTTGGTGTCATCCAATTGCTCCATCACCGATGACGCGCTCATAATGCTGACGTCATGCTCGCCTGATTTGCCGCCGTATAACACGGCAATCCGTTGCCGGCGCGTTGCGGTCCCGGGTGCGGTCATGATGCGTCACCGCCTTCGATGACCTGTCGGAGCCCGGTCTGTCCATAGGCGCCACCTTCCCACGCGCCAACCAGCTCCACTTCGAGCTCAAGCTCGATCTGAAAGCGATCCAGCACGCGTTGCCGGGCGAGTGTTACCAGCGCCATCACATCGTCGGCCCTGGCCTCACCCGTGTTTAAGAAGAAATTGGCGTGCTTGTCGCTGATCATCGCCCCACCGGATCGGGTTCCCTTCAACGCGCAGGCCTCAATCAAGCGACCGGCAAAATCGCCCGGTGGATTTTTAAACATGCTGCCGATGGTAGCCCCGGGTGGCTGCGTGGCCTTGCGCTGGGTGGTAAATTCCGCGGCACGGCGCTCCAGATTGGTGCGGTGGTCGCGCTTTAGGTCAAATAATGCATTTAGTACGATGGGTCGGTCCGCTTGGGATGTGCGCTTAAGCGCGCTCGTACGGTAATGATAGGCCAGCTGGCGCACGGTCCAGTATGCCGGCTCACCACCACCCCGAGGCAATATCTTTGCCATGTGCAAGTTGCTTGCCACCTCAAGACCATGAGCACCTGCGTTTCCAACAACTGCGCCGCCAACCGTTCCAGGTACGCCGATGGCCCATTCCATTCCAGACAGACCGCGCTCAATACAATCGCGCGCAAGGGTGACCAACGCCACGCCGCTATCGGCTTCGACCCGGGCACTCACCGAACTAACGTTAAACTTTAGTTCCTTGCTGCGATTAATGATCACAAGGCCACGCACGCCAGCGTCGGCGACCAGGATATTGGCGCCGCCACCCATGACGAGACAGGGCAATCCTGTCTCGTCTGCACGTTGCACCAGTGCCGCCAGCTCGTCCGAGGAGCGGGCCTCAATGAGCATGTCCGCCGGCCCGCCAATGCGGCTGGTGGTGTGCCGTGCGAGTGACTCATTTAGTCGGGCGCGCGCCTGCAGTTCTTGAAATTGCATGGCTTATTGAAGCAACCGATCCAAAACCTGGTTGCCATCTCCAGCGCTCAATGACACCAACACGTCGCCGGGTCCCAAGGTCGCGGTTAGCAGACCCACGGCATTGTCGATGCTGGCACAACTGCGCACATCCGGATGCTTGATCATGCGGCCGATGCTTATGGGGTTTAACCGATCGCTATCCGCGCCAAAGTCAGACAGCTTTTCGCGTGCCCCATAGATCGGCAACACCAGCACATGATCGGCCTCGCGAAATGAGCGGGCAAAGTCGTCCATAAGTGCGAGTGTGCGGCTGTACGTGTGCGGCTGCCACAGCGCCCATATATTGCCGACCGGGTAGCGCGCCCGCGCGCCGCTTAGCGCGGCGCGGATTTTCGCCGGGTTGTGGGCATAGTCATCAATGTAACGCACGCCGCGCTTCTCGCCCTTTAGCTCAAACCTGCGCGCGGCGCCGTGATAACCGCCCAGAGATTCAGCGGCAGCATCCAGCGGAACCCCCGCAAGATCGGCGACGATCAAGGCGGCCATGCTGTTCAGAATATTATGCACGCCAGGCACCCGGAGGCTCACCTCGGCGGATCGGGCATCGAAAGACTGAAGGCGATAGTCAAACCCACCCAACGGGTTACCCCGGATGTTTCTGGCGCGCCAGGCGCCACGGTCCAGTCCATAGTCGGTAAACGTGATGGAGTCTTTATGTTCAATTGCCGCCGCAGAACGTGCGCGCTCGGCCACGGTAACCGCGCCAGGGTCATCGGCACACCACACAAGTGCGCCGTCCGAGGGCAACGAACACGCAAATTGGGTAAAGGCGCCGAGTGTGTCTTCCAAATCGGCAAAAATATCCGGATGGTCAAACTCTGCGTTACATACGACAGCCACGGTTGGCGCCAGCCGCAGGAACGTTCGATCATATTCGTCGGCCTCAACCACAAATGCTGATCCACTTCCAACGCGTGCGTTGGATGGCAGGGAGGTGGATTGCCCGCCAACGATATAGCTGGGGTCCTGACCATGATCAAGCAATATCTTGGCCACCATGTCGGTGGTTGTGGTCTTGCCGTGAGTGCCGGCAATTGCAATCCCAATCTTGTCTTGCATCAACGCATGCAACAAATCACCACGATGCCATATTTTTAGCCCGCGTCTGCGGGCTTCCACCAGCTCGGGCTCAGCCGGGTTGATCGCGCTGGATGGCGCGATGGCGTCTACGCCGATTAGGTGTTCAATTGAGTGGCTGGCATGGCATGGAATACCCTCCGCCCGCAGCGCAACAAGCACGGCGCTTTCAGCCTGATCATCACCGCTGACGTCATAGCCACTGGCGTGCATCAGCCGCGCGATGGCGCTCATGCCCGCGCCGCCGATCCCCATGATATGAACCTTCATCTATGTGGGCACAATCCTAAATTACAACGATGAGCACAAACAACACCAAGGCGATCAACACCAACACCAGCGTGGTGCCACTAAAGTACGTAACCGCCGAGTTCGAGATAAAAAAGAAACTATCCCAACCATTCTGGGCTGCAGGACGGGTAAACAGCGTGGTGCCGCGGGCGGCGTAGGATTCGCCGCGCAAAATACCCACCTCGTTTGCGAAATATGCCAATGAGCTAAAAATCATCCAGCCGTTAAAGCCGCCGATTAAAAATGCCAGCAGGCCCTCCTGATATTTGCCACTTCCCGATGCCACTTTGTTACGGGTGAGGGCCGGGCCGGCATAGCCAAACAAGGTGATAACCAGAAACGGAATCGCTTTTAGAAACCAGCGATTTTCCAGGCTCCAACCAGCCGAAAAACTGTCTATGGGCGCCTTGAAGAAGCTCAGAACGAACAGGGCAAAGATCATGCTAAACATAACCAGCACTTCGCGAATCCAGCCCCGGCTCGCCCCAACAAAGGCGATCAAAACCACAAAGAACCAAAAAACGACGTTTGCATTAATCATGATGAATTACCTCTTCCAACAATGCGGCAATATTCCGCGCACCATCCGATGTTTGGATGGATTTCATGGCTACGCTCATATTGGCCAGCCGGTTATCAGCGGAGAATAGATTCAGTACGGTTTCAGACAGTCCGCCTTGTGCGTTGTTCAAGTCTCCGTCCTCCAAAATTATGGCGGCGTCTCTACGGGCCAGATACTCGGCGTTTACCCGCTGATAGCGCCAGGCATAGGGATAAGGCACAAGCACCGCAGGCAAACCAAGCAAGGGCAACTCGCCTAACGCGCTTGCGCCACTGCGGCAGACCGCTAGATCGGCCGCGGCCATTGCATGTGTCATATCGTCATGCAGATAGGGATATATCAAATAGCGTGCCTGTTCACCGGGTGATAGTGCCTGGCGTGCCTGATCCACTTCGCTCCAGCCGACCGTGCCGCTCACGTGGATCACCGTCACCTTTTGCAGCAGGGCGCCAAGGGCGCCGGTGACCGCACGATTTATGCTCTGTGCGCCGCGGCTGCCACCAAACACCAGAACCACGCGATCCTGATCCGCAATTCCAAAATGCGCACGTCCGGCCTGCCGATTGGTCGCAAAAAACGCCTCTCGCACCGGATAACCCGTAACCGTCATCTTACCGGCCGGCACATATCGGGCGCTGTCAGCGGTGGTGGTGGCAACGCGGGTGGCAAACTGATTCATAAACTTCACGGCCATCCCGGGCTCGATATCCGGCAAATACACCACACTGGGAACGCCGCGAAACTTCGACGCCACGCTGATGGGCACGCCGACGTAGCCGCCAGTCAACAGTGTGACATCCGGCCTAAACGAACGCACGAGACGATCGGCCTCAAAGAACCCGCGTGTCAATGCCAGAACACTGCGCGCCTTCTGCGCAGCACCGACACCAGCAATGCCGCCCGAATGAATGGCCACAAATGGAATGGACGCCCGGTTTACCAAATCACCCTCCATACCGTCAACGCTTCCCACGAACAACGCGCGCCACGCCGGTGCGCTGTTCGTTTGCAAAGCTGACCTCTCGCTGGCGGAGCGAGCGGCGGACATCGCGTCCGATGATGTTTGGCTGACCCGCGCTGAACTTTGGTGAGGCATCAAACACTTGAGCACGCTCAGAGCGGGAAGCACGTGACCGGCTGTTCCGCCGCCAGACACCAAGACGCGTCGCACGATTGGTTGTAGTGGATACATTGGTTTCATTGTCCGAGTCTGCCCGTTCGTTTTCAAAATCCATGACGGATCCGCGCGAAACACTTATCAAAATACCACACGCCGAGAGTACGGCCACGAGCGAGGATCCTCCCCGGCTAAGGAACGGCACCGGTACACCCGGCAGCGGTAGCAGGTGCAGATTGCCCAGCAAATTTATCGCCATTTGCATGACAAACCAAAACATAACGCCGATCACGAGCAACTGGCCAAACCGGGTTGGGGTGGCACGGATCAGCCGCATGCAGCGCCACGCCAACAAGCCGAACATGACAAGGATTCCCACCACGCCAAGCCAACCCAGCTCTTCGGCCAGTGCAGGAATAACACTATCCGTATCCACAGCCGGCAATTTGAACTTGACCTCGCCAAACCCCAGACCGCGGCCAAACAGCCCCCCATTTCCAAACGCTTCCATCGCGCGTTGCAAGTGGCTGTGCATCTTGTCATAGTTGCCCAGCCCGGCCACAAACGCCGACCAACGATCAGCAGTATGCCCGCCGCGCAGCGCGACCACGGCATAAAAGACCGCGGCGGCAACGATCACGCCAAGAATGACCTGCTTCCAGCTTGCGCCTGCCAGAAGAAACATAACGCCGGTGGTCAGCACAATGACCAGCGCCGTGGAGAAATCTGGCTGCAGATATACCAAACCGGCGACCAATCCCACGATCATGCTATAAGGCAATAATCCAAACACGATGCTGCTGACCTGACCGCGCCGTGATGCAAGCCACGTTGCGGCGTAAATGATCATCACAAGCTTGACCATCTCGGAAGGAGTCAGGCTGCCATTGTTAAAAGCACGTCGGGCACCCGCCACAAACGTGCCGGTGACCATGACCACACCCAATGCCATGACCGCCAAAATGGCCAGCGGAACCGCGGCGTAGCGCAGCAATCCGTAGTCGGTCAAGCCCAGCAGCATCATGATGCCGAGCCCGATACCGGCCGCGCGCACCTGGTTTATGAACGCATTCGCCGGAATGTCATCGCGCGTCCCTGCGGTAAATACGGTAGTGGTGTAGGTCGTCATCAGGCCCAGCACGATCAACGCGGCGATGATGGCAACCAGCATCCAATCAGGATCCTTGTAGCCGCGAATCTTCTTCGCAACCGTTCGGGCACGTTTGCGGAAATCGGCGATTGAAAAGTCGGATATCACGCTCATAGGTCACGCACCATTGTTTTGAAGTAGTCGCCGCGGTCGGCAAAATCCTTAAATTCGTCAAATCCCGTGCCACCCGGTGAGAGCAGCACCACATCGTTTTCCCGAGCCACCTCGGTCGCCCGAATGATCGCATCCGTGAGGCCCGGGACCAGTGACCAACGCGGGTTCTTGATGGCAAATTGGCGGGCTACCATGGGGCCAAGCTCGCCAAAAAAGATCACGTGACGGCATTGCCGTGCCATGAGCGTGATTGCCTCATCCCACGGCAAATGCTTGTCGCGCCCGCCCACCAACAGAACCACGGGAACCTTGAATACCCGAAGACCAGCCATTAATCGCTCCGGGGCGGTGGCGATGGAATCGTTAAACCAACGCACGGTGTTGATCTCACGCACCAGTTCCAGCCGGTGCGCCACACCGGTAAATGTCGTTGCCACCTCGCGGATTGAATCCAGCGAGGCTCCGGCAAGCGCGGCAAGCACGCTTGCCACCAGTACATTTGCCACATTGTGATCACCCATCAGCTTCAGATCACCGCGGCTGCAAATCACCCCATCCATGTCAGGCATGCCCGGCGCCATAAGCGTGCTCGTTCGCAATCGCAATTCGCCACTGTCCGCCAGCCACGCACCGGACCCGTCTGGTTCCGCGCGCAGGCTGAACCACGCAACCCCGGCGTTGGTGGTCAACTCTCTCGCGGTGATTGGGTCGTCCGCATTAAGCACCGCCAAATCCTGACCGGTCTGATGCCTCAGGATGTTTCGTTTGGCAGCGATATACGCCGCCATGTCTGCGTGTCGATCCAGGTGGTTTGGCGTAATGTTGGTGACACAGGCGATATGCGGGCTGGTGTGCATCCACTCCAACTGAAAGGATGACAGCTCAATCACAACCACATCATCCGGGGCGATCTGCTCAACCACCTCGATCAGCGGATTGCCGATGTTTCCACCCATCCAGACCCGGCCGGAGAGCGACGACCCGGCCAGCATCAGATGGGTGAGCACCGTAGTCGTGGTCTTGCCGGCGGAACCCGTGATTCCTATAACCATCCGTGTCGGGCAGCACTCAAGGAATATTTCGGCATCGTTTGCAATCCGGATACCGCGGCGCCCTGCTTCTAGGACGATGGGTGTGTCGTTCGGCACACCGCCACTCAAATACAGCTGATTGCAGCCATCCAACAATGACAACGGATGACCACCAAGCTCAAAGTTAATGCCCATAGCGCGGAATTCAGACAGATCGGGCAGCTCGGCACGCGCATCGCTAACCGTGACGCGTGCACCATGCGCAGTGAGATAACGCGCCAGGGCCATACCCTGCCGCGCAAACCCCAAGATCACGTATCGCGTGTTAGTTTCCAAAGACTGCCAACCCAACGCCAACCATGCCCGCCATAATCCCGATCAACCAAAACCGCTGAACCAATTGCGGCTCACTCCAGCCCAGAAGAACAAAGTGATTGTGAAGCGGGCTCATTTTGAACAACCTTTTGCCCTCTCCCGTGCGCAGGCGGGTCAATTTGAACCACGTCACCTGCAGCATGACACTGATCGTTTCGGCCACCGGCACAATGGCGATGATTGGGAAAAGTAACCACTGACCGGTCATAAGAGCAACAACGCCGAGTGTGGCCCCCAGCGCCTCGCTCCCCACCCCGCCCATAAAGAGCGCCGCCGGATGCACGTTAAACCATAGAAATCCGAGCAACGATCCAGCCATTACCATGCACAACATGGTCAGAAAGGTTTGCCCCTGAAGGTGGGCCACCACGCCGTAGGCCGCAAAGCACACAAAGCTGATCAGGGCCGCAAGACCATCCAGACCGTCCGTAAGATTGATCGCGTTTGCGCTTGCCATGATGATGAAGATGGCAACGGGAATCCAGAGTGAATCGAGCTCCAGCGGTCGCGCCAGACCGGGTATGGCCACGCGATTAATGTCAAAAACACGGTTCATAACTACAGCGGCCACAGAAGCAATAACGAGCTGAATAATGGCCTTGGTGCGTCCGCGCATGCCCTCGCCGCGCCGCACCCCCCGAACACCCATATAGTCATCAACGGCGCCAAACAGGGCAAAGCCGATCATGACCAGGATGGGGATGGCCAACGACCGCCCGACGAGGACAACACCTCCAAAGTCCTCGCTCCAGCCCGGCAACAACCGCGAGGCCACCCGGCTGTAGGTATACATGACACCCACCAGCACGAGAACCGGAATCATAAAAACAAAACCACCCATGGTTGGCGTGCCCATCTTGCTTTGGTGGCTTTGCGGTCCGTCCAGGCGAATTTGCTTGCCAATTTTGAACCGCTTGAGCAGCTCAATAATTGGGCGGGCCAGCAGCAACGCGAATATAAACGCCACCCCACCCATTAGCAATGACGTGCTCATTTACTCGGTCCCCCGCACGACAAATTCGCGGACGATGTTTTCCATTGCCAGCCCGCGGCTGCCCTTGAACAGTACTACGCTGCGCCGGGTTACCAAACGGCGGACCTGATCCAGACAGGCCTCATGGGTCATCACGTGGAACACATTTGCCTTTTTGGCGCCACAGGCAATCGCTTCGTCGGCGATCCAGCGCGCTTTTTCACCGAGGCATACGATCTCGTCCGCGACCAACGCAGCCCGACAACCGACCATGCGATGCTCGCGTTCCTCCGCGTCGCCAAGTTCATACATCTCGCCCAACACGGCGACGCGGGGTCGATCCAGGGTGGCCAGCAGGTTGAGCGCGGCAATCGTACTTTCGGCGCTGGCGTTGTAGGTGTCATCCAACACGATTGAATCAAAGGGCCCCTCCAGCGTTTGCAAGCGCAGCTGCACACCCGGGCGCTGCAAGGCGCGGATAATCTGATCCCAGCTCATTCCTTCGGCCAGTGCCACTGCCGTGGCGCGCAGGACCGTGAACGCACTGTGCGCACCTAGCAACGGCACGCGCACATGCCAGCTGTCTATGCGATCGTGCAATGTCAGCTCGACGCCATCCAAACCAAGGCTGCTGATGCCCGATGCCCAAACATCCGCGCGCGGAGTGGTGCCATACGTCATCACCCGCGCTGCACTCAGGCGGCGCATGTCGCGCACACGTTCATCGTCGTCGTTCAGAATCGCCAGACCATCGGCGGGCAACGCCGCGATCAATTCGCCTTTGGCCCGGGCGATATTCTCAATTGATCCCAATCGCTCCAGATGGACCGGCTCAACCTTTGTGATCACACCAACGGACGGCTGCGCGATGCCGGCAAGCGTGGCAATCTCACCAAGCGCATACATTCCCATTTCAAACACGCCGTGCGTATGCTCCGGGCGCAATTTCAAAACATTCAAGGGTAGGCTGCTCTCGCTATTCTGATTGCCTTCGTTGCGCAAAACATTGAAATTTGGCTCGGCGGACAATATCTGGGCCACCAACTCTTTGGTCGTGGTTTTACCAATTGAGCCCGTTATCCCGATAACCCTAAGCTTGAACCGCCGGCGCCACGCCGCGGCAACTTGCTGCAGCGCGACGAGCGTATTGGGTACGTGGACAAGCACACCGTCATTTGGGGCGTCCACGCTCTTGCTAACAAGGGCAGCCGCCGCACCGCGCTCAAATGCGCTGCGCACAAACTGGTGCCCATCAACGCGCGCACCCGGCAACGCCACAAACAGGTCTCCCGGCTGCACCTCGCGCGAGTCAATTTTTACCGAGTTCAACCGCAGGTTGTTGTTAAACCCGATGGCAATGCCTTGTGCGCTTGCGTTAAGCACATCTCCAAGGGTCAATTCCGTATTTGCAGCCATGGTGCGGTGTCTGTACGCCTATTTTTCCGGCGGAATGCCGAACAATTGAACGGAGTATTGGGCAATGTCGCGCCACACCGGCATGGCAACCGCGCCAGCCAGCGAGGCTTTGCGTGGATCATTAATTTTGACCAATATAGTCAGACGCGGCTGCTTAGCCGGGATCATTCCGGCATAGGTTGTCAAGGTTGTATTGGTCACATGCACGAGTCGGTCTGCCGTCCCGGTTTTGCCCGCGTAGGTGTAATCGGGTATCACCAGTTGCTTTGGGTTACCCCTGGCCACAGCATCGGTCGCGGCCGCCAGATATTCGCGTGTTTTACGTGCTGACTCGGGACGAGTTGCGATTGTTCCAGGCTCCGTCTCCGCCGGCTCAATCGTGCCATCCGGTTTGCGAATTTCGCGCAAAACGTGCGGCTTAATCCAAACGCCATCATTGGCAATCACATTCATGGCGGCAAGCACCTGAATCGGAGTGGCTATCATGCTTTGCCCAAAGCTGTCGCGTGCCATGTCGCTCTGGGTCCAGGGTGAGCCGCCGAGCGTGGTGGCCTTATCCGGCTGGCGCATCAATCCAAATGCTTCACCCGGCAGGTCAATACCGGTTTGCTGGGTAAACCCATATTTGCGCATCTGTGGATAAAATGCACCCGGTCCCACATCCACCGACATCATGGCCATGATGGTGTTGACAGAGTGCGCAAGCGCGCCAACCACATCCTGCGATTGATACGATACGCCATCCAGGTTGGTGACCGGTGGACCACCCTGGACCGTAAACGAGCCCTTGTCCACATACTGCGGGCGTAGTTTTCCAAACTCAACAGTGGTCAATACGGTCAACGGCTTTACAACCGAGCCGGGTTCGCTCGCGTCGATCAACGCCAAATTGCCCAACGCTGGATTCTTGCCGGCTGCGAGCGCCCGGGATGCAGCCACGGGGTCAAATGCCCCCTTCACGGCCTCGCGGGATGCCATGGCGTAAATGGCCCCGGTCTTGGTATCCATGACAATGATCACTCCGGCGCTGGCATTATTTTCATTGAGCGCATCAAGCAGTCTGCGCTCGACAAAACGCTGCAATGTGCCATCGATGGTCAGCACGACATCGCTGCCGGGTATGGTCGGAGTAACGATGCGATCAAGCCCCAGAGTCTGGCGCAAGCCTCCCTGCGCAGACAGCTCATCGTTGTACTGAAGCTCAACGCCGGCCACTCCAGTCTCGTGCTCGGCCTCGTGCCGAACGGTGCCAATAACGGCGCCGGCCTCAAGCCCCTGCGGGTATTCACGGCTGTAGGTGGGTGACAGGTTCACAAACTCCAGCAGCGTTGACGAAGCATTGGGCCCGACATGGAGCATTGGAACGGTCATTGCCAGCGCACGCGTGAGCTCGTTTGTCTTGCTAATGGACAAGATGGCTTCCAGCAATACGGGAGTCCGCCGTGGACCACCAGTTTGGCCTTCCTCAGCGACCGCGATCAGCTGGGTGCGAATGGATTCCACGGGTCGGTCAAGCACTACCGAGAGCCGTTGGGCCAGCGGTGTGATAACAGATGGGTGCGTTACCGTCAGCGTCTGCAAGTTGATTTCCAAGCGCGTCGCCTCATGACTCACGGCCAGCAGGTCACCGCGGCGATCCAAAATGCGTCCACGCGGCGCGAGCTCAACCACCCGCGAGGTTGGATATTCCTTGGCCTTGTCCGACAATAGGGCGGCTTGTACGGTACCGACATACAAGCTGCGGACCGAGATGACCATGCCGATGATAATAAACAAGCCCACGACTACGGATAGTCGGCGGCTCGATATAAGAAGTGGATTTCCGGAGCTATCGTTTGACTTTGCCATTAGTTTCAAACTGCTTGCTATCGGGCCGGCCCGGTGGCTGTGATGATGGCCGACGGTGTCACCTGCACAAACCCCATCTGTCGGGCCCGTGTTTCCATATTGGTACCGCTCGTAATAACCCCGATTTCCGCGCGCAGATTGTTCTCATCGCTGTTTAGGGATTGCCGGCGCTCATCCAGCTCACGCAACTGGGCATTCACACCCGAGCGCAACTGCGCAACATACAAGCTGGCGCCACCCGTGAGTATGAACAGCACAATGCTGCTCGCCGTGACGAGCGTCACCGTGCGGCTGCCAAAACGTGACAGCAGACCCGCGCCGGGCTCGGGCTTGCTCACAGGAGTGCTTGGTTCTTGCATTGACATGCTGATCACAATAGTTTTTCCACCACGCGCAGGACCGCGCTTCTGGCGCGCGGATTGGCGTGAACTTCCTGTTCACCCGGGTAAATTGGCTTGCGCGTCACCAGCGTCACCGTAGGCTTGCGTATCGTTTGGTCTCCAAACCCGGGCTGGGCAGTCACCTCGGCGCTGGCATTGCGAAAGGCCACCTTGACCGTGCGATCTTCCAAAGAATGGAAACTGATGACCGCCAGACGGCCACCCCCGACCAGTGCATCCACCAGTACCGGAAGTGTGTCCGACAGTCGCTTCAACTCATCATTTACCGCGATGCGAAACGCTTGAAAAACCTGGGTTGCCGGGTGAATCTTGCCCGACCGCGGCGCCACGGAAGTTACGGCATCACGCAGATCAGCAGTGGTCTTCAACGGTCGCGCAGCCCAGATTGCCTCGGCCACCCGTCGCGCATGGTCGACTTCGCCATACAAGCGCAAAATGGTGGTGAGCTCGCGCACATCGCTGCCATTCACAAGTTCAGCCGCCGACACCCCGCGCGTCTGATCAAAGCGCATATCCAGCGGCCCCTCGCGCATAAAACTGAATCCACGTGCTTCGTTGTCCATTTGATTTGAACTAAATCCGAGATCCGCCACGATGCCATCCAAGGGCAGCATGCCGCAGTCCCGCGCCATCGAAATTGCATCGTGCATCCAGGACTGCCTCACCGTAGCGCGGGGTCCAAATGGTTGCAATCGGTCCGCCACCATACTGACAGCAATCGAATCCGCGTCCGTCGCCAACAATCGGCCACTTGGACCGGATCGTTCCAGCAATCCTTCCGAATGGCCACCTCCGCCCGCCGTGACGTCGAGATAGCGCCCCCCGTCCCTTGGCTGCAGCGCATCCAACACCTCGTTGCGCATTACCGTGAGGTGAACGTTCATATGCCATACTTCGCCCACATTGCGCTGTTATCAGCGCTTGCCACGCCGCCAACAACCGCAGCCTGCTTTTCCCACTCTGCACGCGCAAAAAGCTCGATAAAGTCAAAGCTGCCAACAATGGCAATCTCATCCCCACCCTGTACGCCAATATGCACGCGCAATTTCTCGGGCACAACGAAGCGGCCCTGCGCATCTGGAATCGCGTCCAGAGCATTGCTAAACCAATATTGGCGGATCTTCTGGCTTTCGAAATCCATGGTCGGTAATTCGATTATTTTCTGGCTTCGCTTTTCAAAGGCTGTGTTGTCAAAAATTCGCAGGCTCGCACCCAATCCCTTGGTTATGACCATGCCGGCGGCCAGCTGCGACTGATACTTCGACGGAAGCATCAATCGAAACTTGCCATCCAGGGTGTGGAGGTACTCGCCAACAAACATTTCTAATTAGACATTACTAAGTATTCTATCTGAATTCTTAGTAAAGTGCCAACTCACTTTGCCCCATTTTGTCCCACTTCGTCCCATTCTGGGATTCTACGCCAAAGTTTTGCGAAATAGTCGGGATGTCCCAGAAATTTAAGGAAACAATCTGCGAAATAGTCGACAAAACAGCGTTCATCAGTGACTCATCCTCCGTGCTACACTTTTGGCATGGACGAGCTTGCAATTGCGCTACGAACTTGGTCACGCCGATTGAAGTTGCAATTGAGTCTGAAGTGGCTGTGCTTTGGTGTGGCAGTTGGCGTCGGTCTTGCGCTGTTACCGGCCATCGTAGCCCGTGTTTGGCCGTTACTGACTGTTACACAGCTCATCCTGATTGCGGTGCTGGCCTCGGGTGGTGGCTTTCTGGTTGCGATCGTCGCTCCGTGGCTAACCGGTCTGCGCCGAACTCCACTTTCATATGCGCGATATTTTGATAATATTTTCGGTCTGCAACAGCGTGTATCAACCGCGCTTGAGCTGTCAGAGGGTGCGTTGCGCTCAGCGAATGATGAAATGCGCAAACGCCAGGTGGCCGATGCCGTACGCCATGCGACCCAAGTGAACGTCGGAAAGCGGTTGCCGCTGCGCCTTTCTGTGCGAGATGCCGCCGTTGCGTTTGGGTTGGTGCTGGCCCTGGCGCTGGCAATATTTATTCCAAACGATCAGCAGTCGGTGCTGGCCCGCCGTGCTCTGGCGGCAGACGAGCTTAAGAAGGAAGCACAGGCGCTTGAAGACATCAAGCAGGCAATTGAAAATAACCCGGCGCTCACGGCCGATCAAAAAACTCAGGCACTTGAGGCCTTAAATCAAGCCGAGCAGGAGTTGAAAGATGCAAAGTCGTCTCCGGAAGAGGCACTTGCGGCATTGAACAACGCCCAGGATGCACTGGAAAAGGTGCGTGATGGCGTCTCTGAGCAAAAATTGGGTGACCTGGAGCATGCGGGCCAGAACATGACGCCGGATGATTTGACAAACGCACTTGCCAACTCGCTGTCGAATCGTGAGTTTGACAAGGCCGCGAATCAACTTCGCGATTTAACAAATCCACAGGGCAAGGCGCTGTCAGAAGAAGAACAACAGCGGGTGGCCAACCAACTTGACCAAATGTCGCGTGATGTGCAATCAAGTGACGCGAAACTGGCCCAAAGCTTGAAAGATGCCGCCCAAAATCTGCGCGAGGGCAAGGCACAGGACGCGCAACAAAACCTGCAAAAGGCTGCGGACGCACTCGACAAGTCGGAACAGGCGGATCAGGCAAGCAGCGCGGTGAGCGAAGCACAGAACAACGTGGGAGAGGCACGCCAGCGCTTGAGTCAGGCTGCGGGCAAGGATCAGCAGGGTCAGCAATCCTCGGGCCAATCCGGTCAACAACAGAAAGGACCGGCCGGGCAACCGGGACAGGCGGGCAAGGAAAGTGACGCCACGGGTGATCAATTTGGTGATTCCACCAGCGGTAGCAGCTCACAAGGTCAGCCCGGTAGCAGCAATATAGACACCACCCGGTCGCAGCACAGCGAAGATACGGGTACCAGCAATGAGGTTTGGGCGCCCCAACGGCTGGGGGGTGATGGCCAACCCATCACGCTTCCCGATGCTCAAGGCAAGCCCTCGGCCAATCCAAACGGCAAACCGAATCAAGCTCCAGGCGGTCAAAGCAGTGTCCCCTACCAGCAGGTGTACGCCGACTATCGCAAGACCGCGGACGACGCGATCCAAAATGGTGACGTTCCGTCAGAATATCGGGATTACGTCCGCGACTATTTCTCCTCGCTAAATCCGCGGCAAACCAAGTAGCGCGTATGATCGCGGGATGCTGACATCGCAGACGATCGTTGATACCGCCGCCCAGATGCAGGTGTTGCTGACACCCGACCAGGGCGAACAGTTTGTAACCTACGCCTCCAGACTGGTCGAGTGGAATCAAAAGATCAACCTCACCGCAATCACCGATGATCACGGAATTCTGATTCGTCACATTGCGGATTCATTGAGCCTGCTTATGCCAATCCCGGCTCTCAATAAGCTGGCATCCGCTGCGTCTGCCCCGGTAACGCTGCACGTGATGGATGTGGGCACCGGAGCGGGCTTCCCGGGTCTGGCGCTCAAAATTGCCCGACCCGACCTGGTCATGACGTTGATCGACGGCACGGGCAAGAAAATTACGTTCTGCCAGGCCATTATTGATGAGCTCAGGTTAACGGGTATTCGCGCGCTACAGGCACGCGCCGATGACCTTGCACATGACCCGAAGCACCGCGAACAATATGACTTGGTGACCGCACGCGCTGTGGCGCCGCTAAGCACGCTGGTTGAATACTTGTTGCCGTTCTGTCGGATTGGGGGTAGCTGCGTGGCGCTCAAAGGCGCTGATGCCGCCGCGGAAGTGGCAACCGCACGCAATGCGATCCGCCAGCTTGGCAGTGCGCCCCAAATCACCTGCCCGATTCAGCTGCCCGGGGTTCCGGACCAGCGCGCGCTGATCGTAATGCACAAGATCGAATCCACCCGGGCCCGCTTTCCGCGCACGGGCGGTGCGCCGCGGAACGCACCCCTTTAAGAGTTCCGATGTCAACTCTCCGCCAACTCCGCTAAAATTCTCGGTATGCCCATCGTGCGCCCTCCCCGAATTCTAATTGCCAAACCCGGGCTGGATGGTCATGACCGCGGTGCAAAGGTCATCGCGCGCGCGCTGCGCGACGCGGGCATGGAAGTTATCTACACCGGTCTCAGGCAAACACCCGACATGATTGCCCAGGCCGCGCTGCAGGAAGACGTGGACGCGGTGGGCCTTAGCATCCTGAGCGGCGCTCACAATGAGCTGTTGCCCCGGATCATTCAAGCGATGCGCCAGCGCGACCTGGAGGACATACCAATTTTTGTGGGGGGCATCATTCCGGTTGACGATGCGGCCCGGCTCAAAAGCGCGGGAATTGCCGCAGTATTTGGACCGGGCTCATCGCTTGACGAAATCTCGAAGTTCATCCTGGCAACGATTGCACTTCGAACGCGGGAATGATGAAGCCAACGACCATTTATCTCATAAGGCATGGTCAGACCGATGAGAACAAAAATGAAATTATTCAGGGTTGGCTTAACTCCACGCTTAATGAACATGGCCGACGACAGGCACGGGCAATGGCCGAGCGATTTCGCACGGTACGGCTGGATTACATCTACACCAGTCCTCTGGACCGCGCCCACGAAACTGCGCGCATTCTTGCATCGGTGTGCCAGGCCACGCTGGCAGCCGAGGATTTGCTCAAGGAAATCAACATGGGTGCGCTGACGGGCTTAAGGGGCCGCGAGGTGGACGAGATGCGCAGTCACGATTTCCCACACCTTGGTCCGCAATACTTCTCACCACCCGGCGGCGAAACCACCGAGGAGTTGTATGAGCGCGGAAAATTGGTGTTGCACACTGTGCTGGCCCGGATGCGGCACAAACAGGTGGCGCTTGTATCGCACGGAGGCACAATCAGTGCACTGGTCACGGCGGCATTGCGAATGCCTCCGCACGCCCGACATGGGATGGGCGTGCACAACACGTCGATCAGCAAGCTCACGCACGTCGACGGTCATTGGCGGCTAAAGTTGTTTAACGATCACGCACATCTGGCGATGATTGGTGAGGATACCCTTTGATAAAATCACTCCGCCCATGATTCGACTTCAAAACAAGCTGGACTTCAACTATGGCAACATCAAAATCTTCAGCGGCAGCAGCCACCCCGGTCTTGCCCAGGAGGTGGCTGAATACCTCGGCGTGTCGTTGGCCAGGCGCGAGCTCGTGAAGTTTCCAAACGATAATATTTTTGTCCGGCTGGAGGAGAGCGTGCGTGGCAAGGATGTTTACATCATCAACACGGCCAGCGCACCCGTCAATGACAACATCATGGAGACGCTCATCTTCTGTGACGCTTGTCGGCGCGGATCGGCGGCACGTATTACCGTGGTGATGCCCTACATGCCCTATGGACGCAGTGACAAGAAGGACCAGCCCCGCGTGCCCATTACTGCGCGGCTAATGGCGGACTTAATTCAGACCGCGGGCGCGGACAGGTATATCACGGTTGACCTTCATGCGGGTCAGATACAAGGTTTCTTTAGCATTCCCGGCGACGAGGTATCGTCTTTTCATCTGCTGAGTGAGTATCTGCTTGAGAAGAAACTTGAGAATGCCACGATTGTTACCAATGACCTGGGCTTCGCCAAGAAGGGGCGAAACTACGCCGCCACTTTGGACATGCCGCTGGCGTTTATGGAGAAACGCCGAACCTCGAACGATGCCAAATCCGAGATTCTATCGATCATCGGCGATGTGAATGACCGTGATGTGGTGATTGTCGATGACGAAATATCCACGGGTGGTTCGCTGATGAACACGCTTAAGGCGGTCAAGGACAACGGTGCGCGGGATATTTATGTCGTGTGCACGCACGGAATTTTTGTCGGTCCGGCGCTGGAACGGCTAAAGGCCCAACCGTTCAAGGAAATAATCACCACCAATACGGTTCCGCAGATGCATGCAAAAAGCATGCTTCCTAATTTGACCGTGCTCTCAATTGGCCCGCTTATAGGCGAAGTGATGGCCCGCGTCCATGATGGCCGCAGTGTGGGCGAGATGTGGAACGAATAGGCGGGCGGTGTCATGCCTTGTTGCAGGCGGTGGGTGCAGTGTGTCCCGTAGCCAGCAAGTATCGGAGACCTCGCACCTAAACATCGCTGCGCGTCTGCGTTTCTGTTTTACTTCGCCAGGCGCTGCTTGTAATCCGTGACGTAGCGATCCAGCTTGCCGACGAGTGCCTTCCATTCGTCGGTGCGGACAATCTGCCTAAGCGCGTCCAATCCGTCGTCTGAGATTGGCACTGCCGTGCTGACAATCTGTGGGCCTTCTCCGTAGAGTGTATACCAGGCCTGCATCGGTCGCAACCCCAGCTTCATCAGTTCAGGCAGCCATTCTTGAACCACGAACTCAAAATAGGTGGCTTCATCCTCCTTGTTGATGTTCCAGCTCATTACTATTTTTGCCATGGCTAGGTGATACCCTCAATTATCGCTTGACTGCGAGCAACACCACCTGGGTATCCTCGGGCAACTGCGCCTTGGTGACCTTCAGGCTTTCAATGGGCTTTGAATCCGTTAGACCCATTTCCTTGAGAAACCGATGCGCGTTTTCAAGCTTGGCAGAGGTGCCATCCGCGGCATAGTTCATCGGGATGACAATGCTGGGCTCAATCAAACTCACAACTTCGGCAGCCTGGGTGGCGCTAAGACAATCGCCGCCGCCAATGGGCACAATCAGAATATCCACGGTTTCAAGCGCATCAATTTGTTGCTGGCTTGGGACAAATCCGAGCCCACCCA
This sequence comes from Chloroflexota bacterium, assembly GCA_025354985.1. GTDB lineage: Bacteria > Chloroflexota > Anaerolineae > J036 > Brachytrichaceae > AQU-03. The sequence goes on from JANXLU010000062.1 coordinate 24,937, forward strand.
AATGCACCACGCGCAGACCATCAAAATCAAAGCTGAATGCCGTGTTGCGAAAGCCCGGGCGCAGCTTTTCATTTTTCATCGGTGCGCCGGTGATAAACACCCCACCCATTTCATATTCGCCCGGCGTACTGACTACGCGCACATCACCACGCGCACCAGCCGAAATTGCCCCAACATTGTTGTGCTCTGCAACGTCACAGCTTACCGACACAAGATCGGCACGCAGCCGGGGCAACGTGTCGCCCGTTACTTTTTCATCGAACGGATCGGTAACTACCGCAAGAGTGCCACGCTCGGTCATGCGAAAACATGACCGGCCATACCAGGTGATTTCCATAGAACATCTATTCTACCGCCCGGTAATGCCTTCCAGGGCGGAACCGATGACATCATGCACTTTTTGCAGTGAGGTCCGTGGCGCATAGTTTTCTGCAAAGTCTTGTGCGGCCGCTTGCATTGGAAACTGATCACCTTCCAACTCCGCCTCGTGCATCTGTTGCAGGTAGTGCCGATGCTCGATGACCCACAAGTACAAATCCGCAACTGTCCGTCCGGGAAAGGATTCGAGCACATCCTCGGCACGGATCACCTCAACCAGAGGAAGATAGACCTTGTCATACCAATCCACAACCGCGGCCTCGTAAACAATGTCGTGCTTCTGTTCAATCCCCATGTAGTACTTGTGGGTCTCGATATGCTCAAGCAAATCGTTATAACACCTTGGGACCGAAAATCGCACATCGGCGTTTGGCCGTAATTTATCAAGGCGGGTGTGCTCGAGAAACTGCTGATATTCTCCCAAAACCTCAAGATTGACTGAATCAATATCCTTTTCCGTGACCGGCACCCGCAGGATCGCCTCGGTTACTTCGGCATCAATATAGGTTTGGCCATGCTCGCGCGCGACGCTGACGCGATGGTTGCCATCGATCACGAAATAGACCTCGCCCACCTTGTATAGTTTGATTGGTGGCAACGGGACATCACTGTGATACGCATTGTTAATGCTGCTCCAGCGCTCGGTCAGATGCCTGTTGCGCGGCAGGAATGCATTGTCAAAGTCGTGGAAGCGCCCGACGCTACCCACAATTTTGTCGCTATCAACGGTCTGAATTCCCCGGTTGACCAGCGCCTGCGGCTTTAATCGCGCGCGAAGCTCATCCCATGCATACAGCTTGGTATCTGTCCGCGTTATCCAGCCCCAGATACTTCTAAGCAGGCTGCGCGTTCGCGCGCTGCGAAACTCTAATTTGTCCTGACTTGTTGTAATTGCGTTCATTTGTTCTGCGTTTAAGTCCACACGCGTGTTTACATAATTCGACAGATAAGCCTATGATAGTACCCTTCAAGCTTAAGAATCAGGTTAAAGCTTGTCCCGCGATATACTGGTCTGATCACGTTACCGTTCTCCGAGTCTATTTCAAATCTTAATCAACATGGGACTACTCACTGGAAAAAAAGCATTGATATTTGGCGTCGCCAACGACCACAGCATTGCATGGGGCATTGCCCAAGCCATGGCCCGCGAAGGAGCCACGCTGGGCTTTAGCTATGCCGGGGAAAAGCTGGAACGCAGGGTGCGTCCGCTGGCGGAATCTCTTGGCAGTACGTTTATTGAACCGTGCGACGTGACCAAGGACGAAGACATTCTTGCCGTGATGGATCGTGCAAAATCGGCCTTTGGCAACATCGACATCCTTGTTCATTCGGTGGCATTTGCAGGACGCGATGACCTCACGGGTGACTATCACACGGTCAGCCGGGATGGCTTCAAGCTGGCGATGGATATCAGTGTCTACTCGTTCACCGCACTGGCACACGCCGCGCTGCCTATCATGAACCCTGATGGCAGCATGCTGACCATGACCTATCTCGGCTCGCAGCGGGCCATCAATCACTATAACGTCATGGGTGTAGCAAAAGCTGCGCTTGAAGCCAGCGTACGTTATCTTGCAGCCGACTTTGGGAAAACCGAAAAACACATTCGAGTCAACTCAATCAGCGCCGGGCCAATTCGCACCCTGGCAGTTGCCGGAATCGCCGGCTCCCGCACGCTGATCAGCGAATTTGCCAAGACCAGCATGCTCCGTCGCAATATCAACATTGACGACGTGGGCAACGCCGCCGTATATTTATGCAGCCACTTGGCCGCCGGCGTAACTGGTGAAATCCACTACGTGGATGCCGGGTTCTCACATGCCGGAATGGCTTCAAATGAGGAAGGCGGTGCGGGAGGCTAAGGTGCGCCCACCATGTATGAACATCACAGCTCACCGCTGTTGTCCATATCCAGCTTTCTGCGGCGCGTTATCAACCACAGCGTCATCGCGCTGCTGGCAATTGCATTCGCGTTGATGATTGGCGTAAGCGGCTATCACTTCATAGAAGGATTGCCATGGATTGATGCGCTCTTAAACGCCTCGATGCTGCTCGGCGGAATGGGACCTGTTTCGCCCATTCAAACTACTTCGGGCAAACTATTTGCCTCGTTCTATGCGTTGTTTGCGGGTTTGATGTTTGTGGGTGTGGCGGGAATTTTGCTCGCGCCATTTATGCACCGTATCCTGCATGCGCTGCACGCCGAGCCGCCCAAAGAGTGATGGGTGCGGGCGGGCAAATCTCAACCCAGTTGACGCCGGAGCGTTTCAACCATCCAAAGACATTGCAAATTCCGCACGTTGAATCCGTAATTCAGCAGGTCCGGGTAAAACAACGCAGTGCGGTAGTGCTGGGGCTGATCATCGTCAGCGGGAAAACTGTAGTGAAACCCAACCCCACCCTCTATGATCATGCCATGGTCGGGCAACCCGTCCAACGCGTGATCGAGATCAAGCAACGGCACATGATACTCCGCGGCCAGCCTTCGCTGAAAGTCGTTGATCGTGCCGCACGGGGCGTTGCCACGCGTGCATTCCAGCGTGTCTCCCTTGGTGATCACCACCGGTAATACGTCATGGCTCAAGGTAATGCTTAAAACGTTGCGAAAGCGTGCTTCAAAATCCTGCCAGGAATACTGATCACCGGTTCCGATCATGATTAAAGCAAATGCAGGATTATTTGCTGAAAGTTCGCACTCCAGCGGTGCCACCCCCGGACACTGTGGAGGCGCCAGCGCGGTGTTGAGCAGTGCGGATACACTATAGCCGCCCGAAGCCGCCAAACTCACCCGTCCAAATGATCCTTGAAACCACATGATCGATGGACGTAGGAAGGCGTATGCCGCAAGGTCGTAGACGCCATTGCCAATGGGCTTAAAAAACCGCGGGTTGGCGGTGTTGCTGTCTCCGATCAAGCTGAAGGCATGCGGGTTGTTGCCGCGCTTCCGGCCTCGTGCCAACACTTGGACTGCTTGCGCATCGATTCCTGAAATAAAGCTATCCGCAACAAACGGTGGATCCAAAAGCGCAACGAGTGGCAGGTATACGAACTTGGGACTTGTGCTCGTCAGAGCCTGAGATGCGTGAACGCTTGATACACCGGTAAATGTGCTCGCAAAAAGCACGGTAATCAATACAAAACCCGCCGTCTTCGCGTGCCGTTTGCGGATCAGGTGCAGCAAGCGCCGGTATACATCGGGTATTCCCCAGGCGTTTGCACAGCTCATGCCATGGCCAAGTCCGGCTGAAGAGGTGGCGCGTCGCCCACGTCAAAGTAGTGCCACCAGCGCCGAATGCTGGCTGCATCGCTCAAATACCAATTGGTAGCCAGGGGTGAATGACTCATGCCGTCCAGTTCAAGCGCGGGAATTCCATCAACACGGCTCAGCGAATTGGGAACCACGCCATCACCCCACTGTTCCCCAAAGCCGCTGAGATATCGGTAATACTGATACGCCACTTTCTCATGACGCAGACCGTCCGCTTTTCCAAACGTGGCGTGGCCAAATACCGATAGATACGCTACATTTTGGAAATAGGCGCCCGGGTAACGCTTGTGAATCCAGGCCATATACCGCAGCGGCTTGCGCTCGCGTTCAAAGTTTTCAACCACCTGCAATGGGCTGCCAAGCGTGATCAAGCGCGAGACACGCTGATGGCCGGCATAGGCTGAAATTTTCGATGCAAACGGACGGCGCGGTTCAATTCCCTCCAAATCGTCTGAAAGGTAGGCCCGCGCCACTGCGCCACCGGCACTGTGCCCAATCAAGATTACACTATCCGCGCCCGTCTCACGCAGTGCCTGGTCAACTGCCTTGTGGGTAATCTCCAGCAACAAGGTGTAACTGGTGAAGTTGGCGATGGGCCACGTGTAGCGCTTAATATTGGCAATAAATACGCGCCGACCACTCACCTGCTGCAATAGCGCCGCTCCGGCCTGATAGTCCCGCCAGTGCGATCCAAATCCGCCCACCAACACAACCGGCTCAATATTTGTCATTGAGGAGGAATTTTAGCCAGCCGCTGTTGGAACAATCTTAGAAGACCGGTTTCATCTCCTTTCAACAGGCAGTGCACCTTTGGGGTTTTATAAAATTTTCCTCGGCGATCTACGATAGTGGCGCCTTTTGCCGGGCCCTCCACCGGAACGGTTATTGCCCAATCCTCGCCTTCAAACAAGGTCGGATCAATCAAATAGGCGATGGTGCACGGGTCATGCATATAGGTTGCGCCATTCTCAAGCCCGTACCATGTGGCGTGAAAGGACTGGTAAAAGCCCACGGCGCGGGCCAGAAAAACGCCAAACGGATCACCCGAGTCGCGAAGCAGATGCCAGATGCGATTATCGGCGTGCATGCTCTCGGTCAGGTCCAGGCCGGCCATCACAATCGGCCATTCGGCGGCAAATACGATATCTGCTGCATGTGGATCTCCATAAATATTTGCTTCGGCGACTGGGGAAACGTTTCCGGGAGAAAGCGCGGCTCCACCCATCATCACCACCTGGCGGACATTCCGCGCAACCCTGGGCTCCAGCCGCAGCGCCAAAGCGAGGTTGGTTAACGGTGCCACGGGCACAAGCGTGATTTCGCCTGGATGAGCCATGACCTGCTCCACGATGAACTCCGCGGCGTGCTTATCGACTGGCCGCTGCGCCGGATCCAACTGGGCGTGCCAGCCAACATTGCCCATCGCATCGTCTCCATGAACCCACTCTCCCGTGCCACCCAGTGGCATGACAAGCGGGCATCCGGCGCCCCGGGCCACGGGGATGTCCGTTCGCCCAGCCAGGGCAAGCAAGTTCAACGCGTTACGTGTGGTCACGTCCACTGTGCTGTTGCCAAATACAGTGGTAAGCCCGACAACATCAATCTCCGGCGATCGCAACGCCAGAAGGAGTGCCATTGCGTCATCCACGCCTGGATCGGTATCAAAAATAATCCTGTGTTGTGCTGGTGCGGGCATGTTTTGTCGGTTGCAAACAAAAAACCTGCACGCGGGAGGGCGTGCAGGTTGTATATTACTGAGCGGGGCACATTCGTTACTGGCGCCGTACTATCCGACCGCGGGTCAGGTCATACGGTGACAACGCAATTCGAACGCGGTCGCCAAGCAGAATACGAATATAAAACTTCCGCATCTTGCCGCTGAGCGTGGCAAGCACTTCATGCCCACCCTGATCGAGCTTTACCTTGAACATCGTTCCGGGCAGTGCTTCGGTCACTTCACCCTCAACTTCAATCGTATCTTCCTTCTGCTTGTAGTCTGTCGCCATATGTTATCCGGACGTCATTATACCGGGCGTGCCACGCGACCGCGTTACACATGCCTAGGACCGCGTGAAACAAGGCATCGATGCGCGATAACGCTTTAGAAATCATGTTTTCGAAGCACTAGTAGCCTTTTCTTGCAACTTTTGCTCTTAGCGTCCACACATGTAGCCGAGTGGTCAGGCAAGGCCACCACCCACGGCCAAGACCTTGCATTCTTCAGGTTCGTGGGGTGGATGACTCTTGTCAATTCCAAGGGCGCGGTGAAGTGGTTAGATAACTTTGAGAAGTTGAACCGGTGGTTGTTGTATCTGGATGACCCCACCCTGACTCCAAAAGACACGCAAGTGTTACAAATCCCTGCCTGAAATCAGTTCCCCAGAGGAACGGGAACACAAGAACAAGAACAAAGGGAACAGTTTGAGACGAACGGGAAGGGGGCTTTACCATCCGACTCGTAACTAGCCCCGGCCGCAAAAGAGCAGAAGGATATTTAATTGCGTGACGTGCTCAAAAACGCATCATTTGACACAAAGCGCATAAACAGCTAAAGTATGTATTACACGTAAGGCATACAACAACTATGAACCGCTTAATTGAAACAACCAAACTGCAAGAGAGGGGACAACTTACCATTCCTCTAGTAATCCGTGAGCGTATGGGAATCCGGAAAGGTTCAAAGGTAGCGTTTGTAGAGACAGATACGGGACGGTTCGAACTTCGAGTTGTAGAAGATGAAATCATGGCTGCTTTCGATGAGATTGGGGCAGCACTGAAAAAGAAGGGCATCAGCATAGAAGAGCTGATAGCGGAGGGCAAGAAGGCGCGAAAGCAGCTTTACAAAGAACGATACGGCAAAGCAGCTTAAGTCCTCGTGATGCTGAAGCTGTTTATCGATGCAAGCATCCTGTTCTCCATATGTGATTCGAGCACGGGTGCAGCAAGAGAGTTAGCCAGGCTCGCAATCAGAGAACAGGTACAACTCGTTATCAGTCAGTACTCACTGGACGAAGCCCGCCGAACACTGAGCAGCAAGAGACCGGTGGCTTTAGGGATGTTTGACTACATCACGAGAAGACCATTCTGGACAATCGTTGAGAGCGCCACAGCAGAAGAAGTAACAGCGGCACTAGGAACAACTCCTGATGCGGATGACTTACCTATCGTGGCAGCAGCCAAGAAAGCAGAAGTGAGTGCACTGGTAACAATAGACCGAAAGCACCTGCACAGAAAATCAGCGAGTGATCACATCGGTGCACCGGTAGTAGATGCAAAAGAAGCTCTTAAGATGGTTCGGGAAGACAACAAGGAAAGAGTACACAGCGTTACAGCCGCCCACGCGCCCTGCGGATTTGCTCCTCGATATCCACATCCCGTTTGTCTTGCTCGGGTGCCGCAAGGTCAACCGACGCCTCCATGCGCTGCAAGAGTTCCGCTCCACGCGTCACCAGCCCAGAGCGGAGCGTGGCATAGTCCTCGGCGTTTAGCTTCCCAGTTCGATAATCATCGTCCAGCTCTCGTATGGCGCGCACCGTCGCACCGCGCTCCTGATCCAGAAGTTCATCCGGGCCCGGTGGTCGAACTGCGGGCTCCGGTCGTCCGACCAATGGCCGCACGATCAGCGCCAGCGGCAGCAAAAACACGGCGATTGCAAGAATGACGGTGGCAATGGAAGGCATAGACGAATCAATTATCAACGACGACCATGCCTATTCGGCAAGCAGGCGCTCTAGAATCGGCCCAAGCTCCTGTTGCTTTACGGGCAAAATAAATGTCCTCCGCAGCACGCCCGATTTGTCGATCACAAAGGTTTCGGGCTGTCCTGTGATTCGATAGGTGTTCTTACTGATGCGCTCCTGAATATCCAAACCGTTTGGATAAGTGATGTCAAATGACTTCAAATACGTCAGCGCATTTGAGTCTGTGTCCAGCACATCCACGCCCAACAGCACCACGCCACGATCCTTGTAGCTGCGCCAAATGGCCTCGAGTTCGGGTGCTTCATCGCGGCAGGGCGGGCACCAGGACGCCCAAAAATTTACAACAACGACTTTGCCGCGCAAACCCGCCAGCGATGTTTGTGCGCCCAGGTTGGCGCGATAGCCATCATAAAAAGCCAGGTTGAAATCCGGCGCTGCGGCGCCCTCCACTGGTCGTTTTCCAACCAGGCTTGCGTTGAATAAACCGGCGCCAAATATGGCTGCAAGCAGAATGACAGCCCCAATACAAGCTGCGATCAGAACCTTTCGCATGTGGTTGCTAACTGTCCTGCACTTGGCGTTCCAGCAGGTCAACAAATTTGCTGGTTGCTGCGGGTGTTGTTCCCGTTGTTTGGACCGACGTACTACTCAACCGAACTGATGAGGTGCGCAGCGCTATAACGCCCGTTATCATCAACGCGAGCGCGGCAATAACCGGCAACAACCACAGCCCAAGCGTAAGTCCGCGCTTTGGGGGTTCTTGCATAACCGTTTCACCAAATCGCGCCTGAAAATAGCCGATGATTTCGGTGGGCGTTTTGCCTTGCTTCAACTGGGTGCGAATCTCGCCCTTCCATTGTTCGCAGGTTTCAGTCGGGCAATCGGCAAGGTTTCTGCCTGTGCATGTTGGGCAATTCAGTTGTTTGGCAACGTGATACGTGGCATCCTCAGTGTTGGGATCGGGTGCTTGAGCGAGTACCGGTTGCAATGTGGTCATCGTTGTAAACAGCCCGGCCAAACAGGCAATCAGGACAAGCGTGGTGGCCACACCTGCGCCCGCACCTCGCGTGCCCGATGCACCCGACGTCAGCCGCTGGGTCGTCGTCTGTGGTTGGGATTCCATCGGCCAAAATGCAAGCACAAACCCCAAAATCATGACGATGCCACCGAGCCACACCCAATTAATCAGCGGATTCAAATACACCTGAAACGTCGCATTTTCACCCTGTCCTTCCCAAGCGCTGAGGATGACATAGATCTCCTCGTTAAAGCCGCCGGTCGTGTCTGCGATGGTCGCTGTGTGTTGCTGGTCGGGATATACATCCCGGTGAGGAAACACGTTGCCAACCACCGATCCATCCGGCCTGGTTACCCATAGCGCAGCTTGCACGGTCTGGCAATCCGTAAATTCGCAGGGTGCCGGGCTTAGTCCGCGATAGGTAAAGTTGTAGTCGCCGATCCGCACGGTCTGATTTAGGTCAAAGTTCCGAACCACATCCGAGCCAAACAAGCCCTTGCCGATTGCACCAATTGCCAGGAGGACCACACCCACATGGACCAAATAACCACCATATCGTCGCTGGTTTTTGCGAATGAGATTACCCAGCGCGCGTGGTGCGACTTCGTTCTGCGCCTTCATGCGGGCGCGTGTCCCGCGCACATATTCGAGTACGGTTTGTGCGAGGGTATAAGCGCATAGACCCAACGCCAGCAGAGCCAATGGGTTGCGCGTTCCCAGTATGGCCAGGCCAGCCATGATGATTAGTGCAAACACGATAGGCACCCGGGCGAACCTGCCCAATGCTGCGGCGTTGGCCTTCCGCCATGCAAGCAAGGGCGCCACGCCCATCAGCAATACCAAAAGTCCAAGTTGGGGCACCACCGTCTGGTTGTAGAACGGCGGCCCGACCGTAATACGCGTGCCATTGATGGCCTCGGTGAAAATCGGAAACGTGGTGCCTACAAACACCGTTACCGCTGCGCTCACAAACACCAGGTTTTGAATCAGAAAAATGCCCTCGCGCGAAAAGGCGGATTCAAGCTTGTTATCGCTGCGCAACGTATCCAGGCGGGTCAGCCAAAGCGTCATGCAGCCGCTGAGCATGATCACGATAAAACCAAGAAAAAGTGGCCCCAGGTTGCTCTGGGCAAACGCGTGCACGCTGGTTAACACGCCACTACGCACAACCGCAGTGCCCCACACAATGCTGACAAACGTGAGTAACATCAGACACACGTTCCAGTTCTTGAACATACCGCGCTTTTCCTGAATCATCGCACTGTGCAAAAACGCCGTGCCCAACAGCCACGGCACAAAGGATTTATTCTCGACCGGATCCCAACCCCAATAGCCACCCCACCCAAGAACATCATGCGCCCAGCGACCGCCAAGCAGCAAACCAGCAGTCAGGAAGGCCCAACCGACGAGCGTCCATCTGCGCGAACTTAGCAGCCATTGATTGGTTGTGTTTCGGGTTGCGAGCGAGGCCACGCAAAAGGCAAATGGCACGATGAACCCGGTAAAACCCGCATACAAAATAGGCGGGTGAATGATCATCCCAGGGTGGCGTAGCAGCGGATTAAGCCCGCGTCCATCAATTGGTGGAAAATCCAATCGCTCAAACGGGCTGGTAACCAACAGATTCAACCCAATAAAAAACGCCAGAATCAGACACATGGTCGCAGCGACAAAGGGCAACAGCGACTTATCCTGTTTCCACTCACGGCTCATGCATGCGCATATAAACGCGCTCATGATGACGCTCCAAAACAGCATGCTGCCATTTTGCGAACCCCATAGCGCGGTAATTCGAAAAAACAACGGTGTTGCCCGCGAGCTCACCTCGGAGACATACTTCACGCCAAAATCATTGGTTATAAGGGCAAACCATAACCCGGCTGCCGCGAGCAGTAACAGTGGGAACGTCAACGCCGCCGCAATCCGACCGCTTTGTACAAGCCGCTCATCATTGCGCCGGGCGCCCAGCAACGATGTGGCAACGGCATACAGAGCTACGGCCAATGCAAACCAGGCGCACAGGTGTCCGACGTCCGTTAGCATAAAAAGCTAAATGTCACATGCATCGCGCTGCCTCAGGCCTTATCCGCAATATATTTGGTCGGGCACTTCAGCAGGAGCGCATCCGTGCTGTCTGCGGCATAGAACACGCCCTCCGGTGACAGTTTGCCCGTGATGATGGCCTGTGCCTCGTTCTGTAGCGTGTCGGGCTTGCTACCCCGGGCAATTACGCGAACCTTTTGTAATTTGTTCAAATCACCAGCCACATCCTCGCGCGTGTTTACAACATCGAATTCCATCTTCAGGCTGCGCGCATCATATTGGATACTGCTGCCTATGACCCAGCCAGTGAGCTTGACCGAGCGATCCAGGTTCACCCCCTGCTGCTGCTGGCGTATCAGGTTTGCCACATCCAATTCCTGGCTGCTGTTTCCAATAATTGCAAATGCAATCACCGCGATCATTGCCGCTCCTATCACTGACAGACCGATGATGGATTTTGGTTTCATATTAGTAAATCTTTTGCCGGGACCCGTGGGTTACGACATGGCTCACCTACCAAGTGTACCGCGTTTTCCTAAGGCTGCTCTTAGAAGCCGACCCTGACCGGCTTGGTCGCTGTGCAGGCGCTACAAGTACGTGACTCCTGTCATTTGTTCCGACACCGTCCACAACTTCTCGGCCACTTGAGCATCGTTTGCTGCGGCGCTACGTGGCACCGGCGCTGGGAATCCGCGCATTCCCATAAACCCAGTCGGTCCACTGTACTCATTGGCCTTGGCCGTGACCGCAGCATGCAGGGTGGGAAGGGCACCCATGGCGGCAGACTGCGCGAAAATACCGCTTAACACCTTCACGCCCCCGGTTTGCAAGCCGGTGTCGCTCCATCCTGGGTGGGCAGCGGTGGCAGTTGCAGGAATTCCCATTTTGGCCAGGCGACGATTCAACTCAAGCGTAAACAACAAGTTGGCCAGCTTGCTCTGGCTATAGCGCCCCATTGCCGAATAGCTCCGTTCCGCAGCCAAATCCGCAAAATCAATCGTGCCTGAGCGATGCATCCCACTGCTTACGTTAACAACCCGTGCATTTGGCGTGGCCTTGATTGCGTCCATTAGCAGACCCGTCAATGCAAAATGGCCAAGATGATTTGCGCCAAATTGCAGTTCAAATCCCTGAGCCGTCTTTGATTTTGGTGGGGCCATAACGCCCGCGTTGTTAATTAGCAGATCTAGACGGCTGTATTTCTTCAGGTAATCACCCGCAAACGTGCGCACTGAATTTAAGTCAGCCAAGTCCAGGGTCATCACATCAAGCCGGGCGCCCGGCACCTCGGCCACAATTGCAGCTCGCGCAGTCTCGGCCTTTTGGGCGTTACGGCAGGCCATGACAACTGTTGCGCCTTTGGCGGCCAGCACCTTGGCGGCTTCGAAACCAATGCCACTATTGGCCCCGGTAACAATTGCAATTCGACCAAGCTGCGATGGGATGTCGTCTTCAGTCCAGTTCATAGATCGGGATTTTAGGCTGTCTGAATGAGTATTCCTTAATGAGACGCGGTTTACTACTTACAATGGTTTGAATGTTAAAGATTCTCGAACTGGACGAAGCGCTTGCAACCGTCTTGAAGCGCCGCGCCATTGATGATTTTCCGATCAGTGCCGCGATGCGGCAGCGCACGATTGCCACGTTTGGCTCCGACCTGGCACCACACGATGTGGTCCGCACCATATTGAAGGATGTGCGCGAGCGTGGTGACCTCGCACTGCTGCACTGGTCTTCGCGGCTCGACGGCGCAGAAATCACCGCGGATCAGCTGGTGGTGAGCGAGGAAGATATTGCCACAAGTTTTGACCTGATTGATGGCGAAGCCGTTGCGGCCATGGAGCGCGTCGCAGAGCGGATTGAAAATTTTCACAGCCACAATCCCGCCACCAGTTGGTGGAGCACCGCCCAGGGCGGTGTGATGGGCCAGCTCATTCGCCCGCTACAGCGGGTAGGCGTGTATATCCCGGGCGGAACCGCACCACTTGCCAGCACCTTGCTGATGACGACCATTGTTGCGCGCGCCGCCGGCGTTGAAGATGTGGTCGTGTGCTCGCCACCCGTGCGAGGCGGGCACCTTCCACATCCCGCAGTCCTTGCGGCAGCGGGCATCGCCGATGTAGATACAGTCTACGCAATCGGCGGCGTGCAAGCAATAGGCGCCCTGGCCTATGGCACGAACTCGGTCCAAAAAGTGGACAAGATTTGTGGCCCCGGCAACGCATTTGTGGTGCTGGCAAAGAAGGAAGTGTTTGGCACGGTGGGAATTGATTCCCTGCCGGGCCCAACTGAAACCGTAATCGTTGCCGACGAATTCGCCAACCCGGTCTGGGTGGCGGCAGATTTGATGGCACAGGCTGAACATACTGCGGGCACGGCATTGTTACTCACGCCAAGCAAGAAACTGGCCCGCGCCGTCAACAAGTCCTTCGCCGCACTACTCGAAAAGCTCCCGGCGGCAAACCAGGCTGAAATCCGGGATTCGTTTGCCCATCGGTCGGCGATTATCCTAACGGAAGACCTGTTGGAGGCAATTTCCTTGGGTGACGATTTTGCACCTGAACACTTCTGCCTTAGCGTTCAAGATCCGTGGGCTTGGGTGGACAAAGTCCGCAATGCGGGTGGCGTGTTCGTTGGTGAGCACTCGTTCGAGGTGCTTGGCGACTATGCCGCTGGCCCCAGCCACCAAATGCCCACGGGCGGCACGGCCCGCTTTACGTCACCGTGCAATGTCCTGGATTTTCTACGCGTGACCAACGTCATCGCGCTGGATGCCACCACTTCGCGCTCACTGGCGCCACTGGCGTCCAAAATTGCGCAGGTTGAGGGTTTGTTCGCCCACAAACTCGCGGCCGATCTTCGGTCGTAAGTTATGGCGCCCGTCAAAACAGCAGCTTTACATATTTGAGAATGCCCTGATTCCACGGCACACGGTGACTGACCCCACTGGCATGCTCAAAATTCGCCAGGTTGGCCACATACCAATCGTAATTGCGTAGCAGGGCGTCCTTGTTGGAATACTTTGGCGCATAGCCGAGGACGCGCTCAGCCTTCTCAATACTCACAAACGACTCCTTGTATGCGGTCTCGTATACCCACTTGTAGAGAGGTGACAACTTGAACATCTCCAGGATTCGCAGCGTCCAAACCATAAGCGCGGCTATTGGCAGCGGCACAATCTTTTTGCCTTTGCCGGCATGATCGAGCACGGCTTGGAAATCCTGCTTCATCGTGTCGAAGACCTTGGCTCCAACGTTGAATGTATCGTTGACCTTGTTCTCGGGAAGCGTCGCGCACAAATAAATTGCCGCACACAAGTCTTCAACGTCCAAATATTGATATGGATTGTTTCCCGTGCCAATGACGGGAAATCCATGGCCGGTATAGGCCCAGTCATAGAGCATCGCAAATACGCCCAAGCGCTCGGGTCCGATAAAACTCTTGGGCCGAATTATCGTCACACACATGCCCGCGCCGCGATGATCCGCGCACACGCCCTCCGCTTCGATTTTGCTGACCCCATACGGCCCAACACCCTGCAACTTATCCGTTTCCAGTAATGGATGATGGTCTGGAATTCCATACACCGCGGTGGAAGAAATATGAATGAGGCGTCGCACCCCGGCGGCATGCGCACTTTCTATCACATTGCGCGAGCCAACAATGTCAGTGGAAAAAATATCCTCTTTCGAATACAGGGGTAACGCCGCCGCAGTGTGCACCACCACATCAATTCCCGGCATCGCCCGATCCAGCGCCGCGCGGTCACGAATGTCACCACGAATTTCGGTTATCTGCGATTGCTCGGGGTAATCAAAGGACGCAATATCAAAACTGGTGACGGTGTGACCACGTCCAAGCAGGTAACGCGTTAGATTGATGCCCAGGAAGCCGGCCCCGCCGGTTATCAGAAAGCGCATTTATTCAACGCGCACAATCTTGAACGAAATTGGCCCGCCAGGTGCATTGGCCTTCACCTTGTCGCCGACCTTTTTGCCCATAAGCGCGCCGCCAATAGGTGATTCGTTGCTAATCTTGCCCTTGTTCGGGTCAGCTTCAGCCTTGCCGACAATCATAAAGACCTCGTCATCGGAGGTGCCAACTTCTTGCACGGTTACCTTGCTGCCGATCCGAACGTTGGTCACGTCGCGGGTCTGCTCGTCAATCAGCGCGGCATTCCGAATCATCGTATCGAGTTCCTTGATACGACCTTCCAAGAAGCCCTGCTCTTCCTTGGCAGCGGTGTAATCCGCGTTCTCACTCAAATCGCCCTGTTTGATCGCATCATGCAGCCGCTGAGCAAGCTCGGGCTTGCGCACATCCGTCAAAAAGACGAGCTCATCCTTTAGTTTTTTGAGTCCTTCCGCAGTCAGGTATATTTTGTTGGCATCGTTTTGACCATCAGCTTCCATACCCCTCATTGTACTTTGCAAAGTCATCCAAAGTTACCGCCGCCAAAATTCCGATATGCTGACCTTTGAACAAGTTGAGCTCTTTCAGGTGCGCCTGCCGCGCGTCAGCGCCTACCGCACGTCATACGGTGACCATACGTGGCGCGAGACTGTGCTGGCCCGGGTGGTGTCCAACGGAATTGAAGGCTGGGGCGAATTCTCCGGGGATGGCCCGGGCTTTAGCTATGAGACAGCGCAAACCGCCTGGCACATTTTGAAGGATTATTTGATTCCCCTGCTGTGTTCCACGCAACTGGAGACTCCCAGCATGTGCCCGGCGCTCTTTGCCGGTGTGCGCGGACACCCGTTCGCCAAGGCTACACTTGAAGCGGCAGTCTGGGACGTTGCAGGCAAGCAGACCGGCACCAGCCTGCACGCGCTCCTGCAACGCTTGTACCCGGACCAAACTTTACGGACAAAGGCGCCAGTCGGTGTCTCAATCGGTCTCCAACCTTCGATTTTTGCACTGGAGGTGCGCCTGGAACAACTCCGATCATTCCATTTACCCCGGATTAAGCTCAAGGTTCGACCCGGTTGGGATGATGCCGCAATAAAAGCCACCCGCCTGGCCTACCCGGATACACCGCTCTCGGTGGATGGCAATTCGGCTTATGCCAGGGGCGATATCGACCGTCTCGTGGCGCTTGACGATCTTGATCTCACGATGATTGAACAACCGTTCGGGCCCGATGATTTGTATTCCCATCGCGATCTACAAGCGCGCTTGCAGCACACGCCGGTCTGTCTGGACGAATCCATTCATAGCGTCCGTACCGCCGAATCTGCCTTGCGCTGGCATGCCTGCCGGGTAATTAACATCAAACAGGGCCGGGTTGGTGGTCTCACACAGGCGATCGAATTGCATAACCTGTGTGTCGAGCATCATATACCTGTGTATGCTGGGGGCATGTTTGAGACCGGGATCGGTAAGTCTCTGAATGCCGCTCTGGCGTGCCTGCCAAACTTTAACTTCCCGGGAGACGCGGTCCCACCCGAGCAGCTTTATGGTTTTGATCTCATTCAAAACCGCCTGGATTACTCTGACGATGGTGAGCTTTCGGCTCCCAGTGGTCCGGGTCTCGGATTCACCGTGGACCTAAAACAAATCAAGGCGCGCACTCAAACTTCGCTCATCATCAGGAAGTAATTCGAGCGGGTCGCTTTACAATCCACGTAGCCATGAAAGTTGAACAAATTGAACTCTTCCACATTCGAATGCCCTATGTCCTGCCGTTTGAAACCAGCTTTGGCGTAAGCACCATGCGCGAGACTTGGATTGTCCGTATGATCGCCGATGGCGTTATAGGCTGGGGTGAGAGCGTGGTCGAGCAATTGCCCGGCTACAGCACGGAAACGGTGCAAACCGCATTCTCAGTGGCCAAGGATTGCCTGATCCCGGAACTTTTTGCCACGTCGGTTGATTCACCGCTGGACGTGCCGGACCACTTTGCCCAGGTTCGCGGCCACAACATGGCCAAGGCCATGTTTGAAAGCGCAGTTTGGGATATCGCGGCTCAGCAAAACAAGCTGAGCTTGCAGCAATACATCGGCAAACTCAGCGGTCATGGCAACCTGAAGGATCGTGTGAGCGTGGGCGTGAGTGTGGGCATCCAGGAATCGCCGGCCAAATTGGTGGAACGTGTGCTTGCCTATCGTGCGGACGGCTATAGCCGTATCAAAATGAAAATTAAACCTGGTCGCGATGTGGCAGATGCACGCGCCGTCAGAGCTGCTCTGCCCAACATTATGTTGATGGTGGATGCAAACAGCGCCTATTCGATCGAGGAGATTGATGTCATCAAGCAGATGGACGACTTGAATTTTCTGATGATTGAACAGCCATTTGCCTATGACGATATTTTTCAGCACAGCAAGTTGCAGAAACAGATCAAGACGCCCGTATGCCTGGATGAAAGCATCCACAGCGTCCGGGATGCCCAAGCGATGATCGAGCTGGACGCCGGGCGTATTATTAACATCAAACAAGGTCGTCTGGGTGGCCTAAATGCGGCAATTGCCACGCATGACTTGTGCATGAAGCACAATATCCCGGTGTGGTGCGGCGGCATGCTGGAGACTGGTATTGGTCGCGCCTTGAATGTGGCCCTGGCCAGCCTGCCAAACTTCAAGCTACCCAGCGACCTGAGCGCCAGCAACCGTTATTACAATCCGGACATCATCGATCCGGAATTCACTTTGAACAACGACAGCACCCTCAGCGTCCCGACCGGAATCGGCCTTGGCGTCCATGTGGACATGGAGCGCCTCACCCGTGCAACCATTGTGCATCATGTGTTTCGTGGCGACCGATCATTCGCCTCCGCTGATACACTCACGGGTGTAAAGCTGACCGGGCGTCGCAAGGGATGACCCGCCTTTCGGCCACCCATGGCGCACCAGCCAGAAGGCGCGCAGTTGGCTGGAAGGTGTCACGCGTCACGTGCTCACCATGAGCAGCCAACCTGTCGACAAGCGACCTACGCAGCGGTTTTCATCACGCGTGCAAGATTATGTGAATTACCGGCCACGATATCCTCAGGCGGTTATTTCAACGCTTGAGCACGCGTGCGGGCTGACGGCAGATCATCTCATTGCCGATGTTGGCAGCGGCACCGGGTTTCTCAGCGAAGTGTTTCTCCGCAACGGTAATAGTGTCATCGGCATTGAGCCCAACCTTGAAATGCGCGAAGCAGGTGAGGCGTATCTTGCAAACTATCCATATTTCAGCAGTAGCGACGCAACTGCCGAGTTCACGAGGCTGCCGTCGGCAAGCGTTGACTTCGTCGTTGTGGGTCAGGCCTGGCATTGGTTTAAAGGACCGGTCGCTGCACGTGAATTCAAACGGATATTGCGCCCGGGTGGTTGGATCGTCCTTGCCTGGAACGCACGCCGCCTTGAGACAACGGCGTTTCTGCGTGAATATGAGCGGGTGTTGTGCGAGTTCTGCCCGGAGTATGGCGTGCTGAACCATCAGGACCAAGATCAGCGGACGCTGAGCGACGCAATTGGCCTGCCAATACACACGGCAAACATTCCGAATTCCCAACTTTTTGACCGCGCCGGATTTCTCGGTCGGGTATTTAGCAGCAGTTATACGCCAGAGCCTGGCACCAGCGGGTATGTTCCGATGCGAACCGCATTGATCGCTCTCTTTCACCAGCACGCAGTGGATGACCTGGTTTCTTTCGAATACGACTGCATGATGTATTTTGCTCAGGCCGGCAAAATCTAGCCAAATCAAGCCAAAGCGTGTATCACGAAACCAGCCGAGCCGACCTAAACCAACACTTTGGATTTGATCCGGAGTTCAGCGTGGATGCCGCGGTGATGCTCGGCACCAGCATGGTGCCCCAAGCCTTGCAGCGCTTTGTAGAAATTCTGGGGCCCCTGACCACGGTTGCCGAACCATTTATTGTCTTCAAGAATTACAAGGGCAAGTCACTTGGAATCGGCATCACTTATGGCCCCACCATGAACGCAGACTGTGTGCGCTTTATGCAAATTTTGGGAGCGCGAAGAATCATTCAAATTGGATACTACGGCGGTCTGCAGTCGCACATGCAGCGGGCGGATTTCAACTTGGTGTCCGAAGCGATTCGCGAGGACGGCGCCAGCGACAGCTATCTTGAAAAGAATGTGGCGCTTCCGGCCACCACCACACTGGTCTCCTCGCTGGCGACACACTGCGCCGGTCACCCAGTCCACCGCCTGCCCCAGCTGAGCATTGTCGGCGGCATCCTAAGCGAAACTGCCGAACAAATTAGCGCCTGGAGCAACCGCGGCTATGGCGGGGTAGACTTGGAAACCGCAACAACGTTCGCAATTGCCCGCAGATTTGGCATCGATCATGCCGCTCTCCTACTGTGCAGCGATGTTGTCGTATCTGGAGACTCGCTGCTCCAGCGTATCACTGATGCTGATCTGCGCGAAAAATACGAGATCCGAAGAAAGGTGATGTTTGGCGGCGCTATAGAAGTCGCGTGCGGTTAGCGTTGGGTCTGAATCTAGCGTGCCTTGCTCAGCGATCCGTCGATGAGGGCGGCAAGGCCAACGAGACACTTGACGACTACATCGCCCTGCGCGCCAGCCTATATCCTAAAACGCCGAAAGGCCCCACTCCGTGAACGCCGCCCTTCATCCAATTCGGATGCGTCGCCTCGGATCGATACCATCTACTGAGGACGCTAACACGACAATGGAAGCAATCCCTGCAGCAGTTCGCCGTGTTCTTTCCCGGACGCGTACCCTTAATTGACTGCTAATTCGTTTACACACCTTTTGGGACACTCTCCAACTTAATGTTCGACTGCTCAAATAGAAAAGGCCTCCACATTGTGGAAGCCCTCAAAAATCTCCGATGCGTTCACTACTCAACTGCTTCGGTAACCTTAATCGGGTCGGGAGAATCGAAAACCTGAACAACAGAATTCTTGCTGTCCAAGAAGGTATACCGAAATGTCAGATCCCCAGTCGACTCAAAAAGAAATTGTTTCAGGACAATCGCGATGTTTATGCCTCTCGCCACAACCTTGGCATCATAATTGAAGCCACCTTCGGCAAGGAGTTTCTTTGTGCCATTAAGCGTAGATTCAAGTCGGAACTTAGTAACTTGCAGCCTTTCAAGTTCATTTTCGAACTTGGCACGGAGAAGAATCCCAAGTGCTAGGCCTTTTGGCCACTTCCCTTTTTCGCTAATGGAAACCTGAAACTGAATCTGATCATCATAAAGTCCAATCAAAGAGTGCTTATTGCCAATCTCATACCGTATATCATCGCAAACAAGAAAATCACCGATTCGCATTTAAACCCCCCTAGCTTCAATATGCACTCGTTCGTCAGCAAAAATGGGTGTTGCTCCATTTTTTTGAGTCTGAAAATAAAGGACTGTAGTATTTGCTGTTGTTATTACCCCTGCACTTCGAAACCCACTTTCTTCAAACGCCATCTTTTGCATAAATGTCTTTAGTGCATTTTCCAAATAAAGCTTCTGCGAGAGACCATATTCAAATCCGTTCTCTGCAACCTCAAGCAACCACGGAAAGATCTTCAAGAATTTTAAAAGCGAAACCCCGGCCGCAGAGGGGTTCGAAGATTTTGTCTTCCACTTAGTAAGTGTTCTCTGAGGCAACTCGAGCGCCCGTTCTATAGCGGCCAAACTAACGTTGTTCTTTGTGAAATCTTCAAGTATAGAAACTACAAGATCCTCACGCAGTTTCGCGATTGCAAATTCAGCCGCCTCTTCATTTTCTGAAAAAAGATCCCCTTCAGAACCGCACTCTGCGCAAATATAGTTCTTTTTTTCGAGTTGAACATGGCCCCCAAGACTCTCTGAGATTGTCTCAAAGAAGCTATGTTGAGTGAGGTTCGGAGAACCGCACACTGGACAAACCAAATTACTCATAACTATATACTCCTAATTCTGTCTGTTACCCAATAGCCCCCCAATCACAAGGCTCGGGTCATTTTTTGAACGATGGAAAGACTTCACGATCCACGTTCCTAGCCGCTCGTTCCGTATTAGGGCAATATAGCCCAATATGCTCAAGGTTCGAAACTCATAGGCGTCAACGTAAAGCGGATATGACTTGTCAAAATTGTTCCGCCATTCTTCTGTGTTGACAAATGATAATTGCTCCAAGCCACCATTACCAATGAATTGAATTATTCGATTTTTTGTCGGTAGACGGAATATCGATCGTCCATCTTCTTCGGGCTGCCTGAGAATAATCACATTTTGAGGTTCTTTGTCACAACAACGGAGGAACGCGCCGAAGTCATGTTTTGGCATGCGATGGCTCCAATATAACCCAACGGATCATTTCTGTCAATAGATTGATCCTTTAAGGATCAACAATCATCTCTTATTCTAGTGCGGCCAGTGTTTGACTTCAGTCTGTCTAACGCCACGTTAAGCGGCTGCCGGAACGATAACGCTTGGATTGAAGATATGGTTTCATGGCAGTCCGCTTGAATGCATAGTTAGGCCGCACGTAATTGGAGCAATCAATGCTCGAAACCAGCCAGTGCAGCATCGCCGGTTGAGCTTCCGGCTATGCAACGATGGGCTTGAAAGTTGAATCTGCTGCATGCCGTGGTTAGGTCGTGCCCTATTCTTTGAATCTTTCCGCCCAGAGAATATCACGCTCAACTTTAAGCAATTGGCGTTTTTAAGCAATTGGCGTTCAAAAGCCGCTTTGGCATCTTCTTGTGGTCGTAGAGCCGATTCTTTGGAATAACGGATTTGCCGACGTTGATTCTCACCCAATTTGGAGTCGTAAGAGCCCAAGAAGACTTTACCGGCGTGAACACTCTGCTGGCGGGCTTCAGTACGTATGGCTTTCATTCTGGCAGCCACTTCCCGTTTTTCGACTTGTAACTCCTTTTTAGGCTGGCGTAACTCTTTGAGAAGCACTTTTTGTTCTTCCGATGAAGTTGGCGAGAAATCCATGACTTCCTGCATATCGGACGCCATCGTGTCCAGAGTCACTTTGTGCTTTTGGTATTGCTCGATGAGCTGGGCTAACTCATTCTATGCTTTTCGCCGACTAGCCCTACGGGTCAGAAAGGATTTTTCTCCATGCGCCCGTTTTGCTTGTTCTAACCCATCCGTTTGCCGAACAATTTCTGCATCCAGGTCCTGGATTACCTTCACGATTCTTTCCACTTCAGTTCGAGCACGTTCATCCCACGCCGGTACTTCTGCGAAGGTAGATAGTGTCTTGAACTCAGCCATCAATGCTCTGTAGATGCTATCGCTGTAGCTAATAACTTTTGTTTGTTCTGAGGACATGAATCTCTCCCGTGCTGGAACATCGCTGAACAGTATATTTCTTGCAGTAAGCGTCCGTGCGCCTAAATTGCCGTGAACGGTCCAACATATGCATTACACGTATCTGCGCAGCAGAGTATGTGCTTCCCGCTACCTATACACAGCGCGCTGCGATCTAATCTTGCGTACTGTATGTTAGCGTCCGCGGTATTTGAAGGTCCTCGGCCGGAGTCAATGACGGCGCGTGTCAGCCGAAAACGAACAACGGGCACATCCCATGGCGGAGTGTAGCCGTTGTGCTAGGCGGAGCCGGTCACCCAGTCCACCACCTGCCCCAGCTAAGCATTGTCGGCGGCATCCTAAGCGAAACTGCCGAACAAATTAGCACCTGGAGCAACCGCGGCTATGGCGGGGTAGACTTGGAAACCGCAACAACGTTCGCAATTGCCCGCAGATTTGGCATCGATCATGCCGCTCTCGTACTGTGCAGCGATGTTGTCGTATCTGGAGACCCGCTGCTCCAGCGTATCACTGATGCTGATCTGCGCGAAAAATACGAGATCCGAAGAAAGGTGATGTTTGGCGGCGCTATAGAAGTCGCGTGCGGTTAGCGCTAACGCAAAACGCCCCGGTCGCGGGTGCGACCGGGGCGTTTTGCGTTGGGTCTGAATCTAGCGTGCCTTGCTCAGCGTCTTAAGCGCGCTCGCCGAGACCATGACTGTCTGCATGCGTCCGTCAATCATCATGTGCCGGCGCTGCAAATTGGGGTTCCAGGCCCGCTTACTCGTGTTCAACGCGTGCGAACGCGCGTTGCCCGTTTGTCGATGCTTGCCTGTAAAATAACATTTAGCCATTGTGAATTACCTCGTAGTCCTCGAATTTCTCGTATGTCCCGAACTAATCAGTTCAAAATCGAGGTTTAATTGTACCATGTATGGCACCAAGATTTCCGTGATTCGAACGGAGTATCGCATAAATCCATGACAGAACCAACAGGACCGAACGCTTCTGCTTTCGACTCGGAGCCCGCGACGCCGATCGATGTTGCGGGCGATATCATCATTAAGCCCCAGGTAGTGTTTAGCCTGGCGCTTGACGCGACGCTGCGCACGTATGGCGTTTTGGGCATCGCCAGCCGATACACCGGTTATGACACAACCCGGCGCGACCCAAGCCGCGGGTTGGATGTTGAGATTGTCGATCACGAGGACGGCACACGCCACGTGACGGTTACGGTTAGCGTCATAGCCGAATACGGCGTGCGCCTGCCCTCGGTGATTGCCAGCCTGCAGCATCAGATCGGCTACGCCATTGAGCACGCCACCGGATACAGTGTGGACACCGTGCACGTTCATGTCGCCGCAGTTCGCGTAACGCAAGCACCATGAACGGACTTAGACTCAAACAGTTGGTTCAGGCCGGCTATATGTGGCTCAAGCAGCATGAGGCCTCAGTCAACGCTTACAACGTGTATCCTGTTCCCGATGGAGATACAGGCACCAACATGGCCCACACAATGGAAGCCGCCTGGAAAGCCGTCAGCGCCTCGGAAGACCTGCACGCCGGCAGAATGGCCAAGGCAATCAGCACGGGTGCGTTGCGCGGATCGCGCGGCAACAGCGGGATCATCTTGAGCCAGCTTTGGCGCGGCTTTGCCAAGGCAACGGAACCGCACGAAGAGTTGACCACCCTTGAACTTATTGGCGGGCTCCGAGAAGCGGCAACCACGGCCTATGGCGGAGTGAAGCAGCCGGTTGAAGGCACGATGCTCACGGTTGCGCGCGAAACCGCAGAGGCCGCGGAACAGGCTGCCAAGGAGAACGCAAATATTACGATCCGCGAAATCCTGCAGGTGGCCTGCAAAGCTGCACACGAAAGCGTGCAGCGAACACCCGAAAAACTCAAAATACTAAAGGAGGCCGGCGTCGTTGACTCCGGCGGCTACGGTTACTTTTTGATTCTTGATGGAATGCGCCGGTTTATTGCGGGCGAACCCATTGACGCACCCCCCGCCGCCGAACTGTTTGCACGGGCCACGACCGGCAATGCCGCCACCGATATCGAAGCCGGCTATGGATACGACGTTCAATATCTGATTTACGCCCCGCCCGGTCAGCCGCTAAACCTCATGAAAGTGCGCGCCGATATTGAAGCCATGGGTGAATGCCCGCTCATTATGGGTGACGAGCAGGTTATCAAGGTACATGTGCATGTGCCCGATCCTGGCGTACCGATAAGCTATGCAGCCCGACTCGGCTCGCTCAGAGACGTGGTAGTTGAAGACATGCAGGCTCAAAGTGAATCCTTTTTGCCTGGTCAGCCACCGGCTTCGCCGGCCACACCGTCCGTTGATGTAGGTATCGTGGCAGTAGCTTCAGGCGAAGGATTGCTCAAGACCTTCAAGAGCCTGGGGGCGAGGTTTGTAATCCCGGGCGGCCAGACGATGAATCCAAGCGTGGATGACATTCTATCGGCCATTGAACAAGCAAACGCGCGCAGCGTAATCGTTCTGCCAAACAACGGAAATATTGTGATGACTGCGCAACAGGCGGTGCTTCTTAGCAACATCCCAGCCCGGGTTGTCCCAACCAAGACCCTGCCCCAGGGCTTTGCGGCCATGCTGGCATTCAACTACGAGGGCGACCTCGAAGCAAATGTCGAAGCATTGCAAGCAGCCGCGTTTAAGGTCACAACCGGAGAGATCACGCGCAGCACCCGCACCGTGACCATCAACGACGTGCCGGTCAAGGATGGCCAGGTTATTGGGCTAATCAATGACAAACTGGCGGTTGCAGGAGACGACGTAGTGGAGACCACCATCGCCACCCTCCACAAGTGCGATGCAATCAACAAGGAGATCATAACTATCTATTACGGCAACGGTCTGGGAGAAGGCGAGGCCGCCATTATGATCGACCGAATTCGACCCTTCTTTCCGAACCAAAGCATTGACCTTATAGCCGGTGGCCAACCCCATTATTACTTTGTCATGGGTGTTGAGTAGCCATGCAGTAGGATTAACACCATGACGGGAAATCAACTGCCTGTGAAGCTCACGTCGCTTGCGGCGTGCGCCGGGTGAGCGGGCAAGCTCAACCCTGAGACCCTGGCTGCCGTGTTGCAGCCACTGCAACAAAAATTCCAACCGGCAAACTATCCTGACTTGCTGGTGGGGCTGGACGCGCCCGATGATGCCACCGTATATAGGATCAATGAGCATCAGGCGATTGTCCAAACGGTGGACTTCTTTTCGCCGGTCGTTGACGATCCCTATTACTTTGGCGCCATCGCAGCGGCCAATTCGATAAGCGATATCTATGCCATGGGTGGAGATCCCATCTTCGCCCTGAACATCCTGGCGGTTCCAGATGACCTGCCTACGGCGATAATCTCGGAAATTTTGCGTGGCGGCGCGGACAAGGCGGCCGAGGCGGGCATCCCAATTGCCGGGGGTCACACTGTTCGCGACAAGGAACCCAAATATGGCCTTACGGTCACGGGTCTAATAAACCCGGCGGCCATCATGCCGAAGGGTGGCGCACGTGCTGGTGATGCGCTGATCCTAACCAAACCGCTCGGTGTCGGCGTGATCACCACCGCGCTCAAACGCGATCAGGCACATGCCGAACATGTGGCAGCGGCCATCTTAAGTATGGCCACGCTTAATAAAACCGCGGCGGCCGCGGCCCGGCGCGCAGGCGTGCGCGCCGCAACCGATATCACCGGCTTTGGTCTGCTCGGCCACGCCCTCGAAATGGCCAATCAGTCGGGCGTCAAATTTACATTTTCCTGGCCAGATCTTCCCTGGTTGGATGGCGCCCTGGAATACGCGCACGCATGGATTTTTCCAGGCGGTGCTTCCACCAATCAGGCCGCAGCCGCGGGACACGTCAGCTTCGACGATGGCTTGGAAGACTGGCAGCGCCTACTGCTGCATGATCCCGAGACGTCTGGCGGCCTGCTGCTTGCGATTGCGCACGACAAAGCCGATGCACTGTTGTCTGATTTACACACGCACAACCAACCAGCGTGGCGGATAGGATTTGTGCTCGAAGGGTCGGGAATTCGTGTGAACGCATAAGACCACGCACCAACAGCCGTAAATGTCTGTTTGGCCGACGACTGTTGCGGTCTGTATACCGCAGGGGCCAAGGGTTGTCACCGCGCCCGGGGTTTATGCCTGCACGGCCTGAATGCACACCCAATCCAGCATCTGCGTCGTGCCCGTATGCTTGAGGCCCGCCTTTTCAATCGCCGCAACCACGTCCGCCGCCTGGCTATCCAATATCCCGCTAAATATGAAGGCATGCCCAACCCTGAACATCCCCTGCCCAAGCAGCTTTATGATCACCGGGGCCAGGATATTTGCAACCACCACATGATATGGTCCGCGGACGCCCGGCGCATCCCAAGAACCAAGCGCCGCCGTTACCACTCCTGAAACGCCATTGGTGCTGGCATTCGCGGTGCCGGCGGCCACGGCCTCCTCCTCGATGTCCACACCCAGCACCTCGGCTGCACCGAGCTTTGCTGCGATGATTGAAAGAATGGACGTGCCCGAGCCCACGTCAAGTACGCGCACGGGATCCGCAGCAACAGTAGCCAACAGTTGCGGCATGGCGGTTTCAAGCGCACCGGCGCACAATTGCGTCGTTGGGTGCAGCCCGGTACCGAACGCTTGCCCGGGATCCAGCAACAGGAGAATGTCATCCGCGCGCCGTTCCAAGGTGGCCGGGTCCACCCAGCTTGGGCAAATCAACACCCGGCTCCCGATTCGAAGGGGTTTGAAATTTTCCTTCCAGGTCTCCGCCCAATCCTCTCGCTGCACAATCTTATAAGTGGGCATCGGCAACAGGGGCATGTGCTGATCACTCATAACCATGTTCATGCACCGAAGTGCAAACGCGACGCGCTCTTTGCGGTCTTCCAGCGTATCGTCATTCGGTAGATAGCCCCGGATAATCACCGGCCCGGTGGCATGCTCGTCCTCCCAGCGGTCAAAGCTGCGCTGCGGATCATTTAGTTGCTCCATCACCACCCCGCCATCCACGTGGTCATGCAACGCATCGCTGATGGCCTCAGCCAGTTCGGGTGTTGTTTCAAGTGAGAGTTCAAGCCAGGAGTCGATCATTGATTTGCCTTCAAAAAACGTCAGGGGGGTGCGCCAAGCGTAGCTGGACTACGTCGCAATCGGGAGCCAAATGCATACGCTCCAAGCATGATGGCACTCAGGATCATTGCAATCGCCCCAACGGTAAACAAGAGGGAATAGCCAAATTGCACAACCGTAAAGCCACCGAAAAAAGCGATACTGGCAAAACCGAAACCTGCCAAGCCCTCCTGCATGCCATTCAGCGTGCCGTGCAACCGCCTTGGTGTGCGGGACATCACATAGACCATATAGGCCGCATAGCGCACGGGTGTTGAAAGCCAAACCAAAATGTAACCGACGGAGGCCACCGCGGGAACGGCGATCCAAGCAAGCGGAAGCATTCCGGCGGCGGCGATGAGTAAGGCACAGATCACCGCTCCTGCACCACCCAGTTTGCGAGTCAGCCAGGGAATTGCCAGCGCGGCCGGCAGACCAGATAGCTTGGACACCGCCTGAATCGCACCAATCGTAGCCGTGCTCACATGCAGTTGGCTGTCCATATACACATTAAAAAACGTTTGAACGGCTCCGACACCCCCGACCTGTAAAAATCGCACCGCGCCGAAAAAGGCCAGCAGGGCCAGGGTGCTCTTGACGGGAACTGCCCCCGACGAAACCAATGATCCGGACTGACCGGCAAGCGCCACGTCATCCTGTGACACCACATTGCGCATGCGCGCAAGCATGATCATGGGCACAATCAGCATCAGCGGGATGAGCCACAGCGTGGTTTGGTATGGCCCGGGCTGTGAAAGCTCGCCCACACCCAAAGATGACAGTAACGGCGGAAGGTTGCCGCCCAGCAAGCTGCCCCCAAAACCAAAGATGGCCACGGTGGCCGACTGGGCGGAGAATGCCGCGGTGCGCTGCTCCGGACTGGTTATCGCACCCAAATATGGCACTGTGCACACAAAATATCCCGCCATTCCAATATTGGTGATCGCCGCAGACAGAATCAACACAAACGTCTGGAGTGAAACTGGTAGCAAACCCGCAGCTGGCACGAGCGCCGAACCAATCACGATCACAACCATCCCCAAACGCAGCATCCGGCGCACCCCGACAACATCGCTCAACCGCCCCACAGGCAGGCAAGCCAGTGCAAATACGATCATGCCCACTGCGTTGATCGTGCCAACCAACTCAGGGCCATATCCCAGCCGCAACAAAAACAGGTTGTAGATTACCGTGTTTATCCCACCGTCGAGCGTCACCGAGAGCACCGCCGTATTAATGAGGTGGCGCTTGACATCAACGTCAATCGAGGGCTGGCCGGCGCGCAGGGCTGTGAGCAATTGGGCTACGGGGTTGCCGTTCCGGTTGGATCCGGGACGACAACCAGGTTCACACGTTAGGCTTCGACCTTGAAAGGGTTGAAGTCAGTGTCGCGGTCATACGTATCCACGCTTTCCGACTTCTTGAGAAAATTTACAACGGCATAGGTGATTGGCGTAAACACCACTTCAACGCCGACCTTAAACACATAGTTCGAGATGATCAGCGTCACAAGATCCGCCTGCGGCAACACCCCCAGAAAGGCCACAAGCGCAAAGACCATTGTGTCGAGGCCCTCGCCAACCAGCGTGCTGCCGATCGTTCGAAGCCACAGGAGTTTGCCGCTGGTCATAATCTTGAGCTTTGCCAAAATAAAGTCGTTTGAGAATGAACCCACAAAGAATGCCAGCAGGCTGCCAGCCACAATTCGACCCGTCAGGCCAAGGATTTTGTCAAACGCATCCTGGCCGTAGTTTGCAATCCCAGCGACCGGATCACCGGCCGCATTGGTGGTGCGCCAAAACTCGGTCCCCGGCAGCACACCCACGATCATCAGGATTGCGGACATCAGGAACAAACAAACGAACCCAATCCAGATGACCCGACGTGAAGTCTTGTAGCCATATACCTCCGTCAGAACATCATCAAAGATATAGCTCAACGGGAAAATAAGGGTGCCCGCATCAAATTCCAACCGGCCGATGGACACGAGTTTGGCGCTCGATGCAATATTGCTCACAAGCAATACTGCAACGAACAGCCCGATAATAAGATCGAGATGCTTGAATGATTTTGTTTGCATGAAGACCCATCTTGGCGGGAGAACAGCCCGCGGACAGGGGGAACAATTATCCCTGATACCGGTCGGCGGCGCTAACTTGCCCGGATAACGTCGGTACCAACAAATGACCGCAATACCTCGGGGACCACGATGGAGCCGTCCCGTTGCTGATAGTTCTCCATGATTGCAATCATTGTGCGGGGCATGCCCAAACCGCTGCCATTCAACGTGTGCACAAACTCCGCCTTGGCGCCTTTCTCCCGGCGAAATTTGATATTGGCACGGCGGGCTTGAAAATCCCCGACGTTGCTTACGGAGCTCACCTCGAGCCACTCCTTGCAGCCGGGCGCCCAGACCTCAATGTCATAAGTAATGCGCGAGCCAAACCCGATATCTCCGCTGCAAAGCTGCTTCACACGATATGTGAATCCCAAGCGGGCGCAGGTGGCCTCGGCATCCTCGCGCATTTTCTCAAGCTCTGCATCGCTGTTCTCGGGGAGGGAGAAGGTATACATCTCGACCTTGTCAAATTGGTAGCCGCGCTTAATCCCGCGCAGATCCTTGCCAGCGCTCATCTTTTCGCGCCGAAAGCACGGCGTGTAGGCGGTATAGCGCAGTGGAAAATCGCCAGAGTCCAGAATTTCCTCACCATGCAAGTTGGTCAGTGGAACCTCGGCAGTCGGTACCAACCAAAGATCATCTTCAACGTCATGGTAAATATTGTCGATAAATTTGGGCAGTTGGCCGGCCGCCTCTAGGGTATGCTTTTTCACCACAAACGGCAGATAGCGCTCGGCATAGCCCTGCGTCGTATGCAAATCAAGCATAAAGGCGATAAGCGCACGCTGCAGACGGGCAGCCGCGCCATTGAGCACATAGAACCGGCTGCCGCTCAGCTTTGTGCCGCGTTCAAAATCAATCAGACCCAATCGTGTCCCGAGATCCCAATGGGGAGTGGCCTCAAAATCCAACTCAGGATGCGAGCCTTCCACCACGCGGAGAATGACATTATGATCTTCATCCGGGCCAATCGGTGTGCGCGGATCAGTCAGGTTGGGAATGGTCATCATCGTCGCGTTGAGACCGGTCTCAATCCGACTCAGGTCCGTCTCAAGCGCGGTGATGCGCTCGCCCACTTCGCGCATCTCAGTCTTCTTGGTCTCGCGCGCTGCCGCATCGGCCATACGGCCAATCTCCTTGCTGACCATGTTGCGCGTTCCGCGCAGTGCCTCGCTCTGAGACAAAATTTCCCGCCGTCGCGCATCAAGCTTCAGCACCGCATCAACCAATTCGGGTTTGTCGCCACGATTGGAAAGAGAAGTGCGTACCGTATCGGGCTGGGTTCGAATGATGTTGAGGTCGATCATGGTGTCAATCATTAATTCTATTAGATGCACCATTGGATGCTTATGACCGTGAACAGGTAAAGTAGACCCACCATGCATCGAACAGACCTTGTAAGCTACCTTGACGACTATATGCACATCGGACAGTACTCCGATCGGAGTAACAATGGGCTGCAGGTGCAAGGCGTGACCGAAGTTACCCGGGTGGCGGTGGCGGTTGATGCCTGCATCGCATCTTTTCGGCAGGCGACTGACTGGGGTGCGCATATGCTGATCACGCACCACGGGTTGTTTTGGAGCGAACACATGCAACTAATCGGACCACATCTTGATCGGGTGCGCCTGTTGATTGAAGCAGGGCTCTCGCTCTACGCTGCCCACATACCTCTGGATGCCCACCCGGAGGTCGGCAACAACATTCAACTTGCGAATATGATCGGGCTTGCCAGCGTGGTTCCGTGGGGCGCCTATAAAAACACCACTATCGGCTTTTTAGGAGACCTGCCGGTGCCTGAACGTGTTTCCGACTTATATCAGCGGTTGGAAGATCAAATCGGCGAAGGCAACCTAATCCAAGCCCGCACCTCGGCGCCCATTCCGGCACACGCGCTATGCAGCCGAGTGGCCATTTGCAGCGGTTTCGGCGTAAGCATGATCGACGATGCCGTTGCTGCGGGTGCAGACACCCTTATCACCGGTGAAACCAGCCACCAGTGGTATCAGATGGTTGCTGAGCGCGATCTAAATGTCATTTATGCCGGGCATTACGCCACTGAAACAGTCGGCGTCAAGGCCCTGGCACGTCATCTGGAGGCGCGCTTCGATCTCGCCACCACGTTTATCGACTTGCCCACCGGTTTGTAAGGAGGCTCAGGATGGTAGGTGCGATCAGAATGGATCATTGGATCCTGTTCCACTCTCATGAAAATGCCCTAAGCTTCAGCCCAATGAACAAGGTCCCCTCGACCATGCTGCTCGGTGCCTGGACGCTGCTTGCCTTTACCTTGGGCTGGGCAGCGCGGCCACTCGCGCGCGACATCCCCGCCCAAATTAACGCTTTGACGGCACGCGTTCAAGCCGCCGTGCCCGGCCCTGCGGCTGGGCCATCGGTCCAACCGTCGACATCCATAGTGCCGGCTGACAAGCCATTTGCCACTGCAACCGCCAATCCCAGCCACCCGTTGTTTGCGGTCTCCACGCCCAACGCCGCATATATGGCCCGAACGTCAAGCGCACAGCCACTGCTGGAAGAGGCTTGGAGCAAGGTAACCGAGAGCTTTGTGGGCGATCTGCCAAACAATCAACAGCGCGATGCCGCGGCGATTCAAGGCGCCCTCGCGCTTCTCGGTGACAAATACACGGTGTATTTACCGCCCGCTGGTCGGGCAACCGAGCGTGAACACTACGCCGGCAAGTTTGGCGGCATAGGGGTCACGATCCAGCTTCTGGCGGATGGTCGCTCGCAACTCGCACCCGTGCGGAACACGCCCGCAGACCGGGCCGGCGTCCAAAAAGGGGACATCCTGGAATCGGTGGATGGTTGGGTCATTCCGCCCGGCGCCGACTTTACGGAAATTGCGGCACGCGTGCGCGGTGAGCCCGGCACAAGCGTCACTATTGGCGTGCTCCGCGGCACGGACCATATCGTCATCAAAATCATCCGGGATCAGATCAATACCCCATCCGTGGATTGGACCGTGATCACCGACACTGCGCGCACGACCGTGACTGTTGGCTATATTCACATCTCTTCTTTTACAGATCGCACTGGTATCGAGACACGCCAGGCCATCACCGAGTTAGCCGCAGCTGGTGCAAGCGCCTGGCTGTTGGACTTGCGGAACAACGGGGGCGGTCTGCTGTCCAGCGCAACCGACGTGGCCAGCCAGTTTCTAAAGGACGGCAACGTGTTGATCGAATCCAAGCGCTCCGGCGAAAATAGCTGGCCGGTCACAAAAGGCGGATTGTTGACCGAGGCAAACCAACCCCTGGTTGTGCTCGTAAACAAGCAAACCGCAAGCGCCAGCGAGATCGTCGCTGCAGCCTTGCAGGACGCCCATCGCGGCGCGATCCTGGGCGAGCGCACCTTTGGCAAGGGCGTGGTGCAACTACTGTATGACCTCAGTGATGGATCGAGCGTGCATGTCACAAGTTCACGCTGGTTCTCACCCAATCGCCGCACCATCGACGGCGTGGGCGTTATACCGGATATTGACTTGCCGGCCTCGGTGCCGGGCACAAACCAACAAGCTGATTACCAGCTTGACCGCGCGCTCGTTGAACTAAACTTGAAATGACCCCGCAATTGCCCTCCCCCCAAACTCCGCCATCCAATCAACTGGCGCGAAACGCGATCGTTGGCTTGCTCGCGCTGTTGCTTGGCGCTTTGATTTTCCTGGTCGGCGTGTCAGTGGGCGTCGCCGCTTCCCGTGGGTTTAGCTTTCCGGGTAGCTCGCCATTTGCGCAGAGCCAGCGGATTGACGGCACGCCCGGTATCACGCGCACAGCCAGCCTGAATATTCCGCAAATGACTGACGTGATGGCGCGTCTCAAAACCCAGTTCTACGGTGATTTTCCAACCGATGATACGCTCACCGACGGCGCATTGCGGGGATTGGTGGCGACTTTTGGCGATCAGTTCACACAATATGTTGATCCAAAGTTTGCGAAAATCATCGAGCAGGACAGCGCCGGTCAATTTGAAGGTGTGGGGGCCACGCTGCGTGCCGGCAAAAACGGTGGTGGTGTGCAAATCATTCGTGTTTTTGACGGCTCACCCGCCGCCAAGGGTGGTGTGCAAAACGGCGATTTCATCCAGGCGGTCAATGGCGTGCGTGTTACGGAGCTGGGTGTGAATGAGGTGGCCGCGTTGGTGCGTGGCACGCGGGGCACCACGGTCACGGTAAGCATCCGACGCGAGCCCCAACCCAAACCGTTTGACCTGATCCTAACCCGCGACCGAATCGTCATTCCAGTGGTCACGAGCAAAATCATCGAAGCCGCCGGCGGAAAAATTGCGTACGCCCAACTTAACGACTTTAGCGCCAATAGCGCCGCGCAATTGACCGAGGCCATCGACGGACTCTTAAAACAGAACCCGCGGGGCCTGGTGCTGGACCTGCGTAACAACGGCGGCGGATTGTTGGATCAAGCCACGAAGATCGGCGACCTTTTTCTCAAGGAAGGCGTGTTCATCATTCAACGCGACTACAGTGGTAAGGAAGAGCGGCGCAGCACCACGGATACCGGGATTGCCCAGGACATTCCCATGGTCGTCCTTGTTAACAATGGTTCCGCAAGCGCAGCCGAGGTTTTGGCCGGCGCCATACAGGATTACAAACGCGGCACCTTGATTGGCGAGCAAACATTTGGCAAGGGCAGCGTGCAGTTGCCTCAAAGCCTGCCAAATGGCGGTCAGTTGCGGATCACAATACAACATTGGTTTACCCCGCTTAACAGGGGAATCCATGGTGTGGGAATTGCTCCGGATTACGTGGTGCCGCGCACCCTTGATGATGAGCGCGCCAACAAGGATCCGCAACTGGACGCCGCGCTCGCGCTTTTGCTTGAGGGTAAAGCCCCTTAAACCGTGGACGAACCCTCGCAAACGCAGGCTGCCAGCCACACATCCGGACGTTCTAGAGTGCCGTGGCGGCTGATGCTGTTTGCGCCGGCTTTTGCGCTGGGTCTTCTCATGGCGCAATTGGCTGGCTCAAACCTGCGCCTCCCTGCCATTAGCGTGGCCATTCTGATCGTCCTGTCATGGTGCGTCATTTATCAGAGCAATGAGCAGCTGCCCTGGACCGAGCTTATTAGCTCATGGCAGGACTGGCAGCACGGGCACGTGGTGCCTCGGTTGCCTTACACCCAACCCAATTCGCCCTCTGACCGATTTTCAAAATCTGCGGGGTTGGCCGTTGGTTGGCTGATTGGGAAAGGGTTTCGCCTTCTGGCATGGTCAAGCACAGCGGTTTTTAGCTCGCTCCTTGTGATGTGGACTGGCACGGTTTTGCTCGGACCAAGGTGCTTCGCCATCACCGCGGCTGCCTGCCTGGCACTGCAATCCCAGGTAATTCTGCACTGGGCCTCGCCGACCTCTTCTCGACTGCACCATGCTGGATCGGTGGGCGCGGTCACTGTTTTGCTCGTGCTCGCAGCGGTCCTAGGTTACGCCATTGCGTAGTCAGGCAGGTTGGACCGGTGGTACCCAAAGCATTGGAAATGACCACCGTGTTCGTGATCGGGCCAGCCACCAGGTTGCCAGCAGCGGGGTCATCAAACAGTTAAAACGCCATCTGGCACGTCTGGCTTACACCAGCTCCGCCGTTCTTGAGCTTACCCTAATAGGTGACCGTGCTGGTGACCGGCTGCGCAGCGCTCACGCTGCTGGGCGCGGCTGCAACGCCAGATGTGGCCGGCTCGCGCAGAGCACAGTCAGCAATATTCAAAAACCGAGCATCCCGGCTGCCGCTTTAATGATGAAACTTTTTTCCATGTTGACCTCCGTAACATGATGCTGCACGCGACCAGGCCGTCTTGGATCAGACGACCCTGCATACCTTTTCGCGCCAACCGAAAAAATTCCAAGGCATTGTGCCCAGTTGTCGTGGCCGCTTCCTGCTTACAATTGCTGCCACGCCATGAATGACCAAGAAAAATTCCTGTTTGATCTGCAAGGCTTCATAGCGGTGCCAGATGCGCTAACCGGCAAGCAGGTGTCGGAGCTAAACAACCTGTGGGACGCACGCATCGCGCGCGACATGCCGCCGGAGGCAACCACTCAGCGCTGGGGCGGGTTGCTCAAATGGGGCCAGGCGTTTGTGGATGTGCTTGACAACCCGGTCATCCTGCCATACCTGAAGGAGGTGGTGGGCAATACCGTCCGCCTGGACCACGAATATGCCGATCTGATACGCCCCAGCGCCACCCGTGGCGAGGCCACGGCCGGTCCGATTGGCAACACGCTGCACGGCGGCGCCACACCGTTTGATCCCGCCCAATATTTCCGCTTTCAGGACGGGCGCATGTACAACGGGCTTACCGTGGTGGCCTATAACCTGTGTGACATAGGGCCAAATGACGGCGGGTTTGGCTGTGTGCCTGGCAGCCACAAAAGCAACTATGCTTTCCCGCGCGAATGGCGGGATCTTACTCAGACGCCGGAATTTGTGCGCAAGGTGACCGGCCCCGCTGGCACCGCCATCCTCTTTACCGAGGCGCTCACCCACGGCACGCTACCCTGGCGCGGGCGGGGCGAACGGCGCACGCTGTTTTTCAAATACAGCCCGCACGCGGTGTCGTGGTCGGCCAATTACTACGCTCCGCAGGATTTCGCAGGCCTCACCGAAGACCAGCAGGCCTTACTCGAGGCACCGAACGCACGCTATCGCGGCAGACGGACCTCCGCCGTTAGCTAGCGCCGGGCGGCCGGCGATACCGTCGCATGACACGATACTGCGGGTGTTCAGCCTGATCGACCCACAGGCGTTTGAACAATGCTTGGTGTTTGATTGGTTTTGAGAAAACTGCCGGTATACGTGCGATAATGATCAGCTATTCGTTAGAAATGGAAGAGGAGACCAAATAATATGCCAAGTTTAGGAGCCCCAGAGCTAATTCTGATTGTCGCTTTGATCGTCCTTCTGTTCGGTGTGGGCCGCATCGGCAAAATCGGCGGCGAAGTTGGCAAGAGCATCCGCGAGTTTCGTAAGGGACTGCGCGGTGACGAGCCGATCCCACCGCCAGCTGACAAGAAGGAATAACTTCCCGCGATTTGGACGCCTGGCAGATTATGTTCGTGACCACATCCAGGCGTTCCATGTTTCCGGGCCAAAGCCGGCATAGTCCACGCCGTCAACGCCCCTGACCAGCATCTTCCACTTGGGCCGGCCAAGCGGAACCATTGGCGCAAAGTTAGCCAGCATGGCGTTGTAGGTTGACTGCCATGTGGCTGCAGTCGTTGGGTCAGCGCCACCCAATTCATCCCCACCCAGCGAAAGCGCCAGTTTGTCCGTTTTTGGATCAAGACATAGGCCGGAGAGATTTTGCCGCGCGTCGTCGGCTCTTTTTGCCGACCCAATATTCTCGCAGCCAAAGACACCGACCAACGACATGGGAAGCGGCAGCCGCACTACGAAGGCACCAAATCTTCGGGTCGCAACGGGGTCACCGACGGTTGTTGTGTTGACCACCCGACTTTCAAGGTGCGTTGCAAACCCGAGTTCACCAAGTGAACGTTGTATGGTCTGAATGCCCGCCGATAACGATGTTTCGGTGTCCGGCAGCGTAAGGCTAAACTCAAGTGTTTTTGTAATTGGCTCAGTGCGCGTGCCGCGGACTGTCTGAGTAATCACCCTGGTACACGGCTTGCCATGGCATTGCCAACCCGCCAATGCCAACAAATCGCCTGCACTCGGGTTTGCCGCTTCACGCGGGCCAACGAGCTCCAGCGCAGGATCAATTTCTGACAGTGATCGCGTCAACACGTTGTAGGCCGCTTTGCGAACCAAAACATTGTCGAACGGCTCCTGTCGGGTGTTCAGAATTAGCGCAAGCAGCGCCGGCCCTTCAAAGGTGCGCTCCATTGACAGCGGATACCCGGCGTGACCCGGATCTACCGGGCGTGCCAGCGCCACGTTTGCCCGCCCCTGCGCAACGTCGTCATCCGCCGCTGCGGGCGACGCCGCAAACTTAAACAATATCGTTTGTGCCGTTCCATTTGGCAACCCTTCTGGCGCAGGGAACGCCAACGGCGACCGGTGCAGCGTGATGTCGCTACCCGGGTTCCATGCAGCCAGCTCAAATGCACCATCTCCAGGCAACGCATAGATCGTATTGGCGGCACGCTGCTGGCCCGGCGTGATTCCGCCAACAGCGTGTTCAGGCAGCCACCGCACGACCGCCCAATAGTACTCATCAAACAAGGGTTCGGTTTGCTGCGCATACTGGTCATAATCACCCTGCTGGGCAAAGTATTCAAATGGCACAACGCCCCGGAGCGTACCTTTGGCAGCCTGCCGCGCCTGAGCTGCGCTCATAAAGTGCACCCGAACGGTATTGGCGTCCGCCGCTTCAAATAAGAACACTTTCTGCGTCAGTGGATCGCGTATCTGGGACTCGGGATTCATAATGACACGCCAGGCATAGAGTACGTCGGCGGACGTAACGGCCCGTCCATCCGTCCAGCGCCAGCCCTGCCGAATGCGAAAGTCAACCACCCAGTGGCTGTTCTCGCCTGCACCTTCACGTCGCACCGACTGGTCGCCCGTGCCGGGCACATGTTCGCACCCTAGCGCAATCGGATTAACCTTGAAAAATACGCGCTCCGTGCCACCCGGCACCTGTAAGGCGTGCGAGTCCTCACCAACGCAGCCAACAAACAACGCCGCGCTCACCGCTTGCTCGCTTTGATCCCGCACAAAGAATGGATGCAACACATGCGGTTCGGATGGCAGCGCAACAACCAATGGCAGGGGCAGGGCTGTCGGGACCGCCGTCGGCAACACTGTTGGCGCAACCACCGGCATTGGATTGGCTTGGGTTGGTATGACGCCTGCTGTCGACGTTGGTGGTGCGACCGGCGCCTGTATGGCCGTTGCCGAGGCAGTGCCGAGCGTTGCGGGCGAAGATGGGCGGGCAACACATGAATTCGCCATTAGAACGATGCAAATGGCCGCCACGTGCGTGGCATGGATCTTGATTGTCACTAATCCCGATTATCAACGGTCGATAAAGTACACTCGCGGGCGCATCTCCATGAAGCGCCACCTACCAATATTGCTGTGTCTGGCCGCCGGGTTATTTCTGCGCCTTGTAGGGCTGGATGCTGTCCGGGCTTATTTTGACTTTGCCACGCCGCTAAGCCTGGCGCTGGAAATCCTTGAAAAGTTGTCGCGTGGCGATTTCTCGGCGCTGCCAGTGCTTGGCGGCGGTAGCGGCGCACGGCTGCAAAACCCGATAGCCGCCAGCTACCTGTGGTCCGTGGTGGCCCTTTTCGACCGCGATCCCTACTCCGCCAACGTCATCAGCGTGCTTCTGAGTGTGTTCGGTATTGCTCTGGTCTTTGATCTTGGGCGCACACTGTTTACAAAATCCGTTGGCCTTTCGGCCGCAGTTCTCGTGGCCGCCAGCCCTTGGTCGATCTACTATGCTCGGGGCACCTGGCTGCAAGGGCAACTTGAATTCTCAAGCATCTTCTGTGGCTGGGTGGTGCTGCGCCTGACGCATACGTCGAACCGCCCCGGATCCCGGCCAGTCGACAATCGCCGTCGCGCGATCCTTGTGGTGTTGGGCATGGCCGGATGTGCAGTAGTGATGCAAACGTACCTTGTTGCGGTGGCGCTGATCCTATCGGTGGGTGCTGGCTGCGCCATCCAGATCATGCGCGATCGTCGGCTCGCCCGGCCAATATTGGCAGGATGCGCCGTTTGCCTCGCGGGTGTGCTCATATTTGGCGGGATTTCACTATCCAGTCCGGGTAACGTCACCGGGGCAATCCAGACCGGGTTGGGCACTACCGGTTACGAACACGACAGCTCCACACGCCTGGATGCCGCGCGGTTCGCCGTTGGGCGCACTATGGAGACCCTCGACGGCGCCAACTTTATCGCACAAACTACCGCCACGGGCGCCGGGGCTTTGGCTGCCTGGCCACAGTCCGTTGCAAGCGCCCGCGCACTCGTGATTGATGCGATCATCCTGGTGGGGATTGGCCTGGCGCTGGCGCTGGCGGTAGTCCCCTCCCGCTTCAGCCAGTCCGTTCGCCGCGCACCAATCCTGGCAATTCTCGCCTGGTTCTGGCTGCCACTTTTAGGTGCCGTCGCGCTTAACTTTAGCAATTTACTCGCCATGGCCGGTCACTATATGCTCCTGACTCAGCCGGCCACCGCGCTGCTCGCGGCGCTGCCCACACTTTGGCTGAATCAATTATCCAAATCAATCAGGCGATTGCTGACTGGTGGACTCACCATCCTGGCTATCTTGTCTTTCATCCTTTCCGGCTGGTTGGGTGCGGTGCAACAGCAATACGTGCTTGACCATCCACATCTCAACCTGGCCGTACAAGAAGTGCTGGGCTGGTATCCGCTGCGAACGCAGCGGGCGCTCGCGGCGCTTTGGCGAACCGAATGCAGGGAGGTCACGCCGGAGACATATGGCATCATTATTTCCAGCCTGATGCAATCATCTTCAGCGGTGCGTGAGCTAACCAGTCGGGTCGGGGATTGGGATTCCAACCGAGGCAGCTCGGTATGGGAAATCCTTCCAAATGGTGGCACGTGCGCTTCGCGCGTGGGCATGCCGCCGGCACCGTGGTCGGATATTTTCGAGCTGGCCATGCCCGATGGTCTGCCCATCACTACGTTTCGAAGCCGCCCGGTAAACGAACCTGAGCTGCTGCGCAGCCTGACGAACGAACCCGTCGAGAATCTCAGCCTAAACCTTGGGTGGACCTATCTGGGTGCCACGAAACTTGGCGCCGCGCGACCTGGAGAGCAGGTTACAGTGACCCAACTGTGGCGTATTGACAGCCTGCCGACAGAGCCGTATTACGATTGGGACTATTCAACCTACGTGACCCTGCGCGGCCCATCCGACTATCACGCGCAGCTATCCAACCATATTTGGCTGCCGGCACCCCGCCGCTGGCGAATTGCCGACTATGTGTTGCAAACCACCGCAATCACCTTGCCCGACGGGCTCGCGCACGGTCCATACTCGCTCGAATTCAGCCTATTTGACGAGCATTTGGGTCGCAATGCTGTTTACTTTGCACCTTCAAATCGGACTGTCCCGATTATTTCCATTAAGCGCGAGCTAACACTTTTACAGTAGCCGCGCAATAGTATTGCTTTATTTGCAGCCATATTGCTAATGCCTGAGACCGATGTACGTCATCAGAATTAAGTCAAAAGTCAAAACGTTTGACGGATGTAAAGCTTAAGAAAAGCCTTACTATTTGCTGCTATGTTGACTTTCAATGGCGTCCATTGGATTGGAGCGGATAGCACAGGCGCAGCTGAACACGGCCCGACGAACCTATCCATCACAAATTCGCGCATAAAGCATCGCCCGCAATACCTAACCGTCGATATCGCAGAAACACTGGCACTTGATGACGTTGAAAAACTGGGCATCAAATCCGGTATGCAGCTGTTGGCCATAGCCGGCACCCAGACCGGATTTGACACCGTCGCTGCGTCGCTGCGCCTGTCAGCCGATCAGCTGCAGCGATGGCTCAACGTTTGTGACTTGTTGCGCGTAATAAGGCTCACGCTGCCGATGGCCTATATATTGATCGGTCTTGAGGTGCGCTCGGTTAATGAGCTTGCCCGCCAAAACCCCGCGCAACTTTACCAACGCATCCAGGTGCTAAACATGCGTTCAGCACCGGATCGTGCGCGTGTTGGCATGCGTCTATGTAATATTTGGGTGACTTCCGCAAATTCCCTAAAGCCCGTGTCTTACGTGGGTGATTACCGGGCCGCCGCGCCGGTGATACCAGCGGCATCACCAGCTCCCATCAAAATTGATCATCCGTTCGACTTTGTCCTGTAGTGGCGTTCGCTGCATCATGCGTGCAGTGCAAACGCTTCCGCCACGGCATACTTCGGAATCTGTGACGCACTGATCAGCTCATGGACCTGCGCGACGCTGGTCGCGCTGGCAATCGGCGCGGTCACTGAGGGGGCATACATAAGCCAGGCCACTGCAGCCTGGCTCATGCTTGCCGATAGCCTGTTAGCGGCGCCCTCAAGCTGGCTAAGGACCGCGAAGCCTTTTTCGTTCATGTAGCGTGAGCTAACGCCACCCGCGCGCGGCGTCTTTGGCAGTTCTTCACCGGCGCGATATTTGCCGCTCAAAAATCCCGCAGCAAGGGCATAGTATGGAATGCAGGACACGTTGTTTGCAATGAGCACGGGCGCCAGGTCACGCTCAAACTCTTCGCGATCCACAAGGTTGTATTTTGGCTGGGCGCTTTCGTATCGCACCAGACCGTGCTGCTTGCTGATGGCCAGCGCCTCTGCCGTGCGTGTGCCGTTAAAGTTGCTGTTGCCGATGACGCGCACCTTGCCCTGCTTGACCAAGTCATCAAACGCACGCAGTGTTTCCTCCTGCGGCGTCTTTTCGTCAAACTGGTGGCTCTGATACAAGTCTATGTAATCAGTCTGCAGGCGCTTGAGCGAGTCTTCGACCGCACGGATCATCCAGGCGCGACCAAGCCCTTCACCGCCCGGCATTTTGCTGCCAAGCTTGGTGGCGACAACGATGGTGGCACGGTTGCCACGCGCCACCATCCATTTACCCAGAATCGTCTCGCTAATCCCCGGCTTTTCCGCCCAGGCCGCATACACATCGGCCGAGTCAACAAAATTGCCGCCACCGGCCACAAAGGCATCCAGCACGGCGAACGAGGTCGCCTCGTCTATGGTCCAGCCGAAGACGTTGCCCCCCAAACAAATCGACGAAACCTTTAATGAACTGTTTCCAAGCTGTCTGATTTCCATGTCGGTATTATCCAGCCTTAACGCAATGGCAGTCCCGTGCGATATCATCGAACTGTGATCGTCGAACCTCTTGGGTGCAGATTTTTTGGCACGCTGACCGTTGAGCGAAGTGGCGAAACCATCGACATTGGCACCAAGAAGGCCGAGGCGCTTTTTGCATTTTTGTGTCTGAATCCGGGGGTGCACAGCCGCGAACGCCTGGCTGGCATGTTATGGGCAGACAGCACCGACGAGAAAGGTCGCAACTCGCTGCGCGTGGAGCTGTCACGGGCGCGCAAATCGCTGGGTGATCTGTTTCTCGCCGAGCGCGAAACGCTCCAGCTAAATCCGCAGGCGGTCATTTCTGTTGACGCCATCGCGTTCCAACAGATCATCGACAAGCCCGGCGCCAGCATCGAAGAGCTGCAGGCGGCCTGCGCGCTTTATCGGGGTGAGCTGCTTACCGATCTTTATGAGGATTGGGTGCTTCCCTTGCGCCAGGAGTTGCTGGAGCTGTATCTTGCCGCGGAAATT
The DNA here is from genome assembly GCA_025354985.1 of Chloroflexota bacterium. GTDB lineage: Bacteria > Chloroflexota > Anaerolineae > J036 > Brachytrichaceae > AQU-03. Next base: position 67,136 of record JANXLU010000062.1, read on the forward strand.
CAATTGGCACAGCGCTTGCACAGCCGGGGCGATCACACTCAGGCACTGGCACATGCGCGCCGGGCCATTGTGCGCGAGCCGTCGAATGAGCGCGCGCATCAGATGGTCATGCGAATCCTGATTGACTCGGGTGACCGCAGCGCGGCGCTGCATCAGTTTGAGACCCTGACAAAAGAGTTACAGGATGACCTGGGTGTGGCGCCATCCAGCGAGTCAAAAGCGCTGGCCGCTCAGGCGCGCGCCGCCACGGGTCAGCAAGCCGCACCCCAGGCCAACATCGCCGCAACGTCATCGCCCGCAGCGAAACAAAGCCAGCCGACCCGGTCAAACCTCCCCACCCCATTGACCAACTTTGTCGGACGCCGGCGCGAGCTTGACGAGCTCTCGGTGCTAATTGGCGAACAACGGCTGATCACACTTGCGGGAGCCGGCGGCAGCGGCAAGACGCGCCTGGCACTCGAAACCGCCCGCAGTGTCAAAGCCTATTTTCCGCATGGCACGCTTTGGATCGAACTGGCCCCACTTGTTGACGGATTGCAGGTAGCCCAAGCGCTCGCCCGGTTACTCGGCGTACAGGAATCCAGTGACCGACCATTGTCGGAGGCGCTCATCGAATTTCTGCAAAACAAGACCGTGTTGCTGATCCTTGACAACTGCGAGCATGTGCTTGCTGAAAGCGCGCGGCTGGCCGAACAACTGCTGCAGGGATGCGAGAAACTGCGTATCGTCGCCACAAGCCGCGAGCTCTTGAACATTGCGGGAGAATTTGTCTATCCGGTGCGGACACTGACACCACCCGTGGGTGATGACGTGCCGGCCGTATCGGCCTCGGATGCCGGTCAACTGTTTAGCGCGCGCGCCCGATCGGCGCAACCGGCCTTTGCCATAAGGCCGGACAATGCCGGGTTGGTCGCCCACATTTGTCGTCGTTTGGACGGCATGCCGCTTGCACTGGAACTCGCCGCCACCAAGCTTCGGGCGATGGATTTGTCGCTTTTGGCGACCCGGCTGGACAAACGCTTTGACGTGCTCACCTCTGGCAGCCGCACCGCCCTCCCGCGACAGCAAACCTTGCGCGCACTGATCGATTGGAGTTATGACCTGCTCACCCGCGACGAGCGCGTGGTGTTGCGCCAGCTTGCGGTGTTCCGGGGTGGCTGGCCGCTTGAAGCGGCGGAAGCTGTGTGCGAACTACCCACCCTGCCACCCGGTTCCGAGGTGGTGGTGGCCGCGGACACCGACATCGTATCGGTGTTGGGAAGGCTGGTGGATAAATCACTCATCGCGCTGGATCAGGCGGTGTCACCCATGCGTTACAGCATGCTCGAGACCATTCGCGAGTATTGTCAGGAACGCCTGCGCGAAGCCGGCGATGAGGATGGCGCACACAACCGCCACGCCTATTGGTGCGAACAATTGAGCAAAGCAGCCGAGCCGCATTTGCTTGGCGCACAGCAGATACATTGGGCCGGTATTCTTGAGCGGGAGCATGCGAACCTGCTGGCTGCGCTTGATTGGTGTATTGACAACCGGGATGGGTTGCATGCACTACAGATATCGGTATATCTCAACAACTTCTGGCTATACAAGACCTACCTGATTGAAGCGCGCAGAATTCTCAGTGCCGCGCTGGCGCTGGCAACCGATGTTCCGAAACCGCTCCATGCCGCCGCGCTATCCAGCGCCTGTGACTTTGCCCTGCGCCTGGGTGACCACACCCTGTTGCGAGACTATGCCACGGCATCGGTTGCGCTGGCCGAAGAGGTGGGCGACCAGAACGCGCTGGCCGCGGCGGTGCGTCGGCTGGGCCAGACCCATGCCACCCTTGGCGACTACGCGACGGCCGAAGTTCGCATGCGCGAAAGCCTGCGGCGGTATCGCGCGCTGAACAACAAAGCCTATGAGCATCGCGTTCTGAACGACCTGGGCGAGGTGTATCGCTGGACGCGGCGCTTCCCGCAGGCGCTTGATTTTTATCATCAGGCGATAGCGCTGGCGGAGGTGGTGCAGGATGCGCGCGGCCTGGCATACTATATAAACAACGTGGGGCTGACCCTGGTGCAAACCCGGGACTTTGCCGGTGCGCGCGACTATCTGGCACGGTCGTATGAGCTAAGCAAGCAGACGGATCGAATTGTCGGGTATTACGTATTGTTTGGCCTGATACAACTGGCCGTTGCGCGCAAAGCCTTTGCAGACGCCGCGCGATGGCTGGGCGCGCTGGACGCCTGGTCACGCACCACCGGCTACAAGGCCTATTCGCAGGATGCCGAAGACCTTGAATCGGCGATCGCGAGCACCAGGGAAGGGATGGATGATGCCGGATTTCAGCGCCTCTGGCTTATGGGGCAAGCCACATCTCTGGAATCGGCGGTCGAGGGCGGGCTGGCTCACGAGTAGCTGATGGGTGCATCGATCACGCCAACGGTACCGTTTGCGGAATGCGTCAAGTGAAAGGTGCCCCGCAAATCCTCCATCACGAGCGTCTCCACAATACTCAGCCCCAGGCTGCGTGGACGCGGAGCGTCCGCCGGGTCGCGCCCGACGCCATCATCGCGCACCTCGATGTGGAGGTTGCCACCGCGGTTTTCAAGGCCAATTTGAATTGTCCCGCGTGAGCGACCGACAAAGGCGTGCTCCATGGCGTTGGCCACGAGCTCGTTTACGCTGAGCGCCAGCGCGGTGGCTGCTCGTGATGACACGTGCAGGCTCTCGCCCAAAATCTCGATGCTGAGGGATTGGTCCGGTCGCGCCATGTTTGCGTGGACCAACGACACCACCCGTTGCAACACATCCTTAACATCCACAAGGCGAAAGCCCTCCTGCGCCAGCGCATCATGCACCGCGGCGATGCTCATGATCCGATTGATGCTCTCGGTAAGCGCCGGTCGCGCCGCGGCGGCGGCCGGGTCATTTAGTTGCAGTTGCATCAACATCACGATGTTCTGCAAATTATTCTTTACGCGGTGGTTCATTTCCTTTACGATCGCGGCGTTGCCAACGAGATGCGCATTCTCAATGGCGAGGGAAATTTGGTTGGCAAGCGTCTTGCACAGTTGTTGCTGCTCGCGGGTAAAGTTGACGCCATCCTCGGCCCAAATGTGCATCAGCCCGATCGTTCGTTTGTTTAGCGACAGCGGCACCACCAACAGCGTGTTGAGACCCGCCGCCTTGGCCCAGGCGCCATAGTCCACGCGCATCAGCTCGCTGACGTTGTTCAGATATATCGGCTGATTCAGGTGTTCGGCGCCGCGCAAAGGCGGGTCACTGGGGGACCAGAATGGTTCCACCTTTGTGTGCCCCTGCTTGTCAAAATGCGCGCGCGGGGTATAGCTCCGTTCAACCTCGTCGAGCAGCATCAAAGAGCAACGCCGGGCGCCGACCGCGGCCGCGGCCATCTCGGTGACAACCCGCAGCGTCTCATCCAAATACACGGGCGCCACCACCGCTTTGCTGACCTCCGCGACGGTTGACAAATCCATCATGCGGCGTTCGGTTTCCTCATACAGCACCGCACGCTCGATCACGCCCGCCACCACATCCGCAATCAACTGCACAAACTCGGTGTCACCCTCGAGCCAGTCCCGGTGATGAATCGTTTGCACATTCATGGCGCCGATCAGCTTGTCTTGCGACACCATCGGAACCGCGAGCAGGCTGTGAAAGGGCTTCTCGCGGGTATTTGGCACCTCGTGAAAGCGCGGATCGACCTGCGCTTCGGCAACGGCCACGGCCTCGCGGTGCATGGCCGACCACCCGGTGAGCCCCTCACCCCATCCCAGAAACGCCACATCGACCGCCTCCCTATACAACCCGGTGGTGGCCTTGAGCACCAACCGGTTGGATACGTCATCTCGCAGGTAGATCGAGCAACTGTCACAGTCCAGGCTCTCGGCCGTTATGCGCGTCACATTGTCCAGAATGCTGCGCAGATCTGAAGAGCCGGTGATGGTCTTGAATATTTCGCGGATCGATTGAAGTTCATCGTTGCGACGTTCGAGCACGCCGCGTATCGCCGTACTGGCATCGGTGTCGGTCTCGCGTCGGGTGGGTCGGGCTTGCATGGCTCCATGTTAGCGCGAAAGGCTACCAGCGCTTGTGCCCGGCCAGCTCTTCACGCAGCTTTAGAAATGAGGCATAGCGCTCCGCACTTAGCGCGCCGGAGGCGACCGCCCGGCGCACGGCGCACTTTGCTTCGTGGGTGTGGGTGCAGTTGCTGTAGGCACAACCGGAGACCAGCGGGGCGATGTCGCGAAAGTAGCCATCCAGCTCGCGGTCATCCACATCCCAGACCGCGTAGCCGCGCAGACCGGGCGTGTCGGCGATCCAGCTATGCGCATCGATTTGAAACAGCTGGGGGGCCACGGTGGTGTGTTTGCCCTTGCGCAGGAGCTCGCTCACCTCGCCCACTTCCTGGGCCAGCCCGGGCTTCATCGCGTTTAGCAGGCTACTTTTTCCCGCGCCGCTTTTGCCCGTGAGCACGCTGATTTTGTCCTGCAGCGCGACGCGCACCTCACGCACGCCATAGCCATCCAATGGGTTGGTTACGGGCGTTGTAAGGTCCTGCTCAAATTTCTTACTGACGTAGATCACCTGATAGCCGATGCGTTCATAGTCCCTGAACAGGGCATGGGCGGCGGCGTGGCCGAGCAGATCAACCTTGGTGGCCACGATAATCGCGGGCAACTTTTGGGCCTCGGCGCCAACGAGGTAACGATCCAGCATTCTGGGTGCGAACTTGGGATCGGCGCACGCAAACACAAACAGGCACAGATCAAGATTGGCCACGATCACCTGCTGAATCTCACGCTGATTGGTATTGGCGATAGGGTCCATGCGCGAAAGCACCAGCTTGCGGTCCGCCCGCGCGATCACGCGGCCACTCGAATGGCCTTCGCTCGCCACGTCTTCAACGGTCACCCGGTCACCCACGGCCAGGGCGTCGCTTTCAAATTTCTGATTGGTGAGCCGGCCCGCCGCCGTGCACACCAGCGTGCGTCCATCGTGATCGAGGTGCACGGTGAAGAATCCGCTGTGCGCCTTGGTAACCAATCCGGTCAATGCCATGTGTTCACACTATACGGTAGGTGTGTTCACACTATACGGTAATTGCGGATTCGAGCTCGGGATGGCGATGCAGTGGGCATTGGGCTATCGTGAGGCGGCTCCGCTCAGGCAGCGCGGCGGCACTGGCGCGCGGCGAACGAGACCAAAACATGCGCGATGGAGATCGTACGTGTTTGAGACACGTTTGCTGGGGCGCGATGCGTCGGCGGTCGCTGAGCGGAGCCGAAGCGACCTTGGTACCAATTGCCAGATGTGCAAGCCGCCCGTGGCGCCACGCGTGGTCGCGGAACTGTATCCCATGTACCAGGCTGCCTTCGGCTCCGCTCAGGCAGCGCGGCGGCACTGGCGCGCGGCGAACGAGACCAAAACATGCGCGCTGGAGATCGTACGTGTTTAAGACACGTTTGCTGCGGCGCGATGCGTCGGCGGTCGCTGAGCGGAGCCGAAGCGACCTTGCTACCAATTGCCAGATGTGTAAGCCGCCAGTGGCGCCACGCGTGGTCGCGGAACTGTATCCCATGTACCAGGCTGCCTTCGGCTCCGCTCAGGCAGCGTGGCGAACGAGACCAGAACATGCGCGCTGGAGATCATACGTGTTTAAGACACGTCTGCTG
>JANXLU010000041.1 GCA_025354985.1 Chloroflexota bacterium
CCAACGCCGGGCAACTTGTTGAATATCGTTGACATCAACCCGGCCATTGCCGTTGATGTCAAGGCGCGCGTCACCCGTCGCAAGGTTCCAACGTCCCGCGATGTACTGCACATCTTCAATTCTGATTTGCCCGTCACCACTCGGCGGCGGCAAATAGTCGCCGAGACAACCGGGCACGGGTGTTCCAGTCGCCGTGGCGGTCGGAGTTGGCGTGCGGGTTGGGCGGGGGGTGGGCGTCAGCGTCGGCGTGGCGGTTGGTCCGGGTGTGGGGGTGGCGGTCGCCGTAGGCGATGGAACGGCCGTGGGTTGAACATCGGTTACCTGCACCGCAGAACCGGCGTAGCCGTAGTTGTCATTGGCGTCAAAAGCATCCGCCTCAACCAGTCGCGAATTCAGGGGACCCTGCACGCCTGGAAACACCACCTGCACAAATGAATCAGCGGGGTTGGTGACGGTGATTCGCTCGCCATCCGCAATGATTCCGTCACCGTCCACATCAAAACCCACCCGGACCAGCTTGATGGCTGACGCATCGGACAACACCAAGGACACGGTCAATGGCGCGCCGATCAACGCCGTGCCCGGGCTGATTGGTTGATAAAAGCTGATTTGGGGCGGGTCCAGGTCGGGAGCCACACCGCCATACTGCGCGAGGAAATCGTCGTGTGAAAACTCGGGTTCGTTTTCCGCAACTGTGCCGGCGTCGCCCAAGGCGCCTGTCTGGTTCCAAGAGTTGCCGATCGCCGTAGTGCTGTCTTCAAAATCCATTTTCAACAAATCCCATTCATCCAGACCAGATGCCGCATTGGAATAGGAAACCACCGGGCTGGTGATGACGGTCTGATAGCGGTAGCTCATCAGGCTAACGTGATCTTTATCCGCCCCAGGTTGGTAAAACTTGCACGTAGAGGCACTTTCACCGTATATTCCGCAATGTTGCAAGCCGAGCGTGTGACCCACTTCATGCGCCATGGTGCGCCACTGCAGCGCCGGGCTGATCTGTTCACTCAGATCCCACGTCCCGAGGCTGACCTGGGCATCGTTACCTGGTCGCCACGGATGCGAAGAAAATCCCGCCTCCGAGTTGCCGGAATAACTCGTGGTAAACAGAACCTTGCTCCCGGCCGCGGGCGGGGTAGTCCAGGGTGGCGTCACGTTAAAGAAGGATGGTGCGCCGGTCCCAGCCAACGTCCCCCTGTCAACCGTACGAATCTGCCCGGCGCCAGGGCCGGAGACAATTTTTGCGATGACCGTACTTTGTGAAAATGATCGCGAAATGTAGTTGATTTGACTTTTGTCGGGGTCGATCTGGTTCACCACGGTCGCGCTGCCCTCAAGAATCGACGCAGTTGAAAATACCACGTAATGAAATGCAAGCTCGCGCGCCAGCTTGTCATCGCTGGCACCCAGATGGGCCTGTTTCAGCGTATCAAATGAGTAGATTCCGGGCGGGCCAAAACCCGTCGTATCGGAATACGCATAATTCAATACGTCTATATTGTTCGAAGCCGCGGGTGCACCAATCTGCTCACCTCCGCTCAATTGCGCGACATCCACGGTGCCACTTGGACCCATGTTGAACGACATGGCATAGGTCTGACGCGTGGACAGTGACATGGTAGTCGGTACGTTGGGTAATACGCTGGGCGTCGAATCAACACCCGGTCCCGCATCCAGGTGCACAGAAATGCCCTTGACGATCCCATCCGCCGCGGCGCCATCCGATCGAAACCCATGGGCACTGGACAGCGCCGGTGCGTCGTCATACATCTTGCCAAAGCGATGCAGGGCGGCGGCGCGCGGCTGCAGATCGGTTGCGCCAAACGTGGGGTTGTAGGTCAAGGCAACGCGATTTGCCAGCCAGTCCACCTCGACGAACAGATCCCGCTTGAATGGATCAGCACCCAAATCCGCGAGCTTTAGCTCGGCGACGCCATCTCCATCCATGTCGATGCCACCATCCGGTCGTTCCCAATGATCTGGCAAGCCATCCTCGTCAGAATCAATCTTGGATGCCATGATGGCCCGGTCGCCCAAATCCGTTTTGGCGATAAAGGCAATGCGGTGATCACCCCGCCGTTCCGTCCGGGCGGAACCGGTTGCCAGATCAGTGCCAGCATGCGCAAGCGGTGCGTTGGCATCAAACCCCAGCATCACAGCACCATCCACTTTGTCACCCAGTTGAACCACTTTAAGCGGCATGCGGCGGATCAGCTTGCGAGGAGTGGATTCAAACGGCTTCAATATGTCAAACCTCATCGTCCATAGTCCGGGACGATTGGAAAAGAGCAATGGTTTACCATTGTTGCGCGGGTCGCTTCGGCTGGCATGATTGGGCGTGCCGTAGAACGAGAAAACATACGAGTCACCGTCGATGCCGGCGTCACCCAGGGCCAGGTGAATCACCCCAACCCGTTTGCTCAGGTCAATGTCCGAGAAACAGATGGGGTTGCCACTGTCGTCAAAACCAAGCTCGGATACGGTGCAATTGGCGCCGTCCCATTGGTCGCCGACGAGCGTTTGAACCCCGGTCAGGCTTGTGTAATCGGAGCCGCCGGGCACGTTTGCAAGTTTGAACATGATTGCGCTCATCAGATAGTCTGCGCGCTCCATGCCAAATGCAACCACCGAACCGTCCTCCGAGATGCCGGGTTTGTTGCCAATCGCCCGGTCATTTGTATCCGCCTGGGTGATGACACCTGAAACCCACCCACTCCCGTCATCCCGCGGGCGATAGGCCATCAGGAACGCATGCGTTGAAGAGTCCTGTATGCGCACCACGGTGGCGCCATTTGCGGCCATGCGTGGATACATCTCCTCGTTTACATATGGGCCGCTCAGACCGGTGAACCCAGTCGTCGGGTCGGACAGTCCCAGATACTTGGTCGCGGCGCCGTGGCTGAGGTCTACAAAGGGAAACACCACGGTGCCACTCGGGTTGATGGTCTGACCCACGCCGATGAGATCTATATCCTTGGGGTGGTCAATACGCCCGTTTAGGACATGATCATACGAAATGGCACGTCGATCCTCCGCACCAATCGTGGCCGGATCGATGACCATTTCTTCGTCCTGGGCGGTTTGATACGGAAATGGCAGCCCCGAACCAGCAGGAACTGCCAGGGGTGGATCATCTGGAATGAGAATTGTTGGCAATACCATGGGTCCGGAGGATGTCAGAAGGCCCAGCGGTTGTCGATAGCGCATCGCGATCTGATCATGATCGTTGATATCGACGGTCGGGCCAAAATGGCGTTTGGGTTCCGTGCCTTCAGCATTCACCTTGATGGCCGGTTGACCCGGTTGACCCAGCATCACAAACTCGCCCGTTGTGGACGGTGCGGAAGCATTGGTCGCCACCATGACCGCATGGCCAAGCCTGTTGAGCGAAAGGCTTTCGGGCACAATGGTATTCAGGGTAAGACCACTGACCGTGTCACCTTTTTTAGCCAGCATGTGATACTCAAACATCGGATCCGGGCCACCCACGTGCGCGATGACCGTGGCGGCAGCTGCCGCCGTGTGATCAGACGGTGCCAGGGCAACCGATGCGCCTGGAAGCGCCGCCTGCACCAGGGTCGCTGCAATAATTCGGCCGATTAAGCGGACAAGCTGGTTGTTCATGGTTGTATTACGTGCGACCGGGTTCATGGGTGCTTCATTATTAAAGGAAGCGTAGTTTGGTGACGTGGCGACGGCGTGGGGGTGGGCTGAGCCGTTGGCGTCGGGGTTGGCGTCGGGGTTGGTGTCGGGTCGGCCAGGGAATGCACCTCTGCATTGGTTATGCTGGCGGTAATCGTTTGCCCCCGGGTATTCGTAAGCAGCACCTCACTCAAAACCAACGAGCTGCGCCCATTCAACAGCGGAAGCAGGTGCACGCTTGCAAACACACCATCCTGGTTCACGCCCGGCGCGCCACCCACCGTACTCGCGCCAAATCTGACATATGAGCCCGACCATACCGTGGTCGATTGCAAAAGTCCGCGCCCGGTGCTCGTGAGAAAGCCACCCATGCTCACACCGGTGACAGAAACCACGGTGGGGTCATAGCTCAGCTTAAATTCTCCCCCGGCCAGGTTTAGCACCGCGTGAATCATCACATCAACCGTTATCGGTTGGCCCGCCGTAATCACGGATGTCACGGGTGTTAAGGCGATGCCCGCATGGGTCGGATCCAACTGACCCGCCACAACGGTCACCGTAACGGCACTCGTGGCACTGGCCGAATCGTTGCCGTTATATGCTGTCCAAACGTTTGAATTCACCCCGCTGGTAACGAGTACCATCGACGATACCGACGTATACGTCTGCCCTGGCGCCAGCGGGAACGGCTCGTAATACAGGGCATCACCCATCAGGGTTCCGGTCAGCGTGTGCTCAGTGAGCGTCACGTCACCCGTGTTTTGCACCACGCTGCAAAAGTAAACCTCGCTGCCGGGCGTGACCGTAATATCCCGGGTTGCATCGCAGATCGGAATCGCCGCGACGGACTGTTTCAACGTAATGCGAGACAGCTTATCCACCCCGGGCGTGCAGTCCCCATTCAGCGGGCGGCCAAAGCGGAAGCGATCCAGAAACACGGCGCTGTCATAGCTATCCAGATTGGTGGGGTTGCCGGCATCGTTGATGGTCATGCTCAGCACCACTTGTGAGCCCGGGGTCACGTCCACCCGCCCGCGCAGCAGTGGCGTGGCACCGTCATAGGTGGTGCCCGCAGCGTTGGCCGCGTTTGCGCCAAACACCGTGTTGATGCTGATCCGGTTGCCCTGGGCATCTTTCGCAAACAACAGCCCGTTGCGGGCCATATCAAAGCGGTCGTTAAACGCCGAACCCACAAACTCCGGGAACTCCTCGGACAGGAACTTAAAGTCCACGCTCATACAGGTGGCGGTGGACGGCACCTGCAGCGTGTAGACCAACGAGGCCGAGAGACCGAGACCAAATGTGGCCGGGCTGGTGTTGGCCTGATCAGCCAGGATCATATTCCCGGTGCCCATGTAAGCAAACGTCCCGCCCTCTTCCGGGAATCCAGCCATGGGCGAGGCGCCCAGCCCCAGCTTGCTGGCCACCTCAAGCGGGCCGGGCCCGCTGCCCGCACCACTGGCCCCAAGGATGTTGGTGATTGGGATGCCCATGGCCACGCCAAGCTGAAGCGCCGTCGGAGCGCGTTCGCCAAAGTTGTACTCGGCACCGGTCTGGCCGATGCCTAGAACCACCCCCGTGATCACCGTGCTCCCACTCAGCACGCCGGTGGTCACCACGTCCATCGTGCCGATATTGGTGGCGGCATTGATAAAGCCAAAGGGCGGCACTTCTTCGATCCAGTAATTCCCGGGCAGGGTATCAAACGAGTAGAAGCCCGCCGTACTGGTCCGGGCAGCCAGCTCGACCAGTGTGCCGTTGGTCGCGGTTCCATGCAGACGCACGGTCACCGGTGACATGCCCTGATCACCACCGTCGCGGACGCCATTTCCATTGATATCAAAGTAGACGTAGCCGCCCAGCGCGCCCTGGCGCTCGCCGAAGTTATAGCCCGTGCCGATACCCGCCGCGGCCATGGAGATCGCGACAATCGCGTTCTGGTCGGTCTGGGCCACGCCGCTCGTAGCGCCATCGATGACACCCGCGCGGACGATTCCATTGGCATAGTCCGGCTGGGTCTCATAGATTGCATAACCACCATTGGGCAGATTGTTAAATTGGTAGCGGCCGGCGTTATCGGTGCTGGTTGTGAGCGCAACCGGCAACCCGTTATTGGTCAGCCCGCTGAGCGTGAGGGTCACGCCGCCAATGCCAAACTCACCCGGCCCGCCGAAGGTGCCATCGTTGTTCGCGTCCAGATAGACCGTGCCCGCGAGCGAGCCAAACGGAACCGCGCCAAAGTTGTAGCCCGTGCCCACGCCGGTGCCCGGGAATATGACACTGACAATCGCCCGCGTTGGGCTGAGTTGCGCGCTGCCACCCAGGCTGCCCGGGATCACCTTGCCGCTGCTAAAACCCGACGGTTCAACCCGCTCGATGATTTGATAGGTACCCGCCGGTATGTCGCTGAAGTTATAGCTGCCGCCCCCGTCGGTGACCGTGCTCGTGACGAGGCTGCCGGTGGTGCTGCTGAGGGTGATCGTCACGCCTGCGATGCCGGTATCCGGGCAGTAGGCATTGGTGCACTCGAACACACCGTTGTTGTTGCGATCAGAAAAGACATACCCGGTAAGCCCGGTGCGGTGCTCGCCAAAGCGGTAGTCGGCCACCGGACTGCTGTTGCCCCAGGTCAGGTGAATTTGCCCGATCACGTCATTGCCCACGAACCCACCGAAGCCACCGGCAGTATCCGGGCCATCCGTGTATCCGGCGGGTTGTTGCTCGGTGAGCGTATAAACGCCCGGTCGCAATCCGCCAAATGCGAAGAAGGCCGTGGTGGTCGTCAACTGGATGCGCGCAGCCAGATCGTCAATGCCGGATAGCGACACCACGGTATCCAACGGTGCGTCACCGCCGGACCAACCAAAGCCATAGGAGAAGTCGGGCACACCATTCAAGTTGGCGTCCCAATACACCACGCCCGCCAAACCGGCCAGTTGAAGCTCAGCAAAGTTGTAGCCGGTGGCACGCGTGCCATTTGGAACATACGCCACACCTGCGATCACATCGGTGACCACCGGGGTGAGGGTTACGACGCCGTTGGGCACGATGTTGAAGCCGCCAGCGCTGCCGATCATATTGCGCCCGTCCACATAACCGTCGGGCTGGGATTCCTGTATCACATACGTGCCCGTCAGGAGCCCGCCAAAGCTGTATTCACCCAAACCATTGCTATTGGCGGTCAACGTAATCAGTGTGCCATCCGACTGGGTTCCAAACAGCTGCAACACCGGGTTGGCAACTCCGGGCTCGCCACTATCCTGGAATCCATTGTCATTGTTGTCGGCGAAGACCACACCGCTGAGCGCGGGGCCGTGACGGAATACACAGGTCACGTCACCGCCATAACCCATCCCAATCGCGATGATGATGCGCGGAGAAAATGCCACACCTCCCGTGCCGCACGCCTGCGACGGTCGATCCGAATAACCGGTTGGAAGCCCGAGTTGTTGCAACTGGTAGGTGCCGGGCACCACGCCGGTAAACACCACATTGCCATTCACATCCGTGGTCAGCACACGGCTGGGGCCAACGCCGCTCAGTTGAATCGCCAACCCGGCCAACCCGCCGACGTCACCGGATGAGTCCAGGGGTTGATAACGCACTGCGGCCCGCACAGTAGCCGATTGCAGCTCGCCAAAGTTATAGCCACCCGCGCTGGTGCTGGTGTTTGAGATTAGCACCAGCCCGACAAACTGATCATTTCCGGAAATGCCGCCCCCGGCACCGATGCCCAGCTGTTCGGCGCCATCGGCGTAGCCCGCAGGCTCGCTGACCTGGGTGATGGTGTAGTTGCCCGGTCGCAACCCGCCAAACTGATAGCCAAACAGCGTGCTGACGCTGCGGCTGACGACCGCACCCAGGTCATCGATTCCAGTGAGGCGAATCGTGCTCGGCGCGGTCACGCCACCTTCACCCAGCAGACGGTCATAAACGCCGTTGTTGTTCAGGTCAAAATACACCACGCCGCCGATGGCATTGCGCAGCTCGCCAAAGTTATAACCGGGCACCGAGAGACCCGGCGTGAACACAATCCGATCCACCAGATCATTGCCGCTGACCGAGGTGGTTACGATGCCGCCAAGCACGCCCACGCTCACCTTGCCGCTGAGGTAGCCGCCGGGTTGATATTCCTCTATGGCGTATGTGCCCGTCAGCAGGCTGCCAAAGTACCAGGCGCCTTCGAAGCGGCCGTGCTGGCTCACGTTGGCGCAGGCTTGGCTGTTGCCAAACGTACCCACCGATCGATCCACCGCCACCCCGCGAATATCCGTGCCGGTCAGGCGAATGGTGACGCCACCGATTCCTGGCTCGGCACTTGTGCAATCTCCGACGATGGTCTGCTGGATGACGCCGTCGTCGTTATCATCTCGGAATACCACGCCGCTGAGCGCCGGCTGCTCTCCGAACAGCGCGCCGCGCGCATCTCCCGAAGCCACGACCAGATGGTCCACCCGGTTGGTGCCCGTAACCGCCGTTGGTGCCTTGATGGCCCGGGTCTGGCCATCCACATCGATCTCGCGCTGGATCTCACGCAGGCTATAGGTGCCGGGCCGCAACGTGGCAAACTCGGCCACCCCGTAGGCGTCGGTGGTCGCGGTCAGCAGGATGGGCTGCCCGAGGTCATCCGTCCCGCTCAGGACGATAGTGACCGGGCCAAAGATTGGCTGCTCAAGACCGTCGCCGCCAACCAGGGCAACGCCATCGCAGTAGACGCTCTGGTAGGGCGGGTTGCACCCAGTGTAGGAATAAACGCCGTCAGCCACGATGTCGTAGTACACAAACGCGGCGAGCCGGGCCGGCAGAACCTTGGCAAAGTTGTAATTCTGACCAAAGGCGGTGATCGTGGGTCGATAAGTCACACTAAAGAAATCTGTATTAATCGGTCCGGTGCTGCCACCCGCGGTGCCCACCTGATCCAGGGCGTCGATGTATTCGGGCGGATAGTTGGGCAGGCTGATCCGATAGGTGCCGGTCAGCAGGTCGCCAAAGCTGTAGAAGCCGCCAAAGTTCGTGCTGGTTGACTTGGTGATCAGCTGGCCCAGCGTATTCGTGCCGGTGAGTAGCACGCTAAGGTTGTTGAGCATGGTCTCGGTCGGTTCGCGTGTGCTGTTCAGGTTACCGTCCACATACACATAGCCGCTGAGCCCGGCCAGCCGTTCGCCAAAGCGGAATGGCTGCACGCTCTGGCTGGAGGCCAGCGTGACTGCAAAGAAGGTATCGGCGTCCGGTGGCGCGCTGCAAGTGTTGAAGGGGCTGCAGTCGATGCCGTCGCTGTAGCCGGGTGGCTGGGTCTCGATCAGGTTGTAGGTGCCGGGCGGAATGTTGTTAATTACAAACGCGCCATTTGCACCGGAGAAGGCGGTCTGGCTGTATGGCTGACCGCGATAGGTTACGCCATCGACCCGAACCGCCACGCTGGTAATCCCATTGTCACCCGCGTCCTGCACGCCGTTGTTGTTGGCGTCTTCAAACACCGCGCCCGACACGCTGGCGCCCGCAAACTCGCCAAAGTTATAGTCCTGACCATACTCGCCGGCGTTCATGGATACGTCGATAACATCGGCACCGGCGCTACCGCGCGCCACCCCGCCCACCGTGCCCGCAGTCTCGTTGCCATCAAACCAGCCGATTGGCTGCACCTCGCTCACCCGATAGGTGCCGGTTAGCAAGTCACCAAATGCATAGTAGCCGTTGCCCGAGGTCGCTGTGGTGCGAAACACCGGGCCGTTCACATCGGTTCCGGTCAGCACGATCTGAACGTTGCCGACACCCACGTTTAGCCCGGTTTGGCGGATGCCGTTGTTGTAACGATCCTCGTAGACGTAGCCGCTGAGCCCGGTGCGCCGCTCGGAGAAGGAGATATAGGGAGAGGGCTGGGCGCCTGGGGTCAGCACGATCCCCACGATCGAATCTCCGTCCGGGCCGGGGTGACCGGTGCTGCCACCGGGCGAGTCCGGACCGTCGGTATAGCCATCGGGTTGTTGTTCAAGCACGGCATAGGTGCCCGGTCGGAGGTTTTGGAAATCCGCATATACGCCGGCCTGCGCGGTGGTGCTGGTAATTCGCACGGTTTGGCCCAGGTCATCGGTACCGCTCACGATCACGGTCGCTACCAGCCAGGTGTCCGCGCCGTCAAACACCTGATTGTTGTTGGAATCAAAATACGCGTTCACGATCAAGCGCGCACCAACGAGCTCGCCAAACGTGACCCCGGTGATGGGCGCGCTGGTTGAGGTGATCCCAAATGACACCACGTCATTGGCGAAGATGGTGGCTCCCCCGTTCACGTGTTCCTTTCCGTCCAACAAGAACGCGGGCGTGGTCTCGATCAACTGATAGCTGCCGGTGACCAGCCCGGTGATCGCGAAATAGCCGTTGGGGTTTGGCACAGGTTGCAGGATCGGCCCATTGACCGTATCACCGCTCAGGATCAGAGTCGTTTGATAGGTGCTTTCACCCGGTCTGTAGATGCCGTCGTTGACCGTGTCATTGAAAATTAGCCCGCTGATCTGGGCCAGCTCGCCGTAGGTATAGCCCGTGGCAGACGGGAAGTAATTGGCCGGGCCCAGGACAATGCCGGTAATCGTATCGGTGGGGGACAGCCCGCCACCCGCGCTGCCGATGTGCATGGGCCCGTTGCCATATCCGGCAGGTTGCTGCTCCGTGAGCGTGTACGCGCCCGGGCGCAACCCGGTGAACGAGAAATCACCCGCGGCCTGGGTCTGGGTGACCATGGTTACGGTCTGAGCAAAGTCGTTGGTGCCATTCAGCGTCATGCTGACGCCGGCCAGGCGGGGTTCTTCGTAGTCCAGCGTGTTGTTGCCGTTGATCTCAACATACACCGTGCCGTGCACTTCGAACGGGACCAACGCGCCAAAGTTGTAATTGTTGAGCAGTGTGCCACCCGGGTAGAAAAAAGTCATTTGGGTCGGGCTCACTATCGTGCCGCCACCGGTGCCGGTCATGGATTTGCCGACAATCCAGGTGGTATCGGTTGGCAGGCTGGACAAGATCAATTGATACGTCTCTGTTGGCGGATCGGAGAATGAGAACAAGCCGCGCAGGTTGGTTGTGGCGGTATAGCGCTGGCTGCCGCTCAGCACGACGGTGGCATTGGCAATGCCATAATCACAGCCGTAGCTGTTGTTCAAACACACCGGGGTGCCGGTGTTGGGCTGGTTGCGATATACATAGCCAAGCACACCGTCCTGACGCTCCGAGAACTGATTGTTGCCGGTTGCCTGATTGCTCCCCAACACGATGCGTGCGATGCTGTCGGGCGCCACGGCGGTGCCGCAGTCGGTGGTGTAGGTACAGCTGGGAAAGTCCGGGCCATCAGAATAGCCATCGGGTTGAATCTCGGTGAGCGTGTATACACCCGGGCGCAGACCATCAAAGGTGAACCCGGTGAAGTAATCCGGGTATCCCGCACAACCGTTGAATGGGCATATGGCCGCCAAACTCTGGGTGACCAGGTTCACGGGACGGCCAAGATCGTCGGTGCCAGTCAGGATGACCGTGGCCGTGATCCCGGTCTCAAGATAGTCCATCTGGCCGTTGCGGTTCTGATCAAAAAACACCAGGCCACGGATGCGCGACGGGGTGATCTCGTTAAAGCGGTAGCCATCGGCGCGTGCGTTCGCGGTATAGATAATGTTCGCGATCACATTCGTACTGATGATTGTGCCGCCCATTGCGGCCAACGTGATCGGTGTGGCGGCATCCAGCAGTCCGTCCGGTTGCTGCTCGGTGAGCGTATAGGCGCCTGATGGCAGGGTATCAAACAGGAACGTGCCGTTTGCCGTTGTTTGGGTGGTGCTGAGCACGCCGGTCCCGGTGGCGGCGCGCCCGGACAGCGTGACGGGCACATTCGCAACTATGACGCCGCCATCCCGCGCCACGGCGCCGCCGATGCCCTGGCCGCGCTCGCCAAACCACAGTTGGAGCGGTCGGGTCTCGCCGTTGTTTAGCGATGCGGTAAAGGTATCCTGCCCGACGATCGGTGGCGCCTGAAATACGTATCCCGGTGCCAGGCTGTCCACGCCATCATCAAAGCCCGCGGGTTGCACCTCATGAATCACCAGCGTATCGGGCCACAGACCGGTGAAATTAAAGTATCCGCCTGCATCAGTGGTGGTGGTGAACCGTTGGTCAACCGACAGACCCTGGATCGTGACCGTTACCCCGGCGATGCCGGGTTCGCCCGGGCCCTTTGCCGCGTCACCGGTGTCATCGCGATACACCCAGCCACCGATCCCCGCGGGCCGGGCGTGTTGAAAGTTGAACCCAACCCCGCTGTCGCCCGCATTGTAGTGAATATCGCTGATCACAGTGGCGTTGCCCACGCCAAGCACGGTGCCCGATGGCGGGCCAAAGGGCGGCCCATTGATGACACCCGGGGTGGCCCCGGCGACTAATATTCCCCACGTCGCCGGCACGTTGCGGCTGAGCGTGTAGGTGCCAGTGAGCAGACCGGTGAAAACATACGTGGTGTAGCTTGCGCTTGGAATGCTGACTTCGCGGTGAACCGGGTTTCCAAGATAATCCACGCCACCAAGCGTCACGATGGCCGGGGTAAGAAACGGCGCGGTGTAAATGTAGCCCGACGGGTCAACAAGCGCCCCGCTTAAGCCCACAGGCGCGTGCAAAAAGTTGACGTCATAAGCGTAGACACCGATTACATCGGTGATGACCGGTGTGCCATACCCGCCGGTGCCGCCGCTGCCAAAGGCCGGACCGTAGCCCACGGGCGTGACATCGGTTACGGTGTAGGTTCCCGGGCGCAGGTTGTAGAAATAAGTCTGCCCGTAGGTATTGATAACTTGCTGGACCAGAAGCGGTTCGCCGTAAGCGTCGGTGCCGCGCAGCGTGATCGTGGTGACCAGGGCGGGCTCCCAATACTGGCAGGCCGTGTCGCCATTTACGTTGGCGCATTCGTTCACCGTCACAGTCCGAAGCTGGACGCTAGGGAAGTTATAGTCCACCCCGGCCGAGGTCCCGTCAAACGAAATGCCACCGATCTGGGTGTAGCTGACCACCGAGCCACCCAGTGCGCCTACATGCGGTCGGGCATAGGGCGCAAAGTTGTTGATATCGAGCACGCTCACGGTATAGATGCCGGGTGTCGAGAGCGCAAATACATAGCGCCCGTTCGCATCCGTGGTGGTGGTGCTGATGGCGTTGCCGGGAAGCAGCAGCTGGACCGATGAACCATTCCGGCCCTCATTCGTTAGCGCGTCTGGAACGCCATTGCCGTTAAAGTCGTTGTAGACCACACCGCTGACCCCGGTCTGTTCAAGGATGAAATCATAACCAGCACCGGGCGTGCCCAGCGGGAGGGAGATTGCCGTGGTGCGCGTGATGCCGACCACGCCGCCACGGTTGCCCACAACCGAGGTAACGTAGGCATAGCCAGCTGGCCGGGTGAGCGCGGTGACCGTGTAGTCCCCGGCATTAGCGGGCGCAAACGAATAGGTGCCGCTTAGGTCGGTGCTGGTCGTTAGCCAAACGCTTGCACCGGTGGAATCGAGACCCCGCAGGGTCAGTGTTACGACCGGCTGCGGCAGGTCGCCCGCGCCAAACGAGCGGCTGCCATCCAGATCAGCATACACCTGTCCGCTGACGCTGGCGTGCGAGGTCTCGTTAAAGTCATAGCCACCGGCGATGTTGGTGCTGGTGCCATCCAACACAATGTTTGACACAGTGTCGACGCCGGCCGTGCCGCCCGCCGTGCCCACGTTGGCGCCTGTCCCAAAGTATCCCGAGGGTTGTGTTTCTGATACCGTCCAAGTTCCCGCCGGCACAATTGGAAAGGCATAGCTGCCATCCGCACCGGTTCGTGTGGTGTAGGTGATCGCGCCATTGCCCAGCGTGATTGTGACATTGGCGACCGGGACGTCACCGACGTCGTAGGCATTGTTCGCGTTGCCATCAACATAAACCACGCCGGTGAGCACGCTACTGTCAGTCACCTGACGCTCATAGGCGCCAAGGTCAATGCTGCCGCAGCATGGTGCGTTGCCAGTGTAAAAAGGTCGAGTTTGCCCGCGCGCATCATGATCCAATTCCAACCAGCCGGTGGCATCGACCACGGTGAATTCGTTTGGCCAGGGGATCAGAACCGGCACCGCACCGGGTGCAAAGTCCAGCGACAGCTTTGCGGTGCCCAGCGTTACCGAGCCGTTGAGGCTACAGTTCATTGCCGAGCTCGCCAGGTTGTCATCATACAAATTCAACGTCGAGCCGTTGGAGGCACACGGGTTGGCCAGAGCCCCAGCCAGGTTGTCCAAAAATACCGAGCTTTTGATGGAGCCCCCAACAAACTGGTCGAGGTAGAACGCGCCGCCCGTGCCACCACCGGTGCCATCACTGTCGGCCTGGTTTTTCCAGAACGTTGCGTGGACGATGTCCAGACCGTTATACGGTGCGACATTAAGCGCGCCACCATTGTTTCTGGCGGTATTTTGAGCAAAGGTGGCGTTGGCCAGCGTTCCGGCAGACGTATTGCTGAAGTGCCCGCCGCCGTTGTTCGCCGTGTTCTCAAGGAAGGTGATGCCATCGGCGTGCACCGTGAAGTTACCGGTAAACAGTCCGCCGCCGTTGCCGGTCGCGCTGTTGGCCACAAAGCTCGTGGCCGACATCGTCGTGCCGACGTCAAACGACGTGGACGAGTCATGGAACAGACCGCCACCATCCGTCCCGGCGTGGTTGTGATCAAACGACAACTGCGTCGCTGTGAGCGCCGCGCCACTGATTAGCGCACCGCCACCGCGCGCGGCGGCTTGGTTGCCGGCAAAGCTCACGTTTGTCATTGACAGCACGCCGGTGTTGAAATTCAATCCACCACCGTCGTCCGGGCTGGTATTGTTTAGAAAGCGCACCGAGTCGGCGGTCAGCGTTACGTTGCAGCACTCCACGCGCAACGCGCTGCCCGCCATGTTTCTGAGTGTTAGGTTTTCTAATCCCAAGGTGACCGTGTAGGACTGCGGCCAGGCGTGAATGTTAAAGGTCGCCCCGCCGTCAATGATCACATCCTCCGGCCGGCCGCCGCCAATGATGTGTAGCGCATGGTCGCTCTGGAAGACCGGGTTAAACCAATCCGTCATCGCATAAATGCCGGAGGGCACGCTGATGGTGTAGGCGCCGGCCGGTTGCGCCAGTGCCTCGTCAAGCGCGGCGCGCACTGTGCAATCGCCGTTACCATCCGCACAGATGCCATCGCCATTAATAGCATCCGGGTTGTCGTTTGTGCTGTTGACAATATACGTGTCACCCGGGGTGGCGGCCATCTTCACAGGCACAGCCGCATGCACCACCTGGGCGGTGGGCCACAGCGATAGCGCCACTGTGAGCGCAATCAGGATTCTCAATAGTGGTGGGTTAGTCATGGGTGGCTGCCTCACTATTGGACGGGGATGTTTGATTGTGTGGTTGGTTGGCGGCAACCAACAGATCGTCCAGTAGGTTGTGCAACTGATCCCACGACGAGAACATCGCCTCACGGCCGGTCCGCACATCTTCCAGCCTTCCATGCAGTCCATCCAAAGAAGCATCCTGGTCTTTTAAGATCGTCAATACCACCGTCTGTCGCTGCCGCATGAGGTCACGGTAGCAAACCGCACTGACAAAACACTGACACGGCTGATCCGGTCACAAAACGGAACGCGGATTTTCAAAAGATCGTTTTTATATCTTCGCCCGAGGCCAGCAACAGCGCGGCAACCGCATGCTGTTTACAATTCACGGCGCGGCGCAACGGGGTGGCGCCGGTGGTGTCGCGGGCATTGATTGCAGCGCCGGCCTCGATAAGCGCCTGGGCGATCTGAACCGAACCTCGGCGCGCGGCCATGTGGAGCGCGGTTGTGCGCTGAACGCCGCTGTGTGCCGTAACGTTGGCGCCAGCCCGAATCAGGGCCCGTACCACTTCGGCACCGGCGTGTCCACGTGCTTCATTCGCGGCCACGTACAGCGGAGGGTGACCGCCATCGTCCGGAACATTGGCGTCTGCGCCGGCTTTTAGCAGGAAATCGACAAGGGGCGGGTCGCCGGCGGCCGCGGCGCCGTGGAGCAGTGTTTTTCCTGCATAGCGGACAAGGAGTAGGTCAGGATCATGTTTCAGCCTGACGCGCACGTAGTCGGCGCAGCCGGCTGCGTCACATTGCATCATCCAGACCAGCAACCCGGCATGAACCGACAGCGCAGCCGATTTCAGCGGGGTGGACGCCATAAGTGCAATGGCCGCAGGCAGATCACCGGAGGTGATGGCCGCCGTCGCCTCGTCCAGCAGGCGTTGGGCCTCCCACCTGGCGGCGAGCTCAGGATGGTCATGGCCGTGCCCGGAATCAGTGCGCGTGGTTGGTTCACCATGGTTGACCAAGTATGCCGATGACAGGCGAAAAAAACGAACCAGCGTGGTGCGGAGCGGCTCCTGCAACTGCACGTCATCGATCGCCAGGCTCATGTTACCCAGCCAGGCGGTGCGTTCGGTTTCGCCGATGCGGAAGCGCCGATGCGATTCGCGCAGGCTCAACCACCAGCGCTTTTGCGTCTCTTCCGCGGGGCCGCCGAGGAACTGCACCAGGAAGGCGGTGAACTCATCGATCGCGCACCTGAAGGTTTTGCCCGGGAACATCGGACGAAGCACCGGGTCGCGCGCGATGCGCGCATAGAGCGCGGTCGCCAGCCGTTTGCAACCGGGCTGACCGCCGAGGTCAGCGTATAGTCCAAAGGCAATTGGATGAGCCACGATAAAGAATTATCGTCTTAATCCCGCCCAAGTTACCGCACTATCCGGATCCGCCTGTGCATTGTCGGATAAATCCGTAGGACACATTTGTTATAATTGGTCTCTTACTTTAGCCGATGTGGCGGAACTGGCAGACGCGCACGACTCAAAATCGTGTTCCTTCGGGAGTGTGGGTTCGATTCCCACCATCGGCATCCTTGGAACGAGACCGACTCATAAACCTAGCCGGACTCGCGGAACGGATCCTCTGGGTGCAAAGCCAAAACCGGCAACACCAAAGACTCGCACCCTGGAGCGATGTTCCATTCGGCCCTCATGATTAGGCTTGGGTTTCAGGCTCCAAAACTTTCTGCCATTCCTCAACACGTCGCCAGAAACTTGCCATCTGCTCTAATTCCGAATCGTTGAAAACATTTAGATACTGACGACGAACAAACGCGACATGCGCTGCCAGGGCCGCCCGAAAGCGGCTAAGACCGGCTTCCGTCAGTACAGCGTACGCCCCCCGGCGATCTTCGCTTGCGCCAACCCGGGTGACAAACCCAGCCCGTTCCAACCGCTCGACTGCCCGGCTCATTCCACTCCGCGTGAGCACACTTCGCGCAGCCAGATCCTGGATGCGCAACCGATGATCATCCGCCCATGACAGGCGCAGAAGAACCTCAAACTCAATGTGCGTAATGCGGAAATGCTCCTGCAAGTGGTCGTCAATTTTGTGGAACATCCGCCCATACATCCCAAGCAGTCCTCCCCACGCGTCCTGTTCCAGTTTGGTGAAGTCATTGTCCATATAAATCCTCCAATTGCCTCTTGACAATGCGTGCGCACGCATGTATAGTTGTTATTATATGAGTGCTCACGCACTCAATAATAACATATCACAGCTTACATTTACAATAACCAAGGAGATCTTATGTCTGTCATTCAAATTGTTCGTTTTCGCATTAGTGATGGGGTCGACAATACTTTGTTTCGCGCGCTCAATGAGCGCTTTCAGCGAGAGGTTGCACCCAAGCTTCCAGGGCTGGTAAGGCGGGAAGCCACCGTCTCGAACGATGGAGAATGGGTTTTGGTGTTGCGCTACACTGATATGGAAAGTGCGCAAAAAGCAGGCAAAGCCGATACCAGCGAAGTCGCTCACGCCTTTATGAAGATGATTAACATGAGCACCATGTCGGCGAGTTTTACCACGATCGTCAGTGAATAGGTCCTTGTATAGACGGTTGCGCTTCTGGAACTATTTGTATGGGTTCCTGGCACGATTGCACTAGTCGTCAGTGGAAGGTTGGGGTTCGATTTCCTGCATCCGCTCCGCGATTTCCGCTCAGGCGTGTGAGTCGGAAATCGCGGAGCGGATGCCGTGACTGGAAAACTAGAGGCGGCAAGAGCAACGTTGCGCGTTTTACAAATGTGAGTAATGTTTACCACGTGGTGCAGATGTTCGTGCACGGTGGAAAGACTCACGCGTTTCAGATGCTTGCACTCGTTCACATTTTTCAGCCCTATGGAACAAAATGAACGTGACAAGACCAGTCTGGTAGGCAAACTGATCTATATCGGGATGAAGGATGGCCACGACAACCCGGCGGCATGCGTGCTCGACGAGGACACCTGGTCAATCACGATCCGTTTTCAAAATGTCCCGACGATCATTCCCAGGGATCAAATCAAGTCGATCCAGATCAAGGGCACATGCTGACCGGCGCATGGGACAGTCTTGAGGGCTGATCTACCGGATCCAGATCGGCGAATCGACGCGTTGATCGCGCTATGGCGAATGCTTCGCGTGGGCGACCAAGACACCGCGTGAACCGCCTGTTAGCGCGAATTGACCGGCAATACTAAACGCGCATGAATCCGGGAGCTTTCATGGCGCTTGCGATAGTAGTGGTCATCGCTAAAATACCTTCTTAATTTTGCTCAAGCGTCCGCAGACTTTTGATATGGCCAATGCTGCCTCCTTCCCGGACGAAAATACCACGTTCATTGGTCGTTAAGCCGAACTTGAGGAGTTGCTCGACAGCCTTCAAACTGCCCGCGTAGTAACACTGGTTGGCCCGGGTGGCGCAGGAAAAACGCAACTGGCGCTGCGCCTGGCACGCGTCGCCGTGCCGGATGTGTGTGACAGCGCCGTGTGGGTGGATCTGGCCCCGGTAACGGCGCCATCTGCGGTCGCGCAAACAATAGCTGACGTGCTCGGATTGCGCGAGTCAACCGGGCGCTCGCCGCTGGACTCGATTGTCATCCAATTACGGGATCGCGCAGCGTTGCTCGTGCGCGACAACTGTGAACACGTGGTGAGGGCGTGCGCTGAGGTAGCGACCACGATCACCCGGGATTGCCCGCGCGTGCGCGTCCTGGCGACGAGTCGTGAAGCGCTGGGGATCACGCAAGAACAGGCATGGTCCGTGCCACCGCTTGCCTCCGACGAGGCTGCCAGGTTGTTTGCGGATCGCGCGAGGCGCGCTCTGCCACCATTTGAGTTAAACCCGGCCAATAGGGCTGTCGTTTCCAACATTTGTAACAGGCTGGACTGTAAGCCCGTTGGCCATAAAACTGGTGGCAGCCCGTCTAAATGTACTCGGCATAAGCCAAATTACCGCGCGGCTGGATGATGCGCTGCGGTTGCTTGGCAGCGCACCAAGCCGCGTCACAGCATGGCATCGCAGCATGGGAGCCACGATCGCATGGAGTTACGATTTGCTAACGCCTCTCGAGCAAATGCTTCTTGCACGCCCGGGCGTCTTCCACGGCGATTTCGATTTCGATGCCGCCGAGGCAATTTGCGCGCAGGGCGAGATAACACCCGATCACATACTTGATCTGGTTGGCAGCCTTTGTAACAAATCACTGCTCGTGCTTAAGTAAGCCGACGGTGGCGCACGGTACCGACTGCTGGAGCCCATCCGCCAGTTTGCGCTCAAGAAACTGCAAACTTCATCAGGCCAGCATGCTGGATCCGACGATGAAGGCGAGTGGCGGATGCGACACGCCCTGTACTACCTGCGACTGGTGTAACAGTACGAGCGCGAGTTACGAGGCACGACGCAGTTCGATGCGTGTCAACGCCTTGATCCCAACCGTTCGAATATTGATGGGGCGCTTGGTGAGCGGCAATCCATTGATTGGGGACCTTATGGCTTACATGAGTTTGACGCTTGCCTTGTCGCTTTAACAAGCCTTGGATCGACTATCCGTTTGGCTGTGTGGACTAATTGCTATCAATAACATCATTAGACGGTATCGAATAATTTGATATCATAGAATCACTGAGGCCAGATTTGTCGCAAAAACACCATGACACAGACCCTAAAAAACCCGCCAAAACTCACTCCAATTCGACTGCACAATTTCCAGAAGATGTGGAATTGCTAGCCGATGTGCTTGGCGCGATGATGCGCCAAGTTACCGCTGAATGGGTCAACACCGACATCAGCACCGCGCAAATCAAGGTGCTATTGGCGCTGCATTTTGCCGGTGCACGCAGTGTGAGCCAGTTAGCCCTGGCATTGAGCATCGGCGCGCCAACGGCCAGCCATTTGGTGGAAAGAGTCGTGCAGGCCGGTCTGGCGGTTCGAATCGAATCGACGAGCGACCGGCGCGTGACGCATGTGCATCTCACTGAGCGCGGGCACGACATGGCACGCCGCATGTCGGGCCTGAACCAAAAGCACCTGATCGCGCAGTGGATGTCGCAGCTTTCGGACAGACAGCGCGCGGCTCTGAAAAGCAGTCTGCGCACGCTGGTGGCTGCAGCTCAAGCGGCACCTATAGACGGTATAGAAAGCATAAACAGCCCTAACAACAAGCAATCTCACCCATTAAACAATTAACAAGCAAAGAGTGTTATGAATGTTCTTTCAGTTCTTATCTACGTCAACCTGTTATGCGTGGGCATTCTGGCCGGCCTAGAAATTATGGCGCACTATGGTTTGCGCGGGATCGACATCGGTATGGATGACCGGTCGCAGCTTCAATTGCGCAAGAGGCTTGTGCTCAATATTCGCGTACTGGTGCCGGCTTTTTTTGTGCCGACATTGGTGACCGCAATGGTGATCACGGCGCTGCTGGGTGCGTCGGCCGGGCTGTGGCTGCGCATCATTGGCCTGCTAGGCTTGTTGGTTTGGATCTTGCTGCGAGTGGTTGGCACGGTGCCGATTAACAGCGCCACAGTGGACTGGGATTTGGCAAACCCGCCCAAAGATTGGAAGGCACAAATAGCGCATGCCGAGCGATTTCACGACATCGGCGTATGGGCTGTGGTTATTTGCTTTGCCTGTTTCTTGGCCTCAGCGGCCATGATGCTCGCGGCGCGTTGATCCATCCGCACATGCCCGCCCACCGGCTGGAGGGCCACCATGCGATTGCCGAAGCTTTTCACGAGTCAATGGCGCATATGCAATCGTTTGGCTACACACCGGTGAACTACTTCGAATCTGAAGATGGGCAATGCGCCGCTTTTGAGATGGCCATGCACCATGTGATGCAGCGGGGGAAAAAGCTGAACTTTCCGCAGCTGTTTTTGTTTGGGACCCTCAATAAACTTATCACCCGGCTGCAAGCCTCTTTGGCCATGCGCCTTGGTGAGTCGGCGCTCAATCCCAGCCTTCGCAACACACCTATCCTTGGCCGTTATGATCAGTTTATTACAGACGATGTACTTAGCAAAGATCACGGTCAAAACTCGCCAAGGCATCTACGTGAGGCCCGCGGAATCCACGGGCCTCACGTGGAAGTAGTCGCATGGACTAGTAGTCTCTGCCCTTAATATATGTTCGGGTCACGTTGTTTGGCACGACCTCATAGGGACGCATCATTTCGTTGTCCTCATGGTCGACGATGTGGCAGTGCCAGACATAACCACGCCCACCGTTGGGATCAAAGGGAAAGTTGGCTTTGGCCGGTGCAGTCTTCGCCGGTATGTCGGTTGGCGCCCAGCGCACCAGGATACGCGTCACCTGCCCCGGCATCATGAGCACAGTATCTTTCCAGCCATTCTCCTGCGGAAGAGGCTCAGTTGCGCGTCCCATCAGGTAGATGGGCTTGCCACCTTTCTTGCTGCTGACCGCGGCGATGTCTGGATTACCGCCCAATGCGCGCGCATTTCCAGTATAGTAATCCAACGGCGGACCCGAGCTGGGAATGACCACACCAGGTCCCATGGTCGTTTTCATCACATGGTCGAACCCTGCCGGGAAAGCCGTAGCGTAGGCGTCAGTGTAGGCCGTGACATCGAAGTTCTGGCGATTCACCAACTGAACCTGGACCAGATGAAAATGCATCGGGTGTGCGTCAGCGGTCATGTTGACGATCTCCCAGACCTCAGTCTCACCTTCTTTGGGTAGTTCGGACAACCAGTTTCTACCGCTGCCGTCCAATGTAAACCTGGGGACGGGCTCCATCATGAACATCCCATCCGCGCCCACGCCGGTTACGCGCTCACCGCTCCATTTAGTGTTATTTACCAGAATCTCTAGTGGTCCGCCTGGGTAGTCGGTCATAGCGCCTGTTACCGGATCAACCGCACTGACTGGCATTCCCATGACCTCGTTTAGCGTCAGCTGTCGCGTCTTTTGCACCCTTGCATCAAACAGGCGCACCATCGGTCTGCGCAGGGTAGCCCGTCTCTCCGGGTTGTAGGTACGATCGTTCACCGGACCGCCAGCAACGCGGAACTGCATAATCCTGCCTTCCGTGCTGGGTTGCGGCGTGTCCCCTGCCGGATAAGGGCATAGGGCGGTGTTCTGTAAAATCCAATTGCCTGAATAAGCTACTTCATTGGGACCAATCACGCCCGCCTCGAATCCTTTGAAATCAACGATGACCCAATAGCGCTCCCCACTCATCATCGTCAGCGCGTTATTCTTTCTTTCCGTGGGATCCAGCTTGACAGGCTCATCCAGGTAGCCACCGTCAGTGCCAATCACCCATAATGCCGGACCGGGATTCCCCGAGACCTGGTCGACCAGCGACATTGCGTACGTGCGCGAATTCGAGCCGTTTATGACCAAGAAGGTGTAGCGTTTAGGCTCAACATTCATATACGGCCAGGATTTACCGTTGACCACAATCGTATCGCCAACAAACTCCGGAACCCAGTAGGGATGTTCCGGGTTTAGCGACGAAAGTGTTCCTCCAGCGCTTGCGCCCGGGAAGAATAGCTGCCCATTGGTGTCGAACATACGGTCCTGGATCACCAACGGGAAAAGTGTCGGTAGCGTGGCCAGCAGCTTGTCTTGTGGATCGGCAATCAGATAACCTCCGGCCAGACCTGCATAAACATTCAGGCGGGTGGCCCCCAATGTGTGATCGTGGAACCAGATCAGCGAACCTTCCTGGGTGTTTGGGTAGCGGTAAATAACTTCGTTCGCTGCATTGCCAGCGGCGCTGTAAAAGGCGTGTCCGTGATGAAGACCGTCACTGGTGTACCAAGCATCCGGACTGCCGTCCAGAACCGGCGGGACCTCGCCGCCGTGCAGATGAACGACGGCTGGGATGGAGCCGTTGTAATTGCGAGCACCCTCGCTGCCGGGTTCAGGCGGCATCGACATGTGGTTCCACATGTTGGCCTCGTTGTTCAATGGATCAGCCCAATGCAGCGTTTGATCGGTGCTGTTTTTGTAAGCCAATACATTGCTGGCAGACGTGTTTCCCAGCTTATTGGCGAATTTCATTTTGGTCGGCTTCCCACGTGTCGCCAGGACAACTGGGCCAAGGTAGGATGTGCGGCTGTTCTGACCTGCCTTCAGATACGACCAGACATACGTGCCAACGTAGCCCGGTACTGCGCCTGCTGGAAGAATATTGACAAGTTGCTCTTTCATCTCAAGCGAGATCAGGTTAATGCCATCATCAACGATAAGATGGTCTGGATCAAGCAAGTTCGGCACCGCGCTCACAAACTGCGGGATCGTGCTGCTGTCGAGAGGAATTTGTTGCGCCGGGCTATTGAGGGACTGAGCGTATACCCTCTCTAAAAAAGCCGCTCGTTGCGAGAAAAACAGCGCCGCCTCTGTTGCAAGGCCCAGTTTCAGGAATTGTCGCCTGCTAATCATTTTCGTTGCCTCCTAAAGCAAGTATTGGCAAAAATATCAATCAAAGATATAGCACAAAATAGCTTAAAAGTCAATAGGGGTCTTAGAGGACTCACATCTAAACAGAGCCAATTTAGTAAATCTATAGTCCGATAATGCCAAATTTCATGGCAGTAGCACTGATAAATTACATCTTTATAACTACAAAACCTATTGTGCACGTTCCAACCATATAATCTTCTGCGTGCAGGTGGATTTGCTACTGTCCAAGTGCTCAATAATCAACGCTAGAAAATTCGCGTTTCAACGGGGACAGCCAAACAACGTGCTGGTCTTGCATCCCGGCCACGTTCAAACCTTCCAGCCATCTTTGGAAATGGTGAATACAGCGCTTTCAATGTTTACTTCGAACAGAATCTAGCGGTCTTCAGGCGTGTAACTGGAAAGTTTAGACGCTAGTGACCGCTCAGCGGGGCCCAGGATCCTGGACGCATCGAGAGGCGCACATGCGACGTGATTACCGACCGCGCATAATTCGACTAGTCAATCCGACCAGGCGCAAGAAGGCCATGTGGAGCGACGCTTACCTCTTCGAGCGCCTTAACGTGACCGTTTGATGCGTTTGCCCTGGGTATACCAATCTCGAACCGCTCATATTTGCCATCGTTTAGATGTAATATATCTTTGTAAGGGCACGGTAAATGAATCGACCAAGTACCGTTATTGCGGGAGCCGGCCTATCTGGCCTAACTACTGCGATTAGCCTGGCGCAGGCGGATTGGCCTGTCGAAATCTTTGACGCGGCTCCGGACTCGGGTTGGGGGCGCAAAGGGACCTGGGATGCGATTGAGAATTGGACCACCGAAGCTGATTTTTTGACTCAGTTGGACCGTTGGAAAATCTTCCGAAGCTTTGATTGCAGGCCCGTCCACAATTTTGAAGTCTACGACTCGAGTGGCGAATGCCATACACTTACCTCCCCTCGACCATTCCTTTATCTGGTGAAGCGCGGGTGCCAGCCTGGCACCCTGGAATACGCTCTGAAGGAACAGACTCTCAAGAGCGGCATAACCATTCACTACAATCAGCGCCGCAGTCACGGCGATGTGGATGTTTGGGCAGTTGGGGCCCAACACCGCGGTCAATTCTTGGGAGTTGGGCTCCGGTTTCAAACCCACCATCCCGATGCGGTTAAACTCTTGATCAGCACCAGTCATGCCCCGAAAGCGTATGCCTATCTTTTCATCGTTGAAGGTCAGGGCGTCCTATCGGTGATCTTGACGCGAAACTTTGCAAATGCCCGTTCTTACCTGCAGCGCAGCCTCGCGTTTTTTCGCCAGGTGAGTCCATTCGATATGGAAAATGTGTGCTTGACATCCGGATTTGGCGGTCGCAAGACTGACTCCCCGCAAAGAGAAACCACGCCGTTGCGAGTGGGTGAAGCTGCTGGATTCCAGGATTACTTATGGGGATTTGGGATTCGATATGCGCTCCGCTCCGGCTACCTGGCCGCCCAGGCGATTGCCCATGGCTCTGACTACCATCAAGCCGTCCGCGCTCAAATCCGCCCACTGGTTGATAACTCCCTGTTCAATCGAGCTGTCTACAATCGCGTGGGGGACCGCGCATATCGCTTCCTGATCGGATGGTTCTCGAGATCGCCACACGTGTTTGAGCTGTTGGGTGGGCGCTATCGCGCCTCGGTTTTGGCACAACTGTTCTGGCGACTTCGAACTGCGCAGCCGGATGTGCTTGCTCACGGAGGACATAAATGAAAATCAGGCTGGTCAAGATTGGCCTCTGGCTTCATACCGTTCTAACAATCCTGGCAGGATCAGGTCTTTTCTTATTTCCTGAGACCTTTGGCCCGATATGGCCCTGGGCGTTGCCACCGTTAGCATCTCGTTTCATGGGGTCTCTCCTCATTGGAGGCGGCGTTTGTACGGCCCTAACCGCACTTGCGCCCGAGCCTTGGCCGCTGGCGGGACCAGCTTTGCTCGGTCTCGGCGACATCCTAATCGCCTCGGTTGGTTTGCTGGATTTCGGCCAGGCCGTCTTTACCGGCCGGATGATCGTTTGGCTGGTGGCATTCATTGGGACGGCGCTCCTGTTATGGTCGCTGCTTGTGCTCTATGGCCGTCATCCAAGCATGGGCAACGATCAACGACCTCTGACCCGTGGCATGCGAATTTATTTCATCATTCATCTTGCAGTCGTAATCCCGGTCGGACTGACCATGTATCTTGGGCCTGCCCTGGCAAAGGATCTCTGGCCCTGGCCGCTATCGCTTGTCAACGTTCGGCTACTCGGTGCTTTCTTCATGGGCGCCAGCATTCTGTCCATATGGAGCTTACGCCAGAGATACTGGCAAGCCATCCGGCCTGTGGTTGCGCTCTACGCAGTGTTTACAACTCTGGCTACCCTGGCATCCATCCTTCACTTCAGCCTATTTAACCCAGGCCGTGTCGTCACATGGCTATTCTTCGCCCTCTACCTATTTGTCGCACTTGGCGCATGGTTCTATCTGGTGAAAGCATTGAGCAGGCGAAGCCAGGTTTTCGGCGTGGGCCGGCCCTAGCCTTTGACCTTATGCATATCAAGTATCCAGCCGCTTTTGGTCGCGAGGATCAGGTGATCGCCAAAGCGCGAATTGGACCACCGCACAGTTCATGGCATGGACGGAAGGCACGCCGCGTAGCAGTGCTGAATGCCTTCGTGCAATTACGAGGCTAGACTTGTGCCCATGAGCACGCTACATCTTGAGGGGGCGCGATCCGACACACCCGGCTGCGCGCATGTGATGCACTTCAATAATGCCGGCAGCAGCCTGCCGCCACGTCCGGTGGTTCAGGCGCAGATTGACCATCTGACGCTGGAGGCCACGATCGGTGGCTATGAGGCGGCGGAGCAAAACCACGAGCAGATTGAACACACCTATACGGCCCTGGCGAAGCTGATCGGCGCGCAGCCATCCGAAATTGCATTTGTTGAGAACGCCACCCGCGCCTGGGATGCAGCCTTTTATAGCATCGACAATGCAAAGCTGAACGCGCGCGATAGTAGCGCTGTGAGCCATAGCTCACAGCGTATGGCCGCCCTCGATGGGCGGCCATGCAGCGGCTTTGCCGCTGATATGCAGCTCAACATCATCGTTCGTGATGCTTCCTTTGCGACTCATGCCCTGTCAAACCCAACCCTTCTGCCTTGTTAATTGCCAAGTTCCGTCCAGAGTGCGTTGGAAAATTAGGAAGGCCAATTCTGCCGTGGTATTTAAGGTTCAAGTGTGTTTTAGATCACAGTCGGCAGAGTCAAACGCCCTTAAAGTTTATCTATTCAGGACTGTCGCCTTATTGGGACGGTAGGAAAATAAATGCGCTCAGCACTTTCTCATCAGTCTAAATGGAGAACTTATGAACGACCCATCACAAACCCATGCGAATGTTCCGCCTGTCTTGCGAGTCGCAGCGGGCGAAGATCAGTACGGCGAGTATCGAGGACTCGGCGTTAGCTACATTGCCTTCAAAGTCTGTCCGCCGGACAGCAACGGTGTTTTGGTGCTAGAGAATACATTTCACGCCAAAGGTGGCCCTGTACGTCACCTGCACTACGACCAAGATGAGTGGTTCTACGCTGTCGAAGGCCAATTTATCATCGAGATAGGCCAAGAAAGGATCACCCTAAACCCCGGTGATTCAGTCTTTGCGCCACGCAAAATCCCGCATGTCTGGGCCCATATCGGTGAGACTAAGGGCAGAATGTTGATCGCTTTTATGCCTGCCGGAAAAATGGTAGCCTTTTTTCGTGAAGTGACGAAAGCCAACGCGATGCCACCGCAAGACCCGGAATTACTGCGTGCTCATGGAATGGAATTGCTTGGGCCACCTCTATCGATTAAATAAACAAACCTGATAGTGCGGAAATCGTG
>JANXLU010000091.1 GCA_025354985.1 Chloroflexota bacterium
ACCGGGGCGGAAATTTCCGCCCCGGTTGCTCGCGTGTTTGTAGTTCCGTTCCCTGCGAAGGTGGCGTTACGGAATCTCGCGCTTTAGCACATTGGTTTCCAGCGAGGTACTGCCCGGGCCGGTGAACAACAGCGCCAGGCAGCCGAGCCCCAGCAACAGCTCGGTGCGCACGGCCGCCCAACCATTGGGCAGACCTTGGGCGAGCAAACCCTGTGCACCGGGAAGCCTCGCGGCCAGAATGGCCACCGTCATGTCACAAATCAGCAAAACACTCGCCAACCGGGTGCCAATGCCCAGCAACAATGCCAGCCCGCCAAAACATTCGACAATGCCGATAAACGGAGCGGTCACGCCAGGGATGGGTAGGCCCAAAGTGCCGAAAAAGCCCACGGTCCCCGCAATACCGAGCAGTTTTTGCAACCCGGAAAAGAAGAACGCCAGCCCCACGCCGATGCGAATGATCAATGGCACCAAGTGGGCCCGATTACCAACCATTTTTTCCAACATTTGTTTAGCTCCGTCAATGTGTTCCTAATAGCCTCAACCGGACACCAGTCCGGCACATTAAATTAACGTTTGCTAAGAGTGGATTGGATGTGGTTTTTTGAACTTATGCCACCAAAAGCGCATATTCCATGGAATCCGCCAGGGCCTGCCAGCTCGCCTCGACGATATTTGAGGATGAGCCCACGGTCGTCCAGGTGCGCTTGCCGTCGGTGGTGTCAATGGTGACCCGGGTGGTCGCGCTTGCAGCCTTTTCACCGTCGATGATGCGGACTTTGAAATCGGTCAAGCGCACACGCTTAAGTTTTGGATAATGCGGCAGCAGCGCCTTGCGCATGGCCAGATCGAGCGCACCCACCGGGCCGTCGCCCTCGGCAACCGTATGGGCGACATCGTCGTCAATCTTGATTTTGACACTGGCCTCCGCCAGCAACCCGCGCCCTTCGCGATGCTCGACCACGACCATAAAGTCTTGCAACTCAAACAAGGGTATGTAGTTCGCCTGGCCGCGCCTAAGCATAAGTTCAAGCGTGGCGTCGGCACCTTCAAAGAAGAACCCCTTGTTTTCCATCTCCTTGACCCGACCAAGTACCTTCTTCACTTCATCACTTTCCGGGTTCAGCCCGAATTCTTTGGCCTTGTACGCAATATTGCCCCGACCGCTTAATTCGCTGACGAGTACACGCTTTTCATTGCCGACCAGCGTTGGGTCAATGTGTTGATAGCTGTCTTCAAGCTTGAGCACGGCCGCGACATGAATACCGCCCTTATGTGCGAAGGCGGCCTGACCCACATATGGATGCCGGATGTTTGGCGTAAGGTTTGCAACCTCAAATACGTAGCGTGACAGCGCGGTCAACCCTCTGAGCTGCTCGTGCGATACGCACTGATCGTTCATTTTGAGAGCAAGATTTGCAACCGTTGCAATCATGTCGCAATTGCCTACACGTTCGCCTATGCCGTTGACAGTGGCTTGCACCTGCGCACAACCCGCCTGGATGCCGGCGAGAGCATTGGCCACGCCCACGCCGGCATCATTGTGGGTGTGAATGCCCAGGCGACAATCGCCACCGTCAGCAAGCTTTAGAAAATCACGGGTTGTGCGCACGATTTCGGCGACCTCCCAGGGCATCGTGCCACCATTCGTGTCACATAAAACAAGCCAGTTTGCACCGGCGTTTCGCGCAGCCAGCAGGGTTGCAAGCGCATAATCCTTGTCAAGCTTAAACCCGTCAAAGAAGTGCTCGGCATCGTGTATGACTTCCTTTCCCCGGGCGTGAAAGTAAGCCACGCTATCGACGATCATGTCCAGGTTTTCTTCGGGATCGGTCTCCAACACATGCTTAACGTGGAGCGTTGACGTTTTGGCCACCATGGTCACGACTGGAGTGGCTGCGTCCACCAACAGTTTGATCTGCGGGTCGTGTTCGACATTCGAATTGGCGCGCCGGGTGCTGCCAAACGCCGCCAATTTGGCGGTTCGAAATGTGAGGCCCTGTGCACGCAGGAAAAACTCGGCGTCCTTGGGGTTGCTCCCTGGCCAGCCACCTTCGATGTAGTGCATGCCAAATTCGTCCAGCCGTTGAGCGATGCGAAGTTTGTCTTCGAGGCTGAGATTCACCCCTTCGCCCTGGGTGCCGTCTCGCAGCGTGCAATCATAGAGCAGTGTTTTCATAATAAAAAAAGCCCCCCGAGATTCTCGGAGGGCTTTTGCAAATTACCGTTGCAGGGTTCTGGCTATGCCATCCTCGATCCATGCACTTTGACCCGCACCGAAATAATCGGGCGGATCGAAATAATGCGAACAATCGAGATAGTCATTCCAGCCACGACTGAATTGTAGCCCATGGCGGTGAATTGCCTAGCTTTGCGAAATTAAGCCCGCCAGCAATGTGGTCAAACCCTGGACCATCTGATCAATCGAATAGCCGACACGGTCGCGGTTAAAACGAAACACGACCGGATGCAGAGGGGCAAGCAAAAGATCGGCCAGTACCCGCGGTTCAAACGCAGTGTTCGGACGTTGTTCACGTATTGCGCCCGTCAGCAGACCAATAACGGTCATTCGCTGCCACTCCCAAGGGGGCGTGGATGCGCGCGGATTTAAGTTCAGTTCGGTCATGCTTTCACACAAAAGCGACGCATGCTTTTCGTTGAAATGTGCAAGAGCCCCAATAAACCACAGCAGCCGGGCGTGCGAGGATGCGCGCAGTTCTCCCATTCCGCGCAGTTGTAGCAGCACGTGTTCCTGGAACTCGTGCATTTGTGCGTCAAGCAGCCCCAGACACAGTTCGGCCTTGTTTGCATAGCGTCGATACAGCGTGCCCTGGCCGACATTGGCCGCCTTGGCAACGTCTACCATATTGACATTTGCGACGCCGTGCCGCGCAAAAAGACGTTCAGCTACTTTTAGGATTCGCTTGCGGTTTTCCGCCGCGTCGCAGCGTTCACCGCGTGGTGCGTCCGCGAGAGCGTCCGGCATCATCAATTGCACGTCCATGGGCGGTGCCATGCCCTGCACTTCACCGCCAGTTGTTGGCTCGTTGATAAAAACGTGACGCTCTGATGTCATGGTCTGGTTTGCAATAAGGCCACGCCTGCCTTAGGATTTGTGTCTTGAAAACCTTAGAATTTAACTGCTTGACAAACGGACACCTGTCCGCTACTATTGCGCCGAAAGTGGACAGTTGTCCATTTTATTATAATCATCTTATTTTAGGAGACAAATTAACATGGCTTGGAATCTCGACCCTTCGCACACGCACGTTGGCTTTAGCGCTCGTCACTTGATGATCTCAACCGTCAAAGGTGAATTTATGAAGTCCAGCGGCACGGTGGACTTTAATGAACAACACCCGGAGCAAAGCAGCATGGACATCAGTATTGACGCCGCCTCGGTCAATTCACGCGACGAGAAGCGGGATGGTCATCTCAAGAGCGCGGACTTCTTTGACGTGGCCAACCATCCGGTGATTACCTTCAAGAGCAAGAAGGTCGTGGCTCATAGCAAGACGGAAGCCAAAATAACCGGTGACCTCACAATCCGTGGCGTGACACATGAGATTACGCTCGACGTTGAGCACAACGGCACTCAGAAGACTCCCTGGGGAACCACCATGGCCGGCTTTTCGGCCAAGGGCAAGCTGAACCGCAAGGACTTTGGTCTCGTATGGAATGCTCCCCTGGAGACCGGTGGCGTGCTCGTCGGGGATGATGTGAAGATAGATATTGAGGCGGAACTCGCGAAGGCCTAGGTTTCCCATTAACGGCCCCGGATGAAAGCCGGGGCTGTTTATTTTTATGAACTCCACCGCTAACTCTGCAGCTGCCGCTACCTCGAACACACCGACATTTGGCACTGTGATTAGGACTGCCGCAATTGCCGGGGGCATTGCCGCGACGGTCAATGCCGCCCTTTGGATCATAGGCAGCCTCTTTGCCAACATTGTGGTGCCGCTGCCATTCGTCGTGGTCTTCAGCCTGGTTTTTATTGTGTTGGGAGGCGTGTTTTACTGGGTGTTGTCACGCTTTTTGGGTGCCCGCACCAACCGGGTATTTATCATCGTCGCGGTAGTGTTTTTGCTACTGAACGCGCTTGCACCTGTCAGTGCGACGATGCAACCCCCTCCCGGCGTGCCTTTGTTTAATACTGCAACCCTGATTGTGACCGAATTGATGCACATTGTCGCAGGCGTTATCGCGATTCGGCGTCTTACGGGTGTTGGCCGCTAGGAACCATTCGGTAACAATCAAATAATCAAGCAAAATATGACACAAATTGAGATTCTCCCCGTGCTGCGTGAACGCAACAGCAGCATTGCATTTGACCCATCCAAGACTGTTTCTGAAGATGACATGCAGGCGTTGCTCGAGGCCGCCCGATGGGCGCCCAGTGGCAGTAATGGCCAGCCTTGGCGCTGGATGATAGCCCGCCGCGGAACCCCGGAATTTGACGGAATCTGGAACGTCTTGATGCCGGGTAATCAGGGCTGGACAAAGTTTGCACCTGTATTGATGATTGCGGCGGCACAGACTTCCTACACCAGGCCGGATGGAACCAAGCAGCTAAACCGCACGGCGTTTTACGATGCGGGCCTGGCCAACATGTCGCTGGCCGCCGAGGCCACGCGCCGCGGGTTAAACCTGCGCATGATGGGCGGGTTCAAGTTGGACGAGGCCCGCAAGCTCATGCCCGAGGGCGTAGAGCCAATTTGCGTTATCGCCTTGGGCGCCACCAACGACGGTAGCCACCTGCCCGAAGACATGCGTGCGCGAATTTCCGCCCCGCGCCAACGCAAGTCAATCTCCGAGTTCGTGATTGCATAGCCGCCCATCATGCCTGAACCCATCGACCCAGGAACCACCATCGGACACGTGCATCTTCGCGTGAGTGATTTGCCACGAGCCGTGAAGTTTTACACCGAAGTCATGGGTTTTGAACTCATGCAGTATTACGGTGACAGTGCGGCCTTCGTAAGCGCGGGCGGTTATCACCACCATATTGGCCTAAATACCTGGGAGAGCGCCGGCGGTCGACCGCCGGCGCGTGGCAGCACCGGTCTGTATCATTTCGCCATCCTCTTGCCCAACCGCAAGGCTCTGGCACAAACGCTCAAGCGCTTGATTGACCATAACTGGCCAATTGATGGTGCGTCTGATCACGGCGTCAGCGAAGCGATTTATTTGAGCGATCCCGACAAGAATGGGATCGAAATCTATCGTGACCGGCCGCGCAGCGAGTGGCCACGCGACGAAAAGGGCACGTTGCGAATGACTGGTGATCCGCTGGATTTTGATGGTCTCATGGCTGAGTTGGACCCAGTGTGAACCATGCGGATCACGTAGCACTGCTTCGGCCCGCACAGCCAAAGGGCGTGTGGGCCGATCTGGGTAGTGGAACGGGTGCATTCTCCATGGCCCTGGCAGAGTTGTTGGGTTCCCAGGGTTCGCTGGTTTCTGTGGACCAGGATGCCGGGGCCATGCACC
Source organism: Chloroflexota bacterium (assembly GCA_025354985.1). Taxonomy (GTDB): domain Bacteria; phylum Chloroflexota; class Anaerolineae; order J036; family Brachytrichaceae; genus AQU-03. Next base: position 5,491 of record JANXLU010000091.1, read on the forward strand.
ACCAACAACGCGAATTGCTGTCGCGCTTTCCCCGGGTTGCCGTCCAGACACTGGTCGCAGATTTTCGGTATGACGTGACCGGGATGCCCGTATTGGATGGCATTGTCATGGCCAATTCGCTTCACTTCCACCCTGACCCGCAGCGAATTGTTGAACACGTGTGCGGCTGGCTCAAGCCCGGCGGTTCATTTGTTTTAATCGAATACAACGCAGACGGTGGAAATCACTGGGTGCCACATCCCGTGAGCTTTGACAGATGGCGATCGCTGGCCGGCATGTGCGGCCTAAAAAATACGGTGAAAATAGGTGGAAGCCCGAGTCGCTTTCTCAACGAGATTTATTCCGCCCTGAGTCAGAAACCATCTAGTACCGTCTCATCTTAATCCAATAGCACGACTGTAAGGTTTCATATCATGACAGTAATCGGAGCCGGGAAGCATTTACAACAGGTGTTGGAAGCCTGGCCGCAGATTACATATCAGCCACATCGTTTTGGTGGCACCGAATATTTGATTGGCACCCGCGAAATTGGACACGTGCACGGAGATCATCTGGTGGATATCCCCTTGACGGTGAAAATGCGTGACGAGGTGATAGCGGCAGGAACGGCGGAGCGGCATCACCTGCTGGCGGACTCGGGCTGGGTGAGTTTGTATCTGCGTCAGAGCAGGGATATTGAAAAGGCCGTTATCTTGTTCAAACTCAGCTACGAAGCCGCACTTAAACAGAAGGGATTCCGCTCGGACCCATGAATCCGATCGCAGGCATACACCATGTGACGTGCATCAGCGGTGATGCCCAGCGCAATTTGGATTTCTATGTCAGGGTGCTGGGTCAGCGGTTGGTGAAGACCACGGTGAACTTTGACCAGCCCGGCACCCACCACTTGTACTATGGCGATGCCACTGGTTCGCCTGGCACGATCATCACGTTCTTCCCCTGGCCTGGCGCCAGAAAGGGCAGGGTTGGTAATGGTCAAGTGGCGTTAACGTCGTACGCCATCCCAAGCGGTTCGACGGGCTTTTGGCAAAATAGGTTGAAGATGCTCAACATCTCGTATTCCCGGGTTGAGGAGCGCGGTGAGGAAACGGCTATTCAATTTAGCGATGTCGATGGTGTGCGGATTGAACTTGTGGCACACGCAAGCGCAGACAAGGTTCCGGGCTGGGACGGCGGCCCGGTCCCCGCTCATCATGCAGTGCGCAATTTTTTTGGCGTGACGTTGTGGGAGGCTGATCTTGAGCGTACATCCCGGATGATCCTGACGCTCCCCGGCTTCATCAGGGGTGAAACAGTCGGGGATCGCACGCGCTTTAGCGCACCGGGATCCGTGGCCAGACATATCGACGTAATTCATCGCCCGGGCCAGCCACACGGCGGCGATGGGCCCGGCGTGGTGCACCACGTGGCTTTTCGCGCGGCAACCGACGCCGATCAATTGACTCTGCAAGCACACTTACAAGAAACCGGCGCCGGGGTTACCGAGGTAAAGGACCGACAATACTTCCGCAGTATTTACTTTCGGGAACCGGGTGGGGTTCTGTTTGAAATTGCAACCGATACCCCTGGCTTTTTGGTTGATGAATCGCCCGAGATGCTTGGCACGGCGCTCAAGTTGCCCCCGTGGCTGGAACAATACCGCGGCCAGATCGAAGCAAGCCTGCCCAAGCTGGCGGTATAGTTGCGTTTTGTTGGAACGTGAGTTGAATGGATATGAAATCATTGGAATCTTTTTTTAAGACCGTTGATGCGCAGCGCGCCTCCTTCTGCGGTTATGTGCCCCCGCGACCGGAGACCCACCAATTGGTGGACGACTTGTTCTCGCTCCTGTTTCCCATTACGTGCACTGACCAGCGGCCTGCCGCGGTTCGCTATGAGGAACTGCGCGGTCGATTGTGTGACTTGCTTGCCCCGCTGATGGACGGGGAGAATCCGTGCGAACTTACGGACGCCTTCTTTGAGGATTTGCCAAATCTTTATGGATTTTTGATGGAGGACGCCCAGGCCTCGTTGCGGTTTGACCCCGCCGCCACCAGCATCGAAGAGATCATCACCATTTACCCGGGTTTTTTCGCCATCAGCGTCTATCGCCTGGCGCATCAGTTGTATCACCTGGGTGTGCCCCTGCTGCCCCGGATGTTTACCGAATATGCACACAGCAAGACCGGTGTGGATATCCACCCGGCGGCCGAAATTGGTCATTCGTTCTTTATCGACCATGGCACTGGCATTGTGGTGGGTGCCACCGCCCGGATTGGCAACAATGTCAAGCTGTACCAGGGCGTGACGCTTGGTGCGTTGCAGGTGGAGAAAAAACTGGCCGATACCAAACGCCACCCAACCGTGGAGGATGATGTGATCATCTACGCCAATGCGGCAATCCTTGGCGGCAAGACCGTGATAGGCAGAAATTCGATCATCGGCGGCAATGTCTTTATTACCGAAAGTGTGCCACCCGACTCAATGGTTTATCATAAATCGCAAATGAGCGTCCGGAGTAAAACAACGGGCTTGGAAGCGATCAACTTTGTAATCTAAACCATGCGCAACCCGATCACGCGCGTCATATTGCACAAATGTGGCAGCGGGCTTCCGGAATGTATTCAGCCCTTGCCGATGTTCAAGGCAAGGGCGTAAGACTTCAAAGCTTGTTTGGCGCCGCGAGTGCGCCGTGCCGCCGCACACATCCTGCGGCAAACGTCAGCAAACACAAGATCATGAAAGCAAACAGTATTCTAGAAACCATTGGCAACACGCCCCATGTCCGAATCAACAAACTATTCAAGCCGGCGACCCAGGAAGTCTGGATGAAGCTGGAACGCGCCAACCCGGGTGGATCGATCAAGGACCGCATCGGTCTGGCCATGATCGAGGACGCCGAGCGCAAGGGTCTGCTAAAGCACGACAGCGTGATCATTGAACCAACCAGCGGCAACACCGGGATTGGTCTGGCCATGGCTGCGGCCGTAAAGGGCTACAAGCTCGTGTTGGTCATGCCCGAGAGCATGAGCGTGGAGCGCCGCAAACTCATGAGCGCCTATGGCGCCTCGTTTGACCTCACCCCCCGCGAGAAAGGCATGAAGGGCGCGATTGCCCGCGCCGATGAGCTGGCGGCACAGACGCCGAACTCGTGGATTCCACAGCAATTTAACAACCAGTCCAACATCGAAATTCACAAGTCGACAACGGCCCAGGAAATCCTGAAGGACTTTCCGGAAGGCATCGATGTGCTGATCACCGGCGTCGGCACCGGCGGACACATTACCGGGGTGGCCGAGGTTCTCAAGCCAAAGTTCCCGCATCTCAAAGTGTATGCGGTTGAGCCTGCGCTTTCACCGGTGATCAGCGGTGGCGCCCCGGGGCCGCATCCCATCCAGGGCATTGGCGCGGGCTTCATCCCGACCAACCTACACACCAGTGTGCTTGATGGCACGATTCAAGTGACCAAGGAAGAAGCCTACGCAATGGCTCAGCGCGCTGCAAAAGAAGAGGCGATTTTCATGGGCATTTCGTCGGGCGCGTCGCTTGCCGCGGTTGCCAAGAAGCTGCCGGAGCTGGCCGCCGGTGCACGCGTGCTCACGTTTTGCTATGACACGGGTGAGCGCTATTTGTCGATCGAGGGTTTGTACTAGAGTAATTCCAATTCTGCGGAGCGAATGGCGAGCGTCCATTCGCTCCGCACTTTTTTTCACACTGAATGTTTAACCCCAAGCTCGTGCCTTATGCCGTATGGAGCGGCGATGCCAACCGAACCGCGGTGGGTAACATCTGGATGGCCGCGGACGTGCCGTCGCCGCAGCTGGGTAACACGCGCAATGTTTTTATTTATCTCCCGCCAGGCTACACACATTCGCGCAAACGCTACCCGGTGCTCTATATGCATGATGGTCAAAACCTGATCGATGCGCAAACATCCTTTGCGGGGACAGAGTGGGGTGTTGATGAGACCCTTGAGTCCTTGGGCAAGACGAGGACAAAGCCGCAGGTTGAGGCTATCGTCGTGGGGCTTTGGAACACAGCCGCGCGCAAGGAAGAATACATGCCGTTTAGGGTCGGCTGGAACGGCACCGGCCCATCCTATCTGGCTTTTCTTACTGACACGATAAAACCCTGGATCGATGACAGATTTCGCACCAAGCCCGGGGCGGAGACAACCGTGATCATGGGTTCGTCGCTTGGCGGATTGATCAGCATATATGCCGCGTTCAACCGTCCGGATGTATTCGGATTGTGCGCCGCGTTAAGCCCGGCCCTTTGGCCGGGAAATGGCGAGATCATGCGCCGTATAAGCGCTTCCGAGGGTGGGCCCGGCAAGGTGTATGTGGACTGGGGCACCCGGGAGCCGAGCGCCCGTCGCGTGGTGGATTTGCTCATGAGCAAAGGCTATACACCTGGGAACACGCTCCAGTTTGTGTCCGAGCAGGGTGGGCAACACAACGAAGCTGCCTGGTCCCGCAGGTTTCCTGGCGCCGTTTCATTCCTGCTCGGCTGAGGTAACCCGGATCCTAACCCGTGGGCGCAAGCGCCGCCGAGATGGGCTGCGGGACAAACACCAGAATCAATATCATCAGACCGACAAGGGCGAGTGCAAAATGCCACGGTTGCAGCTTGAGCGTGGGATCAGCCACCGGTGGATGGGCCCGGCCAAAGACAAACAATAGCACCGCCCAAACAAAATAGGCCGGCGAAACGGTGAGCGCAAGCGCGGCCATGGCGCCAACCATTACCAGGGTGAGAATTCGTGAACCGCGCTCACCCAACAACGCATACGAAACGTGCCCGCCGTCCAACTGCCCGGCCGGTACCAGGTTCATCCCGGTGATAAGCAATCCGATCCAGGCGCCATCCAAAATCGGATGGGTATACAGTGCCTGACCGGCAGGCACGCTCTTAAACAACAGAAGCACGGTCGTCAGGAGTGAGTTGCCGAGCGTGGCGGAATCGGCCGGCACGCTCGGCACAACCTTGCTGATCATTAGCCCGATCACAAATAGCGGCACTGCGACGATAAACCCAAAGAGCGGTCCCGCCAGCGCCACTTCCAGCAACGTGCGTTTGTTTTTGAATGGTTGGCGCTGCACAATGACCGCGCCAAGCGTGCCAAACATGCTGATAAAGGGTAGTGGGATAAAAAACGGCAGTGAGGGCTTCTCGCCACGCAGTCGCCCGATCAACCAATGACCAAACTCATGTGCCACCAAAATGCTCATCAGCGAGAAGCTAAAGGTGAAACCGTTTAACAGACTGAAGGCGGGGTCACCAGGATCGGCTTTCTCGTTGGCGGCGCCAGTGAGGAAAACCGACAGCACGGTGGCCACAAACAAAATAACCGGCAGCCACCTATTACTAATCAAGCTGCCGGCCGCCGATGGGGTTGCGGCAACGCCCGTCACAAGCTCGGGGATTCCCTGCACACCTTGCAGCCCTTGGTTCGAGGGTGCAAAACCTTTGGTCACCAGCACGTGAACTGACGCGTCTGGCAAATGATTAACCGTCGGAATAAACCCCACCGCCGCCAGCTTGGCCTTTAGCCGCTGTTCGGCCTCATAGGCGTTGCCGATGAGCTTGCCTTTAAGCGTCAACAGCCCGGCCGGATCAAAGCCATAGCCGCTGACATCCATGACCTCGGCTACGGCGGTGCGAATCGTTGCGACGTGTGTCAGTCTGTTGTTCATACGTATCTCTTGGCAAAAGCCTTGACCATGCTGGCAATGCCTAGCAGCCCCTGTCCCTTGCCCATGCTGATATTTTTTGTAAACAGCGTTGGCACCAGGTCATCAATCGGCATCTCGGCGATGGCGCGCGCAGGCAGATCGTTGATCGTGGTTGCCAATACCGCGCTCAACGCGCGTGCGCTCACCCCAAACGGGTTCTCCACGGCAAAGTGAAACCGCAGTGGGTTGTCATCACCCGGGAGCGGTTCAACAAAAACGTAGCTCTCACTTTCACAATGTGGCACCTGGTGCGATTCCGGGTATGGCTTTGTTGCAATGTGTCCGGGCACGCCCGTAAACAGATCGCTGTAGTCGATAAGCATGGCGTTGCGGTCGTTTGGGTTGTCTCGAAATGTCTCAAGCACCTCACGCAGCGCAACCGGGTAGGCGGAAAAGTCGGAAGGCATTCAGAGGATTATTGTACGGGGCGGGGATTTGATCCAGGTTAGAACGACAGGACGAGGTCGTGCGGTCCAAACCACTATGACGCACATCCTATACTGTGAGTACCATGGTCGACCCTTCCGCGCGCGTGTTGGTTTGCACTCTAAATAGTCCGGTTGACCTTGAAATCGCCCGCTGGGATCATTGGTATCGCATCCCGGTCAAGCACGCGCCGGCGGAATACTTGGTTGAGGTGTTGGCGTTTTACCTGACCGCCGCCTTTGGTGATGAGAAGTGGGCGATATCCGAATATGCCGAGGTGCGTGGTCATGAGCTTGTGCGGCGGGTGGATTTGTTTCCCACAGAGCTTAACCACCCGCGCGCCAATGACTTGTATTACAAACTGCAGTTGGGCCCACTCCAACGCCTCGCGCGGCCGATCCCCAGCCTGAAGTGGCGCAGGCTCACCTTCCTGCAGACGACCGGTGATCGATTGCTTCATGCGCTTGACGTAAACGAATTGGTTGAATCGACCGCCAAGACCATGCGGTACGTGACGCTGATGGAAGATGATGTCAATCCAACCGACCAACCGAGTGATTCGGTTTAGTTACAATCACGTGCATGCGTCTCCTGCAGTGTGCGCTTCAACGGCCGAATTAGAGCCGGGTAAAAACAGAGCAACAAAATTGCAAGTGTCGACTAAGAAGGCCTTAATTTGGCGGCGCTGGGTCTCATTATATGAGTAGGTAGTAAAGAGTTGCCCTCCGGGCGAGCGCGAATTCTAAGGATTCCCTAACGGAAAAACCAGTCGTTTCTAGGCAATTTATTCGAAGCATTACTCAAAGATATCTAAAGGCGTAGGGTATCCATGTTTCTGCTGATACGTGCTCGGGTGGTTGGTCTGATGCAAAGCATGTTAATAAACTTATCATATAATGGACATTAGGTGAGAAATGTCCCACCTGTGGTTTGTCTGTTTCTTATAAGGGTAACGTGTAACTGTATTGTGATTGTTGAATTAAAACCTGATCCAGGCGCCGCTTGGCGCGTTCACATGTTGCAGTTTGCCCTGCAAAAGTTTGTCGCTGAAGTCTCGGAGGAAAGATGCTGAAGATACAAAAATTCCGGTTTACATCATTTGTACTGTCGTCAATGATGGTCGCCAGCGCCATTGGTGCGCCCTCGGCAACCACCAGCGTCCTGGCGGGTAGCGCTGCGAAGCCAGCTGCGGCCAGTTCCTCACTCCTGCGTATTCGCGTGGAAAGTGCGCGTGATTGGATTCCGGCGGGTCTTCACAAGGGTGATTCCGTGCCTACCTATCACTGGATGATTGTTCAGGATGACACCGGTGACGCCAGTCGTTATGGCATAAATCTGCCCGCAACTGATCCACAAAACTCCAATTACGCTTGTAAAACTCAGGCGCTTGGCGGCGATCCGCTCTTTCCGAGCAATTGTCAGTGGCCGGGGATGCATTCCGTTGTTGGTGGGACCAGCGCTTCCGTGGTCGCCCAAGGTGATCAGACCACGTTGAGCGATGTTGTTAGTATCGATACCTCCCCGTGGATCGCCAACGAGCGCAACCCCAACAAGGGCTATATGATTTCGGTGATTGCCGATGGCTACACGGTGCCCAACTGCACGGTAACGGCGACAGTTACGTGCCAGGTGGATGGATTTAAGATTGGCGGCGCTTGGTTTACGTCGCCGATAGAAAATGATGGTCTGGTTCGCGTGCCCGTGCAGCCCTATCCGCTTCCCTTGGCAACCGTGCGCATGAAGGCTTGGAACGACCTCCAGACCAACGGCGCGTATGACACTGGTGAGCCCGCCCTTGCCGGCTTTGAAGGGCATATTGGGGACGTGCTTGGCCCCATCCTGACCGACTGGTACGGTGATCCAATTTGCTCCACCTATCAGCACGATCAGGTTGCAGTATCCACTGCAAACACCGATGCAACCACGAATGGATTCGGCACCGTGACGTCAGCCGGACCCGCCACATTAGCCACGTCGTCAAAGGCGTGGATCGATAATCAGTGGGAGCTGTATCAGGTTGTCGTCACGGATACCTTGGGTGTCACGGAAACACGCAACGTGGTTGCCAATACGGGCACCGGCATCACCGTAGATGTGCCATTTACAATCGTGCCGCGCACCTATGGAATTGGGCATGGTCTGATGATCTACGGGAGCAACGGCAAACCGGTGATTTCATTGATTGGCGGTCACTGTCTATCCGATTCGGACGGTGTGATTTCCATTCCATATCTTGGGCCCAACCGGTATGTTTCAACGGTGACGCCACCCAATGGGCAGGAGTGGTTTCAGACCAGCACGCTGGAAGGCTGGCATGACTGGGACACATGGACGATTGAAGGCTGGAACGGCTACGATCCGGAGTTTGTACAGGGCGCCGAGCCCTTCCCATTCGCCGAATTTGGTTTTGTACAGATTCAAACCGGAGCAAATCCTTCAACTAAAAATTCGACCGTTTGTTGCAATTACCCGACAAATCCCGCTGGAACTGGAGCGATTCACGGCAGCGCGGCCGGCATCGGCGAGTATTCGCCACAGGTGGCTGGTCTGGGTTTTGGCGGTTTGGGCAAGCAAATTATCGAGAATATCAGTAGGCCGCTTGTTTCCTTGATCGACACCGGCCGCAATGACAACACGGTCTATATCGGTCGGGGCAACGCAGACGGCACATTTGACATTACCAATATTCCAGACGGTGATTATGTCCTGGCCGTTTGGGATGAGGACCAGGCATATCTGCTCAACCAAGCCAACGTCAGCATCGTTAATGGCGCACAGTTGGACATGGGGGTGATGGACATTGCGGCCTGGCACAGTCAGGTGTCCGGTAAGGTTTGCTTTGACACCAACCGCAACGGCAAGTGCGACCCGGGTGAGCCTGGGATTCCCAGATTGACGCTCAATCTGCTTGATCGTGACAATAAGGTGGCCTTTTATGGTGATACGGCTGCCACGACCGATAACGATGGCCATTATGCATTTCCCCGCACCTATCCTCTGGGTCAATGGGTGGTAAGCCAGGGTTATTGGGAAAATTACTATACCGTCGGCGTAACCTATCAGACGGAGAACCAACCGACTGAGACAACCACCATTGCACGCGGCGGATTTGTAGACGTCAGCTCGTATAACCTTATCGGGCATCAGACGCGGATGGACTGGGCTGTTCATACGTATGAATCTGATCCCAGTCTTGGACCCGTTACTGGTGGCATCGTAGGAGAGGTAGTCGCCACCACCACCCGCAATGAGCTGGATGCGCGCTTCCAAGCTGTGGAATCCTACGAGCCCGGTTTGCCGGGCGCAACCGTGCACCTATTTGCACCGGTCAAGTGCGTGGTTGCAGATACACCACCCGCGGGCACCGCATGCACGCAGGTGACGACCAACTTTGGTTCAGCGTATTACCTGACCGACTCTACGAATGGGTCGCTCAAGCGCTTGTCTGATGGTCCGGATAAGGTCTCCGGCAGCCCAATTGATCTTTTCCCGACCTATACCAGCGAAACTTGGCAGCGCCCCACCGACTGTGTGGCGCGTGGTTATGGCGGCGTGCCGGTTGTGGAGCAGGTGCTGCCAGTCGGCCCTGGGCATGACTGTCTTGAGGCGCCCTTGATGTCAAGCCAGGTGGGGAACAACGAAGTTGGACCATTTATGCAGGTGAACGGCAACTATGGCTTTACCGCCATCGATCATGATCCAAACACAGGCGCGCCCATTGTCGGTGATCCGATCACCATTGTTCCGGGAGATTACATTGTTTACGTAGAGCCGCCCAAGGATGCGGCTGGCAACCCGGCGTTTGAAGTGGTCAAGGAAGAGGATATCAACATCTTCAGCGGTGATCTATTTGTTGCACCCGGCGAGAGTCGGTTGGATCCGCCCCTGCCAAACCGCACCCCGCCGACCAATATCGCCCCGGCCATTCCACCGTTTCCGTGCGTTGGCCCGTTGCACACCGTAAATGTAGTCGATGACAGGTCTCTGGCCAACTATCAGATCGCGGATCCTTCGAACACTCATGGTGTCTACAATCCCGATATGGCTGGCGCGGGTAGCCCGTACGAGGGTCTGCGCATGCCGCTGTGCGATTCGCGTCTGGTCAGCGTGCGTAATGGTCGTTCGGCCACCCCAAACTTTCACTTTAAAACCTTTAACGGGTTTGACGCATCCGGCACTCAGCTGTCATCTGGTGCGGGTGTACCGCTTCCCGGCCGAATTTTCGGCATCGCGGTGGATGACCTGAACCTGTCGGTCAACCCCAAGGAGCTGTTTTACGGTGAGAAGTATGGCATTCCCAATCTTCCGATCGGCATTTACGACTTCTCAAATACGCTCGTAAAGACGATTCAAACCGATCCACAGGGGTTTTACGAGGTGATTTTGCCTTCAACGTCCAGCTATAACTGTCCGTTGCCAGCCGGTCCCTGCCCCGGGGTTTTCCGGTTTTTGGCGAATGATCCGGGCGTGCCTGGTCATCTGAATCCAAATTACAACCCGAGCTACCGCACCATCGGTGGTTTCTTTGAAGTGTGGCCCGGCGTAAGCCTGCCCTCCGACCTCGCACCAACGCCCGTTGCGTTTGGTATCGAGAACCCCGGCAGCCAACAGACCCACCCGGCGGCTTGTTTGGTGAATGATCCGGCACATCCTGAGGCACCGCAAATTCCCGAACTGTATGCTGTTTCCAAGCCGGTTGTATTGGGCACCGACACGGGTGCGGCCCGTACGATCACGGTTAACGGAGTACACTTTGGCGTCGATGGCCGTGCCACGCTCGTATCGACGGGCGGAGCGTCTACAGTTTTGCAAATTTCCGGCGCGTGGTCGGATAATCAGATCACGGTGATTGTTCCGGATGTCAGCGGCATCGCTCCCGGCCCCTATCAGCTAAAGATCACGAGCAGCAACGGGCAAGGCAACGGAAACGGCTTGACCATCCATGTGCTGGGCGGATCAGGCGCCACTGCCTACAATCCCACGGTATATCAGGTGGGCCCAGGTCTGACGGGTGCGCGCACCTTTGACCCAAATGCGGCCGCCCACAACACCAACGGCTACGAACATGCGATTCAGGATGCCTTGGATGCTGCAGCATTGAGCCCCCAAGCCCTAGTAGTCGTCTATCCAAATTCCAGTGACACGTATAACCCGTTGGGTGCGTATTATGAAAACCTAATCATCCACTCCCCGCTCAAGTTGCAGGGTGTGGGTCCGGGTGGCGTTCTCGCAAGCGGTGTTCTTGTCAGTGGTACTGTGCTCGATGGCATTGGTTATGGAACCGATAGTCAGCGTCAGACCGGTTGGCAGGCCACCATCAATTCTTTGGTTACCTCGTTGACCGGTATTGTTGGTCCAAACAACACGGCGCTGACAGATCCCGACCTGGCGATTGTTCCGGAAGGTGAAGTCATCCTTGCGCTGGCAACCGGTCAGAATCAATATGGTGCGACGTATAAGGGCGCCATTGACGGAATGCTCATCCAGAATGGCGATGTCATGGACTTTGTGCCAAACGTCAACACATTGGGCAATGGCGCCCAGGTGGGAGGCGGCAATAACATTCCAGGCAACCCGAACCAGGGTGGTGGCATCGTGGCATTTGCGGCGACCAAAAACCTGCAGATCACCAACAACATCATCAAGAGTAACTCTGGCGCCTATGCCGGGGGCATCCGGCTGGGGACACCCTTGGTGGGAGACAACCACCTGGATGGTGTGCAGATCGCCAATAATCGTATTCTGAACAACGGTGGGACCAACCTGGCGGGAGCAGTCGGCATCTTTAACGGCGCCTACGGTTATGAGATCAATAACAATGATATATGCGGCAACTTCTCGTCGGAGTATGGTGGAGGCATCAGCCACTTTGGTCTGAGCGGAAATATGTTGAATGGCAGTCGCAGCACAAACGCCGCCAGTGTTCCGTCCGCCATTCATGACAACCGGATCTACTTCAACGGGTCCTATGACGAGGGTGGCGGAATTCTGATTGCCGGGGAACCTCCCGCGACGCTTACGGGTGTATTCACTGGCTCGGGATCGGTCAACATCTATAACAACATCATCGAGGCCAACCTGGCGAACGATGACGGTGGTGGGTTGCGCTTCCTATCGGCTGGCAATTTCCCGTTCAACGTCTACAACAACATGATCGTCAACAACATCTCCTCGCACGAGGGTGGTGGTGTGGCGATTGACAATGCGCCGAATGTCCGGTTCTATAACAACACGGTGATGAAGAACCTGACCACGGCCACCGCGTCAACCAGCAGTGGTCAGCCCGCTCCGGCAGGGTTGTCCACCGCGTCAAACAACAGCTTCTTCCAGGCCACATTGCCCGCGGGTTCGCCGCTGTTTAGCAACCCGTTGCTGTTTAACAACATATTCTGGGATAACCGAGCCGGCACGTGGAATCCAACGCTTGGCCAGATCACCGGCATCGGTGGTGTTGATGCGGGCGGTGTTCCAGATCCCACAGCGATAAACATCTGGGATATCGGTGTACCGGATTCCGCTCCTGATCTCCTGGCCCCGACAAACTCTGTTATTGATCCGGGAAACGGAGGCCATCCCTACACTGCAAGCCCAACCAATCTCTCACTTGATCCCCAGGTTGCTCAGGTTTATACAACGACCGTACTGGCGCTACCATGGCGCGGCAACCCAAATTTCGTCGCAAACACCATTGTTGCGCAGGACGTGCCGATTTCAATCATGGGTGACTATCACCTGGGGGGCATTGGGTCGTCGGCCTATAACAACGGTGCCGCTTCAAAGGCAGCGCCTTCGTATCAGCAACCCCCGGCATCGATTGCCGCACCGACTTTTGATATTGATCGGAACGCCCGGCCCGCGTTTAATGCGTTTGATATTGGCGCCGATGAAATTCCCAACGTTCAGGCCGATCTTCAAATTGCATTGACGGATGGGCTTAGTGCGGTTAACGCGGGAAGCGTCGTTCCCTATACCATCACGATCAACAATCTGGGCCCCAACGCCGCGCCAGCCAGCGCGGTGGTGGACAACTTCCCAGCCAGCGTTGTGAGTGTGGCCTGGACCTGCACGGCACCGGCCGGGTCAACGTGTGCGGTAGCGTCGGGAACTGGCAACATCAATACCCTCGTGAATCTTGGAGTCGGTGGTTCGGCCAGTATTGCGGCTTATGCGACGCTCTCGAACGCAGCTTCCGGTACCCTGACCAACACCGCCACGGTCGCGGCTGCCGTCGGGGTTACTGATCCAAACCTTGGCAACAATAGCGCCACCGACGTGGATACGATTCGCCCGGTTGCAGACCTTTCAATAAGCGTGACGGATAACGTGACAACTGTGGTGACCGGTCGCTCGTTGACTTACGTTATCAAGGTCAGCAACGCCGGACCCGGATCCGCTACTAATGCCGTTGTCAACAATCCCTGGCCCTCAGGTCTCAACTTGCCTAATCTCATTGCGTGGCAGTGTGTGGCGAGCACGGGCTCCGCTTGTAATGGAGCGCTTGGGCTTGGAGCTATCAATCGGACGATCAACGTTGCCGCTGGCGGTAGCGTGACGTTCACCACCATCGCCGCAACAGTGGCGGCAAATGCGACGGGCTTCCTGACGGATATCGCCACCGTCACCCCGGGCGCGACAACCTTTGATCCAAACCTTGCCAACAACACGGCCCAGGATGTGGACACCGTGCTGCAGCAGGCCGATGTTGCGGTTGCCAAAACGGACAATGTCACCGTGATCGCGGCGGGTGGTGTGTTCCGCTATAGCATCACCGTGAGCAATGCCGGCACCGGAGCAATAACCGGCGTGGCGGTTACCGACTTGTTCCCGGCAACTGCATCTGGCATATCGTGGACGTGCAGCGCCACCTTCCTTTCGAGCTGCGCTGCGGGTTCGGGAACGGGCAACATAAACACGACGGTCAACCTTGCCAACCCAACGTTCTTTACGCCGGGAACAGTGACCTTCGTTGCGACCGGTGTGCTGGCATCATCGGCCACCGGAACGTTTGCAAACACGGCAACGGTCGCGGTGCCCGCCGGTTTCACCGACACGAATACCAACAACAACTCTGCCACAGACACCGATTCGGTTGTCACACTACTGCCAGCGCTTCCGACGTTGACGGTGCTTGATAACTTCAACCGGGCTAATGCAGGCAACTTGGGTGCATCCTGGAGCCAAAGCACCAACACCTCCGTAAATGGCAATCAGGCAGTGGGCGGTGGTGCAGGTGGAAACGCCATATACGGCACCCTATTCGGCGCCCAACAAGCCGCCGGGTTTACGTTTGCAAATAACCCGGCTAATAACACTGCGTTGATCCTGAAGGCAAACGCAGCAACGGCGCCCTCCACCTATATTCGGGTTCGTTACGCCACGGGTAACGGCGGTCAGGTCATTGTTGAGAGCACCACAAATTCAGGCGGAGCGTTTGCACCGGCTGCGACGTTCAACAGTCCGTTTGCAAATGGAGATACGCTTAGTGCCCTGGTCTCGGCAAGTGGCACAGTTTATGTCTATAAGAACGGCACCACGCCGGTTGGTTCCGTCCTTGTGAGCGGATTCACCGGCGCTGGGCGCATCGGAATGCAGATTCCGAATGGCCGTAGTGTAGATAACTTTAGCGGTGGAACGATTACGACGCCAATATTTGCCAGGGAGGCGGCCGATCCGGCGCCGACTCAATTTGTAACCGTGTTGCCTTTGATCATTAACTAGGAAAGAACGTTATGAGAACATCACTTTTGTCGAATAAGTTCAATCGGCGCCGGCTCCTGAAGTTGAGCGGTGGCGCGCTGGCGGCCATGGCGGGTGCAAGCATCGCACCCGCCTGGTCGGGCCGGTTTCTAAAGCCGGTTTCTTCGGTTGAGGCCGCCACCCTGCAATCACCCCGGCCGACGATCTACAGGCACTTTATCGCCTCGGACGGTTGGATTTCGATCCCAACGGGCGAGCTCAAGAACGAGCAGGGCGTCGTTCTGGCTCCCGACGCACTGGCTCCTACTGGAAAAAGCACCTATGTGTTCGGGTTCAGGGATATCACCGATCTGGAAGGAGGCACGGCGGTGGCCACACCCGCCAACACCACCGATGCGCGCGTTCTGGCCCAGAAGGGCAACGTGCAGCACTCCGCGCCGCAGATGTTCTTTGATGAAGGTGACGCAATTCAGATCACTTTGTCGAACCTTGGCTTCGCGCTTCGCCCGGACTTGTTTGACCCACACACGATACATTGGCACGGCTTTCGCAATGCGCTGCCGCTGTTCGACGGTGTGCCCGAAATGTCCATTTCGGTTGCGGTTGGCCGCTCGTTCCCCTATTACTATCATCCGACCGACCCGGGCACGTATATGTATCACTGCCACAACGAAGACGTTGAGCACGTCCAAATGGGTATGGACGGCATCGTGTTTGTTCGCCCCGCGCAAAACCGGACGGGCAACGGTGCCGGTGCACCTGTAGCGAGGGGTTACGTCGGCGGCGCACCAACCGCTCCGATGGGTTATGTTTACAACGATGGTGTGGCGTTGAACGATCGCCGTTCAACAGCCTATGACCGCGAGTTTGGCATATTCCTAAATGAAATGTGGGCACAATCGCACTTTGATGACGCCCATATTCAAACCAGCGACTGGAGTGACTTTCACGCCGATTTTTATCTGATGAATGGTCGCTCCTATCCCGATACGCTCGCACCCAATGGTGGCGGTCTTGATTTGTCGAGTGGCAGTTTGGTCGCACCGGTTGGACGGCCTGATCTGGATTCCCAGCCGCTTTCATCACTTATCCAGTGCTGTGCCGGGGACAAGGTGTTGTTGCGCTTTGTAAACCTGGGATACACGCAGCCGGCCATGAAGTTGGCCGGCATCCCCATGCGGATCGTGGGCAAGGATGCCACGCCACTGCGCGGCCTTGGCACGGGTGGATTGCGCAATGGTGCAGACACCAGCTACAAAACCAATATGATTTATATGGGTGCGGGTGAGAGCTATGACGCGATCTTCACCGCGCCACCCAAGACCGGGGCCGGCTACGACACCTATCTGCTGTTTAACAACTCGTTGGGCGCCCTGAATAAACCGGGCGGAACCGGTTTGGGTGGCCAAATGACCGAAGTCCGCGTTTATGCGGCGGGCGCCTTGCCTGCGCAAACCGCGCCAAACACCTAAATATCCCGTCTTGGAAGAACGGAAATGAGCAAAGGAGAAGCAAATATGCACACCTTGAATCAGAAAATAAACCGACGGGGTCTCGCGGTGGCAGCAGGCACACTTTTGTGTGTCATGACGCTCGTCCCAAATATTAGAGCCACGGCGGCCGGGCCAACCTCGGGCATCGTCTGCTCGACCAGCACCGGCACCACGCCCAGCTTTTCATTGACGGCGGGTGCGGATTACATTCAAATGCCCGATGGCAACACCATGTGGACTTGGAGCTTTGGCCCAACTGGTGGGGTATTCCAGTTCCCGGGACCCGTGCTTTGTGTCAACCAGGGTGACACGGTAACGGTGGTGCTTAATAACAAGCTGCCGGAAGCAACATCGATCATGTTCCAGGGGATCGAAGGCGTGCTCGCAAACGGCGTGCCTGTTCAACCGCAATTCACCGGGCCAAAATTGACCTCACTGGTAAACACGGCGGCGCCAAATGGCAGCGTGACGTATAGCTTTGTTGCCAGCGAACCCGGCACATTTCTTTATGAAAGCGGTACCAATGTGGGCAAGCAGGTGCAGATGGGTCTGTATGGCGCCCTGGTTGTTCGCCCACCTGCCGACGTCGCAACCGGATTGCCCCGGGCCTATGGTCCGGGCACGGAGTACCTTCCCAACACCGAGTTTGTATTGCTGTTGTCGGAAATGGATCCAAACCTCCACTCCGCGGTTGAGCTGAATCAGCCCTACGATGTCACCACGCTCCATCCGCGGTATTGGCTGATAAACGGGCGGTCGTTCCCGGACACCATCGCGCCAAACAACGCGGCCTGGTTGCCTCATCAGCCGTATGGTGCGCTGGAGCACCTTACGGTGCAAGATCTCAATACGCCGGATCCGAACAATCCGAACAACGCACCCGCTTTGATTCGCTATTTGAATGCCGGCTCGCGCAACCACCCGTTTCACCCACACGGTGAGAATGGTCGACTGATTGCGCGGGATGCCACGCCGCTGCTCGATGTCGGTGGTAACGATCTGTCATACGAGACCTTCTCATTCAACATCGGCTCGGGCCAAACATGGGACCAAACGTATCATTACGACAATCAGGAGCACTTTGATGGTGCACTCAATCCGGTTCCTGTGACAATACCCCAGCTGATGAACCTTGAGTTCAAGGGCGCCGCGACCTACTATAGCGGTTCACCCTACCTGGGCCAGAAGGGTCAGCTTCCAGTCGCAGTGACCTCGTTCAACCAGTGCGGTGAATATTACATGGTTGCTCACAGCCATGCGCTCTACGAAGTGGCAAACTATGACGCCGGATTCGGTGGCATGTTGACGCTTGAACGCATAGATCCAATTGCCGGTCATCAGGCGCCAGGAACCAATTGCACGCCATAAGGAGACCATAATGAAAAATTACATTCATCTCGAAGGTCTTTCAAAACTTGGTGTGCGCGTTGCCCGAAGCGCGACCATAACTGTCGCTGGGTTGGCGGCGGGCGTGGCCTTAGGCGGCCTTGTTGCATTTGCGGCGCCAACAGCAGCGCCTGGTCCCGTTGTGGGAATACCGTGCTCGCCAGGCTGTGACTTGTATGCCGTCACCGGAACAATCAGTTTGCCGGGCGCCCCGGTCGCTGGCATCCCGATTTGGGGATACAACACCGTAAGCGCCACAGTAACGGCACCGGGTGGCCCGATCATCGTTGTAAACGAAGGTGACCCGGTTGCAATCACACTTCATAACGTAAGTGTGCCGTCGGCCACGTCTTTGAGTATTGCCGGGCAGGATGTGATTCCCGACAGCGCTGGTGTGACGGCCGGAAACAGCAAGACGTATTCGTTTGCTCCAGGCGCGCTCAAACCGGGTACCTATCTGTATGAGGCCGGTCTGACTGCCGACGGGCCACGACAGGTCGCCATGGGTCTCTATGGTGCGCTGATCGTGCGTCCTGCAGGTGCGCCCGGTCAGGCCTACGCCGACTCCGCTACCGCCTTTGATGACGAAGCCGTGCTTGTGTTGTCCGAAATTGATCCGGCATTCAATGCCGACCCGCTCGCTTTTAAGACAACCAGCTTCTTTGCCAAATACTGGCTAATTAATGGCAAGGCATATCCCAATACGGATTTGATTCCCAGCACGCCCGGTGGGCGGGTCCTGTTGCGCTATATAAACGCCGGCCTGGTGCATCATTCAATGGCCGTCTCCGGTCTGCATCAGACGATTTACGCCACCGAAGCCCAAACACGCACGAATCCATTGCGTGTGGTGGCACAAACCATCCCTGCCGGTGGCACGCTCGATACGATTGTGACCATGCCCAGCATAACCCCGCCCGGCGGCAAGTATGCCTTGTTTGAGGCAGCCATGCATTTGGACAATGCGGGCGTGGGTGCCGATGCGATCGATTTCGGTGGCATGCTGACCTTCCTCACGGCATCGGGAACAGGGACCTCAACGCAAGGCCCGGTGACTTCCGATGTAAGCCTGTCGCCCAACCCCAGCAGCGGTGCATCCGGCGTGCTCGGCGGCCCGGTGACATTGGTTGCGACCATCACGGCGTCTACGGGTGGCGCAGTCGATGCCGCAGAATATTTTGTGGATGGCTTGGGCGTCAACGGTTCCGGTTGCGCAATCAGCGCACCGTTTACTCTGGCGAGCACGCTCATTCCGGTATCCGGCGCCACTTCGCCATGTGTTGATTTGACGACATTGACGGCCGGGCGTCACATGTTCTATGTGCACGGACACAACGCAAATGGTTGGGGCGCCTTTGCATCCGCATCACTGATGCTGGCCAAGAGTGGCCCGGTCGTGAGTGGTGTGTATATGGTTTCCAATCTGGTCAATGGCACGACAGATGTTGTGCTGCGGGCGACTGGCACAACCATCGATCCGCTGATCGTGGATCAGGCGGAATACACGATCGATGGCGGCGCGCCGGTGGCGATGAGTGCCGAGGCGCCAACTGCCGCAGTATCCAGCCTGGTCGTGACGATACCGGCAGCAACAACGCTCGCGTTGCCGGAGGGTAACCACATCGTTGGCGTGCGCGCGCATGACACATCTGATACCTGGGGTGCCGTAACAACCGCGACCCTTGTCGTTGACAAGACCGGTCCAAGCGTCAGCAATGCCTTTGCCAACCCGCCAGCCACAAATGGCACCACGGGTATTCAGGCCGGCAGCGGTGGCGCCTTCTACGTGCGCTTGCAAGCCACGTTTAATGATCCTGCCGGTATTGCCGCGGCGGAATACTTTGTGGGAGCACCCGGGCCTAACGGAACGGGGCAGCTCATGCCCTCGGTGGCCGGCGTATATTCTGGCATATCAGTCACATCCTATGCTCTATTGGACATGCCAGGTTTGGCCGCGCTCAGTGACGGTCCAAATACCTTCTTTGTCCACGCCCAGGATGCGGCTGGAAACTGGGGACCCACTACGGGCATCGTGGTCATTATTGATCGGGTTGGCCCAACCACCTCAAACATCGTGTTTACGCCGGTTGCGGCCAACAACCGTTCCGTAGCTGTCAGCGCCTCCGCGTCCGACGTTGCAACCGGCAACAGCAACATCGCGGGCGGTGAATTCTTTGTGGATACCATTGCGGCAAGTGGAACCGGCACGGCGATGACAGCAGCCACTGTGGCGCCCACATCGGCCATAAACGGATCCATGCCTGCAGCCACTGTCAGTGCGTTAACACCCGGCAACCACACTGTCTATGTTCATTCAATTGACATCGCCGGCAACTGGGGTCCAACGATTCAGAAGACCTTATTGGTGGATCGCACCGCTCCAACCTTCACCGGCATTACCCTGAATCCGACGTCGATCGCTTCTGGCACGGCGTCAATCAACCTCACGCTAAACGGTGCAACCGATCCGCTCGTTGGTGGGCTTGCCAGCGGGGTGGTCGGAGGTGAATACTGGTTTGGCAATACGAACATTGCAGCAGGAACCGGGACGCAGTTTGTCGGCACGACCAACGTGCCAATTGCCACGGGCGCGTTGTTGCCGGGCACCTACACCGTCCGAGTGCGCATCGTCGATGCGGCCGGTAACTACAGCACCGGCAACAGTGGTGTTCGGACGGCGACGTTGACGGTCACCGGCCCGGCAGTGCCTTGGAGCTTCGCGAATGGCTTCGAGACCGGACCACGACCATGGGGTTGGTCTTCGACCTCGACCAACAACACCGGCCGACTAGACGTCACGGCGGCTGCGCTGCGTTCGGGCACGCTGGGTCTGCAGGCGCGGGGGAACAACAACAACTACGTTCAATACACGTTTGGCGCCAACCCGGTAAACGTATCAACCCTGGACGCACGCTTCTACTTCAATCCGAACAACAACTCTAATACCGGTGGAAATACGGAGGATATCTTCGTTGGCCGGTCGGGTGGAACTACGTTGTTCCATGTGCGGTATCGCCAAATTGGCGGCCAACCTCAGGTTCAGCTGCAGGTTGGTAACACCAACAACGGTGCCTGGGTCAATATCACTAACAATGCCTTCAACTACATTGAAGTGGTGTATGTTTCCGGAGCGTCCTTGAACCTGTATGTGAATGGAAACACCGCCGTGCAGACGTTGTCGCCTGGAACTGCGAATGTAGACTCGTTCAGACTTGGTTCCGTCGTAGGGGGCAATCAAAACACGCTTGAATTCTTTGATGACTTCAGCGCCGATGCGGATGTCGCACTGATTGGTCCATAGGGCGGGTTGATTTTGGTCCCGTGCCCCAGGCGGGGCACGGGACCCATGGAACATCGCGCACGCTTGCAGCTCGTTACAAACGAGCTGCAAGCGTTTTTTTTGTGCGGCGGTTGGGTCCGGTCAGCCCCTAACGCGTCGCGGATTGCCGTGGCTCTTGAGCACCGTAACCAACCGGTGCGTCATTGATCAAGCCGCGTGTTGGTGTTCAGTGACTTGCACGGCCATGCCTTTACAATCGGGCCTGGCCTCGGGTAGGAAGCAAACCGCCGTTCCGGTTTGGTAGGATCACACCGATCTCGGTTGCCGAACCGACCAAACAAACCTCACAGCAAGGAGCGCGGCAACAATCACGGCAAAGAGCATACTGAGCAGCGTCAGATCCGGCTCCCAGGCGGTATTTGAAATGACCACTGGACGCAACGACGCGCTTGGCATGATCCAGTCAAACGTTGATACCACATCTTCCAGCCCCGGGCGCCTGACAATGACATCCACCTGCCAACGGCCGGAAAGGCTCATGTATGTTCCGCCTGCCTGAAACCGTGTCTTGTCAATCTTGGCCGCGTCCACCGTCACAACACCCAGATCGCTTTCCTTGCTTTGAATGCGCAGAATAATCCGGCCAACGGGTGCCGGTTCCGGGCGGCGGGTACTGGTGGCGTCGACAACAAACAGATTTTGACCTGGCAGGTTGGGCTTGACTGAAAATCCAATCAACATATCCTGGGCAATCTGGGTCGGCGACGTGTTCGCGGGTGGGGCGGCAAACTCCGGCCCATGCGCCGGCGCCGCGGATGTGACGATGCTGGTTGAGGTGAAAATCAGAATGCTCAGCAGCGACTCAATAACTATGGCCCGCGATGAGTGCACGGATTTGAACGTCCGGTTGCGCGGCCCGAGAAAGAATTTTGAAAGCGCCGACGTTGGGTGCAACCGCAGGGAGTTGACAAAGCCCAGACCAGCCACCAGGATGACGCACAGCAGCTTTACCAATAGCGCCTGTCCATACAGCGTGCCGACCAGGGCATCAATCGTCTGCACCTGACGCGCGGTGTTATACAGACCGGTTGCCCCAATCAACCCCGCCCCGATCAGGGCCTGATTACTAAACGCACTCCAGCTTTTTGCGGCCTCCCCGGGTTGTGTTGACTGCTGAGATTGCATTACTGGTGTTACCGCCACCATAATCGCAAGTGCACCAATCCACAGACCGGCCGCAAAAATATGCGCGGATGATGATCCGATGGCAAGCACGGTATCCGGTGAGATACCGGCCGCATGGCCTATTGCGCCCTGTGCGATGCACAATCCAACTGTGAGCCCAAAGGCTGCAGCCAGGAAACCGCGCCGCAACGATTTGTTCGCCAGCAAAATCACCAGAAGACAAACGGCGATAGCCTCGCGCGCCAGCCAAATGACGCCCCACTGGGTTTGGCCAAGCAATTGAAAAACCAAATCAGCCGGGTTTGCGGCGCCCGCCACCGAGCTTGTCAGAACGTTAACCTGCCAGAAAAGCCACGCGATCCCTACGACAATAAACACGACGATGCTGATCGCCGTGATCGACCATGCGCGACGTGACGCAGCAGCGCCGGTATTTCCACGTAATAGCCAGAACAACGCGCTAACGCCGCCGGTTATCAGCGCCAGCGAACCATACGTAATGATGCGCAGGGCAATCTCGACGGGCGCGGGTGGCGCATCTGCCTGCGGCTGGGCACCGGCACCCGCGCCCGGTTTTGCGTCTCCCACGCCAAAAACACTGTAATCTCGCGTGTAGTGACCATCTGCGGCCAGCACAACCCAACTTAGATTGTAGAGACCGGATGCCAGCGGTGCCGATCCGGCGATTTGAGCCGTCACGTGTCGCCGGTCATTCGCGTCAATCTTTAACGGGCTAACCGGTACTGTTCGACCAGCCGAATCAATCAGTTTTATAGAACTGAAATCCGGCACGATCGGCTCGGTAAAGAAAAGTTCGATCTCACGCGGTGGATTTGCAACAGTACTGCCATCTATTGGCAGAACACGGACTATTTTTGCATGCGCAAATATCGAAGCGGTTTCGGCCAGCCCAAAAACGGCACTCAGCACGATTGCGATGCAGGCACGTATCACCCGCCGTTTCGTAAGATTAAACACATTCATACCTTGCTTTTTGTAACCAAAACCGATTCAGGCAGATTGCCCGCTATATCGATGAGAACCTCTTTCGTTCAAACTTATTTTGGGATATCACATATTATCCTCCGCTGATGAATGTCACACGAGCCATTCCTCCGTTATCACGACTTTGGCTTCGGGCTGCACGCACATCGCCGTATTTTGATGAGTTCGCCGCCAAGCGATCGCTATCACCACGCTTTGGCTGGTAGTTACATCGGAAAGGTCGTCGGCAATCAGCCCCACCTGTGTCACTTAGGTGCGGGGCCGTTTGCTTAAGCTCACAAATCGCTTAAGCAAACGGACGATAATTAGGTGTATGCTCGGAAAATCTTCGCTTCGTGGATTAACGATAACCATCGCCGTTTTATTGGCGGCGGGTCTTTTGGGTGCCTGCCGTGCAGCGCCGAAGAAGCCCGTGGCGGCGCCCCGCAGCGAAGTTATCGAGCAGCGCTTTGGCATCCGGGTCACCCAAATCGGCGTGACCGCGGATAACGGTTTGTTGGATTTTCGCTACATTGTGCTGGACTCTGAAAAAGCCTTGAACATGCTTGAAAACGAGCAGACCGTGCCAATTCTGGTTGACGAGTTTACGGGTACGGCCGTCCGTTCCCAGGTGCCCATGGCCCACCGCCATGACCTGCGGCTTGGCGAGACCTACTTTATTCTGTTCTATAACCCGCAGGGCACGGTCAAGCCAGGCAGCCTGGTCGGTGTCCACATTGGTGATCTCATCCTGGATCACGTCATGACGCAATAGCACGATGGACATCCATGGTTTCGGGCTTGGTCGCGGGGCGTTCCGGTTCAAACTGGTGGTCGCGCTGTTCGTACTATTCCTCGCAAATGCCGGTCTCGTGGCCGCTCACAGCGTAACGTTGCTCCGCTCCGAGCCGGTGGCCGGTGCCGTGCTCGATCAATCACCCAAACAAATCGTCGCCAAGTTTTCCGAGGAGCTCAACCCCAACGGAAGCACGCTGCAAATCTTTACCGAACAGGATAAGCCCGTCGGGGACGATACAGGCAAATTGGATCTCAAGGATCTCGATCATGCCACTCTGGTGCTCCTGATCAGCAAACCCGTTCCGGATGGCAATTACCGCGTGAAGTGGCAGGCCACCCTGCTCGATGGAGACAGCACCACCGGCGTCTTCGTCTTCACGGTTGGCAAAAACACCGCCCCGCCCAAGCCCATCCCCGCCGCTGTGGCGTCCGCCGCCGCCGCGGATCCATCCACCACCACCACCTTCCTCGCCATCCTCGGCGGCACTGCCGCTGTGATTGCCCTCGGGGTTGTTGCAGTGACGGTTGCAAAGCGGAAGAAATGAAGTGTGTGTGTTCAGGTGAAGGCCGTGCTCAGGCACGCCCGTCAGGCGCGCGAATGCATCACACCCATGTCTCCCTTGCGTTACTAGGTCTGCAGTTGGCCCACGCTCGCCTCTCGCCGTTTGATCGCCGTTGAGGCGCGCCATGGTATTTCATCGTCTCGCCTCCCGCCTCCTGCTAACCCTGATCCTACTGATTACCCTGGGCACATCCCACGTCACGGTCGCTATCGACAACACACCGCCGGCGCCTGCCATCAGCGCTGAACTCGCCCGCCGCCCGCCACCCACCGGCATAATCGCCAGCGTCATCGTGCACCTCAAGGATCAGATAGATCCCCGCACCATCAAGGGCGCCGACAAACAAGAAAGACGCCGCAGTCTGCTGGCCACCCTGCAAACCAAGGCCGACACCACCCAGGGCTTCCTTCGCGCCTTGCTCCACACCCGCCGCACCGAGGGCCGCGTCACCTCGTTCACCCCGCTTTGGATCATTAATGCCATTGCCGTCACAGCCGATACCAGCCTCATCGCCGAACTCGCCGCCCGCCCCGAGGTTGACCGCATCGAGCCGGACGAGATCAGCATTCGGCCAACGGGGGGGCAGCGAGCCGCACTTTCCAGTCCACCTGAACCAAATATCGACCTGATAGGTGCGCCGCTCTTGTGGGCGGCCAGTTATAGCGGCACGGGTGTCGTCATTGCAAGTATGGATACTGGCGTGGATATTGGTTCGCAGAGCGATCTGGCCGCGACGTGGCGTGGCGGAACGAATAGCTGGTTTGACCCGTACACTGGCTCCACCACTCCGTACGATGTAAATGGGCATGGCACCAACACCATGGGCCTGATGGTTGGCGGCACGGCGGGCGGCACCGCTATTGGCGTTGCTCCGGGTGCGCGATGGATTTCCGCCAAGATTTTCCCGGACAGTGGCATGTTATCCACAAATTACATACACCAAAGTTTTCAGTGGCTCTTGAATCCGGGTGGTGACCCGGCGGCGGCACCAGATTTGGTTAACAACTCCTGGCAGATAACGACGGGTGCCTGCGATACCTCTTTCGCACCAGATATACAAAACCTCCTTGCCGCGGGGATCGTGCCAATATTTGCCTCAGGTAACGACGGTCCCAATGCTTCGTCCGCTGCCAGCCCCGCGAATAACCCGGGTGCCTTTGCCGTGGGTGCCACTGATAATAGCGACCTTATCGCTACGCTCAGCGGCCGCGGACCGACAAACTGCCGTGCATCTCCAGGTTATTTCCCGGACGTTGTTGCGCCCGGCGTGGGCGTGACCACGACGGATCTAAGTGGTAATTACTTGCAATGGTCGGGTACGTCCATGGCCGCTCCTCACGTCTCTGGCGGCATGGCACTTTTGCTAAGCATCAACCTCAGTTACACGGTCGCCCAGCTCGAGCATGCGATAACCACCACGATTGTGGACCTCGGTCCCTGCGGTCCGGACAACACCTACGGTGCCGGACGAATCAACCTCGTGGCCGCCGCGACTGCCTTGGCCGTGATCACGCCCACGCTTACCGCCACGCCCACATGTGTGCCCACCTTAACACCGACCGTGACACCGACCCGCACCCCCACGCCCACCCGCACCCCAACGCCAACCCCCACGGTTACAGCCACGCCGACCGAAACGGGAACACCCACTCAAACATCTACACCAACATCCACTGCAACACCAACCAGCACGCCCACGCAGACGGCAACAGTAACAATGACCTCAACCCCGACCACGACCAGCACTGCCACCGACACACCCACTCAAACTGCGACCAGCACGCCAACGCCAACGCCAAGCACCACCTCAACTGCCACACCGACCGTTACCGCCACCAAAACACCCAACCCGCATCTCGTTTATTTACCCGCAATCCGCCGAAAATAGTGTCTCTGGGCAGACAACAAAAAACACCCGCATGTGGGAACCACATGCGGGTGTTTTTTGTTGTTTCTAAATGATCCTAGTTGACCACTTGCTTGACCAGCGCGCTAAAGCTCGCCGCATCCCGTACGGCCATGTCGGCCAGCATCTTGCGATTTAGCGTGATATTCGCCTCGGCCAGCTTGGCGATCAGCGTACTATACGTTGTGCCGTTCTCGCGGGCTGCCGCGTTGATGCGTATGATCCACAGTGCGCGAAATTCGCGCCTGCGCACCCGGCGGTCGCGCGTGGCATAGGCCATCGCGTGCAACCGGGCTTCCATCGCCTTGCGCACATTTTTGCTGCGCGCCCCAAACTGACCCTTAACATCATCGAGGATTCGATTATGTCGACGTCGGGCCTTTACGCCACCTTTTACTCTTGCCATGGTTGTTCCAATTGGTTTGGGTTTCACCACCCGCGCTGCGGATCGTGGCCCCAATCAAAATTATTTCTGCTTGTCCAAATAGGGCGCAATCGAAAGAATGTTCTTCGTCTGCGCATTGCCTGAGACAATCACCATTTGAGAGAGCGCATTAATCTTGCGCTGCGGCTTGTTGCGTCGAAAGTGGCTTTTGCCTTGTATGGTGCGCTTCAGCTTCCCGCTTCCGGTCAACCGGAAGCGCTTGCTCGTCGCTTTGTGTGTTTTGATTTTGGGCATTTTGTATCAGTCCAATCTGAATGTTGGCCCGTCGCTATTCGCTAGGGCAGTCCAAATATTTCATCCGTGCGTTGCTTGCTGCGTTTTTGCAAATTCAGCTTGCGCCGCGCGTCTTTGTCGCGGAAATTAATTTCGGGCTCCACTGCGGGCACCTCGGCTGCAACCGGGGTGGCGGGAGCTTCAACTTCCTCGTCAAATGCATCATCTGCGCCGTCGGCTTCGGTCTCATCGTCGGCTTCTTCCTCTTCCAGGTATCCCTTCCTGCGGTCTTCTGCTGCTTCCTGGGCCAGACGTTGCTGGGTGGCCCGGTTTGCTGCGGCGGCGATTGTGGCGGCGGTGGGAGCCATGACCATCAACATGGTCTTGCCTTCCATCATCGGGTTCTGCTCAATCTGCGCCAGATCCGCGGTCTCGGTCTTCACCCGATCCATCATGCGATACGCCACGTGCGGGATCCGATCCTCACGACCGCGGAACCGCAGGGTTACCTTGACCTTGTTTCCAGCCTCCAAGAACCGCCGGGCAGCGCGCACCTTGAATCCAAGGTGGTGATCGCTTGTCTTTGGCTTCAGGCGGATGCCTTTGAGCTCAATCGACTTCTGCGCCTTTTTTGCGTCGCGTTCCTTCTTCTCGCGTTCAAAGTTGAACTTTCCAAAGTCGAAAATGCGGCATACGGGTGGGTCCACATTTGGCGCCACCTCGATCAAATCGAGGTTCATGGTGCGCGCCAGATGCTGTGCTTCCTGGATGTCTACGACACCCCGGTTTGTACCGTCCGGCATAATGAGTCGTACGGTTGGCACGCGAATTTGCCCGTTAATGCGAAATTGAGCGCTACTGTTCTGCCACGGTCGTGAATTGTGTCTTGGTGGTGGGATACCTGTTCCTCCTACTTCTGTTGGTTAAATAAATTCCATCCGATCATCGGAATTTGAGCGCGCTATTATACATGAGCGCGCTTGTCCCAGGAATGAAATATCATCTTTTGCTTGCCTTGTATCAAGGCAACCCTTCGGCTCCGCTCAGCGACCGAGTTACGCACGGGGCTCGCGTCCACTGGCCTTAAACATATGCGCAGAGCCTTGTACGTGTTTAAGACCCGGAAGCCGGTGCAAGGCCATGCGGCGCTGCCTGAGCGGTCCTGAGCGGTCCTGAGCGGAGCCGAAGGACGAAGTACGAAGGCAGCCTAGTAGGCGGGGGCTCCGTCACCCAATCAGCAGGGTCGGTTCGGCTCCGCCTCCTCATGTGCGGATCTTACACGTAAGCCCTACGGCAATGGCCCCTTGATGATCGGCGGCTTGATCCTGATCGGCACCGCCGTCGGTGCTAGTTGAATAAACACCGGATTAACCACCGGATTAACCACCGCAATAACTGTAACCTTGAAAATGGGTGGACTAACTATTGCAGTGGCAGCCGGCGGGGCAGTTGGCGCCGGTGGCGAAGTCGGTGCGGGCGGCACTGCCGTCGGTGCGGGTGCCGCGGTTGGCGCCGGCGCTGAAGTAGGTGCCGGCGCGGAAGTCGGTGCAGCCGGTGCTGATGTAGGCGCCGCCGGTGCTGACGTGGCGGCAAGAGCCGACGTCGCCGCGGGCGCTGATGTTGCAATCGTTGCGGCGGTGGCAATGGAACCTGGCGCGGTTGTGGCAGCCGGCGCGCCAAGGCCAGTTGCCGGCGTGCTCGATGCCGCCGGGTCTCCCGGCGCTGGCGTTTGACTGCTGCCTGGAGCACCTGCGACCAGAGTTGCCGTGGCAAGCGCATTGCCTGCCGGCTTTCCGGAATTTGCGTCGATGGGAAGTGGTGTAACCGAGGCGAGCAGCCCCGGTTTGCCTGCGGCGTCCACCGGGGCTGCGGTGCCGGCGGCGCCTTGCCCCTGCACTTCCCCGATTTGCCCCGCCCCTCCGTCTGCTCCGCCCGGCGATGACAATCGGAATGCGCCAAAACCCAGGCCCACAAATGCGGCAACCCCCATCAAGCCAGCCAATGCCCGCGGGAACACTGGAGCCATGGCAACACGTGCTTTTGGCTTTTCCACGAGTTTGCTCAGATCGGCGGCCAGTTTGCCGGCAGACTGATACCGACCGTCCGCTTTCTTGGCCAGCAGTTTTTCAACCACCGCCTTCACGCCATCAGGCACATTGCTGCGCAACGCGCGCACATCCGGTGGGTTCTCGTGCACGTGCTTATACAGCAGCGCGGGCGTGTTCTCGGCAGTAAAGGGCACCCGTCCCGCCAGCATTTCATACAGCACCACACCCAACGAATACAAGTCGCTCCGCCCGTCCACCGGCTTGCCCATCGTCTGCTCCGGGCTCATATAATCTGGCGTGCCGACCGCAGCAAACGTCTGCGTCACCTGGGTCATCTGATCGCCACGCACCACGCCAAAGTCCGTCAGCACATAACGATCGGGCCCGCCCAACATAATATTGCTGGGCTTGATGTCTCTATGCACAATACCCATTTTGTGCGCCTGTTCCAGCGCAAGCGCAATCTGCCGGGTGATCTCCAGCGATGTGCGCATGGGCAGCACCTGGTTCACCTTGCGCGCATTCTTGAGCAACGCCAGCAGGTTGCCGCCGGGCAGATACTCAAGCGCCATGTAGTGCTGCCCATCGTCAACACCCGAGTCAAATATCTTGACGATGTTTGGATGGTTCAGCTGTTTGAGGACCTGGATCTCATGATCAAATCGTTTGATAAAGTCCGCATCCGTGCTCAGATGGGTCAGCAATACTTTGAGCGCAACATCCCGTCCGCTCGCATCTCGCGCCTGATACACCGCGCCCATGCCGCCTTGCGCAATCGGCGCCACAATCTGATAAGGACCAATTTGACTGATCGTTGACATGGTATTTTTAAGCAGAATTCAGGAGACAGGACTCAGGATTCAGAAATCCGGTCCAGTCTCCCATCTCCTGTTTCCTATCTTCGGGCTCCTGTTTTCTGATTTCAACATGGAACTACATTTACATCATTAAAACAAACACGCACAAATGGCGCGCCCTTGGCACCCACAAACATCGACGTAATCGCGCGGCTGTCCAAGTAGGCGTAGACGCGAACCGGCCCAAACTGTTCGCCCGGCTTTAGCGAAGCGGGCAGGTTCTCGGGACAGCCGGGCATATTGACACTGTTGCCGCTCCAAACTGCAAAGTTGGCGTTGAAATTGGTCAGGTCCGTGCTGCCCGTATTGGTAAGGATCATATTCAGCGCAAATCGCAGACCGGCACCATCCTTGGAGTTTGGTCGACAGGCATTTGTCGCCTTTGCCCAGTTTTCATAGCCACCCCGGCTCTCAAGCACTTGCACGGTAAATGCAGCCGGGGGCGCCGCGGTTGGTGTGGGTGTCGTCGTGGGTTTGGCCGCGTCCGTTGCCCGCGCGGCAACCGCGGTAGCGTTGGCATTTGCGTTGGCAGCGTCCTGGGTGCTGCGCGCCCGCTGTGTTGCAGCCACATCAGGCGTGGGAGCATTGGTTGCCGGTGGTGTCGTGGTAGGCAGCCCGGCGACTTGGGTTGCCTTAAGGCCGGCGAGTAACGCCGTTTGTGTGGCCATCGTGAGCGACATGGTCGATTGTGAATCCATCGCCGCCTGGGTTCCAATGGCTGCCGCGGTGAGCTGGACAGACGCGTTTGTCTGCTGGCCGCTGGCAAGCGCGGTTGCCCGTCCACTAGCCTGGGCTGTTCCAATCGTATTTGCCAGCTCTGCAGTTGCTGCCAGATTGGCATTGCTGGTCGCCACCGCCTGGGTCGAAATATTGCCAACGTTTACGGTCGCCTCTGGTTGTGGGCTCAGGCCGGGTACCCGTAACACGCCGAAAATTGCCGCCATGAGGAACGCAGCCAATGCAAGTACCAACGCGCCGACGATCGCTGCAAGCTTGCCAAATATGTTGCCTCCCGATGGCTGTGGTGGCGGGTTGGAGGGCCGAAGTTTGGCCACGCCGCCCGCGGGAGTAGCGTCCCGTGCCGCGGTTCCCCGTGCGGGTGTGTTCGGACCGCTGGCCCAAATGGATTGCGAATCCTGCGCCGCGCCGGTGGCCACGTCAATTGCCCGGACAAAATCACCGGCAGTCTGGAATCGTTGGGCTGGCTGCTTGGCTGTGGCCCGGTCCAAAATTCGCAGAGTGGTCTTGCTCAGGTCGCCACGAATATTTGCAATACTTGGGAGTGGCTCATGCGCATGCTGATACACCGTCCCCAGGGCACTGTCACTTGAGAATGGCGGTTTGCCACTGAGCAATTCATACAGCACGATTCCAAGCGAATAGATGTCGCTACGGCCGTCCACGGGCAAACCCTGACCAGCTTCCGGGCTCATATATTCTGGCGTGCCCAGCGCGCTAATGTTCCGCGTCAGCCGGGTTGCGCCCGTGTCAAAGGCTATACCAAAGTCCGTAAGCACATGCCGATCCTCACCCGCGCGCATGATATTGCTCGGTTTCACGTCCCGATGCACAAGGCCTTTTTTATTTGCATAGTCCAACGCACTCGCGATTTGTCGCACGATTCCAAGCGCCTCATGCTCGGGCATCAAAATGCCGCGCGCCCGCAAGGTCTTTAGCGTCTGGAAGACGGTCTCACCCGGCACATACTCCATTGCCAGATAGGGCAGGCCGTTCGCGATGTCGGCGTCATACACCTGCACGATATTGGGGTGGGTGAGCTGCGCCATGCTCACCGCTTCACGTTGAAACCGTGCCACGAAGTCGGCATCACTCGCCAGGTGCGGGAACAGCACCTTTAACGCCACATCCCGTTGCAGCTTTGGATCGCGCGCGCGATATACCGCGCCCATCCCTCCCTGGGCGCGAAATTCTTGGATCACATACGGGCCTAGACGGTCGTTCGGGTTTAGTGTCTTGGGTGCTGGGTCTGCCATAACTTCCACCCACCAGTGTACGTGATTATATGAGTGCTGGCGAGGGTCGTACGTCCTATTTTCTCCCTGAGGTTTCATGTTGCTTTCATGCATCTTTCCTAAGGAGCGTGGGCACCTCAAGTATGGAGCG
>JANXLU010000023.1 GCA_025354985.1 Chloroflexota bacterium
TACCGATATGACGAATTCCCGGCGGCTTTTCTCACCAGTGTTTACCGTGATTGCATTGGCGGCGTTTGGCACCGGCGTGCAGCCCGGGCCGGCACAGGCGCTCCAGCCGCGTGCGCCCGAGGGCCCTGGCCCAACCCCGGCATGTTCCGCCACGCGTGACGGCAATACCATAATCAGCAGCACCAACGGTGACGCCGTGCAGCAGGCCATCAACGCGGCCAACTTTGGCGACACCGTCAAGATCGCCGGCACCTGCGCGGGCACGAGCAACGCCGGCGGCACGATCGCCATTTTGGACAAAGTACTCACCCTGTCGGGTGGTTACACCGGCACCAACTGGATCACACCCGACCCGGTGGCCAACCCAACCACCCTCGACGCGCTCGGCCTTGGCCGGGTGATCTCGGCCAGCGTTGCGGCCTCGCTATCGGGCTTCACCGTGACCAATGGATCGGTGGTTAGCAAGGGTGGCGGGATACTGGCGGCTGGGCCCATCACCCTCACCAACATGGGCATCTACTCCAATACCGCCACGGGCGCCGCCGCAGAAGGCGGCGGCGCATCCTTTAACGCCGGTACCATGATCACCGGCTCGCGCTTTATCAGCAACGCCTCCGGATACGATGCCGGCGGCGCCTACGTCAAAGCGGGTTTGGGTGGACAAGTTGCCACCATCACGGGCTCCACCTTTCAAGGCAATCAGGCCACACACGAGTGTGGCGGGCTGTGCACGACCGTGCTCGCCACTGTTTCAAACAGCTCGTTTCTTAGTAATACCGTTGGAAGCAACGGTAGTGGCAACGGTGGTGGCGCCGTTTTCTACCTGAATGCCAGCATCAGCAGCAGCGACTTTAGCTACAACTCGGCTGGCAATGGAGGTGGTGCGCAATTTAACGGAGCGGGTTTCAGCACTGTAACCGGCACGCGCTTTGCCCACAACGTTGCGCAGAACGCGGGTGGCGGCGCCGAGTTTCGATTCAGCGGCCAGGTCACTGTCACCGCCAGCAGCTTTATTGCCAACACCGCGGATCGCTTTGGAATTGATGCCGTTGGTGGGGGGGTGTCGCTGAAGAACTCCAGCCCGGCCACGTTTATCAATGTTTTGTTCGCCAGTAACGCATCCAACCTCGGCGGCGCAGCCATTGAAAGCCTCAGCTTTGTCACCAACCTCACCCTGATCCACACCACCATCGCCAGCCCGACAGTGGGCAGCGGATCGGCCGTCCGGTTGGCCAATTCACTGAGCATGACCAATACGCTCATTTCCAATTACGCGGTAGGCATTGAGAACACCGCTTCAACGGGCACTGAAGATTACAACCTGTTCTCGTCGGTCGCCACGCCCTTCAGCGGCACGGTCACCAGCGGCGGTCACAGCTTTAACGGCGCGGCCGGGTTTGCAAACCCGGCCACGGAAGACTATCACCTCGGCATCAGCAGCGACGCCATCAACCGCGGCACGGCGGCCGGCATCAGCACGGATTTCTTTGGCAACCTCCGCCCGCAGGGAAGTGCGCCCGACATCGGGTATCACGAGTCCAGCCTCGGCAACTACTGTTTTGCACAGGCCAACAACACCACCGTGTTTAGCAGCACCTCGGCGGGCGCGGTGCGCAGCGCGGTGGCAGCCGCCTCGCCGGGCAGTGCGGTCAAGCTCGCGGGATATTGCG
Organism: Chloroflexota bacterium; assembly: GCA_025354985.1. GTDB lineage: Bacteria > Chloroflexota > Anaerolineae > J036 > Brachytrichaceae > AQU-03. Next base: position 1,671 of record JANXLU010000023.1, read on the forward strand.
CCGGGGCAGCGCAAGAAGCCGGCACGCAGCAGTTGGCGCTCATCACCAAAACGCTCACGCTGGTTGGAGGCTACACCGCCACCAACTGGATCACCCCCAACCCGGCCAACGTGACCACGCTGGATGCGCTGGGTGGCGGTCGGGTGTTCCTGGCCAGCGCGGCGGCCAGTCTGCAAGGCTTTACGCTGACGAATGGGTCATTTGTGGGTGAGGGTGGCGGGGTGTATGGCAGCGACATCATCACCCTGACCCGCATGGGCGTGGTCAACAACCTCGCGGTCAGCTATGGCGGTGGCGTGCGGTCTCCGACCGGGATCGTGATCAGCGCTTCAAACTTTATCAGCAACACCGGGTTGTATGGCGGTGGCGCGCACACCACTGGCCCGCTGCTGACGCGGGCCGCCTACTTTGAGCGCAACAAGGCAAATGACTGTGGTGCAGTGAATGACGGGGTGTGGGTGGACACCGGCAGCACCTTTGTGCAAAATTCCGCCATCACGGGGAACGCCGGCGCGGCGTGTGTGGGCGATAACAGCGTGCTCACGGCCACCCGCTTCATCAGCAACCAGGCCGCCGCATCCGGTGGCGGCGCGCTCATGGGTGCCAACGTCACCTTGAACGGTGTCAACATGACCGGCAACCAGGCCGGTCTCAACGGCGGCGGCGCAAACATCGGCGCCGGCGTTGCGATCACCGCATCCCAATTTATCAGCAACATCTCCGGCAATCAGGGTGGCGGCGCATTCGTTGGAAACGCGGCCATTTTGGCGAACGTGCAATTCAGAGGCAACCAAGCAGCGAACACCGGTGGCGGCGCGTATCTGGGAACTGGCGCGGTTGTCACGGGGTCATTGTTCGCAGACAATGTAACCAACCACGGCGGCGGTGGCGGTGGCGGCGCGTATATGAGTGCGTCAGCTCTGGTCACGGCCTCGACCTTTCACAGCAATACCGCCGACGGTGGCGGCGGTGCAGAGTTTCAGTCGGGCGCCCAAATCTCCGCCAGCACGTTCACCAGCAACACAGCCCGCGCCTACGGCGCCGGCATCTATTTCCAGGGCGGTATAAATGAAGTGAGGGCATCCCTGATCGCGACCAACCGCTGCACACCCTGCGGCCCCTTTGGTGGCGGTGGCATCTGGTCACTAAATACGCTGACGCTGGATGGGGTGCGGCTGATCCGCAACAGTGCCAATGGCCCCGGTGGCGGCCTGGCGCTGGGCATCAATATTGGCACCAGCCCGACCGACCAACTGGTCATCACCAATTCGCTGCTGGCAGGCAATCAGGGCACAGGTGATGGCTCGGCCGCGGTCATTCAAACCGCCGGCCGGGCCACCCTGATACACACCACCGTCGCCAGCGCGACGCTCGGGGCCGGCGCGGCCATCCGGGTCATCACCGGAAACGTGAGCATGACCAACACGATCCTGGCGAACTATGGCGTGGGCATAGCGCGCGAGAACGGCACAGTGCGCGAGGACTACAGCCTGTTTGCAAACCTGGCAGCGCCCTATTCGGGCACCGTGGTCAGCGGCGGGCACAGCATTACCGGTGCGGCCGGCTTTGTAAACCCGGCCGCCGATGACTATCGCCTGAACCGGGCCAGCGATGCGGTGAACCACGCCGTGAGCAGCACCGTTAGTGTTGATTTCATGGGCAATGCCCGACCCCAGTCTGCCGGGCCGGACATCGGCTTTGCCGAGTCGCCCTTTGGCGTGGCCTGCTATGCCCAGGCCAACAACACCACCGTATTTAGCAGCACCAACGCGGCCGCCGTGCGTTCCGCCGTGGCCATTGCGTCGCCCAACAGCACGGTCAAGCTCGCCGGCATCTGCACCGGTGCGATAAATGAGTTCGGCTCGTCCCAGGTGGCGCAGATCGCCAATCCGCTGACCATTTCGGGTGGCTATACCGTCACCAACTGGATCACCCCAAGCGCAGCCAACGTGACCACGGTGGACGCCGCCAACGCCGGGCGCGGGTTCTACGCGTCCGTGGACGCCACCCTCACCGGATTTACCGTGACCGGGGGCAGCAGCACCGGGCTGGGCGGCGGCGTGCGGGCAGACCACGCCATGACTGTAACCAACATGACCTTTATCAGCAACACAAGCCACGACGGTGGTGGCGTGGCGTTTCTGGGCCCGGCGGTGATCACTGGCTCGACGTTTATCGGCAACAACGCTAACGGCGGTGGCGGTGCGTCGTTTTCCGACAAGGCAACCGTGAACACAACCCAATTTGTCGGCAACCAAGCCAGCACGGGGGGCGGTGCATACTTCGTCCTACCCGCGGTGCTCGCCAATGTCTCGTTCATAAACAACCGCGCCACCGGGTCGACCGGCCCCGGAGGAGGGGCATACTTTGGCGATGCCGCCACGGTGGTAGCGTCACAATTCTCCGCGAACAGTAGTGCGTCGTATGGCGGTGGGGCCGTATTCCAGCAAGGCGCGTTTGTGGATTCAACACTTTTCAATTCAAATGCGGCCACGCCCACCAATTCGACGGGCGGAGGGGCTCTCTTTTACGGAGACACAACGGTTAACGCGTCACGGTTCATATCAAACGTATCGGGGGCTGGCGCAGGGGCATACTTTATGCTCACCGCCACCGTGAGCAGCAGCGAGTTTATGACCAACACGGCATTCGGAGATGGTGCGGGCATGGTATCCATTGGCAAGCTGGATCTGCAGCGGGTGCGCATTCTCGGCAACACGGCCGGCGGTGACGGTGGCGGCCTCATGTATACACCATACGATCCGACGAATGGCGCGGAGAAGCTGGCCATCACCAACAGCCTGTTTGCGCGCAACACCGCCGTCGGTAAGGGCATGGCCCTGGCGATCAACGGCGGGGATGGCGCGCGCCTTATCCACACCACCATCGCCAGCCCAACGTTGGCCACCGGGGCGGCGATCGAGGTATCTGAGGTATCTAATGGCGCTGTGCAACTAACCAACACCATCATCGCCAGCCATACGGTTGGCATTGCCCTAAATTATGGAACCGTCAGCGAAGACTACACCTTGTTTGCCGGGGTGCCCACCAGTGCCACGGGCACGGTGTCGGCGGGGGTGCATTCACGCATCGGCGCGGGTGGGTTTGTCAACCCGATCGCGGATGATTATCACTTGACCGCGGCGAGCGCGGCGGTTGACAAGGGCGCTGCCAGCGCGGTGAATGTCGACTATGACGGCGATGTCCGCCCCGCCGGCGGCGCCCCGGACATTGGGTATGACGAGAGCCCGTTCACGGCGATCACGCGCAAATTCGTGTTCCTTGCGTATGTGAAGCGGTAGGGGTTGCCGCTCCCTCTCCCCTTGGGAGAGGGCCGGGGTGAGGCATGTATGGTATAATGACTGCCGAATTTCTGAACAAAGGAGGTATGTCAATGACAATAGTAATCCCCAAATTTAAGCTGCGCATTGCGTGCCTCTTAGTCGTTCACCTGTAGCGCGCCCCTACAGGCAACCTGAGCCGGCACGCACCCTGCGCTGACCGGTTTACTCGTTTTTCCGCCCGTTTGCGATTCGTGGTTTGCGCCGCTCCGCAACGTTCTTGTTCAGAGGTTCTTCCATGACGATCACCCTGCCACGCATTGGCACGAAACAGTCTGAGAGTGTGGTTTCATTTGGTGGCTACTGGCAGCTGCTAAACAAATATCTGTTGCCCCAGCGCGCGCGCATGACGTTGCTGGCCGTTCTGCTATTTTCAAGCATTGCCTTAAAGATCGCCATGCCCCAGGCCATCCGCGTCTTTGTGGATGCCGCCCAAAGCCAGGCCGCGATGAGCGTTCTGCTCCAGGCGGGCGGCGCCTACCTTGGCGTGGCGCTCCTGGTCCAGGTGCTTTCGGTTGCCGCGGTCTATTTCAGCGAGATGGTGGGCTGGACCGCCACCAACAACCTGCGCGCCGATCTGGCGCTGCACTGTTTGCGGCTTGACATGACCTTTCACAACGTGCGCACGCCCGGCGAAATGGTCGAGCGGGTGGATGGCGATGTGATGGACTTGTCCATCTTCTTTTCGCAAATGGTGATCCAGGTCTTTGGCAGTCTGGTGCTCATGCTGGCGGTGCTGGTGGCCGTGGCCTTTGAGAGCCTGCCCACCGCGTTGCTCATCGGCGCGGTCACGGTCGTGGGTGGATTGGTCATGAACAAATGCCGTGTTATCGCCGAACCAGCCTGGAAGCTTGCGCGCGATGCCCACTCTGACATGTATGGCTTCCTTGAAGAACACCTGAGCGGCATGGAAGACATCCGGTCCAGCGGCGCAGCCGACTTCACCCTGCGCTCGCTGCTGGTCAACGGCCGCCGGGTCATCAGCACCGAGTCGAAGGCCGGCGTGATCGGCATCTATATGTGGATCGTGTGGTGCGCCTGGGAGGTGCTTGGTCGCGCCAGCGCCTTTGTCGCCAGCTATCTGCTGTGGAGCAGCGGACAGCTCACCACCGGCGGCGTCTTTTTGATGATCTTCTATGTCGAGACCATGTTCACCCCGCTCCGCATGTTGGTGGCGCAAATGGAGACCCTGCAAAAAGCCGGTGCCAGCATCCAGCGTCTGCGTGAGATGCTTAGCCTGACCACCCAGCTCGATGGCAGCGGCACGACCACGCTTCCGCGAGGCCCGCTGGGTGTGGCGTTTGAAAACGTGACCTTCGCCTATAACGCGGCCAAGCCCGTTCTAAACGGCGTGTCGTTCACCCTGCAGCCCGGCCACGTCCTGGGCGTGCTCGGACGCACCGGCAGCGGCAAAACCACGCTGGCACGTCTGATTTTCCGGCTGTATGACGTGACCGGCGGCAGCGTGTCGCTCACCCACGCAGATGGGGTCACCAACCTGCGCAATGTGGCGTTGGACAAGCTGCCACAGAGCGTGAGCATGGTCACGCAGGATGTGCAGGTGTTTCGCGCATCCATCCGCAACAACCTCACGTTGTTTGACCGCACGATTCCCGATGCCGGCCTGCTGGAGGTCATCGAGGATCTCGGGCTGGGCGCCTGGTTTGCAAATCAGCCGGCCGGGCTGGATACCGAGCTTGAAAGCGGCGGCAAGAACCTGTCAGCGGGAGAGGCGCAGTTGCTCGCGTTTGGACGGGTGTTCCTGCGCAGCCCCGGGCTGGTGGTCATGGACGAGGCCTCATCACGGCTGGACCCGGTCACCGAGGCGCGCATTGAGCACGCGGTGGATCGCCTGCTGGGCGACCGCGCGCGCACGGCGCTCATCATCGCCCATCGCCTGGCAACCGTGTTGCGCGCCGATGACATACTGATCATTGAAAACGGCTTGGTTGCCGAGTTTGGCCCGCGCGCCGCACTGCAGGCCGATGAAAATTCGCGCTTTAGCGCACTGCTGCGCACCGCGCAAAACGTCAAGGAACTGGACGAATTACAAGAATTGGAGGAACTGGCATGAATGCTGTATTTGGAACCGAACCCCGAGCCGGTCTGCGCGCACCGGGCGTGGTCTGGCGGCTTATCCGCCTGCGCCCGACGCTCTACATTGTCAATCTGTTGTCATTATTGCTGCTTGAATCGGGCTGGTTTTTCCCGGGTCTGCTCTCGCGTGAGTTTTTTAACCTGATCACACCCGGTGAGCGCACCGGCTGGAACATGCCCACGATCGTGATCGCGCTGCTGATGTGCGGCGTGGCCCGCGCCGTGGGCCTGTTCGGCCTGCCCGTAACGAACCGTCCGTTTGGCGAGCAGTCGCGCCTGATGTTCCAGCGCAATGTGCTCGGGCGAATATTGGAGCTGCCCGGCGCACGTGCCCTGGCCGAGCCAGCCGGCCAGGCCATCAACCGCCTGCGCGATGACGCGCTTGAAATATCCTCGCTTCCGATGCACACCAACGACCTGCTTGGTCAGGCTGCAGGCGGGGTGATTGCGCTGGTGATGATGACCATTCTGGACTGGCATGTCACCCTGGCAGTGCTCATCCCGATGTCGGTGGTGCTGGTCATCGCCTACCTCAGCGGCAACGCGATCGAACACTACCGCGCGCTCTTCCGCGAAAGCAGCGGCCGGGTGACCGGCTTTGTAGCCGAGACCTTTGGTGCGGCCCAGGCCATCAAAGTGGCCGGCGCCGAGACCGGGCTCATCGCTCACTTCCGCGCGCTCAACGATAAGCGCCGGGTAACCGGTCTGCGTGACCGGCTGGTCGCCGAGGTTTTGGAGTCGCTGTTTAACAATGCCGCCGCGATTGGCACCGGGGTGATGTTGTTGGCGGTGGCCGGGGCGTTGCGCGCCGGCACCTTCAGCCTGGGTGACTTTGCCATGCTGGTCTATCTGATGGGCTACATCAGCGGCATGACCACCGAGATCGGGCGCGTGGCCACCCGGTTTCGCCACAGCCAGGTGGGCGTAAACCGCCTGCAGCGGCTCATGGCCGGCCCAGTCGGTGGGCCGGGCGCCCCAGCCTGGCCCGCCGAGCGCGCCCGCGAGCTGGTGGTCCACCGCAACGTGCCCATGACCGGCGCGTTGCCGGGCATCCCGGCCGTTGCGCGCAGCGCGACGGATGCGCTGGCGTGTCTGCAGGTGCAGGCCCTGGCCTATGAGCATCGCACCCCGGAAGGCGCGCCAACCGGCCGCGGGGTCCGCGACATCAGCTTTGAGCTGCGGCGGGGTGACTTTGTGGTGATCACCGGCAAGGTCGGCAGCGGCAAGACCACCCTGCTCCGTTCGCTTCTGGGTTTGCTACCCGCGGACTCGGGCAGTGTGCGCTGGAACGAGCGTGAGATCGCCGATCGTGCGGGCTGGTTCGTCCCGCCCCATGCGGCCTACACCGCGCAGGTGCCGCGGCTATTTAGCAGCACGCTGCGCGAGAACCTGTTGCTTGGTCAGCACGCTGACGGGTTGGACATCCCCGCCGCGCTGTTCGCCGCGGTGATGGAGGATGATCTGACGGTGCTTGAGAAGGGGTTGGAGACGATGGTCGGCCCAAAGGGTGTGCGGCTGTCGGGCGGGCAGATTCAGCGCAGTGCCGCGGCACGGATGTTTCTGCGCGCCCCGGAGCTGTTGGTCTTTGATGATCTGTCGAGTGCCTTGGACGTGGCCACCGAGAAAAAGCTGTGGGATCGCCTGGCGCAACGGCCCGCCGGCACGCACACCTGCCTGGTGGTCAGCCACCGCCACGCCGCGCTCGAGCGCGCCGACAAAATCATCGTGCTGAAGGACGGTCGCATCGAGGCCCAGGGCACGCTTGCGCAGGTGCTGGACACGTCGGCTGAAATGCGCGATCTGTGGCAGGGGCGGTAAGGGCGCGGGCAATTCCGCGCCTCCCAGCCACGCTCGCGCGCGCGGGTCCTCCAGTGCATGTTCACCCGCCAAATCGTTCGTTATGTAACGTGCGTAGCTAGGCGACCTCACCCTTGGTTATGATTTGGACGATCTCGTCCAATGGAAATTAAGAAGCATCGCATGTAGGCCTAAAAGCAAACACTCACGGTGCTCTAAGGTTTAGATCACACAATGAGTTTTGGCAGTTTTATGTAAATGCCGCACTCCATCGCTGAACGGTTTTTTTTGCATTTATTTGTAGGAGGACACATATCTTGGCAACAACGTTAGTACAGCATAAGGTAAAGGATTTCGCAGAGTGGAAGAAACTATTTGATTCCCAGGCAGTATGGCTTAGCACAGTTGGTGGATTTGCGGCGCAGGTATTCCGTGACGCGAGCGATCCCAACAGTGTTGCCGTCATCCAGAAGTGGGCTTCAATGGAACATGCACAAAAAGTGTTCCAATCTCCCGAGTTGCGTTCAAGGATGGAGAAAAACGGAGTAGTGGGTCCACCAACCGTCACGTTTCTGAACGAAGCGTAAAAACAAGAACGACTTGCCGCGGACCAGCATTGTTTAGCGCTACACCCGCGCGAAATCTATAAACCCGCGGGCGATGTTGGTGGACAGCAACCGCACCCGCAGCGCCATCCCAACGTCAACACCGTCGGCGCCCTGATACAGCATGCCCTCAACGGGCGGATTGAGCAGGCGTACAAACGTGCCATGCACGGTCACCCCGGTGACAATGGCGTCAAAGGTCTCGCCGATGTGATGCTGGAGCAACATCGCCGCGGCGGACTTCTCAACCTGCCGCTCAACCTTCTTGGCCGCGTCTTCGGCATCGGTGCAGTGGCGCGCCAGTGCGGCCAGCTCGTCCTGCGTATAGGGCACCGGCTGCCCGGCAAGCGCGGCCTTGATCAGGCGCTGCGTGATGAGATCGGGATAACGCCGGTTGGGCGCGGTGGAATGCGCATAGTCGCGCACAGCCAGGCCAAAGTGCCCCGGGCCACCCGCGCCCGGCATCTCAACTGCATACTCGCCCGACCCCATCAGCTTGATCACGCTCAATGAAAGATCGGGAAAGCGAATCGGATCGGCGGCGCGCGCAGCCTGCAGGAACTGGTTGAGCGCCAGCGAATCGGGCTGCGCCGGAAGCGTGGTTCCGCGTTCCGCCGCCAGCTCCACGATGCGGTCCCAGCGCTTGGGGATGCGCACAATGCGGCGGATCGACGGAAACTTTTTGGCATCCAGTAGCCGCGCGGTCACTCCGTTCGAGCTGATCATCAGGTCCTCAATGAGCTGTTTGGCGGTGTTGGTCTTTTCGCCCCGCAGCCCGCTCACCATGTCACCATCAAAGACCGGGCGGGCCTCGATCGATTCAAAGTCCAGCGCGCCATGCGCGTGGCGCAACGCCTTGAGCTGCTGCGCGGCGGCGCTTTGCAGGCGAATGTTGGCGTCCAGCCCGGGCACCGCGGCGATGGCCGCGGGGATTGTGCCCGTCGCATCCAGCCAGGCCGCCACGCTGTTATAGGCCAGCTTGGCCTTGTTGTGCACCAGGCTGCGATACACATCGCTGCCCGCAAGCGTGCCATCCGCGGCAAGGGTCATTTCGATGACCACCGCGAGCCGATCCTGATCAAATGATAAGGACGTCAGGTCGGTGGACACGCGCTCGGGGAGCATGGGGAATATCTGGGCGCTGGTGTATACCGAGGTCGTGTTCTGCTGCGCGCTGCGATCCAGCGCCGATCCCTTTCGCACCAGGGCATCCACATCCGCGATGGCGACCAGCACCTTGGTGGCCCCGCCCGGCAGCGCCTCGCCCACCGACAGCTGATCCAAATCGCGCGAGTCGTCATTGTCGATCGAGCACCACAACAACGCGCGCTGGTCGCGCACACCCGGGTCGGTGGGTGAGGTCTTGACCGCCGCCAGCTCGGCGAGCGCTTCGGGCAGGAACGTGGTCGCAAGATTATTTGCGGTCATGGCCTGGGCGGCGAGTTGTTGCAGGACGGAGCGATCTTGGCCGGTAGACATACGGCTATTGTAGGTCGCCTTCATGGATTAACATCCCGCGTCCCGGGGTGGCGGGTTTGCTGAACGCACCGAGAGCGGCAAAACCTGTCGCCCGGATGCCGGCGCCAATATCACAGCACATGTCCGCGTCACGGGCGGAGTCCCCTGATTCTTGTTACTTTGGGCGCACCACAAATAGGACGACTGTCCAGAAGCCGTGACTCGGCGATGTAACGGCCATTCCGTACAGGCATGTAGCCGAAGCTGCGATCGTTGTGCCGGTCACAGGTCTGCAAACGGTCGTCGGCAATGAGACGACGCTCATTCATGGTTACGCAGTTCCAGTTATCGCCGGTGAACACACCTCTTTTTGATGCGCATTGCGGCTTGCTGCCAGCCCATTCGCGCCGTGCGCCGTCCTTATATCGTTCTTTGCATCGCTTGCACATCCTTTACAGTCCTCGCGTATACTGCATTTAAACACCAGTCGAAAAGTTGTCCAATACCGGACAAGGAATCTCGCAAGAGATAGGCTGCCCCCGCCCCTGCCGCAAGGCAAGCGGGTTTTTTTTATGCCTCACGCGTGTCAATAAGTATCTTCTTGCGCCGGGCCTGGTTGAACAGGTCTCGCGCTTCGCCTTGTGTTTCAGCGTCGCGCGTCAATCCGCATATGGCATCGGCCAACCGCGCAAAGGCGTTTGTGTCTTCGCGGCGTATCGTGCGCACTTTCTCCACCTTCACGCCCATAGCCCTTAGCATGGCGCCGATGACTTCGGCGGGCCGCTTCTGGTCGCCGTCAAGAAAGACGGTGATACGAGCGGCGTCAAATGTGCGGGCAATCGCCGCCACAACGTCGGCCTTCATTCGCAGGTCGGCTTGTCGTTTCATCTCCACCTCTCGAAAGAGTCCGAAGTGAAGCCAACCCTTGAATTCCGGCTGCGCAAGGATAAGGCGCATATATGCCAGATTAACGGCTTCCTGAGTCTTGCCCCACTTCTTGCGCTTGCGCGTCTCGGCCTCGATGTCTGCAACCGTTTGCAGCACGTCGTCGTGTGCTGCGTTTGGCACGGTGACGACGCCAACGATAAAGTGCAGGCCGCCAGTGTGCTGTCCTGATTCATCCACGTAGCACTAGAGTTTCTGTGTCATGGTAAGGGGTAGGCGGATTATCGTTCTGCCCCCTGGCGTCCGTGTTAAGGCACACTAATAAATGCGGCTGCATTCTATTTGGCGCATTCGCCGCGTCGATCGTACTAAGCCGTCGTCTTCACGCCGACGTGGCCCAGCATGGCCGCGATGGTGCTGATGTCCTGGCCCGCGTCGGACAGCTCGCCCGCGAAGGTGCGCCGGATTGCGTCCCGCGCGCGGCCAGTCAGTCGCGCAAGGCGCACATTGCACCATTATGTAGGTAAGCCGTCCGTTCTTTATCACCCTTGCCGACGACGCGCACGCGCTCAGTTTCAAAATCAATGTCGCGCAGCTTCAGGGCGACGACTTCGCCGCGCCGCATGCCGGTCGCTATCAGAATGGCAATCATGGCCGTTTCGCGCGCACCTGCTGGTGCCGTGCGCGGCAACCTGAACCAGCGCGGCCCGCTCGCCCGCATCAACGTCGCGGCCAACGGGTAGGCGGCTGCCCTTTGGCGGCGTCACATCGCGGATGCGCTCCAATTTGTCAGTCGTGATGCTCTCGCGCTCCACTACGGCTTTGGCGACGCCCTTGATTATTGTTACCTGGCGGTCTTTGCCAGAATAGTGTTGCTGATGGTGGCGGTGATGAAACCGCTTATGGACTGCACCAAAATGGGATTCGCGTTTCCTGCAAAGGTGCTGTTTTCGATGGTGACGTTCGACCACATCAACAACGGATTGTTTGAAGTGTTGGAAATGAATGAAACGTTGCTAAGATGATCCCCGCCGGTTTGGGCGGGGTCTGCGCGCGTCTATTTCACGGTCAGGTCCGTACCGCTAAAGCGCATGTAAAAAACGTTGGTGAACTTTGCCGTGTCGTCCTGAATGGCCGAAATGATCAGCACCGTTCCCTGGCCCTTGGTGGCGCCGGGTTTGCCAAAAAGACACAACCCAACCCCGGCCGGCAGCGTGGCGCCGCTGGTGGTCGCGCCGTTGGTCCCCAAACAACCCGGTCCACTCTTGGCGGGCCAACCAGCCGACTCCATGCGTTGGCTGGAATAAAACTGAAACACATCCTCGGGTTTCTTCGGGGTGGTGAAGGCGATAAAGTCAAAACCATCCACCTTGTAGCCCGGGCTGAAACCACCGGCTGCGTTTATAAACGCCTGCGCCGCCAGTTTGACGGTGATCGGCATATCAGCCGTGGACTTGGTCGCGCCTTCAATCGGCGGAACATCCGACCACAGTGCGGATACGGTCGTCCCCTTGCCACCGATGCCCGCTGCTTCGCTCACCTTGTTGGCCACCAGCGAACCCACCGCGCTGCAACCACTGGTCACCACGACCACGGCGCTGATGGCCAGCGCAGCCACTTGTTGAATCACCTTGCGCATATTTGTTGCCTCCTTTGTTTGTCATCGACCCTGGCACACGACAGTACGCATATGCGCGGGTCGCGCGCCGAGATCATACGGCACCCCACGATTATCCACCCGCGTCACTTCTTCAACTTAAAGTCCTCACTGGCGAAGATTTGAATCTTGGAGCTATGGGCGCGCCGGGGAAGCTCGGTTAGCCAGGCGACGAACACACGGCCCTTGGAATCGACCGCGGTGGCCGCGGGCGTGGTGGTAAAGAACACCGGTGCGGTGGTCGCGGGGGTGGCGGTTGGCGCCGGGGCCCTGGCGGCGTCTGACGGGACGGTCGGTCGCGCCAGCGCGGGCGCCACGGTGGCATCGGTGCGCGGAGGGGGCGGCAATTGGCCCGACCCAAGCGGAGCGCACGCCGCGCACAGTGCGACAGACAACATCAACGCCACCCGAGCGCGCTTTGTCATTCGGATATTATGCCGCCTTGATCCCGTCCATGGTGGACGTTAGCGTGGCGGTGTCGACGGTAAAGCCGGTGTGTGAGGTGGCCGCCGAAAGCGCGGAACCAGACGCCGACTGAATCCAGCGCGCGCGATCAGGCGCAGTCGCGAGCATTCCCGTGAGCACGGAATTGGCCGAGGCAAAGCGCGCCATGCCCAGGATGCCCGTGCCAGCGCGCGCGCCCTCGAGCGCATTGGACACCAGATACAGGATGCTCTTGTGATACACGAGGATTTTGCGGCTGGGCTCGACCAGCGCGTCGGTCCTTTCGGTGGCATCCGGCAGGGTATACAGCGAGAACTTTTGCAGACCATTTGCAAACGCCGGCACATAGGTGCTCTTGAATAAATCCATCCGTGTGCCGGGCGCCCACAACGTGGCCGAGTGCACCGGCAGCATGAGATCGCTCACGAGATGTTTCACCAGGGGCGCGTGGAAAATGCCACCCGCGCTGTGCCCAACCAGGTTTAGTTCAAGCCCGGCGCCCACGAGCGGCGTCAACAATGCGGCCAGCCGTTTGGCGCCACCGACGCTATCAGTGCTGGCGCCCAGGGCGTTTGCTTTCATTTTTGCCCACAACGGCGTCACCAGTTTGCGCGCGATGGCCTCCACAGCCTTGTCAAATGCCTCGATCAGTACGTCTTCAAGACCCTTGGGGCGGACCACATTGCGCAGACGATCCATCAACAGTTCGACAAAACTGCTCAGCGGGTCTGAGCGCCAGATAAAGAACAACGGGTAGATGCGCTCGTTCATCCATAGATCCGTCGCCCAGTTGGCATAGGTCACCGCGTCGGCTGCGGCCACGTTGCCGCCATGCGCGTATAGCACGACCCGGGGCTTCTGGCCGGCCCAGCTGGACTGCATGGCCGCCATATCAGCGACGACTTGCACAAGGTCAGTCTGGCTGGTGCTCTGCGCCGAGCCATCATCCTTGAGGCGGCCATCCTCGGTTAGGTGAATCAGGTGGGTGGACATGATGACAGTAGTTTACTAATTTTTGCGGGCGACGGTGTACCGTCCCGATTGGGTGAGTAGGACAAAACCCACACAAAGTTTGGTCATCATCGTATTGCAAGTCTTAAAACACACCTTTAGACTGTTGCTGAATGAATTCGACTGTAGTATAATTAAGAAACGTCTTAGAAATGTCTCATGATCCACAGGTCGATGGATTTCGGGGCGAACAATTTATGATTTCTCATTCCTCCTCCTCGGTTCGGCAGATGCGACGTCACTGCTTCCAGCGGTCATTGATGACATTGATTATCGGGCTGGGTTTGATATTACCGTCAGCCAGCGCCCAGGCCACGTCTGTTAATGTGCCTACGGAGGAATCCGGTCCGGGTGTCGCGCCTGCAGTGAATGGTGGTCCAGTGTTTTTGCCGTTGATTGCCGACGGCGGGCAATTGTTTACGCCGCTTCCCGTCGAAACTCCGTCAGCCGCTTCCGTGCAGATCGGGCGCGGCATGGTGTCAAACGCGGCCCTGAATTTCGGTAGCCTGGCCAGCCCCTTCAGCCTTCCGGCAACCGGAACATGCTACGAAGACCTGGGAGGCAACGCCGGCTGTACAGCAAACGACGTGAGTATCGCCGGCGTTCAATCCTTTCAAATCTTGGATGATGGTTGCCTGGGTATCGGAGATACGGTGAGTGTGGCCATAACGTTGCAACTGCAATCAACCGCGAGTCAACGCTATGACATTGGGTTTGTCATAGCCGCGGATGGTGGTGACGCAAAAACTGGCGCGTGCTACGAAAATATTCTCACCCCAATTACAACGACTGGAGCTTTCTCTGCAACAAGCGGCGTCGGACCCTATCGCGATCTGGATGCAAATGGCACAAATGTGTGCGGCGATACTAAATCCGCCGACGGTATTGTGTTGTATCGCACGACGGTGCAGCTAACCTGTCGCGATGCGAATGCGGACGGCTTTCTGGATTTCTCATCAATTGTTTCCTGGAATACAAACAAGCAGGCCACGTGCAGCACCTACGCTCAGACCATCCCCAATCAGCCATCCAAGTGTAGTATTGCCCCTAATATCACGATTCCAATCCGGGTTCCGTCGGGCAACCTGGTTATGACAAAGGTTGCGCCGCGAACGGTAATCTCGGCCGGCGAAGACATTGCGTATACGATTGCAATCACGAGCGCCATGCCCAACCCGAACGTGGCCGCAACTGCAAGGAATGTGCACATTACGGATACACTTCCGCCAGGTTACGGCTGGAATTTTGTCGTCAGACCATCCAGCGCGCAGGGCGCATGCTCAATTAGTTCGGGGCAGTTGTTGTGCAACTTCGGCAGCATAGCCTCCGACGACAACCAACCTACGCGCACTGTCACCCTGACCTCCACCACAAACATCGCAAACTGCGGGCCAGCCACAAACGTCGTTGATTCCACTTTTTTTACAAGCACGACCGCAACCACGGCCGTAACCCGCACCGCCTCAGCCAGCGTCAATGTATTGTGCGCCATGATTGGAGTTGACAAAATAACCAGTCCGTCCGGAGATCCGACATCATTTGCCTTTCCAGTAACGCGCGCGGGCAATCCGTTTGCAACCCTATTGAACACCGATCAGGGTGCCATAGCCTATACCGGTAACCTGACGCCCGGCCTGTCTTTTGCGATAACCGAGACCGTGCCCTCCGGTTGGGATTTGACGGGCGCGACGTGCGACAACGGTCAGACACCGGGCGCCATCTCGGCGCGAGGCGGCATTACGGTGACATGCACATTTAACGACCTGAAGCAGCCTACCCCCACACCCACGGTCACGAACACACCAACTGCGACAGCGACTCGGACGCCCACGGTAACGAACACACCGACCGCGACACCGACTCGGACACCCACGGTAACGAACACACCGACCGCGACGCCGACTCAGACGCCCACGGTCACGAACACACCAACCGCGACGCCGACGCAGACACCCACGGTCACGAACACACCGACCGTGACGCCGAC
>JANXLU010000040.1 GCA_025354985.1 Chloroflexota bacterium
GCGCGCGAATCCGGGTGTCGCCTTTGGGGCGGCGAATTTACGCACGCACGATGCGCGCGAGTCCGGGTGTCGGGAGCGCCAACGGCGCGGCTTAACCACAGCCCAGGGCAACGCCCTGGGTATCCAACGCACGCCAAAATCCACCCGTCCGCGTATTGTCCCGCCCTTTCAGGGCTTTGAATTGTTTATGGGCGTTGTTCCCAGGGCGTTGCCCTGGGCTTTCGTAGCGTGCCCCTTTGGGGCGGCGAATTTACGCACGCGTGATGCGCGCGAATCCGGGTGTCGCCAGCGGGGCGGCGAATTTACGCACGCGTGATGCGCGCGAATCCGGGTGTCGCCAGCGCCAAAGGCGCGATCTATTCCAGCCCAGGGCAACGCCCTGGGTATCCAACGCACAATATTTATCCAGCCCTGAAAGGGCGGCCCAACCATCCGCACCCACGAACACAAAGTGGATTCAGACGTTTTGGAACGCCCTTTCAGGGCTTGGGTTGTTTGCCGCATTTCCCCAGGGCGTTGCCCTGGGCTTTCGTGGCATGCCCCTTTGGGGCGGTTGAATTGCGCGTCAACAACGCGATGACGATGCGTAAGACCATCGAAGAAATCCTTGCGCCAAAGCCGGTGGCCCGGCCGCGCATCTACGCCTACGCGATTGACGACCCGGCGTACGCGGCAGCGCCAACGGCGCGGCTCAATTCCAGCCCAGGGCAACGCCCTGGGTATCCAACGCACGCCTAGAGCCACTCGTCCGCGAATCTCCCGCCACTAAAATCCCCGTCATGACCACCGCCACAGTGCAAACCTTTCAAGCACCTGTTCTAAAGGATGGAACCTCGGCGCGCATCAACCTGCCATTCGCACCAGACGTGGTGTGGGGACCGCGCGCGCGGTTCCACATAACAGGCAGCGTTGGCGGCCATCCCATACGCGGACCATTGCACATGGATGGCTCCGGTTACTTCCTGCGGCTCGGCCCGGCCTGGCTGCGCGACAGCGTTATACCCCGCGACACGTCCGTCACCGTAATCCTGGCGTTGGAAGGCCCTCAGAATGCAAACATGCCGGCCGATGTAACCGGGGCGCTTGCTGCCAACCCTACCGCCCGGGACTTCTTTAATCAGCTACCCACCTTCTACCGCAAGAACTACCTGCGTTGGATCGATGGCAACAAAAAGCCGGACGTCCGCGCCAATCGAATCAGCGAGCTCATCGCATTGCTGGCCGCCGGTAAACGCGCGCGCTAAAGTAACGTGCTTCCCAACATGACCCCGCGCCCACATTGCCTTGGTGCTCCATGCTGTCGGCGGTTACCGCCGTGACCGGAGCGTGGATGCCGGGCAACGGGCCGGGCAGGCAGCCGACGTAGGTGGCGCTGCCCGCGACAATCTGGTTGTGGGTGATTGCAGCGTAGGCGCCCCAGTGGGGGTGGCAGGTGCGCAAACGAGGCCGGGTGCGGGTCCGCGGCGCTGGCGCAACCGATTGCGCAACCACAATTGGTTACACAGGGCACTTGCGCGACGGATGATCGAGACCTATGCTGACCGCATGGGTAAGCATCCCCTTTTGGTAATCCCACTTATTGCGTTCACGCTGGCGGCCTGCGCCAATCAGCCTCCAAGCACCTCCGCGCCCACCTCGGCGCCGCCAATCGTTACTCTGCCGGAGGCCACGGCGACGATTCCGCCCGTCCAGCCGACCACTCCAAGCGAGCCCACCGTGGCAGTGAGGCCTGTACCGGCACCCACCGTGATTGCAACGCCCGTGCTGTCTCCGCCAGCGCGGAAGCCAAATCTGTTGTTTATCCTGGCCGATGACCTGAACGCGGACGAAGTGCAATACATGCCGAAATTGAAGGCGCTCATCTCCGACCAGGGCGAAACCTTCCCAAATTACTTTGTGCCTGAATCGCTGTGCTGCCCGTCCCGGGCCACCACGTTGCGCGGGCAATATCCGCATAACACCCGCGTTCTGAGCAACGACCCGCCATCCGGGGGATATCAAAAGTTTTTTGAGCTGGGTGAGGAGCAGTCCACGATCGCGGTGTGGTTGAAAAACGCGGGCTATGACACCATGCTGGCGGGAAAATACCTAAACGGCTATCCATTAAAAAGTGATCCGATGCACATCCCGGCCGGCTGGAGCGAATGGTATTCGTCGATCAAAGGCAACCCATACAGCGAGTACAACTACACTCTTAATGAAAATGGCCGCGCCGTGGCCTATGGGAAGACGGCCAAAGACTATGGCACGGACGTGTATGTGTCAAAGGCTCTTGACTTTATCAATCGATCCGTGAAATCGGGCAAACCGTTCTTTGTCTACCTGGCCCCATACGCGCCCCACGCCCCATATATACCCGCGCCCCGGCACGCCGATCTGTTCCCCGGCGTGAAGGCGCCGCGCACGGCAAATTGGGATGAGCCCGATGTGGCTGACAAACCCGGTTACATCCGCAACCGCCCGCACCTTTCGGCCAAACAGGTGACCACCATTGACACTGCGTTTCGCATGCGGTTGCAGGCCCTGCAGGCCGTGGATGAGGGAATCGAAACGCTGGTCAACGCACTTAAGGCCAATGGCGCGCTGGACAACACTTACATTGTGTTTACCTCTGACAATGGCTATCATCTTGGAAACCACCGCCAGGTGCTGGGCAAGATCGCGCCATATGAGGAAGAGCTGCGGGTCAGCATGCGCGTGCGCGGCCCGGGTGTCCCGGCTGGCGTGAGCCTCCCGCAACTCGTCGGCAACCTGGATCTCGCGCCCACGTTTGCCCAGCTTGGCGGGGCCACGCCCGCCGATTTTGTCGATGGTCGCTCACTGCTGCCGCTGCTGCGGGCAAACCCGCCACCACTTTCGCAATGGCGTCAGGCCATCTCGCTGGAATGGGGTGAGGACCCTCTTGATGACCCAAATGCAAAAGTGGCGGTGGTCAGTGATATCGAGTCGTTGGAACCGGCCGATGTGGACGAGACCGAAATTGCCGCCCAGGCTCCGGCCCGAAAGAACCTGTTGGCCATCCCTCATTTTCGCGGTTTGCGCCTGCAAGGAACGAGCTATGTGGAATATCTGACGGGCGAAAAGGAACTCTACGACATCGCCACGGATCCGTTTCAGCTGGTTAACAAGGCCGCCACAGCACCGCGCCCGCTATTGTCCGAGCTTGATACCCGCGTAAAGGCGCTGGCCACGTGCAAGGCGGCAACCTGCCGGCAGGCCGAGGACGCGCTCTTTACACAGGCCCGGTAACGGCGCGACGCTATGGCCCAGGCGACAGCAGCTGATCAATTGGATAGACATGCCCGTCCTTCGTGGCTGACCCAAATGCCGCGCTGGCGTTGTTCACCCGCAGGGTGCCGCCCTCGTTGCGAAAGTTGATGGCGCACCCGCCGATCGAAACAAGATTGAACGATTGACCCGGCGCGGGCGGCTTGACCTGCCCGACCACGGTGTGACAGCGCACATGGGTGGCGTTGGTCTGCAACTGCGTGATCCGTGCCGGGGAAACCTCCGCCAGTGCCGAGTCAATCGGCGCAAAGATGGTCACGCCACCCGGTGCGTCAAAGGCCTCCACTTGACCGGTCTTCTGCGCCGCGGCCAAAAACGTGCCATAGATGTTTTCGGCGCGCAGCTCCTCCAGGTTGGACCTGCCCGGTTGCGCGGTGGGAGGAGGGGTTGGCAACAACGCGCGCGCCAGCAGGCCGATCACCACCAACCCAAGCAACAGCGCGCCCGCCAGCACCAAGCGCAAGCGAACCCCACCCACGCGCGCCTTGGTGACCACGTGCACGCCCATGAAGTTTGGCTCTTCACCAGTGTCCAGCGTCACAGGGTGCGCGCGTGCGTTGGACTGAATTTCGGCCCAGTCTAATGGTGGGCGCAAGGCGCGGCACTCGTCGATCAACTGCGACACCGTGCCAGACCGGATGCAATGCTCGACAAGGCTGATGGTCTTCTCGGTCTTGGACAGACCAGGCAGATCGTCATAGTCCAGCTTCAGGTTAAACGCCAGCAGACGAATGTCATCCTCGCCGAAGTATTGCCGGAGCAATGCCAGCAGACGCGCGTGCCACTGATCCGGGTCGGCGTGTTCTTTGATTGGTTGGGGTGCAGTGGCGTCAGACATTGACCTTGTCAGATTCTACAGGCGCTCCGCACAAATGGCGCGCCAACCCCCTAATTGGTCATATCCTCTTCATCAAACTCACTTGCACCGGACTGACTCGCCCAGGGCACATCCGGGAAAATGATCTTTGGGTTTTGCCTTTCGATCTTGACCGGCACAAGTTTGCCAACTTGCACATCAGCCAAGTGCGCGGGTTGCACCTCCCACACGCTGATGGCCTCGTATGCCGACCCGGCGGCATCGGTGATGGCCAAACGCACTGCCACCGAGGTTTCGCCGCTGGTCCTACTGGTATAGGAGCTGCCCACTTCGACGATGCGCGCACTGCCACCTGCGACCGCGCCGGCTTCCGCGCCCTCAGCGCGCGCAGTAGTACGGCGCGCCCGCCGAAAATACGCGACCAATGCGATGATGGTCACTCCCACAAATAGTACCGCCACAAGTGCTCCCACTGCTCCAGAATTCATGCGTAGAGTCTACATGACCTGCAATTCGAAGGTTGAATGGTTGGGCACGTACACGCCAAGGTTGGCTCAATTTAGCTGTGGACGTGAACGCATCAGAATTACTCAATTTAGGTATACTTAAAGTATTGAAAGGGTATAATTATGGAGCTTGAGTTCGATAAAGAAAAAAGCAAATCCAACCAACTCAAACATGGAATTGATTTTGTCGAAGCTCAGGCACTATGGCAGGATAAAAATCGCGTTGTGATAAATGCGAAGACAACAGATGAGTTGCGTTATCTGCTAATTGCTGAACACAATCGAAAACTTTGGACGGCAGTTTTCACAACGCGTCGGGAGCGAATTCGAATTATTTCAATCAGGAGATCAAGAGATGAAGAGCAAAGGTTCTACCGTATCAGCCCGGGAGTTTGACGAGCTGTTTGAGACCGGTGAAGATGTAACCCGATTCCTGGACATGTCCGAGGCCCAGCGACCGGGATTGGAGCAACGCCGCATCAACCTTGACCTTCCAGCATGGATGATCGCCTCGCTTGATCTTGCCGCGACCACGGTTGGTGTGACCCGTCAATCAATCATCAAGGTTTGGCTTGCGGATCGGATCAAGCGCGAAGGCGCCGAGCACTCGTGACACCGGCGTCTACTTGGCCGCGGCCACCAGATGCGCCATCCACTGATTTAGGCTCTCGCCCGCACGCTCGGCCAATCCCGCAGCCATGGCGTTTATTTCCGGAGGAATAGGCAGAACGCAAGATGATTGCAAAATATGCTATCAGCCGATGGCGCTCAAACGATAGCCGCACCCACTCCGAATATGCGCGCACGGTCGAAGCCCGCCGCTTACAAAACCGCGTACACTAGGTTCCAACAATTCGAGGATGAGCGCGCCGCCCCGGCTTAGATCAGGCATGGTCGTGCCGCTCGCCACCGTCACAGCCATGAGCGAAAACAATCAAACCCAGCATCTTAATTTCCAGGCCGAAGTTCAACAACTGCTGAATATCCTGGCCCACTCGCTGTATTCCGACCGCGAGGTCTTTCTGCGTGAGCTGCTTTCAAACGCGTCCGATGCCTTGCATCGCATCCAGTTCGAGTCGCTTACCAACCGCGATGTGCGCGACGCCGATACCGAGCTCAGCATCCACATTGCGATCGACAACGAAGCCGGCACGATCACCATCGAAGACACCGGCATCGGTATGACCCAGGAGGAGCTGGTGCAAAATTTGGGCACCATCGCCCATTCAGGTGTGCGTGAATTTGCCAAAAAGCTGGAGGCCGAAAAGCGCGAGGGGCTGATCGGAAACTTTGGCGTAGGCTTCTACTCCGCCTTTGTCATTGCGGATGACGTCACGGTCACATCGCTCTCCTATCGGCCGGAGGCCCAGCCCGCGCAATGGCACTCAACCGGTGATGGCACGTTTGACGTGGGACCCGGCCAGCGCGAAAAGCGCGGCACCGTGATCCGGCTCAAGGTAAAGGAGGACGCCCGCGAATTCCTAAACGAGTCACGCCTCAGCACCATCATTCGCAAGCATTCGAGCTTTATCACGTTCCCGCTATATGTGGGCACTCAGCGCATCAATGAAGATCAGGGCGCACTGTGGCGCCGCGAACCGCGCGAGCTCAAGCCTGAGAACTACACCGAGTTCTACCAGCAACTGACCTTTGACTTTCAGGACCCGCTGACCCAGGCGCATATCGCCACGGAGTCACCGGTAGATCTGCACGCGTTGTTGTTTGTGCCATCCAGCCGAACCAGCATCGAGCGCGGTGACGAGCAAAAGGGCAAGATCAAGTTGTTCTCGCGACGAATCCTGATCCGCGAAGACGCAAGCGACCTGCTGCCCCAACACTTCCGCTTTATCTCGGGCATTGTGGACAGTGACGACATCCCACTAAGCGTATCGCGAGAGAGCGCCCAGACCGGGCCGGTGATCACCAAGCTCAAGACCGTGCTAAACAGCCGCGTGCGCAAGGCGCTTACCGATCTGGCCGCTAACGACGCCGAAAAATACGGACAGTTCTGGCGCGAATTCGGCGTGTTTCTCAAGGAGGGCATCGCCCGTGATCCCTCCACCGTGAGCGATCTCGCACCACTACTGCGCTTTGACTCCAGCCAGGTGACGGACAAGCTGATTTCCTTGAGCGAATACAAGGCCGCGATGCCCGAGGATCAAAAGGAGATCCTGTATCTGTTTGGCCAGAATATCGAGGGCTTGCGCCAAAGCCCGCACCTGGAAGGGGCCGGCGCCGGTCGCAATGTGCTGCTGATGGGCGATGTGGTGGACGCCTTTATGCTGGTCAGCCTGCGCGAGTTTGAGGGGCTGAAACTCACTTCGCTTGAAGACGGGGAAGCCGACGCGAAATCTGGATCGGACGAGAACGCGGCAGCCCTGGCTCCGTTGATTGCCCTGGCAAAAGAGGCCCTGGGTGATCAGGTGTCGGATGTGCGCGCCACCACCAAGCTGCAAAATCACCCCGTGCGCCTGGTCAACAGCGTCAAGGGTGGCGCCGCGGCCATGGAGCGCGCCTATCGCATGTTGGGACGGGACTATCCGGCTTCGCCAAAGGTGCTTGAAATCAACGCCACGCACCCAATCATTCAGAAGCTGGCTGATGGCGGCAAATCGCCGGACCAGGCGGCATTGATTAAAGATGTGATCGAACAGTTGCACGCTCATGCCCAGTTGCAGGACGGCGTGCAGACCTCACCCAACGCCATGATCAGCCGAATCGAGCGATTGATCACTGCGGCGCTGGCGCATACGGCCGGCTAGCCGGCCGTTGATCACGCGATGACCCGGCGGGCTGTGCGGCAGTGGCTGAAGGATGCTGTTGCAGCCCACCGGGGCGCGCGCTCACGCGGGTTCCATCGATACCACGCCCTTGGTGCGGGGCGAAACAACCACGCGATAGGGCACGTCTTCAGCGATGCCGACGGGCCGGATCGGAAGCGCGAAGTCGCGTCCATTGACCAACACAAACCAGCCTTGGTTCCGGCGCCTCACGCAGCGCACCGTTCCAACATGGGCCTCGACACGGTCATCCGCCACGGCCTGGCGGGTTTGGTGAAAATTGCGCGCGCCGGCCACCAGCATGATCGCGGATAACCCGCCCACCAGAACCCACTGAACGGGCACAAATGGCCGCCGCGCCACAAGATAGAAAATGGCCCACAAGGCGAGCGTGAGACCGATGAATCCAACGAGCGTCCAGGTGCCGCTATTCAGGATTCTGCGTTTCTGCCCATCACCCAGGTGACCCATGCGGTTGGCCTCAAGGTCGGCGGGGGTGAGTTTGAAGCTGGCCAGCAGGTTGTCGCGCGGCGTCATGGCGGGAATTTTAGCCAGTTGGCGCGCGATCATCGGCGGTTTGATGGCAGCGTGGCGGTCGCGGGTTTCAAGCCCACCCCGCCAACCAGCACTCGGGTCTGCCACCGGCGAGAAAAGGGCACGCCAGAATGGCCCAATCGGCCATATACTTTTATTGTTCGACAAATCAGCGCACTTCTTCCTTAATTTTGCCACATGATGACCACGCCACAAACCCTGCCAGCCAACGCCGCGACCAAGGATGACCGCATCTTCCGAACCACCAAGTTGTTGGCGGCGATCATTGCCCCGTTTCTTGTTGCGGCGTTTTATATCCTGTTTCTGCGCACCAGCGAAACCGGCGAGTTGTTCGCTTGGCAGATTTCGTCCGGCATGACCGCGATGATGCTGGCGGCGGCCTATCTGGGCGGGGTCTGGTACTTCGTCCAAGTGGTCCTGGCGCGGCGCTGGCATCACATCAAGATCGGGCTGTTGCCGATCACCGCGTTCGCGTCAATCCTGGGCATCGCGACGCTGTTGCATTGGGACAAGTTCAACCATGCGAGCGCCTCGTTCGTCACATGGACCGTGGTCTATCTGATCACTCCGTTCCTGGTTCCTGCGGTGTGGCTTAGCAACCGGCGGACAGACCCGGGCACGCCCGACGACCGGGATGCGGTTATCCCGATCGCCTTCCGGTGGGCGATGGGTGCGGCCGGCGTCATCGCGGTCGTGGTCAGCGCGCTGTTGTTCCTTTCACCCGGAACTATGGTGGCGGTGTGGCCGTGGCCGCTCACGCCGCTGACCGCGCGCGTGGCCGCCGCGATGTTTGCGCTGCAGGGGTTGGTGGGCCTTGGCATCGGACTGGACGCGCGATGGAGCAGCGCGCGGGTGATCCTGCAATCGCAGGGGCTCTCCATCATCTTCATTTTGATCGGCGTGGCCCGCGCCTGGAGCGAGTTTAACCCCGCCAATCCGGGCACCTATGTGTTCATCGGCGTTTTGCTGACACCCCTAATCGCGATCGTGGCCTGCACCCTGGTGATGGACGCGCGGCGGCAGCCGGTATCGGTCAGGCCCGCACCGTGATGGGCGTGTGGTGGTGGCGCAGACTGTGCGCCCCACGCCCGGCCTGCTACAACCCCAGCGCCTGCAGCGCCTGGGTCTCGCGCGGGTAGACGCGCGGGGCGGTATCACCGCGCTTGAGCCACCAGGCGTAGAACTCCTGGATCATGTCAAACAGGGAATTTGAAGGTGTGAACCCCACGTATTTGGTGAGCTTGGTGGTGTCCAGCTGACCGTTGCTCTGTGGGAACGGGAACAGCAGGTCCTTGAGATCGAACCGTTCGGTGGCCAGACCGGCGGCCTCGAGGTTGAGCGGGTATAGGCGCGGCGTTTTGCCACACACCTCGGCACACGCGAGGATGAAACCCATGGTGGTGCTTGTCTCGGGATAGGCGATGTTAAAGGCCTGACCGCTCACATGCGCACCAGCGGTCAACAACTTGTGGATGGCGGTTGCCACGTCTCCCGCGAACACGAATGAGTGCATGGCGTTGCCATGGTCGGGCACCACGATCGGGCGGCCGGCCAGCAACCGGCTGAGCACGAAGGCCTCGCGATCCTCGTAGTCTTCCGAGCCCAGCACGTAGGGCAGGCGGCATGAGACCGTCTCAAAGTAGCCATTGCGGCTGAAGTCCACCAGCAGGCCCTCCGAACGGATCTTCTGCTGCGAATACTCGGGATGCGCGCCCTGGGCGCCCAGCGGGAAGTGCTCCTGAACGGGAAAGCGCTCTGAGCGCAGGTAGACCGCTCCGCTGGAGATGAAGATGTAGCGCTTGATCCGCCCCTTGAAGGCCGCGCCCGCCTGCTCCACCCAGCGCGAATCGTAGGCCGAGAAGTCCACAATGTGGTCAAACGGCAACGCGATCAGCGGGTCCAACGCCCGCGGGTCATTGCGATCGCACACGATGTGTCGCACGCCCGGCACCGGCTCACGCGTGCCGCGGTTGGCAATCGTGACACCGTGGCCGGCCGCCAGCAATGCACGCGAAAGGTGCCTGCCCATAAACCGGGTTCCGCCAAAGATTAGTATTTCCATGTCATGTGGTGAGGTAATCGATAGGTTTGATTGGGCACGGTTGCCGCCCGGCCGCTTGCGCCACGCGTCAGGGGATTGGCCTCGCTCAGGTTGGGTGCCGCCATGATGGTGGCTGCGGAACGGCCTGCGGAACGGCGCGGTAGTCGCCAGGACCACAATGAATCCGGCCACGCCCGGCAAAATGGTTGACGCGGGGCATCGTTATTGTGTGTTTGGCCATGTGTGCACCGTGCCTTCTGAGCAGGTACCGGACAGAAGTCCTCTGATATTGTAGATCAGCCGGCGCGATTTTGTGCGCTCAACAGCGACAAATTTTTGGGCTGACGTTCTTTGAGACGGCCAAATTTGCGGGCGCGGTCTGCGGGTTTTGCATCGGAGCGTTTGGACGGCGTTTAGTTCTTGGCGGCGTTGATGCCACCCTGGGCGGCGATGCTGTGGGCGCGGCGGGGGGAATCCTGGTAGCA
>JANXLU010000072.1 GCA_025354985.1 Chloroflexota bacterium
TGGCAGCGCAGTCTGGTGCTGCAATGCCTGCCGTGCCGGCCAAACCAGCAGCGCCGGCAACTACGGCAAAGGCGGCCGTTGCAACCGCGGCGCCGGTCACCGCCAGCGGGCCCGCAGCGTTGCCAAAGCCGGCCAACCCAAATTTGGTGATTCAGCGACCATTGACTCAGATTATCGCTTCCAACGCCGGAAACTTGCGGCCCCAGGCAAGCGGCGCCGCCATTTTGGGCGGGATCAGGGTTGTGGAAAATGCAAACACCCTCAATATTCCCACTGGTGTCACGCGTCGCGAATTCTTGAATTATGTGTGGGGTGCCTCAATGGCCCTACTGCTTGCAGAGTCCACTGCACTTACCCTGCTGTTCGCATTTCCGCGCTTTCGCGCGGGCGAGTTCGGCGGCAAAATAAAGACCGCGCTCGCTGACTTTCCAAAGCAGCTGGGGGATCCGATCGCGAACGAAGTTGGCAAGTTCTGGATGGTCTTCACCAACGCGGGATTGATGGCGCACTACAAGATATGCACCCATCTGGGCTGCATTTTTAAATGGGATGCCGCCGCGAAAATTTTCGCATGTCCGTGTCATGGATCGCAGTTCAACTACGATGGAACATATCACGCCGGTCCCGCACCCCGAGGCTTGGATCATTTCCAGTTTGAATTGTTGGATGCGGGAGAAAAAGTGCTCTACGCTACGACCGCGGGCGAACCCGTGGACATTTCAAAATATCCGAACGCCGTGTTTATGAACGTAAATACTGGTGGCAAGGTTACGGGGATTGCACGCTAAGGCTGTTGAAACGCTTACCCAAGTTCGGGTATCGCCTGCAGCAAGTTTTTTGAGGAGTTTCGCAATATGTCAGTAATTGGCAAGGACTTGATTGACGAGGTCAAGGAATTTGGCGTAAAAGCCACGTTGGCTCAGCGCGCCGACGATTTGTTTACCCGGGCAACAGCCGGGTTGAGCTGGAATGATGTGCGCGGCATTTTGCGGGGCGATGCGCCACCAAAGCCAAATCCGCGTGTGTATCCCCATACCGAAGCGTTCTGGTTTCACATTCGCCCAAGCTTTTATCACGAGGCCGTCACCACACTGTATCCCACTTTTCGCCTGGGCTACCTGTCTGCGCTCTTCTTTGCGATTGAGATCATTACCGGCATATTTTTGATGGTGTTCTACACCCCATCGCCCGAGCGGGCATATGCCAACATGATTGACATCATGACCAACGTCCCATTTGGAACGTTTATGCGCAATCTGCACCGCCTTGGCGCAGAGCTTATGGTCATCATTGTTACACTGCACATGTGGCGAACGTTTGCCACGGGGAGCTACAAAAAGCCCCGCCAATTTACGTGGTTTACGGGTGTGATGCTGCTAATAATGACCATGTTTCTGTCATTTAGCGGCTACCTGCTTCCGTGGGATCAATTGGCGTTTTGGGCGGTCACGATTGGAACAAGCATGGCTGATGCCGCGCCCCTGGTGGGCCCACAGGTTAACCTGCTCTTGCGCGGCGCCCCGGATATTGGTGCGGGAGGCCTGCTGCGGTTCTACTTATTCCACGTCTTGCTTTTTCCGGCCATTGGCATTGTTTTCCTAAGTGTGCATTATTACAAGGTGGTCCGGTTTGGAATCAGCCTCCCGCCACACATGGAAAAAGTCGGTGACGACACTGCCAGAAAGGTGCGACCTGAGCAGCGCGTGCCGTTCCTTCCGGATATAGCCACCAATGAAATCATGTATGCTGCAGTGGCCACCGGGCTTCTGGCATTGTCGTGCGTGACTTGGTATGCCGGGGCGCCGTTTGAAACACACAGCAATCCGCAGATTACCCCGTTGCACACGGTTGCGCCCTGGTATTTCTATTGGCTGCAGGGTCTGATCAAGATTCCGCACATAATTCCGTTCCTGCCAGAGAGCCTGGCGATACCATTGGATAAGTTCGTCGCCGGACTTGGTCTAACGCCAAAAACCCTGTGGGGGATTGTTATTCCGCCCATCATTATCGTGGGACTGTTTGCAATTCCGTATCTGGATCCAAACCCAAGCAGGCGCTACAAGGACCGCAAAATCGCACTTGGTATTGGCATCGTGTTTGAGCTGCTTATTCTGTATCTATCGCTGGGTGGAATACCAACTGGCGTGCCGGCGACTGGGTTTGGATATGTCGGAGCCAACCCGCCGGTGGAAGTTGGTCAGGAATTTATTCCAGACGAGGGTGAAAGCCTGGTCAAGGCGATACCATATGACCAGCTCCCGCCCGGCACTTACAAAATCACCGGCGATCCCGCGATTGCCAATGCGCCACAGTTGAATGCGGTCATCAAAGACATTTACATGTTGATGGAAGAGAAGAAGGATGTGCGGGATCCACTCGGCCGCGTGTTGGATCGTGAAGCGGATGGCACCGTTGTAATCAGCAACCTGCAAACCAACGTGCGCAGATTTACGATCAACATCTCCTATACGGATGATCAAGGCATTCCCCAGCTCTTCACCAAGGACGCTTACATTCACGCCGATTCCGGATACGCCAAATAGACATGCTTAGCAAACTGCTGGTTTTTAAACCATCCTATCCTGTACGTATTTTTGCTGGTCTCTTCTCGATTCTCATTGCCTTGGGTGTTTGCGCCGCCGCAGGCATTTCCGACATCGCGGCCGACACCTTAAAAGAGCGGGATGATCAATTCAACGGCCGACTTATAGAGGCCGGCGCTAACAACTACATTCAACAGTGTTCCCGCTGCCATGGCGTGCAGGGCAAGGGTGTGGACGGACAGGGACCCGCCATCAGCAGTTTGAATTTCCTGGGTGGGCCAAAGTTTGTAAACGGAAAAGCCGAGCAGGATGCGAGTGGAAATGTAATCAATTTTCCGAGCCAGCGCCTGAAGGATCTTGGCTACGGCGGCACCATAGAACAATATGTAGCGAGCGTTACCGCAGCCGGCATGCCGGTCAAGAGCAGCGCTATCTGGGGTGCGCCACACCCGGTGTTTAGCAATCTTTACGGTGGGCCGTTGCGCCCGGATCAGGTTGACAATGTGACCCGGTTTGTAATCAACTGGAAGAAGCAGCCGTTTACTGTTGGCGTCATAGACTCGCTAAAACCCGGGTCCGAGAGTGGCCCTGCACCCACACCGGCCCCATTGACGCCGGCGCAGGAAGCCGGCAAAGCTGTTTATCTTGGCGCCGCCGGGTGCACCGCCTGCCACGCGGTAAAGGGTGTTGGCAATCAGGGTGGAACCGGGCCAGCCCTGAGCAAGATTTATGCCGATGCCAAAACAATCATTACCAGCCTCGAATATAAGGCGGCGGGCGGCAAGGCAACGACACCCGAAGATTACATAAAAGAATCCATTCTGGTTCCCAACCAGTATATTTATCCTGATTGCCCGCAAGGTCCGTGCGCGGCCGGCGTGATGCCCCAGACATTTGCAACCACAATCAAGGCTGACGATTTGGCAAACCTGGTTCAGTTTTTGAGTTCGCTCGGCAGATAGCACCGGCCCCCAAACTAAAAAGAAGGCATCGGAATTCACACCCGATGCCTTTTTTGTTGGGTTACATAGTGTAATAACTACACATTCCCGGCTCAAATGTGACACTTTTCCCAAGAACTTCCCGGAATAATTCCCGGAAAATGGGACAAAGCTCCCCTTTCTTTGGGACGCCGACCCTGCTATTCTGTTCTCAAGGTCGATAACCAAACGAAATCGAAAAACTAATTTATTAAAGGAGATACAAAATGGCAGCTGCAAAGATTCGTGCAAATCACGACGAGCTCAAGCAAATGAGCCAGACATTCAGTGCTCAGTCCGACGCGATTAAGCAAATGAGTGACAACCTGCGCTCAAACATGGACACCCTCGAGGGTGGAGATTGGATTGGCAAGGGTGCCAAGGCGTTTTACAGCGAAATGGGCGGCGCAATTCTGCCCGCGCTGCGAAACCTGAATCACGCCCTGGTGGAAGGTGCCAAAATCACCAACGCAATTTCCAACGTCATGCGCAAGGCCGAAAAGGAAGCGCACGATGCGCTCAAGAACTGGTCATACGACGCGTAATCAACAGTCAATAGGAACAAACCTTATTTTGGCTCGGTTACACGGGCCAGGGAGCAACAAAAATGGCAGATGAACGAATGAATTATCAGTCGATGGAGGCAATGTCCAAGGCCTTTGTAAAGGCGCACAATGACCTCACCACGACACAGAAAGAACTGGAAAAGATTGCCAAGAGCATTACCGATGGCGCTCTTCTTGGTGATGCCGGCAAGGCCTTTGCAGAGTTGATCAACACCACCTGGAAGGACAAAATGACCCGCATCGAAGACAAGATGAACGAACTGGCCGGCGATGTGACCGACGCGATGGAAGCCAACAAGGAAGCTGTCGGCCAGGCCAAGGATCTCTTCACGAACTAGTTTCAATATTTTAAAAAGAGAGAACAACAATCATGAACATGCTTATTCAGTTTGTCCGCAGCGAAGTCGAAAGCGTGATGAGCACCGTAACGCAGAATCACAGTGCGGCCCAGGGCGTTATGGGCGCCATCCAGAAGTTTCCGCCCTTGATCAAGCAATCCTGGATCGGTGGTGACGCCGACGAGTTTGAGGCCGACGTGGCCCGCAAGATTATGCCGGTTATTGCAGCATTGATTGCGGCCATCATGGGCATCAACACAAACCTGACCGATGCGACCAGCATCATGGAGAACGCTGACTCTGAAAGCAGCGGTCTGGTCGGCAAGCTCGGCGACGCCGTCGGCAAAATATTCTAGGTCAACCCTGTAATCACACACGTTTTTGAACCGATTGCGCAAGCAATCATCAAAGGCACATAAATTAGGAGCAACAACAATGGCTGGAAATATTGTTCAAATGGACTACACGGTGATGCGCGCGGTGTCCACCGGTTTCAAGACCCAGGCCGATGTCCTGGACGGCATCGACAAAGCACTCACCGCCGCAATCAACATTTTGCGCGCGACGGCATTCCTGAGCGGCGGCACCTCGTTGGCGCTTGCAAACTACCTGGAAAATATTGACAAGCAAATCAAGAAGCTGGTCAAGCTTTGCCACGAGTTTGCTTCGGACCTGAGCAATGCGGTCAAGGATCACATCAACGGTGACATCAAAGGCAAGAGCTACTTTGGCGAGGGCTTGAAGTAACGTGACTGCTTGAATTAGATCAAGCGCAAACAGGGGCGCACTCGACACACGAGTTGCGCCCCGTTTTTTAGTCCTGCGAACCACTGACACGAGGAGTAGAACCAATGGCAGCACCCCGCATCCGGGCCAATTTTGACGAGCTCAACAAAATAGCACAAGACTTCAAACGTGCTGCAGACTTGCAGCAAGGTGTTGTGCAGACGCTGAAACAGCACGTGGAAGTGCTGCGAGGCGGTGATTGGGAGGGCAAGGGATCACGCGCGTTTTATGACGAGATGGACAGCGTCATTTTCCCGGCGCTCAAACGCCTCATTTTTGCCCTAACACTGGGTGCTCAAATCACGGGTGGCATCGCCCAGGTAATGCGTGGCGCGGAGCGCGATGCTGGCGCAGCCCTAAAAAAGCCGCACGAGCACGGAGAAGCCGATCGTACAAATTCAAATGGCGGGACAGGCACTGACGGCGCCAATGGTGGAACTGGCGGCGGTTCAACAGGCGGCTCATCTGGAAGTGTGGCGAGTTCGGGTGCTGGCACCGGTAGTATCGGGGGCTCGGGTGGCGGTGGTGCACAATTTGGCGCGCCAACCGGAACCAATGGCAATGGATCGGGTAGTGGCCTGGATGCGGCGGGTATGGCTGCTGCAGCGGGTGCGATGGCCGGCGGCTTGGGTGCCGCTATTGGTGACGTCATCAAGAACATCGGCGACCTCGTAAACACGTTGACTGGTCAAGGTGGTGGTGGTGGCGCGGCATTCGCAGGTGGTGCAACAACCGGTTCCGGAGCCGGCTCCGATTCAGCTTCGGATAATGCGGGTGGCGGCGATGATTCCACAGGCGGCGGATCAAATGGCTCCGGTTCTGGAAACGGTTCCGCAGGCGATCCGGATATTGCCACCCTGGATGATATTGCCCAAAATGGAACCGGTTCATGGAACGCAGCCATTGGAGCATTCGAAAATAGTTTGGGCGGCGGCGCGGGATCATCGGGCGGTGGGAGTGAAAACGGAGATTTTGATGACTCTGCTGACTTTGACGGTCAGTCCGGCTCAGGTGGTTCAAGCTCGGGCTCAACCGATCCGGATATCGCCACGTTGGACGATATCGAACAAAACGGAACCGGGACGTGGAACAAAGCCATTGATGCCTTCGAAAATGAATTGGGCGGCACGCCTGGATCGTCAGGAACGGGTGCGCGGACTGCCGCGGACGGCGCCGGTAGCGGTTCTGGTACGGGAGGCGGCACCGGCGGTGGAAGTGGCAGTGGTAGCGGTGGTGGATCAAGCGGTGGTGGCAGCCCGTCTGCCGACCCGACAGCCGCAAAGCCCGAAACCGCCCCACCCCAAAGTAGCGGCGGTGGTGGTGGCGGCGGCGGAGACCCCGCCAGCTCCGGAAGCTCAAGCGGGAGTGGTGGCGGATTCTCGGGCGGGAGTGGCTTGGGCGGTGGCAGCGCAGCGGCGGGCGATGCCGCACCAACTGGCCCCAAGGCCGGGGAAACGACAGCCAATCCAAACAGTTCATTCCGCACCGACGGAGACATCGGCTCCGGACAATCGGGTACCAGCGGTAAAGATGCCGGAGACGGTGGTACGGGCGGTGGCGCCGGCGCGGGTCTGGCCGGGCTTGCAGGCGCAGCGGCCACGGTCGCTGCAGCAGCGCTGGGTCGCAAATCGAAGGGCGACGGAAACACTTAGTGACCTTCTGAGCCATGAGCGCAGCCCGAATTCGCGACTGCGGATCGGCACAATTTACGTTCATAAAACTTGGGAGTGCGCAATAACTTCGAACGCGCTTTGCGCGTTCGAAGTTCCCGGCTACTTTGTCAGCGAGTCGCTTGCAATCAGATACCAGGCGCAACGACATTGGTTTCATCGTAAGTCCAACCAAACAGCTTACGTGCCTGTACGGACCAACGACCGCGGACTCTCATGACACCCTAAAGAACTTATGTTCTGGTTGTTGCATGTCCGCGCCCCGAACGTCGACCAAATCCAGTGCCTTCCATGCCCATCCAAATGTCCTCATGCTCGAAAAAATTCTTGTTTTGAGGACATTTAAGGACATGCAAAACATCGCCACACCCCGCAAAAACCCCAGTGGTGCAGCAAATCATGCCATGCCCATCCTTTTTCCTCCTCATGAAAAAAAGATGTTATGTGAAGGACATGCGAAGCCGGAGACTGCCACTCTATAATCCAGTTTATGTCTCAAATTGGCGATGCAATACCTGGGTTTATCTTGGATTCCGACTCGGGCGAGTCGGTCAGCGCGAGCGGCCTCATGGGCAGGCGCTATGTGTTGTATTTTTATCCAAAAGATGACACGCCCGGCTGCACCATTGAAGCCTGCCAATTTCGCGACAACCTGCCTTTCTTTGGCAATTTAGGAGTGCCCGTGTTTGGCGTGAGCCCTGATCCGGTCAAATCACACGGCAAATTTAAGAAAAAGTTTGACTTGAATTTCCCATTGCTGTCAGATCCTGATCGGACCGTGATTGACCCGCTGGGTTTGTGGGTTGAAAAGACTTTTATGGGTCGCAAATATATGGGCGTTGCACGCACCACGGTCATAGTCGACAAGACGGGAAAAATCGAACACATATTTTCGGGCGTGAAGCCGGACGGGCACCCGGAAGAAGTGCTGGCCTATCTCAATGCTCCGCTCTGACCCCGATGTGCTGATTGTCGGCGCTGGCTTCACCGGCGCCATGATTGCCCACGTGCTGGCGGAATCAGGCCACAATGTTGTGGTCGTGGAAGCGGCACGCGTGGCGTCAGGGTCCACGCAGCTGTCACCTGGCTTGCTGCTTGCCGATCCAGCAGATGGCGAGCGCGGTCAACGAAACTTTGAGCAGTTGATTGTCCTGGCCCGCGCACGCGGGTGGACGACCGCCGAAGCAACCGTTGCGCTGGCCGATGCGGGCACGCCGGATCAACCCAGATTGAGCGCACAAGGAACGCAACCAGGGCTTTGGTGCCAGCTGCACGCATGCACCCTGGATTTGTTGTCTCATCCAAGGATATTCATCCGCGAAGGTCTCGAAATATCTCGGCTGGAATCGGATGGGCATACGGTGAGCGCGCTGGCGGAAGGCTACACACTACGCGCGCGCAACTGCGTGGTGGCCACCGGCGCATATACCGGGTTGCTGGCCCCGGAAACCCGGCAGCAATTTGACGTGGTTCGTTGCGTGGCCTGGCAGTCCCGGCCAACACACACACCGATCCGCGTGAATACGATCGACGCGGGTCTTCCGTTGTGCGTTGATCAGGGTCGAATGCTCATCGCCCAGGATTCACAGGGCAGCGTGCGGATCATGGCTCAGCAGGCCGTTCCTTCTGTTACCGATCCCGTGGAGGACATTCATCGGTTTCTGCGCCGCTATCTTCATGAGCTTTATGACAGCACCGAGGCCTGGCACAACGGCGTCACCATTCGTACTTCCAGCGGTCTGCCGACCGTCCTACCGCTGGCCCAGTTTCCAGGCGTTATTGCGGCGCTGAATGGCGGAAGTTTTGCACCCACCCGGGCATGCGAGACCGCGGCATCGGTACTCGCGCAGCTGTCATGATTTTGCGAGTATGGCTGGCTCTATTTGCAGCGGCCAATTTCTGGCGGGGTTTGGCGTTTCTACTAATTTGGCGCACGCTCCCAGAATTGCAGACCGCGTTCAATCCGGTCTACCTCGGAAGCTGCGCCCTTATTTGGAGCGGCGCCTTCGTTGGATTGAGTATCGCGGTAAACCGACTGCAAACCCGGATTGCGCGGGTTACAATCCTGAGTATGTTGGCCTACCTAGTGCACCAGTGGGCAAATTTTGTTCTGCTAAGCGGCAACAGCGAGGCACAAGCCGCTTTGGGCGCACGAGCACTGGTTTCAGCCTTGGCTGGCGTGATTACGGTCCTATTGGCACTTAGGCAACGCGCCTGTGCAGAAAAACACCTCGGCCGCATCGCGCCCACCCAACACCATCTGAAAAATACATGACCATTGATCCAAAAACTCTAAAACTCAGAAAAGCGCGCGCGTTAACGCTAAATGGAGGCGGTCAGGAAAAAATCGCCGCCCAACGCGCAAAGGGTCGATTGACCGCCCGTGAACGCCTGGAAATACTATTGGACAAGGGTTCTTTTAGGGAACTGGACGCATTTGTGACGGGGCGACCCGGAACGGTCGGCGCCAATTCCTTGACCGACGGCGTGGTTACGGGTTGGGGAACGGTGGATGGTCGCCTCGTGTATGTGTACTCGCAGGACTTTTCCGTGCTGGGCGGAAGTTTGGGAGAAGCTCACGCCGGGAAAATCGTCAAAATTCAGCAGATGGCGCTCAAAAACGGCGCGCCCATAATTGGCATAAATGACAGCGGTGGTGCGCGAATCCAGGAAGGGATCGTGGCCCTTACCGGATACAGCGATATTTTCCTTAACAACGTCCTGTGCAGCGGCGTGGTGCCGCAGTTGAGTGCCATCATGGGGCCTTGTGCGGGTGGCGCGGTATACAGCCCGGCATTGACCGACTTCATTTTTATGGTCAAAAACACAAGTTACATGTTTTTGACCGGCCCGGATGTGGTCAAAACGGTAACGCATGAGGATGTGACGTTTGAGGATCTTGGAGGCGCCACGGTTCACAACACCAAAAGCGGCGTGGCCCACTTTGCCGCAGACAGCGAAGGCGACTGCCTTTTTCTACAGCGCGTGTTGTTAAGCTATCTGCCGAGCAACAACATGGAAGAGCCGCCATTTGTCAAAAGCAAGGATGATCCGCTGCGCATGGATGAGTCTCTTGACGCTCTGGTCCCCGACAATGCCAACAAGCCATACGACATCAAGGAAGCCATCCGGAAGATCACCGATGACGGCCAGTTCTTTGAAATCCAGGAACACTTCGCCCAAAATGTCGTAGTCGGGTTTGCGCGACTGGGCGGGTTCTCAGTTGGTATTGTTGCGAATCAGCCCCAGGTTTTAGCCGGTGTGCTTGATATTAATGCCAGCGAAAAAGCCGCCCGATTCGTCCGGTTCTGTGATTCCTTTAACATTCCCATCATTACATTCGAAGATGTGCCGGGTTTTCTACCCGGCGTAGGCCAGGAACATGGTGGGATTATTCGAAGTGGCGCAAAACTGCTCTATGCGTATTGCGAGGCAACCGTTCCCAAAATTTGCGTGATCACCAGAAAAGCGTATGGCGGCGCCTACTGTGTGATGAGCCCGCGCGCCACGCGTGGCGATTTAACGCTTGCCTGGCCCACCGCAGAGCTGGCGGTCATGGGCCCGGATGGCGCCGTCAGCGTTGTGAACCGTCGCGAAATTAGCGCCGCCGATAACCCGGCCGCAAAGAAAGTGGCCCTGGCAAACGACTATCGCGACCAGGTCAGCAATCCGTATGTCGCCGCGGCGCGCGGTTATGTGGACGACATAATTGAGCCCCGCGAGACCCGCCCACGACTGATTAATGCGCTGGAAATGTTGCGCAACAAACGCGATTCAAATCCACCGCGAAAGCATGGCAATATTCCGTTATGAACGTGCCTGACCTGCGTGACGCATTACTGACGCTTAACGATGACCAACTGACGTCACTTGCATCGTCACTTGGCATCGATTATGAATCGCTGCATGGTATCGGACACTTTGGGCGAACCCGAGAATTGGTCGAGCAGGCGCGTCAAAAGCGAAAACTTGAACAACTCGGCGTCCTGGTTGAGCAGCTACACGGCGGGGGACCGGTGCCTGCAACGGTCGCCGCGGTTGGAACGTCCGCTGCAGGCGATCTTGGACCGGCGCACATTCCCGTCCAGATCAACGATAGCCCGGCTGCACCGCCTGAAACCACCAACAGCCGATCACCCGCAATCACCCAGCGCGTTGCCCGCTTGTTCCTTATTCCACTCATCGCGATCCTGCTGATCGGGACACTGGTCTTGCTTGCTGCGCGGCGCCAGGTGCAAGCCGCCCCAACCGCCACAGTGGAACCAAGCGCCCGGGCAATCTCAACCATCCCGCCTGTTCCAACGTCGCGGCTGGTTATCCTGGTTAGCTCGACACCATTGCCGGTGACAGAAACGCCGGCACCTGCAACCTCAACCGCGGTGGTCACATTTCCTGCGGCAAATGTCAGCGTGATTTCAACGGGTGTGATTTCAGTTGCAACCCCAAGCGTATCGATACGCCCAACGCTAAGCCCGACAGTAACCCCCACGCAAACACCCGGTCCGCCAACCCAAACGGCAACACCCCAAGCGACAGCGACCGCGTTCCAAACACCTGTTGCCACCGCTACGCAGGTGTCCCCTGATTCAACCGCAGCCGTGAACTTTGTCAGCGAAATCAACCTGCAAGTCATGGCCTACCTGTTGGGCAAGGTTACAGTCGCTGACTTGGAGGCAAATTGGCAGGGGTCGGCACTGGTTGGCGTGCAGGATTTTTTGAACACAAAAGTACCCGCCTCTCTGGCTGTTGGCGGTGTGGATAAACGCACAATCCAATCCAGCATGCGCTATCTTGGCACGCCCGTGGTCACAACCGATGCAAACGGCGCCACCGTTACCAGTCGTGAAGCCTGGAAATACTCAAGCAAAGTGAGCGGCAAAAGCGTGTGCGAGACACGTGATTACCTATACAAATTAATCAAAAGCGGTGACCGGCTGAAAGTGGACGAATTCACGGGCAAGTTGGTTGACGTCAAGTGCACTACCGAATGATCAATTCCGTGCCGGGCACGTGAACCGGAACAGCCGTCAAAACACCTTCAACGCTTGCTGCGAAGAATGATTCCGCCACTGTGCGACACTTGTGAAACCTGCTCCGCTCCTGCGTCCTCATCATCCGGATCCGTCATTCGCTGAACGACCTGGTTTCTAAATTCCTCGGGCACCTTTTTAGCGCGGAGTCCGTATTCATTTTCTGCGATGGCGATCAACAACCCTGATGGCGCCACACCGGGCGCGAGGTGATACACCTGAGTTTTGTACGTAACGGCAATTGCCTTGGCCGTGGCATCATCGACATCGAATCCGCAAATTTCATGAAGAAAATAGTGAATCACGTTCCATCCAGTCAACGGCCCCAGCAACACTTCGCTTTCCGTAACACCAAATTGATCCAATGGGTGCGCCTCATAGGTCTCGGTATTGTTGATCACCGCCTTTCCGTGTACGCCGGCGGCATGGGTGCGGTTGGTCAAGCAAACAGGCTCGGTGCTGGGCACGAGCATCTTCAGCTTGTCCGCCATCAACACATTCATCGGGTATGAACCCCGCAGGTGATAACCATCGAGATTTTCGTATGCCTTGTCGATATAGAGGTTATAGATCAGCGCGGTCATGCTGGTAATTCCGCTGCGCTCACCCAGGCCAAGCAGGCTTGTGTTCATGAATCGCATACCGGCCTTGACCGCCGCCAACGCGTTAACTGTTGAGAAGCCCCGATCATTGTGAAAATGCCCTTCAAGGTCAATTGTCGGATACCGACTTCGAAGCGCCTTGACTCTACTCTGCACCCAATCAGGCGTGGCCACACCCACCGTATCCGGCGTGCCCAGTCGATCCACCAGCGGAGCGATTTCGTCATAGACACGAAACAAATCAGCCTCACTGGTTCGAAAGGCATCCTCACCACTAAAGCGCAAAATGAGCCACGGATAGTCGCGCTTTACCTGCTCTATCAAAGTTCTGGCACGCACAGTCAGCTCGCCCAACCCAAGGCCATGTTTATGTCGGATACTGCTGTCGCTCGTGCCAATAAAGAAGCTAAGGCCATCGGCGCCTGCGCGGATCGCGCTTTCGACGTCGTCCGGATGAGTGCGCACGTGGGCCAGCAAAAAGGTATATCCTTTCTGCGTTATTAATTCATCCCGGGTCTGTCGGACCGCGGCAAAGTCCTCGCTTTCGCGCGGGCTTACCAGCGGTGCGAACATTTCTACAAACTTGACACCATACAGGATTAGCGCGCGCACGATCTCCTGTTTGTCTTGCGTGGTTAGAAAATACTTGAAGTGATCATGCAGCAGCGGGCTTTGCTGTCCTTCGCGCAGGGTCACGTCAATAATTTCAAGCCCGCGTGGCTGATATTGCGCAAATGTAAAGGGCGGTGGTGTCATGCTAATTGCCGGCCAAGCTACAATCCTAGCGTGACCAAAGAGGTCCAATTTTACCCGTCGCCTTGCTTTTGCGGCGAGCAAACGAAATCATGAGACTTGGCGGCCCGTTGTTTCAAAACTTTGCAACGTCATCGGAATGAGTGGTTGCTGTTGAAGCCAACGGCTACCGCGCGGCCTATTGGGATCACGCATTAAATCGTGTCACGCCAAAGATATTAGTTTAAGCACCAAGGGGCACGTGCAGCTCGACGAGGTTCGGCCCGGTCTTGGCAGGCTTGATTACGCGGTGTATCTCGCCAACCTCGCACAGCTTGATCCAGATACACCTCTCATGTTGGAGCATCTGGCCACTGAACATGAATACCAACTCGCCGCTGCTTATATTCGCGGCGTGACACCGAGCTGTGAGAATGTCACGAGACACGTAGAATCTGTCTACGATGTCCACACCTATTCAGATACCGGATCATGCGCGGGATTTGGTTGATCGCCCGCTGCTAATGACACTTGCCACCCGGCTTGGAGATGACAGTATTCAGCTGACACCAATTTGGTTCAATTTTGACGAAGGTTGCATCTTTTTCAACACCGAAAAAGGCCGGCTTAAGGATCGCATTATCCGCAAACGACCGCGGGTATCGATCATCATTCTTGACCCTGATAACCGTGCGCGTTGGCTGGCCGTTCGTGGCACGGTGATTGAAATTACAGATGACACGGGCTGGGCCCACATCAACTTTCTGGCTAAGCGCTACATGGGTATCGAAAAATTCGGAGGGCATCCGGATGAACAACGGGTACGCTACAAAATCCTGCCCGAGCACGTTACTGCCGCGCAAATGTACGCGCCCACGCCCAGTGCTGACTAGAATTAGCCGCCACAACTATGAATCTAAATATTGCACTGTTCCCCGGCGACGGTATTGGACCCGAGGTATTTTCCGAAGCGATCAAGGTGCTGGAAGCGCTAAAGCTCGATTGCTCATTCACATCGAGTGACGTGGGTGCATGCGCCATTTACAAACACGGGGCCGCACTGGCGTCAAACACCCTCGAAATCGCGCGCAATGCTGACGCCGTGCTGTTTGGCGCGGTTGGCGCCCCGGAATTTGACGCCAACCCAAAGGCGCCGGTTCGGCCGGAACAGGCGATCCTGGGTCTGCGCAAAGGGTTGGGCTTATTTGCCAACCTGCGCCCGGTCAAAGTTTATGAAGCGCTTATCGACAGCAGCCCGCTAAAACCTGAAATCGTCCGTGGCACCGATGTGATTATTCTGCGTGAGCTCACGGGAGGCAGCTACTTTGGCGAACCCAAATTTAATCGTGGAATCAAACCAAATCGCGAGGCAACTGATGCCAATTACTATACCGAGGCCGAGATTCGACGCCTAATGGTCATGGCATTCGAGCTCGCACGTGGCCGAAGAAACAAAGTCACCAGTGCCGACAAGGCCAACGTCATGGCGTCGGGTCGCTTGTGGCGTGAAGTGGCAAATGAGGTTCGCAGCGAATATCCTGATGTGCACTATGAGGACGTCTTTGCCGATGCGTTGGCCATGCACCTGTTGCGCGCCCCCCGCAATTATGATGTTTGTGCAATGGACAATCTTTTCGGAGACATTCTGAGTGATGAGGCCAGCCAAATTACGGGCAGCATGGGCATGTTGCCCAGCGCGTCCCTTGGTGACGACCGCAACCGACATGGTTTGCGCAGGGGTCTTTATGAACCAATCCATGGCGCCGCACACGACATTACTGGAAAAGGCGTGGCCAATCCCTTGGCTATGATCTTGAGCTCGGCACTGATGCTGCGTTGGAGCTTTGGTCTTCATGATCAAGCCAGCCGAATCGAGCGCGCGGTTGAAAAAGTGCTCGCGGATGGATTGCGATGTGGCGACATCAAGTCCCCCGGAACCTCGGTGCTGGGCACGCGCGAAATGGGTGATGCCGTTGCGGCGCGCCTAGGGTAGCAATCGGATACTGGCGCACATTGTTGCTGACAACTCGGGCACAAAATCAGGTGAAGGAACCATTGAACCCAACGAAGTTAGTACTACCGATCCTGCTGCTGGCAGTAACCTCCTGTACTGTTCTCGGGCCGGCACCTAATTCAGCACCCCGCGGCAGTCCGCCGGCATTGCCCACCGCGGAGCACAGACTTTGTCCGCAACCAACGCCCGAAATCTTTCGAATCGATCCATTAACCACACCGAGCTCCGAGCTCCAACAGGTTATACACGTGCGTATTGGAAACGGTGAGCGCGTTACCGTCACGACCAACGCCGGCGACTTTGTGGCAATTGGTGACTTTACGGCCTATTCAAGGCCAGCTGACATAACCATAACGCTTCTGGCGAGTAGCACAACCTTGGTCAAGGTCACGGCGCAGGTGCGCTTGGTTGATGCCGCCAGTGATTGCCCTGCGGGCGGATACGTACTCACGACAGATAGAGATCGCAATGGCAAACCTTTGAGCATCACGCAGATTCCGGCTCAGGCGACCGGTTCATCGACGGATGATCAACTAGTTTCGATCACGGCAACGGTTTTGTCCAGCGTTTCCACTACCCCCACGCTTGAAGCAACACGACCTGCGCCATCGGAACCTACGCCACCGGGCATTACTTCAACGAAACAGTACGTTGAACAGCCGGTCTGCAAGCTCGTTCTGTTTGAACAAGTTACCGCGCGGGCAACAAGACCAGCCGTACTGACAGCGTTACCGGTCGGTTCATGCATCACGCTGCGCTACAAGTCGGGAGAGGAGCATATCGCAATATGGTATCCGGCAGGAAGCACATTTACGCCGACGGGCACCTTTTATGTGAGGCGCGGTACGGAACTGGTCACAATCTTTACCAAAGGCGGCCGTTTAATGGCCAGAGAATTTGTGCCAAAAACGCGCTCCGAAGACCTGCCCCTTACGATCAAGGATGGCAAGATCATTTTGACCGCCAGCAACACTGCAGTAGCCAATCAATTCTCAGACGGAAAATGGATCGCGCTGGTTGACGTTCTCGCTCGCCAATAGCGAGGCATCCATCTGCGCTCTTGGCACAAAGATTTGCCGACTTTGCCCAGACTATGATTTAATTTGATCATGAGCACAGAAAGATTCCTTGTCACCGGCGCTTTGGGCTGCCTGGGCGCTTGGGTGGTAAAACGATTAGTGGATGAAGGCACGCATGTAACCACATATGACTTGCCGGGTGACGCACATAGATTGAGACTAATAATGGATGATGCGGCCATGGACCGTGTCAATTTCATTTACGGCGACATTACTGATTTTGACGCATTTGATCAGGCTGTTGGCGCGAACAAAATCACCCACATCGTGCACCTGGCGGCGCTGCAGGTCCCCTTTGTGCGGGCAAACCCGGTGCTAGGCACGAGGGTAAACATGGTGGGTCAGGCCGTGGTCCTGGAAAGCAGCAAGCGACATCTCGACCACGTTCGCGGGCTGAGCTATGCAAGCTCGGCAGCCGTATACGGTGCCATGGATTTATACGGACAGGCGCCGCTGGCACATGATGCACGCCACGCTCCGGGCAATCTCTATGGGGTCTACAAGGACGCCAATGAGGGGCAGGCGCGTATTTATTGGGAAGAGAACAAACTGCCAAGTATCGGCCTTCGCCCGTATGTTGTGTATGGACCCGGGCGTGATCAGGGAATGACAAGCACGCCAACCAAGGCCATGCTGGCCGTTGCCCTCGGCAAACCCTACGAAATCTCGTATGGGGGGACGGTTGTGTTTCACCACGCCGACGATGTGGCCGGGATATTTATCAAAGCGGCGCGCATGTCGGTCACGGGAGCGCCCGTCTATAACCTTGGCGGCAACATGGCGCATATGCAGGAAGTAATTGCGGCGATTGAATTGGCCGAGCCCGCCATGGCCGGTCAGGTAACCTACAAACCCGTGTCCGTAAACCTTCCCGAGGCAATCGATGACACTGCTCTAAATCAGGCACTTGGTGCGGTGACGTATAGATCTTTGACAGACGGCGTGGCGGACACCATCACACGTTTTCGACACGCCATTGCGAGCGGACGGATCGACGCGGCGCGTGCGCTCTCATAACCAGGTAATTTACGGCGGCGCTTAATGTTGGGCTGACGCGTCGTAGCTATAATCTTTTGATGCTCACTGCGCTTGACAAACCGCAACTCTTTGCGCCGGAAGTGGTGTCGGTTTCGGCCGCACCCAGGTCGGCGGTCACGGTCAAATTGGGCGTCGCCGATCTCTGGCGCGAATCACTCCAAGTGATGGCACAACATTCTGCTGCA
The DNA here is from genome assembly GCA_025354985.1 of Chloroflexota bacterium. Taxonomy (GTDB): domain Bacteria; phylum Chloroflexota; class Anaerolineae; order J036; family Brachytrichaceae; genus AQU-03. The sequence goes on from JANXLU010000072.1 coordinate 17,564, forward strand.
ATATTGTGTTTTGCATTTCTGGGATTTGCGGTTCCAGCATTTGTCTCGACCATGATTGCAAGCGTCATCGGATGGCAACAACTATCGGCGCCCGGTGCAATTTCACAGAACGCGTTCGCCACAATGTTTTGGATGCAATGGGCCATCCAAGCCGGAATGGCGATACTGCTCGTGCCAATCGCGCGCGGTGTTATAAGTTGGCTGGCACTGCATCACAACGCTTCGAATCTTGCGGCCACGGGTATGGGCGCCTTGAGGGCGACCATGTTGCGGTGGCCGGCGCTACTCTTTTCATTCGTTATCTATGGCACGCTCATTTGCGCCGGTGCCTATGCCATGATGCTGCTTCTTCGTGATCTGCGTGTGGACACCAGCAGTCAAGGTGTGGCGTTTACAAGGGGTGCCCCGGATGCGACAACGTTCCTCCGCACCCTGGGTATTCGCTCGCTCCAAGGTCTGGTACCAAATCCAGGATCACCGTTCTCGGATTTACTGGAATACATTCGTTTTTCACTTCGGCAACCCAATGCTACATCGAGTCGCTATGTTGCTGCGCTCATTGCGTCAGGAAGCAATCCACCGCCCACCTTACAGCACTGGTTAATCGGCGGTGGCGCATTGCTTGCGATGTTCCTGGCTGAGTCATTGTTCCGGCTGCGAATCAGCGCCATCATGAGCCAGAAACGACCCAACTTAGTGTCTGGCATCGTTGACTCAGCGCAACTCGGATGGCGCTGGTTTGGTCACGTCACCTTGCACATTACCATCCTGCGTCTGATCCAGTTTTTCATTTTAGCGTTGTTTTTTGTTCTGCCATTGTCCGCGGGTCAGACGTTCTTGTTACCCAGACTATCCGTGGCCTTGCAATCACCGGCAACGATAACTGTCGGGAATTTGATAATGACAGCCCTCGCGACCCCGGTCACGATGCTGTTCGCAGCGTTTCTGGTCGTTTACGACAGCCGGTTATACGTGCACCTGCACCAAGCCCGGATTTCGTCATCACAATCTATTTCGTAATAACGGTTGTGGGTGCCAGTGACGGCGGCGCAGGGGTTGGAACTACCGGCGCGGCTGGTACGATTGGCTTTGACGAAACCAGTGTTTTGGCGTCCAATATCAAACTCTGGTTGCTGGGCAGCAATATCGTTTGAATTGTCGGCGCCAATTTCTCGATGTATCGGAATGTCAAAAGATCCGGGTTGCTTTTCAGTGCGTCGCTAACCTGTCGCAGGCTTTCGGCCTCGGCTTTCGCACGAATAATTTGTGCCTCACCGTCTGCTTTTGCACGTGTCACGACGGCATCACCCGCTCCTTGGGCCTGCACTCTGATACGCGCCGCTTCTTGTTCCTCACTTTGCACCAGGAACTTCGCGCGTTCTGCGTTCTGCTGGGCGATCTGTTTTTCTTCAATGCTCTTTGCATACTCGGGTGAGAAAGTCACATTGCGCAACAGAAACGCTGTCAAGCGCAGCCCGTTTCGTTCAAAAACGGTGCGCAACTCATCCTCAACCCGCTTTTGAATCTCGGCGCGACGAATGCTATAAACCTCTTCCACCTTGTATTGGCTCACAGCGTTATAAATGATGCTACGGCTTTGCGGTCTGACAAAATTATCAGCATAGCGATCCTGCCACTTGATAAACAGCTCGGGCACTTTCGTTTCATCGACTTGATACTGCACCGTGGCATCGATAAAAACCTCCTGCCCGTCACTCGTGCGTGCGCTGACGCTGTCATCACCTTTGACCTGGCCTTCACTTGCGGCCTTTGCCATGGTATACGCTTGCTGACCAATTGGAACGCGCACAACCGTTTCAAGTCCGGGTGTTACGAAATGTGCCCCAGGCGAGAGCGCCTCGGGGCGATATCCTGTGGGGCTTAGGACACTCAGCACCATACCCCGCTCTTGTGGCTGAACAAAAATCAACCCAGAACCAACCAGGAGCAGTGCCACGCCGATTAACCCCAAGGTTCCAACCAAGGTCACGGAATACTTGGTGGAAATACCGCGTTGCCGCTGACTATTTACATAGAAAATATACAGAGCTAAAAGTACGAACAGACCAAGACCGGCCGCTGAAATCACACCAAAACTTGTCATAATTACAAAATCCTTGTTTTCTACCGTCGACACTAAAGCATACTCGCGTTAGATGTGTATGTAATGTGAGTGGGTTAGCCGTTGCATGCCGTTCATGCCACCTCGCTGAGCACCGACACGGTGCCGGGGGTTAATGGATCGTATTACGCGATTTGCGACGTTTAAGCCGCTTACTTGAAAGATCGATTGTTATATGCGGTTTCCAAATGAGCCGCATTAAACAATTTCAGGCGTATGATCAATTCTGATGATACCGGTTGAAATTGTGATTGCAGCGGACAGTCAGGAAAATATAGCCAAATGGACACGTGCCGCGATCGAGGGCGGAGCATCACGAATCGAGTTGTGTGCTGAAATGGCGCATGACGGCCTAACACCCAGCGATCAAGCCATAATGGCGGCCAGAGAAGCCTTGGGCGCGCTGCCGGGTTTGATGGTGATGGTGCGCCCGGTTTTCGCAGGCGCAAGCGGATCATTCTCATATGACAAACCGATGATAAACCTCATGTGCAGGCAAATCGAACAAGCTGCTGCTTACGGTGCCAATGGCGTGGTTCTGGCTGCATTGCAAAGACGGCAGGCCAACATTCATTTGGGTGCGCTGAGGCAGCTTGTTCGCACCGCGAAACGGAACCGGCTGAGCATTACGTTCCACCGGGCTTTCGATGCCATGAGTGACTCCAGATCAGCGATCGAAATCCTTGTCGACATCGGGGTGGACAGAATATTGACGGCGGGCAGTGCCTGGGGCGGCAAGAATTCCGCCCTCGACAGCGTCCAAACGCTATCTCAAACAATCAGGCAGGCGGCGGATCGACTTGAGGTTGTCGTTTGCGGTGGTATCACCGCTGAAATGGCGCCGTGCTTGCTGGCACAATTGCCAGGCCATTCCCGAATAAGTCTCCATGCATTTAGCGGCGTCCTCAGCCTTGCGCACACGGATGCCAGACGCGTACGCGCGCTTGTCGACGCCACGAATAGTTAACAGACTGACAACGCTTGCACCTACAATCACACACCGTCATGACTAAACCAGTAACCCTATTTATGCTTGATGGCCTGCGACCGGACGCCATCGCCGCGACCAAATCCCCAAATCTGCGCGCTTTGATCGCCCGAGGATCATCCACGATGCACGCGACAAGCGTCATGCCCTCGATCACCCTGCCCTGCCACACGAGTATTTTTCACAGCGTTCCGCCCCAACGCCATGGAATTACGGCGAACGTTTTCCATCCAATGGCCCGGCCATTACCCGGCCTGTTTGACGTTGCGCACGCAAATGGTTTAAAGTGCATGAGCATCTATAACTGGGAGCCGTTGCGTGACCTGGCCCGCCCTGAAGCACTATGGGCCAGCTTTTATGTGAATACATCGTATCAAGCCGATGGCGACGACATTGTCGCCGCTGAAGCGATTCGGCTGTTGCAGGAGCACAAGCCAGATTTTGCCTTTGTATACCTTGGCACAATCGATACGGCAGGGCATGCCTATGGCTGGATGTCAAACGACTATTTGGCGCAGATTGAACGCGTGGACGCCCAACTTGGCCTGATTCTTGCCGTGCTATCTGAAGACGGCAATGTAGTTGTGCAGGCCGATCACGGCGGGCATGATCGAAATCATGGAACAGACGTCGCCGAGGACATGACGATCCCGTGGATGGCCTGCGGTCCCCGCATTCGCCGTGGACACACGATTACCGCCAATGTGAACTTGATCGACACCGCACCAACCATCGCGCGATTGCTGGAGCTCACACCTCCCAGGGAATGGGAAGGGAAACCTGTTGATGAAATATGCGAAACCTGACCGGTCCGAGCACGCCCTAGTTCTCACTGGCTTGGCGCTTTTGCAGGGCGTAATAGTATGAATAACCAATCATACCGGCTGCCATCACAAATATGACGAGCTGGATCACCCAGACAATGATTGTGAGTGGTGAAACCAAGCTCGCCAAGGCGATGACCAATCCACTCAGGACCATAATTCTTCCACCGACACGGTGACTTTGTCGCCACACATCCTCGTTGTTCAGTGTCCAAGGCACACGGATGCCGACAAATGAATTTGGCCGGAGTCGCCCGAGTTCGTTTCCCAAACTGGCAAACAAAATACCCACCAATACCAGCACAATGCGCGGCACGTTTACATCCCAACCAAGACCATTGATCAGGATCAGAATGTGCAGCGCCATTAAGAAGCTGATGATGGCCAACGTGAATCTGCCTATCGTCCCTTCAAACTGAACGTAGTTTGCGCGTATGGGATCGAGGCGTCGCAGATTAGACAAAATCAAGAACACGCCGAGTGCGATCGCCGGCAACAGCCACACGGCCAAAACCGGATCAGCATAGCCATCTACGGTTCCAGAAAGCCCCCAATGAATCGGGATTTTAGACGGTAGCTGGCCGGACAGGACCAAACCAAGCAGGAACCCTACTACGATCACCATAGCCGAGACACGTTTACTGGTCATTGGTTTTCTCCATTCACTTTATTGGGCCTTTGCTCGTGGGCTTCAGTGCCAAATGTGGTCATCAATAGCTGCAGAAATTCCTGCATGACCGTGGCATTTAGCGAGTAGATGATGTTCTGACCCCGGCGTTGGGTGGTTACAAGCTCCGCAGCTTTGAGTGTTGCCAGATGGTGCGAGACACTTGGCAGTGATATTTCAAAATTAGCGGCTATTTCTCCGGCGCTTAAGTCGCGCGCACGCAGCAGCTGCAGAATTGCCCGGCGGGTTGGATCAGCCAAAGCGCTCAGCGACATAGTCAAAACATTGCTCACAATTTAGATTATTAGCCAATTATCTAAATAAAACCTGAGAATCATCAGCGCTTATGAAAACCACAGTCAAAACAACCTAATTGGTTGGCATGGATGTTCGCGACGATCCAACCGCCCAAGCAACGGCAGCACCACCCAAAAATCCAAACAAGTGGCCCTGCCAGCTAACGCCTGGTTGACTCGGCAACACACCAAAAAGCAAAGTTCCGTAGACCGCACCGACGGCCACGGACAATAGAATGCTCGGAATGCTGCGCTCAAATATTCCGTGCAGCAGCAGAAAGCCAAAATAGCCAAAGACCACGCCGCTTGCGCCAATTGTTAGCGAGTTTGACGCAGCGAACAGCCAGACGCCCAAGCCACTGAAAAAGGTGACGGCAACTGATACGAGAATAAAGCGCGGCAGCCCCTGCGCAAGCACGAGCCAGCCCAGAGCAATGAACGGCGCGGTGTTGCCAATCAGGTGGGTGAACCCATTGTGAAGAAACGGGGCGAGAAAGATGCCCCGCAACCCGGTGACATCACGGGGGACAATGCCATATATGTTCAACTGTTGGCCCAGCAGCAACGTGTCGATGGTCTCCGGAACCCACATTAGCAATACCAGCCCACCAATTACCAGCGCCTGCCCGCGCAGCTTTCCAAAGATATCGCGCATTTCGGATTTAACATTCATCGCAGGATAATTCTATGTTCACAACTGCACCAACTTTCCTTACCGCAACCGAGCAAGCCCGGCTTATTCGCGGCGGGCAACTGAGCGCGCGAGAGAACCTTGAAGCACATCTGGACCAGATCGCGCGGGTCAACCCAAAGGTGAACGCGATCCCCACCCTGGTTGCCGACCAAGCGCGAGCGGCAGCGTTGGCGGCCGACGAGCGTCAAGCGCGCGGTGAGCCGCTGGGAGCGCTGCACGGATTGCCAATCGCACACAAGGATTTGCAGGAGACGGCCGGAATACGGACAACATATGGATCGTTAATTCATGAACATAACGTGCCGACGTTTGACACGCTGACAGTGACGCGCTTGAAGCAGGCCGGAGCAATTACAGTGGGCAAGAGCAACACGCCTGAATTGGGCGCGGGTTCGCAAACCTTCAACCCGGTGTTTGGCGCCACACACAACCCATATGACGTGACCAAAACATGTGGCGGTAGTAGCGGTGGCGCGGCCGTTGCGCTTGCGTGTGGCATGTTACCAATCGCGGATGGCAGCGACATGGGCGGGAGCCTGCGCAACCCGGCAAGTTTTTGCAATGTCGTTGGGTTGAGATCATCACCCGGACGCGTACCCATTTACCCCAGGCAAAACCCATGGGCCACGCTAAGCGTGGATGGGCCGATGGCGCGAACTGTGGCCGATGTGGCGCTGATGCTGAGCGCACTTGCCGGACCCGATCCGCGCGTGCCCATTTCAATAAACGAGCCGGGAGCCCGTTTTGCCGAGCCACTTGACAAGGACATGACGGGTGTGCGCATTGCGTGGTTTGACAATCTGGGTGGCGTGCCGTTTGATAGCCGGGTCACTGACGTTGTGCGTTCGAACCGCGCGGTGTTTGAAGCAATGGGATGCATCGTTGAGCAGGCCGAACCTGATCTGGGTGATGCGAACGGAGCATTCAAGACACTGCGAGCCTGGAGTTTCCACATGAGCCATGGCGCCGTGCTCGCGCAGCATCGCCATCAGATGAAAGACACGGTCATTTGGAACATTGAGCAGGGGGCAAAGCTGACCGGCCAGCAGGTGGCGCAGGCGGTTGTGGATCAGGGCACTGTCTTCAATCGGATGCGCACGTTCCTTGAGAAGTATGACTTTTTTGTTCTGCCCGTGGTTCAGGTGCCGCCATTTGATGTAACACTGGCTTACCCCACCGAGATCAACGGTCAGCCAATGGAAACCTATATCGATTGGATGAAGTCTTGTTATCTGATCACGACCACACTGCACCCGGCGATCAGCGTACCGTGTGGGTTTACGGCAGAGGGGCTACCGATTGGTTTGCAAATCGTCGGGCGCTACGCGGATGAGTGGAGCGTGTTGCAGTTGGCGCACGCATTTGAGCAAGCGACCGGGTGGTGGAAGCGCAAACCGTCCATCGCTTAAACCTTCCCCTTAAGCGTGCCCTTGTAACCCGTGAGCTCCAAGTAACCAATCCCGGATATTGGGCCGGCGGGGCTCGTTCCCTGAACAGTGATCGCGCCCTCCCAATAGATACCGCTACCTGTGCCCATTTCTTGTGCCTGGATGCGCGGAGTGACCGCCAGCGTGAGGTTGTATTTTGGAAGGTTGACCGTCCAATTCAAGGGATAGTCCCCTTCACTTTTGGGGCTGTGCCAGCGCTCAGCGAGCGGATTGGCGGCAAAGTCGGAGATGCCCAGTCTGTGCGCGGTACCATCCGAATCCACCAGCGTGCCGCCGCTAACCGGATCATATGTGCCGTCTGCGTTGCGCAGCTTATAGAGCATGATCTCGCGGTTGTCATTTAGCTGAAGTGCAAACCAATCCCAGCCCACCGCATCCTTTCCAAGAGCGCTGGTGCTCCACTCATGATCCATCCAGCTCGTGCCAGAAACGGTGTAGCTGCCGCTCGGTGTCTCGATGGTCCCTGTTGTGGCCATCCTGGTATAGGAATAATAGAAGCTGGCGTTTCCTGCTTCGGCGCTTTTTTGGCTAAGCCCATCGTCACCCTGCTTCACAACCGGTTTGGCTGAGGCCAGCTTTAGATTGATACTGGTCTGGCCATTACGCGCAACAAGATTTAGCATATCGCCGGATGGGCTTACACCTTCAACCCGCCAATCTTGGATCCAAACTTTGAACGCCTGCCCGTCAGCGCCGGCCAAACCCGCACCCCCGCGTTCCAGCCGCTCGAATGCCTCGTGGGTGTTCGCCGTCGAATCGGTGACGGCAAAGTGGGCAAAGTAGATCTGGTTGGTAACCCAGGATGCAGGATTTGCCAGCGCCGCGTCCGTTGCAGGCGCGATAGTTCGGCGAAAGATCGTCAGCTGATAACCAAAATGGCGACCACGCTCATCTGTTGCGTTTCCGGTATAGTACCACCATTCGGTCTGGAATTCGGGGTGCGGTCCATGGTCAAGCGGAAACACGAATGGGCGGGGGGACAGCGCACGCGCGTATTTGCTTGTATCGTCGACGCTTTGCAAATCGGAGAGCTGCGCCCGGGCATTTGGTGTTTGGGCGGGCTGCAGCCCCCACCAGGCAGCAAGGCCAAGCGCGCACACGAGCACAAACGATACGATCAGTTTCATAATTGGCGCAACATTAGCACGCGCGGCTTAAGCGCGGGTTTGAAGCCATGTGGCCGCAGGGCGGCATAGGCAAGGCGCATGTGGTCGGAGCTGCCAAAGTGCACATCGACGCCCACAGACTGGGCTCCAAGGTGATTTAGCAGCGCTTTGAGCGCCTGCAACTCCAGCGGTGTGCCCCAGGTATCGCGCTCCATCCACAATGTGAGCAAAACGGATTCGCCGTCGCGTCGCGGGGCGATGTGGGCAAGGCCAATCGTGCGATCGACAAGCATGCATTCGTACACGGCACCGGCGTCGGGTATCAACAGGCTCGAGACCTCCTCACGAATCAGCTCACCAGCCCAGGCATCGCCAATTTCGGCTTCATCAACCAACCATCGTGAAATGACCTTGTGCTGAGCAGGCTCGATGTGAACCAGACCGGGACCAAAGGTGAACTGGCTGATAACCGACCGTCGCAAGAACTGGGGCAGATAGCGTTTAAATCCGCAGGCCAGGGCCGTTTTCATCGCAGTGTCGTTGTCAGACTGGACCTCCATCCACAGCCAATCCAAGTTGTTGGTCCCAGCGTGATCGACCGCCAGGAGTAGCATGCTGCGACTGAGCCCGCGGCGGCGCATATCCGGGACCACCGCCAGCAAATGGATCCGCGCACCAATATTCAGGCGGGTGATGGCGATGAGACCGGCGGGCTCAATATTCATCAGACACATAAAGACACTGCCCAATGTGGGCAGCACCGCGGTTGCAAGCGCTTCCCGCCCGAGCGGACGCCCGGCCCATTCTCCAAGCGCGGGGTCAAGCGCGCCAATCTCATCCGGACGGAGCGCGGCGAGCACGCGGCGCGTTTCCAACACGTTTGCAACCGCAAGCTGTGCGCCGGGTGTCACACCTTTCATATAGACCAGTGAATGTCAGATTGTTTGCCCGGCAAGCACCAGGCGCCTTAGGAGCGGGCACGGTCGGTAGCGATCCTCGCCGAATTCATCGAACAACGCCTGCATGGTTGCAAGCACCACGTCGAGCCCAAGTGCACGACCCCAGGCCAACGGGCCTTGCGGATAATTCGTACCCAGTCTCATGGCCAGGTCAATGTCTGACGCTGTGGCCACACCATCGGCGCGCGCGCTGATCGCTTCGTTGATCACGCAACACAGAATGCGCATCCGCACCAGACCGGGTCCATCTTCGACGACGGTGGCCGAACAGCCCAACCCCGCCCAGAACTGCTGCGCGGCGGTGAAGCTTTCATCGGTGGTCTGCAGCGCGCGCGCCAGCTCGACAACGGGCATCGTGGCTGAAAGTGGTGGAACCCAGACACACCCGGTCACGGTGCCGGGCGCGCGGGCCCAGCTGGCCGCCAACGTGCTGCAGGCGTTTGTTACAAGGCTGAGGATCGGCTTGCCTGGGGGCAGCGCGTGGATCACCAGTTGCTTGAGCGCAACTGAACTCGGCTCCGCCTCGATAACGTAATCCGTTTCATCGCCTGCCGCCGGATTTTCCAGGAATGATGCGGTGGGGATATTCTTCCCCGCGTGGCCCAGCCGTTGGAAAAACGCGCTGAGCGCGCCAGCAAAGACATTGTGACCAATCAGCAACACGTTCATGCTACGAGGCGAGGGTGCGTTGCCAATCCTCCCAGCTGATCACGCCGAGCTCGGGTTTGGGCGCGTTGGGCAGCATGGCGATGAACTCCAACGAATGACCGTCGGGATCGGGGAAGTAGATGGCGATGGCGGGCATCCAGGCAAACACCATCGGGCGCTCGCTGCCGTCTTCGAGAAAGTTATGGGCGGGCAGGTTGCGCTCGCGCAGATAGGGGACGGACTTGGTGAGGACATCATCGACGGCACAGCGGAAGGCGAAGTGCTGCCGTTGAACTTCTCGGGCGGGCTTTTCCCAGAGCCCAAGCATGGATTCGCCGCGACCACCCATCCAATAAAACGCGACGCGGCGCTTTTGTTCCATCGACGCCAATTCAAGTCCTAGCACGCGGCCATAGAAATCCATGCTGCGCTCAAGGCTGAGGACGTTGATATGGGTTTCGAACAGACCGGTAATCATGGCGGTTTGGTGTACGTTATGAACGACAAGCCTAGGCCTTGCGTGGCGGGAACCGGGATATCACGGTGGCAACATCAGGCAGAAGCGTGCGCGCACCCAGCGTGGCGAACGGTGCGAGCGCGGGCGGTAGACGCTCGGGGAGGACCAACACATTTAGTTGCGACCCTTCCAGCGCGCTTGCCGCTTCAACAAGCGCCAATCCGCACAAAAAACCGGTGCTGTCAGCAGCACAGCTTGTGACTGTACCGATCACGCGTCCGCGCTTGTCCAACACCGGATCACCCAGCTTTGACACGCGGACGCCTTTGTCATTCATCCGGAAGCGGACCAGTCTGGTGCTGCTTGTCTTCATTTTTGCCAGATAAGCGGTCTTGCCAACGAAATCATCGGGCTTGGTGATCTTTACAAAGTTTTCGAAGCCGATTTGAAACGGCACCGGGTTCAACGGTCCGCCCAACTCGTGACCATACAGTGGAAGACCAGCCTCGATGCGCAAGCTGTCGCGCGCGGCAAGACCGCAGGGTTTGACACCCTGCGCAGCTCCGGTTGCGAGCAACGTGTTCCACATCGAAACGGACTGAGCGGGATGTACGAATACCTCGTAGGCAACGCGCTCGCCGGTGTAGCCGGTGCGGGAGATAAACACATCCATACCCCAGAGATTGGTTTGCATGATGCCGGTAAATGGCAGCTTCTCCAGCTGCGCGCGTTGAGTGGCATCCTGGATCAGCCCAAGCAAGACCGGAAGCGATGCCGGCCCCTGAAGTGCCAGATCAACCCGCTGCTCAGAGCCAGAGGCCTCGGCACGCAGGTCGCGGAGCACGCTGCGGCCGTCATCTGTGTGCTGCGATTTCAGCCATGCCCAATCCTTGTCGTTGTTGCTGGCATTGACGACGACCAGGTAACGTTGTTCCTCAACGCGATAGATCATAATGTCGTCGATCACGTCACCGGCCGCATCCAACAAATAGCTGTAGTGGGAGCGCCCGACCTTTAGCGACGCGACATCATTCGTGCCAACCCGGTCAAGAAACGCACACGCATCGGGGCCGTGGACGTCCAACACGCCCATATGACTGACATCAAACAGCCCGGCGGCGGTGCGCACTGCAGCGTGCTCCTCCCGAGCGCTGGAGTACCAGACCGGCATATCCCATCCGCCAAATGGCACCATCCGTGCCCCAAGCCGAATGTGGGTCTCGTGGAGCGCGGTTTTTAACAATGGTGAGTCAATCATCTTAGCCTTTCAATTGCGGATCAAGCAGTTAGCCCTTCATAAAGGGCAAATCCTCCGAAGTTTTCCAGGGCAGAATCGGTCCAATTTCTCCGAAGTGATGATCATAGGCCACAATCAATCCGCATCTGTATACCGAAGCGGTAATCGCATGGGTCATATCCGACGCATACCGCAATCCGGCGAACTTAACCCGATGAATTATGCGGTCTTCTCGCGTAACCAATGGGACGATCATCAACTCAGTTTGCAATATTCGAACCAAAACCCTCTTGGCGATGCGTTGTCCTTCACCATTTGAGCTCGCGTTTCGTTGACAAAACTAAAGAATTTCATGAAGGGTATAGCAATGAAGTGATGGCATCCATCTCTTTGGAATTCACCTTTTCCATTAGCGCAAGGGTGGGGACAACGCGCTCAGGTTTTGCCAAGACCCTGAATTCGCGCGTCACTATCGACCCTGGCATCATGAATTAGGGTGTCGATATCCGTTCCGACAAGCCGTTGTTGGAAAATTTGCAGGTCACTCATGATCAAAACAGTATAGCGCTAAGTTTTGAAATCTCCCCACTCGGTGATGGCGACCGGACCCGGGACACTGCGGGCTGGATCGGCATCGTCCCAAATGACATAGTTATCGCTGAGTGCGCGCAGCCACTGTGTGGCGGTCTTCGCCTGAGCGGACGCGATGGCCAACAGAAAGCTGGCACCGGTATTTACAACACTCACCGGGCAGAGCGGGACGCGGTTGCGTCCGAGGATGTGAGACTCCATTCGGTCGCCGGCATCGAGGTCGCTTGCCTTGTCCGCAAGTATGGCGTCCAGAAACTCGTGCGTCTTTTCGCCGCCAATCTCAATCGCCTGCACGGCCGCAGGCGCGGCTTTTGGTGACGACGACATGACGTCAAAGACAAAGGGATACGTGTAGGGTTTGCGTGGCGCATCAACCCCGGCCTTGGCGGCAAGGACGGCGATACGCTCGGCACCCGAGACCAAGGCCTCAAAGCTGACGCGGGCGCGCGGCGTCGTGCCGGTCTTGAGCTTGAATTGATAGGGTTTCGCGGTCTTGAGCACGGAGGCGACCACCGACGCAACCTCGCGCATGTCGGCTTCCTTGAGGCCGCGCTGGGTGACCCAGGGCGTGCCAAAGCGCAAAGCACTGGGACGGCTGGCGTCCTTGTCCCCGGGGATCGTATTGCGATTACACACGATGCCGGCGAGATCGAGGATGCGGCTGGACACATCACCCATCAGGGGCTCGCCGTTATGCGAGGCGGCGCTCTTTGCATCCAGGAGCACCATGTGGGTGTCGGTGCCGTTGTGCGGGACACGCAGCCCCTCGCTCTTAAAGCCCTCGGCAAGCGCCACCGCGTTTTTGACGGTTTGGATCTGCGCGGTCTTGAACGAATCGGTCATGGCGATCTTGAACATGGTGGCCATTGCGGCGATTTTGTTGAAATGCGCCCCACCCTGAATACCAGGGAATACCGCCCGGTCAATCTTGTCGGCCAGCTCGGGATTCGTGGTTATGATCACGGCGCCGCGCGGACCGGCCAGCGTTTTGTGGGTGGTGAAGCTGGTGACATCGGCGATGCCGACGGGGTTGGGATAGCACCCCGCCGCACACAGACCGGCGGTGTGTGCGATGTCAGCCAACAGATAGGCGCCCACTTCATCGGCTATGGCGCGGAACTTTGCAAAGTCGGGCGCGAGTGGATAACTGGTGAACCCGGCGATGATCATTTTTGGCTTGTGCGCAAGCGCAAGCTCATGAATCTCCTCGTAATCGAGGAGCTCGGTCTCTTCGTTGACCTTGAAGTTCACAATCTTTTGACGGAGGCCGGTGATGTTGACCGGGCTGCCGTGGCTGAGATGACCGCCGTGCATCAGGTCAAGCGCAAGGACGGTGTCACCCGGTTGGACGAGGGCCTGATAGATGGCGACGTTCGCAACCGCGCCGCTTAGGGATTGGACATTTAGGAATAGTTGGCCGGGCTCCATACCAACCGGGCAGAAGGCCTCGGCACCACGACGCTGAGCGAGGGACTCTATTACATTGCACAGCTCGACGCCCTTGTAATAGCGGCGATCGGCATTGCGGCGATAGAAGGGGAGCTGGGCCTCATAATCCAAAATCTCATGCTCGGACTGATCGTGCATGCTCTTGTGGGGGTAGCCCTCCGCATACAAGTTGCGAAGCACGCTGCCCTCGGCCTCACGTATGGACTCGGGCGCAGCGCTTTCGCTGGCGATCATGATGAGCTTTGCAAACTGACGTTGCTGCTCGTGATCGATAAGCCGGGCAACATCGGGATCGACCGTGGCGAGACTGCCACGCACAAGAAAATCGGAATTTGAAGAGGTTGGTTCGTTCATGGAATGACGGTTTGACGAACGGGCCCGGACGATGGGCTTGCTCGGACGTTTATTAGTGCGCTTCCCTTGTGGTCAATTCCACACGAGCGCAGATGGCTGCGGCGCGGGCTCGTTAGTTAGCGCAAACACGATTTTATCAAGGAACTTTATTTGGGAGGGGCGATCAGAGACCGTCGATTTCGACATCGAGTCCGCGGAGCAGAGCCAGAGCGCCCGGCATGGAAAATTTGGCGCCTTTGATGGTGTTGGTTAGTGGAGACACGGCGTAGCCATGGGCTTCTCGAAAATCGGCGCGGGTGAGGTCAGCGCGGGCAAAATTGGCACCGGTGAAATCGGTGGCACGGCAATCGGCGTCGGTGAAGTTGGCGTCCTCAAACCGCACGTCGTGCGCGACACATTTGGTGAGGTGAAGCTTGCGCAAGTTCATGCCAATAAACACGCTGTAGGTGAGGTTGCACGCGACAAAGTCAACGGGTTTGACCGGGGAGATACGATTGCCCGCCCAAGCTGTCACGGTCCAATTCACCCCAAGCAGCTTTGAGGCGGTGAAGGTGGTCTCGGCAAACACTACGCCGTGGAATGTGGCGAGGCTCAGGTCACAATCCTTGAAGGCGCAACGTTCGAAGCGGCAGTTTTTGAAGGCGACTTCGCGAAAAGTGCAATTAGTAAAGGTGCACTCGGAATACTCGGATGCGTCTCGGGTGTGGCCGGAGGCAAGGGTGAGTCGGGTAAAGGTTTCGCGGCTGAAATCGGTGCGGTCGGGGTCCATCGCGGCGAATTATATGGGCGCCTCACACCGCGATCTCCTGACCGTAGTCGGTCATCCCGTTCAGTGGGCTGGCTACGGTTGGGGTGAGTCGAAGCGCCCTCACCCTCTTGCTCCCTCTCCCGAAGGAGAGGGTTGGGGTGAGGGCGCAGGGAAAAGAGGGAGCGAGCATGGGCGGATTTAGAATGCGCGCATGGTGGATGAACCGTTTGTGATCCGATCGGATGTGGGTGGCGTGGCTACCTTGAGGCTAAACAGACCGAAGCAGTTCAATGCGCTTGGCAGCGAGATGCTGGCGGAGCTGCAGGCGCAGCTGGATGGGATTCGCACAAGCGAAGCAGTCCGGGTCGTGGTGATCGCTGCAGAAGGCAGGGCGTTTTGTGCCGGGCACGATTTGAAGGAGCTTCAGGCGCATCCGGACAAGGCGTATTACGACGCGCTGTTTGCACGGTGCAGCGCGATGATGCTGACGATCAACAACATGCCGCAGCCGGTGATCGCCCGGGTTCAGGGGATCGCCACGGCGGCGGGTTGCCAACTGGTGGCGCAGTGTGATCTGGCGGTGGCGGCGGACACGGCTGAGTTTGCCACCAGTGGAATTCGATATGGATTATTTTGCAGCACGCCCGCGGTGCCGGTGTCGCGCAACGTGAACCGGAAGCACGCGTTTGAAATGTTGATCACCGGTGACTTTATATCGGCACAGGAGGCGGCCCGGGAGGGGTTGATCAACAAGGCCGTGCCGGTTGAGACACTGGATGATGAGGTGGCCAGGCTGTGCGCTGCGATTGTGCGGCGGCCGCAGGTGGCGGTGGCGACCGGCAAGGGGATGTTCTACAAGCAGTTGGAGATGGGGATCGCACCCGCTTATGCGTTTGCGGGCGAGGCCATGGCGTGCAACCTAATCCATGCAGACGCGCAGGAAGGGGTGCTGGCGTTTACGGAGAAGCGGGCGCCGGTTTGGGGCTGAGGAAAACCTCGCTGCAAAACCGCATTTGTCACGGTAAGGTAGGTGACTAAAAGACATCGCGGATAGCCTCGAGGTAGGCCAGACCATGGACAGTGTCCGGTTCCAGGTAACTGCCTTCCGTCCATTCGTTCCACGCATTAATCGTGAGGACGCGATGTTCGACAGGCTGTCGTAATAGGTAGTCCTTGGCGGCCTGAAGCGCGGTACGAAAATGCGCGGGTGTATTGTTGATGAGCACCGGTGTAAACGGGTAGGTTCCAAGCTGCCAGTGTTTGGAATCGCACCGCGGCGTGGGGTCCCAGCCCATTGAAACGTTTGGTGCGTAGGGAACCCGGAAACGAGCGGCCAGCTGGTCCCACATAGCGATGGACGGGGCCATTACAGCGGAAAAGTCAGTGGCGGGAAAATTCGGAAACGGCACGTGGTGAATCCACGCATACGAGGTGACGCTGTCAATTCCAAGGGCGCTGACCATCTCCTCTGGATTGGAAAGCGTGGTTTCACCCGGCAACAACTGAATGCCCCACATGACCGCATTCAGGTGCAAGTCTGGGAAACCAGCGGCACGGGTTTTACGGCGGAAACTTTCGAGGGCCGACCGGGTTTCCGCAACGCCGCCCAGGCCGGAGATCAAGCGAAACGACTCGTAGATTGAGAAATACGGCCGCCCATTCAGGAGCCAATAAGAGGGATGCTTGAAGTAACTTGCCACAATATCATCGGTGATGCGCTCGAAGGTATCGCGGGTTACGTCGCCCGGATGGAGCACCTGCGGAGCCCGCCCATGAACAGCCGGGAAAATCTCAATCCAGTCATGATTCGCCCACATCAGTGCAAACTTGAGCCGATGGCTGTTGCTTGCACGCATAAACCCATCTTCAAGCGCACGATGTAAAAACTTGCCGTCGTTGTAGGCATACCAATCAAAGATGAAGGCGTCGACGCCATGATCCGCTGCGGCATCAATTTTCCGCGCAAATACAGCCGGGTCGGCCTCGTCGGTGTAGCCCCAAGCGGGTTCAATTGGCTGGCGATGACCTTCAAATCTGGGCTGGGCGGCGCGCAGTAACGCCCATTCGTTCCAGCCCACGCCATAGCGTGCTTCATTCCGGGCATCGGCATGATAATTTGGAAAGTAGTAGCATGAGACTTGGACCGATGACGTTGTCATAATGCGATCTGAATCGGATCACCGGAGTCTTGGCGTGGATACAAACCGAACTTCGCTCCACTTTTCTGGCATATGGGTATCGTAGATGCCATGCGGCGACAGACACCACGCGGGATGCGGTTGGATCTCTTTGCCACCGGCCGTCATGCGCTCGAAGCGTGCAAGGAACATGCGCCAGACGTCACCATCGGTCGGCGGGATTGGGCGACCGTTGGCGAGGACTGCAAATCCGGCCCATGGCAAGGCGAGATCGGCGATCCAACCGCGGTCAACATCGGAATTTTCATTGAGGGTGCCGTCAAGATGAACCGCGGTGCGGAGGCCGGGCCAGTCCCAGTCGAGATAAGCCCAACGAAGACCACGCGGATGGGTGCCGCGCCAGAAGTATTCGGCAGTGCGGTCTTCGTTTCCGCCAAAGGTTACCGCGCGGCGGTTGCGCACATCCCACTCGGGCGCGGACCACTGACCGCCACGGGCAAGTGCGTCCTGCCAGACGAAGAAAACCTCGTAGACGGTGCCGCGGGCGTTCATCTCGAATTCGTAATAGCTGTCGCCGCCATCGACAAAGAGCTCGATATCGCTTTCGTTGAAGATAAGCGCATCACGCTCAATTAAGTGGGCTTCGATGAAGGGCTCCTCGCTCCAAAATCGGGCGTAGAGGTTGTCATCATCCCAGAGCAGACGGACGCGCGTGTCGAACCAGCCGGGGTTGCCGGTGACCATGTCGACAAAGCGATCGGACTCAACGGCATGCTGCCACGCGGGATCGGCAGGGTGTGCGGTGACGAGTGGGCGGATGGGTGCACGGTGGCAATTTAGGGGCGGCATGATTGAGGATTATCGCCGAGGGTTTTGCGGGAGGCCTTGGGCTGCGTCCTTCGACTGCACGCTGGCACGAACAAGCAGTGCTCCCGCTACAAAATAAGCCACCCATGTCTGCGAAACCCTCACAGGGCTGGGAGCCCTGTGAGGGTTAGCGGCGGCGCCCGTAGGTCGGGGTTAGAGGGCTGAATGGAGCCAGAGCACTAGGCGCCGGTGATGTATTTTTCGAGTTTTACGCGGGCTTCGTCGTCGGTGTATTGCTCCGGTGGCGACTTCATAAAGTAGCTGCTGGGTTCAAGCAGGGCGCCGGAAATGCCGCGGTCAAGGGCAATTTTGGCGCAACGGACGGCGTCGATGACCACACCGGCGCTGTTGGGGCTGTCCCATACTTCGAGCTTGAGCTCGGCGCTGAGGGGGACATCACCAAAGGTGGTGCCTTCGAGCCGGATGTAGGCCCACTTGCGGTCGGTGAGCCAGGGGACGTAATCACTGGGGCCGACATGGACATCGCCCGGGGCGAGCTTGTAGGGCAATTGTGAGGTGACCGAGTTCGTCTTGCTGATCTTCTTGCTCTCCAGGCGCTCACGTTCGAGCATGTTCATGAAGTCGGTGTTGCCGCCAAAGTTCAGCTGATAGGTGCGATCCACGCGCACACCGCGCTCGACGAACAGGCGGGTGAGCATGCGGTGGGTGATGGTGGCGCCGACTTGGCTCTTGATGTCATCACCAATGACGGGGAGGCCGCGCTCTTCAAAGCGGCGCTGCCAATAGGCCTCGCGGGCGATGAAGACCGGAATGCAATTCACGAAGGCGCAACCGGCTTGGAGGATCTGCTCGACATACCACTTGGTTGCCTGTTCGCTGCCGACCGGGAGGTAGCTGATAACGACATCCGTCTTGGTGTCCTTTAGAATCTTGACGATGTCGCTGGTCTCGCCGGGGGCCTTCTTTACGATCTGGCTGACATACTTGCCGAGCCCATCATGGGTCATGCCGCGGTTAACGCAAACGCCACTGTAGGGAACGTCGCTGAACTTGTAGGTGTTGTTTGGTTCGGTAAAGATGGCCTCGCTGAGGTCCTTGCCGACCTTGTTGATGTCCACGTCGAATGCGGCGGTGAACTCGATGTCACTTATGTGATAGTCACCAAGCTGGACGTGCATGAGTCCGGGAACGGTGTCACCGGGCTTGGCGTTTCGATAGTACTGCACGCCCTGAACGAGCGAACTCGCGCAGTTGCCTACGCCGATGATGGCCACGCGAACTTTTTTCCTTTCGGTGGTCGTAACTTCTGGTAGTTGATTGTCTGGTTTCTTTGCCATGCAGTGCATTCTGGCGGGTCTTGCGGATCGCGGCCATGTTGCGCAACGATGGTTTTAAAACAATGCAACGGTTGTTACAATATGGGTTTATGGAACGCGGGCATCTTGCCCGCTCTTTGAGTACGGGTTGCCTGCTTTCGGTTCTGTCGAACGCTTTGCGCTTATGTACTTTGCTGGCGCGACGCCAACTAACTACCGGGATAGTCAAAAAGGATCGGCCTGCGGCTGATGGCAGGCGAGACGCCTGCGCTCCATATTCCGCGCTCCATAAGGAAAGAAATGGACTGGTTGATATTTTCGTATTCCGTGCCGACCGCCGTTCGGTCGAGCGTTCGGGTGATGATTTGGCGCCAGCTGCAAGCGCTGGGGGCGGTGCAGCCGGCGGGCGCGGTGTATGTGTTGCCAGACGCGGCGGGATGCGCCCAAGCACTGATGCCGATGATCGGCACTGTGCAGAAGGCCGGCGGAGAAGCCCTGCTGATGCGGGGAACGGGACCGGAGGGGATGACAGACGCCGGGCTGATCGCGTTGTTTCACGCGTCCCGAAGGGTCGCCTACGACGGAATCAGCGCGGCGGCAACGCGGCTGGAGCGATTGACGTTGGCGACCAAGCCGGATGCGCGCGGGGCGAAGCAGCTGGCCGTGCTCCTGAAGCTGCGGCGGGACTATGAGGACGCGACGCGGGTGGATTATTTTGAATGTCCGGCGCGGGCGGGCCTGGACGCGCAGCTGACCCGGCTGCACCAATTGATCTCGGTCAACGAAGGCGCAACACCCGTGACCCAGGCCTCAATGGCGCGGTATCGTAGCGCGACGTGGGTCACCCCACCCCGGCCCAGCGCGGACGCACTGGCATGCGCCTGGCTGATCCGGGCGCGGATTGACCCGAACGGACGCATTAGGTTTGCAAACACAGTCGCGCCGGGTGAGATCGGGTTTGACCTGGATGGCGCGGAGTTCTCGCATATAGGCGCGCTGTGCGCCTTTGAACGGATGGTGTTTGCGTTTCGGCTGGGGTCGGCGGGGATCGACGCGATCGGCCAAATCGTCCATGACATTGACTTTGGCGACGGGCTGTTTGGCCGGGCCGAGACCGCGGGGGTTGCGGCGATGGTGCGCGGCTGGCGGACGACACCCCGGCTGGGTGATGCCGAGCTGGAGGCGCGCGGCCGGGTGCTATTCGAAGGGCTGCATGCCGCGCTGGAAAAATAAACCAGGCCACCCTGTCGGGCGGCCTGGTTTATTGTCGGTCACGCAACGGTCACTTACTTGACGTTGATGTGAATCGGCTTGGGCTTGACGATCTCGGCCTTGGGGAGGGTGAGCGTGAGCACACCATTCTCAAAGTCGGCGTTGACCTTCTCGGTCGCGATTGCCACCGGCAGCTTCAGGCTGCGTACGAAGGAAGCCTGGCGAATTTCCTTCCAGTGAATCTTGTCCTCCGGCTTGGCTTCGGCCACTGGGGCCTCGGTCTCGGCGATGTCACCCTTGAGGGTCAGGACGCCATCCTCGAAGGTCACGTCGACCTGGTCGGGCTTCCAGCCGGGGAGCGCGGCCTTGACTGTGTAGGCACCGGCGTTCTCGGTCACGTCGATGGCCGGTTGGGCAAGCATGTGATCGAAGGCGGAGCGGGCGGTTGCAAATTCGGCGAATGGGCTGTAGGTCTTGCGGAGTAGCATGTTCATTTTGTTTACCTCTTGTTGTTTTGTGGTCGCTTGATCGGCGACCGAATATGTTTCAAAGATAGGGCGGTCGTATTGGAGGTGTATACGTGCCCGCGTTTGAAAAGTGTTTGAGCCCAGGCGGGCGGAAAAAGCGCTATGGCGCATCCAGCTGGACGTCGGTGGTGTCGCCCTCGGCCAGGTGCTCAGCCGCGCGGACGGCGGCCTTTATGGGCACGATATACGAGCCGTCTTTGGGCCACAGCGAGGTCTTCCAGACGGTGCCGCCAATGCGCACGGTGACCGGGATCATGCCCCAGCCATAGGTGACATGGCGGGCGATGGCGTGGAGGTCGCGGGCCTGGGGTTCGGGGACGATGATGAAGTGATGCGGGGCCGGACCGCGCCAGTGCCAAATCTTGCCGGTGAATTCCAGGTGCACAGTGCGGCAATGGTACTTGGGGCGTTGGCCGGGGAACTTTCGGTATAATTATTTTATTCGGTTGATCGGGGTTATAGCTCAGTTGGTTAGAGCGTTGCGTTGACATCGCAAAGGTCACAGGTTCGAGTCCTGTTAACCCCATCGGAAAAAAATGGTGGAAGATTTCGCCGTTATTGCGTGCTTTGAACCATATTCGTGTTCGAAATGTGGATCAATCTGCAACGCACCATCCGAGTGCACGAAACGAAAATTTAGCTACTTAAGCTCGAATTTTGTCACAATGTGACCGCCAATATCAAAGCCATCAACGACAGTGAATTGCCAAAACGGCACGTCCATGCCTGACGCATAGACGGTTACCTCGCGCACCTCACGAATTTGCTGCAGGCTGGTCCTCCAATATCTCGCGCACGCCGGCGATGACAGCCGCGAGCAGGCGCTCATGCCCGCCGCTCGCATAGGGCGTTTGCCAGACAGGATAGATGTTGTGGTCGTAGAGCGCGGCGTGTGGCAAATAGCCCACGTTACCGTTGGATACATTGAGCATCAGCACCGGTGCGTTGGGGAACGCGGCGCGGAGTTCGGTTTGAACCGCGGAATAGGCCTCGAAGGGCACGGCACACAGCACCGCGTCACCCAGCCGCCAGAACCACAGCCTTTCGGGGGAATGGCTGCCATCGCCCACCGAGGCGCGCACACGACGCTTGCGCAGCAGACGCTCGTATTCAAAGCCATCCGGGTTGCGCGCCAGCGCGGCTTCGATTTCAGCGATGGAAGGCAGGTCCGATTTCAAATCAAAGTCGACCCGGACCACACTGGCGCGCAACGTCTCGCTGGCTGGCTGCTTGATGGCGTGCCACGCGGCTAGCGGAGCCCCTGATTCGACCGCGCCGTCGTAGTGCAGATGAGATGCGCCATCTGCCATTGGAATCAGCGCGGATAGTGCCGCATGGCCAAGCTCGCGACCGTGCCGGTCCGCGAGATTGGGATCGCCGCTGTATTGCTCGGCCGGGGCCAGCTCGCCGGATGCACCCTGCAGAAAAAGGCAGGGCGCGCCACCGGTTTGCGGTTCGATCACGGCGCGCATGGCGCCCGGGTAGTCGGGCGAGATGAGCACGTTATCCCACGCCAGCGTGGTGGGATGACAGGCGTAATTCACCATCGAGGCGAGCGGATGAGCCGCGTCATTCACAAGAAGCGCGGCGAGCAGCGTGTCATCAGCAGGGGCGCCAGGATGAAAGCCGGTGAGGTAGCGCGCCGAGTTATCAGGGTCGGGGAAGTCGCGATTGGTGGCAAGCGCGCAACGACCGTAACGGAAGAGCGCACTAGCGGGCTCCACGGTGGCCAGGGCTGCCCGTGCGCCCTGCAAACAACTCTTGGTGAGGTGCGCGAGGTAGGCGCGGCAGGCATCGGGATTCGCCTCGGGCGGGGCATCGGAGTCCAGGGCCGGCCCGGCATGGGTATGGGTGATATGCACAATGACGTTGGCGTGCGGCAGCCCGAGTTGATCGGCCATGCGGGCATGAAACGTCTCGGCATCGCCACGGCTGCGCCACCAACCCAGATCGAGGCTAAACAGCAGCAGGGGCGCGCCGCCGTCAATCGGCGCGATCGCCAGGGCGGTGGCTGTGAGCGGGCGGTGCACGCCGGTTGCAAACCACGACTTTGCCGCGCCCCAGTTCTTTGCGCACACATCCAGATCAGGCGTGATATCCCAGCGGCTCACGCCAACGCGCGCGCGGAAACCGGGGAACTGTTTGTAAAGGAGTGTTTTCATGGGATAAGCGAAAACTGAAACGTATGCTGACACAACTCGCACAGGGCGTTGAACAACCGCACTGCTTCATTCTCGGTGCCCGCGTCAAGCGCGAAACCAACCGGCCCGCGCACGCAACGGTTGGGAAACACGCGCTGATGATGGAGCAGCATTTTCTCGATGGCGAGAAAGCCATCCAGACCATGCTGGAGCGACACAAGCGGCGCGATGAGTCCCTGCAAGGCCGTGGCGCGAGAGAGATCGCCGGCTTCAAGCGCATCCCACTCGGCGCGGATCGCCCATACTATTTCCGCACCCGGCATGGTGCCGGCGATGCCGCGCTGGTGCGCATCTAGCAAACCAATTCCGCCGCTGCCTTCGAAGATGAGTGCCTTGCCGCCGGTGGCCGCGCGCAACAGCGAGAGATTTTGACCCAGCGGTTGCGCCTCTGGCTTGAACATCACGCGATCAGGATGACGGAGAAACAAGTCCGCTTGCGCTGCGATGGGCAGTGGCGCGCCCACATAGCCGCTGGCATCCTGCACCACCATCGGCAGGGATGTGGCATCCAGGATGCGTTCATAGTAGGTGATCACCTCGGAGGCGGACGCGCGCGTGTTTGTGGGAGGAATGGCCATTAGGGCGTGCGCGCCGGCTTTTTCTGCCGCGCGCGCGTGGCGCACCGCCTGAAATGCACTCTCCGCACCCACGCTCATCACGACCGGTCCGCGTCCGGCCGCGAATTCGACTAAGCGCGTTGCCAGATCGTCGCGCTCGGAATCGGTGAGACGCAGCACTTCGGTAACCATCGCCGCCACAATGCCGTGCGCGCCATTCTTGAAAACAAAGTCCACCTCATGGCGCAAGGTTGGCCAGTCCATGGATTCATCTTCGTGATAGGGCTGCTGGAGAACTGACAAGACACCGGATAGCATGTTGATGGGGGAATCAGAATTTCAAAATTGGCAATTACCAGTCGCCGACCGAGCCATCGCGGTGGAAGACCCGCTGCAAGGTCTCTTGTTGGAAAGGGTGCTTCCTCACCTCGGCCTCGTTGATCTCGATACCAAGCCCAGGCCGCGTGCCGGGCCGCACGAGGCGTCCGTTTGGCTCCACAACGAAGCCTTCGGTAACCACATCCTGACGCCAGGGCACATCACTATGAACGCTCTCGCAGATGATGTAGCCGGGCGTGGCGAAGCCAAATTCGAGCGATGCGGCGGTGCTGACCGGCCCCTGCGGGTTGTGCGGAGCGAGTGCGACGCGGTAGGTGTCGGCCATGGCCGCAATGCGGCGCGCTTCCGTGAGCCCGCCGCAATGGGTGATATCCGGTTGCAGCACCGAACAGGCGCGCTTCTCCAGCACTTCACGGAAGGCGTGCTGCGAGACAAGCCGCTCGCCCGTGGCGATGGGTGTCTTGACGGCGCGCTGGATGAGCGCAATATCGTCAATCGTTTCGGGCCAGCATGGTTCCTCCAAGAAATACAGATCGAATGGCTCCAGCGCCTTGGCGAACAGCATACCCATGCGCGGCGAAGGGCGCGCGTGACAATCCACCATGATGTCAATAGCCGGGCCGACCGCGTCGCGCATGGCGGCGACACAGCGCTCGGCATAGCGCACCGGTGCGTTGCCCTCAAGCGGCATGGTGGAAGGCACGGCCATGGACTTGAACGCGCTGAACCCGTCCGCCACCGCCTGCGCGGCAAGCTCGCCGAATCGCGTTGCATCGCTCACATCGGTCAAGTAGAAGTCCTCCATTCTGCCGCCACCAAGATGGCAGTAAAGGCGGATGTAGTCACGCACCGGGCCGCCCCAGAGCTGGTGCACCGGCACACCATGCACCTTGCCAAGGATGTCCCACAGCGCCAGGTCAATGCCACTGACGGCCGTGGCGCGCACGATGCCGTTGGCATGCCAGAAGTGCTGCCGATACATGATCTGCCACAAGTGTTCGATGCGGCGCGGATCGGCGCCGATGAGCAATTGTGAGATGTCTTCCACCGCGCCGACAACCGCGCGGGTGTGCCACTCAAGCGTGGCCTCACCCCAGCCCCACAAACCAGGTTGATCTGTGTGCACCTTGACAAAGACCCAATTGCGCATGCGCGCATTGCAGACCTGCGTTTCAATGGCGGTGATTTTCATGGTCTCATCTGAAGTTCCAGCCAGGCAAAGGCGTCTTTCTGCATGGCGCTGTCAAACTTGTGCGGTCCGGGATAGAACTTCCCCTTGTAGCTTGGAGATGCGCCAGCCTGGCGATAGTGCGCCTGCAGGCGTTTGTGCGCAGCGCGCATTCCAGCCAGAGTGAACAGATTGTCCTCATTGTCATATTGCACCAGCAGGGGCGATGGCGCGCGGCAGGCGGCTATGTCTGGCCAGTCGGCATAACGAGCCACGTCGTGCGGGAAAAAGCCCCAGGCGTGCAGATTCACATTGTGATCCAGCAGCCCGCCCCACGTGGACATCAATCCCACCACAACCGCTGCGCGCACATCGTTGCAGGTGGCATTCAGCCAGGTGGTTCGCATGCCGCCACCCGAAAGGCCGATGCAGGCCAGTCCGCCTGGGCGCACGTCCTGGCGGCTGTTGAGGTAGGCCGCGGCCACACGATCCTCGAAGGTCATCACCCCTGCGATGGTTGTGCCGAGGATCGCGGCATAGCGCTCGAGACAATCTTCATGGTGGCCGGTGATGGCGTTATAGGCATCCACTGCCTCGATGTCAGGATCGGGATCCTGGTCGTTGATATCCGGCGTGTTTTGCCACGTGGCTTGGGCAATGGTTTGCGCGGGGAATTTGCGGCTGCCCCACATGAATACATCGGGCACGAGCACGGCAAACCCGCGCCGCGCAAGGTCGTTGGCGAAGGCGCGCCTACTATAGTACTGGGTGCGATGCGAAGCAACGGAGCGCAACGCGCCGCGCGGGCCATCGGCAATCTTTTCCTTGCCAAAATACTTGAACCCGCCATGATCGTGCAATGCCAGGACACCCGGCAGCGCATCCTTGATGCCCGCAGGCCGCAGCAAAAAGGCTTCCGTTCGCGGACCATAACCCACAGACCAGGTGACCAACTCGCCATCCACGCCATCGGCAGTCCAACGCAGGTCCACGCGCGCCTGCTGCGGACGCACGGACTCCGGAAGGAAGGACAATGTTTTTAACAGCCGCTTTTGTATGGCGCGACCGGGTTTGGCAGTCGGATACAGGGGGTGCGATCTTTGTACGGCATCCACCCAATTGCTAAACAGGCCCAGATCCGCGTAGTGCGCCTTTTTCATCATCAACCTGCGAAGCCGTGTACTGGCGCGCCGGACACGCCGGGCTCTGCAACGAACAACCCGCCAGCATGGGGTTGACTCTCCAGCTGGTGTGTTGTCAAACCGCTGCGAGCGCTGGTGATGTAAAGCAAATCCAGATTCTGCCCTCCAAACGCGCAGGAGGTTGACTGCGAGGCGGGCACCCAAATGCGGGCGAGCTTCCGGCCAGTTTTCGGATCCCAGCGTATGACGTGGCCGCCACCCCAGCGTCCAACCCAGAGCATATCTTCTGAGTCGATCGCCATACCATCGGGGAGGCCATCGGCTGCAGGAATTTCCACTGCTATGTGCCGATTGGCGATGGCACCAGTATCGATGTCATAATCGAATGCCGCGATCTGACTGGTCGGTGTATCGATGTAGTAACAGGTTTTGTGGTTGGTGCTCCACGCCAGACCATTTGAGCAGGTGATGTTGCGCAGCATTGGCTCCACGTGCAGGTTGGCATCCAGGCGATATAGAGAGGCTGTCCCAGGTTTGCCAAGAGTTCCGGCAAACAGGCGTCCGGCGGGATCGCACTTGCCGTCGTTGAAGCGGTTGCCGGTGGTTCGCGATTCCGGGTCGGCGAGCATCGTGAGAGAACCGGTAATCGGGTCAAAGGCAGCGAAGCCGTTGTGCAAGCCGAGGATAAATCCTCCAGAGGCGCGAATCACCGCGCAACCGACCTGATGGTGCACGCTGTAAACGGCGTCCTGCCGCGCGATCGGGTCGAAGCTGTGCAGTTCTGCACGCGTAATGTCCACCCAATACAGCCGTTGCTGCGCTGGGTGCCACACCGGGCCCTCGCCCAACTCCGCTTTTGCATCCAGCACCAATTCAGCCTCAAGGTTTATCATACTGTGAAAAATTCTATAGATCCCGTTATCAAGTGCGCACGATCGACTCCGTCTGCAGGCCACATGCCATACTGGTAGCAGAGAGTCTAGCACTCGTTTTCCTGGATGGCGAACGACCTGAGACGCAAGAGCATGCAGGATGGCGGCCGGATCCCAGTCTGAATGATCATCCGCTGCTGGACAAAATCGATCCATTTGCAGCCAGGTTTGTGCCGAATACAAGGGACACTGTTGGGTGGGCGTGCGGGAAACCCGTGACACGTGCAACCGGTGGCGTCGTGTAACCAGAGCCGTCGTGGAGGAGCTTGTAACCAATGATCGCGCCGTCTTTGACAAGGGCACTGGCAACCGCGGGTCGGTTGGTCCAAAGCGAATTTCGACCGGGCGCATAGCGATAGTAATCGGACACGGTATCGAGGCGCTCGTTTGTGACACCATGTGCCGCAGGCGCCGCGCGTAACACGGTCTTGTTGGCTCGCACCCGGCTTGCGCTTGGCTCAGAACCACCGCACGCAGGACGCATGCGACTGAAGGCCTCGCGAAGGACCGCGGCGTTAACACCCAGCGCCGCGGCGATCAGCAAAAACTGATCAAACGCCGGATGTTACAAGGCGTCGCATGACGTCCAGGTGATTGGCATCGTGGACGATGCAAAAGAACAGCAACTCGCGCACGGTTACCATTCCCATCACCGGGTGCGGCACCTGATGGCCATCGAGCTCAGCACCCGTCCAGGGCTCGGCAGCGGCGCGCAACGCCCGGCCGGCGTGATCCCAGCGCTGCAAAATGTCGTCGCGGGCGTGGGCCTTGTGAACATCAACGTTGACATTCTGGGGCGTGAAGGCCGCGGTGGTGACCAGTCCGCCGGCGATCAGACCGGTGTATCGGGTGTGCATTTGTTCAAATGACAGTGAGGCATGGTCGGGCGCACCAGTGCGGGCCAGCAGGCGTTCTTTGTTCGCGCCCAGCACGCGGATGATCTGGTCATAGGCCAGGCACAGGTGCACGATGTGCTCGGCCAGGCACCACTCGGGTGCCACCGGCGCAAAGCATTGCTCGGCGTCCACGCGTTCGAACAATTGGGTTATCTGTTGCTGACCCGCGTGCAGCGCGGCGCAAATTTCGGGAGTGGTGACAGGGGCACTGGCGTCCATTGGAGGCATGATATCGCAGCAAACCTTGTTGCGCCGGTCGTTGAAAATTATCACCGGACCCGGGTCGGACGGTTAGAAGCGGCCGGCATCGAGTCTCAGGACGATGACTTCGTCATACCCGCCAGTGTGGGTGGCGCAGTCCTGCGGACCACCGGGAGGGCTGACACGAATCATGATCCGTTGATAGTCGCGACCAGGATAGGGTCCAAATTTGAAGATGGACGGTACCGGGCCCTGCAAACCCGAACCATCGCTCTTGTCAAGACAGGCATAGCCATACGCGGTGAGCCCGCGCGACTCAAGAAAGAACGTGGAGCCGGACTTGCCATCCCAAAGCGCGCAAACCGTGCCACTTGGCCCGCTTCCCACGTAAAACACCTCGCCACGATGAAATGTGCATGCGCCTCTGCCGGCGGTAATATCACCCGGCGCGGGTGTAGCCGTCGCCGGTTGCGGGGTCGGGGTGCTGGTGAGCGTTTTGGCGGCGGCGGTGAGCGCAAGCGCCGTTGCGCTATCGGAATCGGCCGGATTGGTTGTGGGCGTGGCCGCAACACTTGTCGCCGTTTGGACGGCGGTCGGTCGCGCCGCGACCGTTGCACGGGCGGCGGCCACTGCGGTGGCTGCGCTGCTGGTCGCAAGCGTGGTCTGTGGTTCGGGCAGCTGTGGCGCCGCAGTCACTGTCGGGGCGGGTGCGGGTGAGGTTGCAGTCGGCCGGCTCGCATTCTGGGTGGCCTGCAGACCGGCCAGCACGGCGGACTGGGTTGACAATGCCGACTGGGACCCGGCGGCCACCTGGGTGCCGATGGCGATTGAGGTCTGCTGCACGGATAGGCTGATGCGTTGGTCATTTGCCTGGGTGGTCGCTTGCGCATTAACCGGATTGCCACTTGGCACTGAGGTGGCTGCAACAACCGCATTGGCTTGGACCGTGGCCGAGGCATCCGTTTCGCCCGGCACGCGCTCCGGGCTGAGACCGGGGATATGGACAATGCCAGAAAACGCCGCCGCGAGCCCAATGATCAAGGCCACCGCCAGCGCGCCGACCGCCACAGCGAGCTTGACAAATACACCGCCGCCGCCCGAAGCGGGCTGCACGTATGCAGCCTTGGGCTGTGCCCGCAGACTAGACGACGGCGTCACGCGGGGCTGGGATGCCTGGAGGACCGCGCCACCACCGGATGCCCAGATTGATTGCGAATCGTGCGCGACACCCAGGGCGACGTCAATGGCGCGAACCAAATCACCCGCGTTTTGAAATCTTTGCGCCGGCTGCTTTGCCGTAGCGCGTTCCAAAATCCGCAGCGTGGTTTTGTTGAGATCGTTTCGCTCACGCGTAATGTTTGGCAGGGGCTCATGCGCGTGCATATACACCATTCCAAGCGCGCTGTCACTATTGAATGGCGTGCGCCCGCTCAGAAGTTCAAACAACACAATCCCAAGCGAATATATGTCCGAGCGCCCGTCCACGGCAAGCCCCTGTCCGGCTTCCGGACTCATGTATTCCGGAGTGCCAACAGCGCTAATGGTGCGGGTGAGGCGCGTTGCGGCGGTGTCAAATGAAATGCCAAAGTCCGTCAGCACATGGCGGTCGGTGCTGGCCTGCATGATGTTGCTTGGCTTTACGTCGCGGTGAACCAGCCCTTTTTGATGGGCGTAGTCAAGCGCCGACGCGATTTGGCGTACGATCAACAGGGCGTCGCGTTCGGGCATCCGCGCGTTACGGGCATGCAAGGTCTTGAGCTGTTGAAATAGGGTCGCCCCGGGGACAAATTCCATCGCGAGGTAGGGCGCGTTGCCGTCAACGTCCGCATCGTAGACCTGCACGATATTTGGATGGGTCAACTGTGCCATGAGCACGGCTTCACGGCGGAAGCGCGCCAAAAAATCCCGATCGGAAGCCAGGTGAGGAAATAGCACCTTTAAGGCCACGTCCCGCTGCAACTTTGGATCGCGTGCGCGATATACGGCGCCCATGCCACCCTGCGCCCGAAATTCCTGAATTATGTATGGGCCAATTTGATCATTGGGCTTGAAGGTGTTTGATGGATTGGCTGCCATGGTGTGCAGCAAGAGTGTACTTGGTAGAGAACGATTCGCGCAAGAACATATGTCGTACGCATGAAGGCAAAAGGTGCCATAGTGACACCCTTATCGGCGAACTAGGTGTGTATCGTGCAACAGGGCGGAGTGGAACCCGTCGTCATACACCTACCGCGCTTACAATGTATCGATGAAAGATTTATCCTACGAATTACCCATCGATGCTTCCACTGTCACTCTGTCGCCAAAATTTCAGGTAGTCATTCCGTTGTCTGTTCGAGCAGCGCTACGCCTCAAGGCCGGCGAAAAACTTCGGGTGATCACCTATGGCGATCGCGTCGAATTTATCCCGGTGAAGGCGATGCCGGAAATGCGCGGCTTCTTGCGCGGCATGGATACGCGCATCGACCGCGAAGATGACAGACTATGACCGGCGCGAACGTGGTTGATTCATCCGGATGGCTGGAATATTTCACCGACAGCGACCGGGCGGGACTATTTGCACCCGCGATCGAAGATGTCGCCAACCTGCTGGTGCCAGTGCTAACCATCTATGAAGTATTCAAGAAGGTTTTGCGTGAAAGAGGCGAAAATGAAGCGCTGCAGGTTGCCAGCATGATGCAGACAGGTCGCACTATTAACGTGGATGTTCACCTGGCTCTGGCCGCAAGCCGGCATCGGCTGCCGCTGGCCGATAGCATCATTTACGCCGCGGCGTTACGTCACGAAGCCACGCTATGGACACAGGACGAGCATTTCGAAACGTTGCCACGAACAAAGTATTTCCCGAAGAAGCCCGGCTAGCTCGATTGCCCGAGACGCTTCGATGCGCTCAACATGAAGCCAATTCGGCGCGGGGTGAATACCCTGCGATCTACAATACCGGGCGTTGAATTCCCGGCTTATCATTCCACGAGTGGGTGACGCGGCGCCACCTATCGTGGCGGTGGATATAAACGGTGACACAATCCACTTGCCCACCGGAGCGGCGCCAGTGGCGCTGGTCTTTCTGCGACATCTGACCTGACACTTCTGAACGGATTATCTGGTGCAGTTGCATCAGTCCCTGAACAATGCCGGTGTGGCGGCGCCGCTGATCGCAGTTTCATTTGCGACCAACGCCACCATGCAACAGTGGAAAACGCGGGTGCTGTTCAGCGAAGCACCGGCGGAGCTATTCGCCCAAACGCGGTTTGTGTCCGACCCTGAGTTCCTGATCTATCAAGCCTATGGACTTGGGCGAAACTCGGCTATGAAGGTATATGGCGCACGGGTGTTGATGCGGCGCGCATGGCTGTTTGCGCGTGGCAAACCACGCCCAAACATCGACGAGGACACCCTGCAACGGGGTGGCGACTTCGTGATTAGCGGGCGCATCGTGCGGTTTGCGTATGCCAGCAAAGATCAGGGAGATCGACCTCCGTTTGAGCAAATGATCGCTGCGCTGCGGGTGTTGGAAACAGCCTAGTGCCTTCAGACCATCAATGCTTGCCGAGATGACGGCATCGCGTGCGCGCATTGGGCAACACGTTGTCCTGCGGATACCAGACAACTGCGGATGCCATCGTGACTGGAGCGCGCCACGATGGGCAACAGGCAGCCACTAGCGCGCATTCCTGAAAATGTCGACAACGGCACATCATTTCAATACGATGACATCGAACTGACCAAAGGAAGTCTTGGAGCCAATCAGACCGCCGGGCATATTGTCGCCGGTGCGGGCAACAATAACGCTGGCGGCACCGTAATCACAGCGCTCAAGGCCAAACGTGTAACGACCAAAGGATGCCACAAACCCGGTGCGTGATGTTTCACTGGCATATTTCACGGTGTCTTGAAACGTGCGCGGGGCGGTTTGCTCGGTAAATAAGGCGTAGATATAGGGCATATTCACATTGCCGGTTACGCAAATACTCCCGGCGGTTTTGGATTGAGCCAGCTCAAGCGCGGGCACGAGGCCATCGAAGAAACCCGGCGCAATACGATCACGTTGCACGGTGACGTAGTCTCGCAGGAACAATGAGCACCCGATGAGCGATGCAGCTGCGAACACAATCATGACCCCTTTTCGTCGCTGTTCCAATAGTCCAATCAAAATACCCGCAGCCACAACCAGCCCTAACAGCATCAGGTTGGTCCGGTTGATATTTGGCGTTTGCACAAGACCGGTTGGCAGACAGGCAATCACCCAAAGCGCGATCAAGACACGCTGAATTTGCCAGCGCCGGGAGAGCGCAAAGACGACTGAAACGATGATCAAGGGGATGGCCAAAACCAGAAAAGTTGGCGAGTACAGAATGCCATAGGGAAGTGCCGAGTTATAGGCATAGCCGTCCGAACCTGAAGCAAGCATTGCTGCCAGGAGCGGCGGGTTTTCCCGCAATGCATCAGCCAGGTTGAGCTGGCTGGCAAACCGCGCGGTGGCGGGCATATGCGGGATCGTGACGCCCGCGAACACAATCGAATCACGGTCAAGTGCATTCACGGCAACATACAGCACTATTGGCAGCGCCACGAGGGCAAAAATAACCAAACCTAATGCGGCTGTTCGAACAGACAGCGCGCGTGCGCCGAGCAGGATCAGAACGGCACCTGCCGCAAAAATTGGAATTGACAGGTATGCGGTGCCGTACGCGTAGAGACACAATGCCCAGCACGCGCAGGCCGCAAACCAGTGTGCCGGTCTGACCGTGTGCATTGTGGCAACCCACGCCAACCCTGCAACAAATACGAAGGGCAGGATGTTGGACTCCAACGCCCATCGCGATAGCATGATGTGCCAGGGGCTGAGCGCGACAAATAACAGTGCGCCAAGCCCGGCCATGGGTCCAAACAACCCGGAGCCGATCCGGTAAACGAGTGGCAGGGTAGCCAGCCCGCTGATGAGCATGGGCAAACGGGTGGTGGTGATCGACAATCCAAACAGCTTGATCAACGGCATCGCCAGCCAGGCGTAGAGCACGTTTTGCCCGTCACCCCAGGAGATGAACTGAACCGGCCAGGACACCCCGTTGCGATCAAGGCCATGGTTGGCCAGGCTCCAGG
The DNA here is from genome assembly GCA_025354985.1 of Chloroflexota bacterium. Classification (GTDB taxonomy): domain Bacteria; phylum Chloroflexota; class Anaerolineae; order J036; family Brachytrichaceae; genus AQU-03. Next base: position 50,712 of record JANXLU010000072.1, read on the forward strand.
ACTCGTAGCCGATCGAGGCCTCGTCCTGGTTTAGGCCGGGCGGATTGCCGCTAAACGCATAGAGGCGCGCAAAGATGCCCAGGCACACTGCGATGAGCACAAACAGGCGGATGATCCGTGTGTAGGTTGGATTCAAACGAGTGCATTCTATGCGCGGTGCGTGCTTCATCCGTTTCGCTGCAGGCCGTCCGGGTGTTCGACCTACAATGTTTGGATGGAACTACGAACACATGCTGTTGGCGACATGAAAATGAACGCCTATGCTCTGATCTGCCCGACGACACGGCTGAGCGTCTTGATCGACCCGGGCGCAGACAGTGCAGCACTCGAAAACCTGCTAGCCGGTACCACGCCCATCGGGATTCTGGTTACCCACACGCATCCGGATCACATCGGCGAGCTGGAACATATGCGCAAGCACCTGCAGGTGCCTGTGTTTTCCAAGGGCCCGCCACACTTCGTGGATGCCAAAATCCACACGGATCGGGTGCTACATGCCGGTGACACCTTTGCGGTAGGGGATCAAACAGTGCGGGTCTATGCCACACCGGGACACTGCATAGACATGCTGTGCTTTGAAGTGATGGGAACGACGACCATGATCGTGGGTGACACGGTGTTCGCGGGAGGGCCCGGGCGAACCAGCTCAGCCGCCAATTTGGCTACCACGGTGCAAACCTTAAACAATGTGGTGTTGAAATGGCCGGATGCCACCATTTGTTATCCGGGCCATGGTCCGAGTTTTACGGTTGGCGAGAAGCGCCAGGTGATGACGGCATTTGCGAACAAGAATCACGGTGCTGAGTTTGGCGATCTGGAATGGTAGGGGCATGAACGGGGAGCAGATCGGCGGGATTGTTTTTATGGCCGTGGGCGCATTGGGGTCGCTGGGTGCCATTGAGCAACTGTGGCGGCAACGAAACACCGCGGGGGCTGGTTACCGGCTGCAATGGATTACGCTCGGCTTGTGCCTTGTTTGCGTTGCCGTTGGAGCGGCGTTGTTTTTCTTTATATGGCAGCTGCCGCCGAGTAACGGGGACTAGCTAGTGATCACGGGGCGATCCAATGGAGATGATGTTCAATAGCTTTGCGCCACCAGGGCCAATCGTGGTTGACGTCGTGCCCCCACAGGTCGAGAGCATGCTTTATGCCCTTTGCGTTTAGCAGGTTTGAGAGACTGCGTGTCCGGTCAGGGGCCTCAAAGTCACCCTGCCCACTATACAGAATAATCGACTTTTTGCCGTTGCGGAGCGAATCAAGCTCCGGGCCATTGCTCATGCTGCGCAAAAAGTCCATCGGGTTGTTGAAATACACATCGTCGCTATAGAACCCGCGCAGGTAGTTTTTGATGTCGTAGGTGCCGCTATACAAAAGTGCACCGGCATAGAGTTCGGGGTGCTTGAAAAACGTATTTGCGGCAAGATACCCGCCGAGGCTGATGCCCATCACCATGGGATGGGCGGTCGCATACCCACGGCAATCGTTGCGGATAAACGGCAGTACTTCTTCAATCAGGTAGGAGTCATAGCGCTTCTGCAATTCGATGCGCACCTCGGGTGACGCACGCCGGTTCATGAGTGAACGATTGTTGACGCTGTTAACCGAATAGACGCGAATTTTCCCCCCGTCAATCCACGGGCGCATCACGTCTATCATCTGAAAACGCTCGTATTCGAGATAATCGGCGGCGGCCGTAGGCAACATCAAAACCGGCCAGCCATCATGCCCCCAGGTGGCCAGCGGCATGTGCTCATGCAGCCGCTCGCTATACCAGTTTGTTTCTTCTCGTCGCATTGGCTGATTGTATGCGCTAGGTCGTCAAGCGTTGCACCACTTCTTCCATCCCGCGTTCGGCGGCGATATCAAGCAGCGTTTTACCGCGAAAATTTTTCCAGCGGCTGTCGGGATTGGTCGCTGAGATCAACCAAAGCGCCAGCGCAGTATGACCGCCACCAATGGCGTGCGCAGCGGCCTGGGGTCCCCCGGTGCGCGCGCCGCTTTCAAACAAGAATTGACACAGGTCAACATCGCCGCAATGCGCGGCGTGGGCCAACAGCGGGATGGCATGAGCGCCGGCCAGGCGAACTGACGTCGGATCGGTGCGCACCATGCGTCGAACATCGCTGGCGCGACCGAGCATGGCAGCCGTATAAATGGCAAGCGGGGCGCCTTTGGACACTAGATACTCTGCAATTGGAACGTTGCCGACATGGGCGGCGCCCATGATCGCGGTTTCATGGTCATCACTTTTCCACTCGTGCACCGCGTTTAGCAATTCGGCGTCCGCCGACAGCATGGACTGCACCTTTGCCAGTTCACCGTGACCGGCGATAACAAACTCGCGAACTTGCTCGAGGGAGGGTTTGGCTGGCATGAATGGAAGGATACCGTATCCAACGTCCGGCGACTTATGATTGGTATCCACCAGTGGCTGTTGCGGTACCTCGTGCATGAATAATTTTCTGTTCGTAGCCACTGGCTCGGAACTCCTTCATTGGATAGGCGGGTGCGCCCATCTCGGTTCGCACATCGGCCAATAGCGGCCGCACATCCGTCTTGTAGGCGCTGTTTAGAACCTCGTGAGCGCCAAGCACATCGCCTTCAAGCTGGGCATCGCGCAACGCGGCGTGATCCACGAGCAACGCTTTGGCATAGGCTTCCTGACAATTTAAAACCGACAAGATCATCGGCGCGATTTTGCCCTCTACGTTGTGACTTTGATCAATCATATAGGCCACCTGCGCGGCATCGGAACCGGCATCGACCAACTCGTTGAAAATCAAAAACAGCTCATAGGGATTTGTGCTGCCCACGATCAAGTCATCATCAGCATATTTACGATTGTTAAAGTGAAACCCACCCAGCTTTCCCTCATCCAAAAGAAAGGACACAATTTGTTCAATATTCACGCCTTGGGCATGATGACCAAGGTCAACCAGAACCTGGGCCTGCGGCCCGAGTTTGTTGCACCACGTCAGGGCGGTGCCCCAGTCCGGGATGTCGGTGCTGTAAAACGCGGGCTCGAAGAATTTGTACTCAACAAGCATGCGAGCCCCTGCGGGAAGATGCTGATAAGTCAGGCGCAAACCTTCCTCAAAACGCTTCTTGCGGGCGCGAAGGTTATCCTGTCCGGCATAGTTGGTGCCATCGGCAAACCATAAACTCAGCGCCGTGCTTTCGGTCTTGCGCATGATGTCACAGCATTCGATCAAGTGATCCATGGCCTGCTCCCGGATGGCGCCATTCGGGTTTGCCAATGAACCCAACCGATACACATCGTCTTGAAATACGTTGGGGTTGACCGCACCGATGCGAATCCCGCGCAAGGCGGCATACTGACGCACGGCAACGTAATCATTGTCTGCGGGTTTGTCCCAAGGGATATGTATGGCAACGCTCGGGGCGATCCCGGTCATCGCATGGACGATCCCGGCATCATCAAGCTTCTCCTCAGTGGTGCGCGCCGCACCGGGCCAGGCGAAGGTCTTGAAACGCGTGCCGCTGTTGGCGTAGCCCCAACTGGGCGTTTCAATTTGTTGTTGCTTGAGTGCGGTTTTGATCTCGGTTATTGAAAGAGTTGCCATGGGTGCGTTAAGTGTATTGCAGAACGGCACGTCTTGAATTCAGATGATTGTGAAATGTCCTTCAAGCGAGAACCGAACGATAGACCGCAATCGTGCGTTGGGCAGTGGCCTGCCAGGTAAACATTCCGGCACGGGCGACGGCAATCAACCTCAACTTTTCACGCAGGTGCGCATCGCCAAGCGCGCGCCCCATCATATGAGCCAACCCGTCAACGTCGGTGGGTGACACGGTGAGCGCGGCGGAACCGACCACCTCCGGCAGCGACGTCGAGTCGCTGGTGACCACGACGGCACCACAGGCCATGGCCTCCAAGGGTGGAAGCCCAAAGCCCTCGTACAGCGACGGATAGGCGAAGACATCACATGCGGAGTACCACAAGCGTAGCTCAAGCTCAGGCACTCGCCCAATAAATCGCACGCGAGCGGCTATACCAAGCGCGGTCACGCGTTCAAAGACGCTTGAATACCTCCAGCCCAGAGATCCACCAATCACCAAAATAGCGTCAATGGCGAAATTCGCAACCATCCGGGCAAACGCGGTGATCAGCGTGTCGATGTTCTTGCGCGGTTCGATGCTCCCGAGAAAGAATATGACGGGTGTGGACAGGCGCTTCGTCAGGCGAAATGAGGCAATCTCGGTATCGGACGCGCGCGCAAAGGCGGCATCCACACCAAGGGGTATCGCCGTGATCTTGCGGGGATCAACCCCAAAATGGTCAACAACTTCGCGCTTTGTAAATTCGCTGATGGTGATGATGTGTCGCGCACGGGCACAGGCATGACGTGCCATCGCACCGAGGTAGGTGCGATTAAGCACCTTGTGCGCCCCGGGCTGGGTTATGAAACTCAGATCATAGATTGTGACTATTCCGGGACAGCGCAGGGTCACCGGAAGTGAAAACGCCAGGCCATGATACACATCAGGCGCGCTGGATCGCAGCAGTCGAGTTGTCAGCAGTTGCTCGACCAGGATGCGGCGCAAGGGGGACTCGGTGACAAATGGCGCCGTGCGAAGCGTCAAACCACCACTTGGGGCCGGCGCTTCCGTGCGGGCTGACGGGCTTATTAACGCGGTATACGTGACCGTAGGATCAACGCCGGGCAGGTGGGACAGCAGTTGTTTGATGTAAGTATGGATACCGGCCTGTCGATAGCCGGAAATTCCACTCAGAAGAAGCGCACCCAGAGCAACGTGCATGTCGCCCAAGTCTACCCGCGGGGAGTGCATATAATCGTCTTCCCTAAATTTTTGGCAGCAAGCCAGCGAACAACAAGGAACGGAACCGAATATGTCAGGACATTCCAAATGGGCCACCATCAAACGTGCCAAGGGCACCACCGATGCCAAACGCGGTGCAGCCTTCACCCGGCTTACCCGTGAAATTGCGCAAAGCGCCAAGGAAGGCGGCGGCAACGCCGACACAAACTTCCGATTGCGGCTGGCAGTTGAAAAGGCGCGCGCAGCAAACATGCCCAAGGACAACATTGAACGCGCAATCAATCGGGCCACGGGTGTGGGTGATGATGCCGCATCCTTCGAAGAGCTGATGTATGAGGGCTATGGCCCCGCAAAGGTGCCGTTTATGATCAAGGTGCTCACGGATAACCGGAACCGTACGGTGGCGGATGTTCGCAAGACGCTGCAAAAGGCGGGCGGCCAACTTGGGGAAGGTGGCTCGGTTGGCTGGCAATTTGCCCGCAAGGGTTACATCACGGTTGAAAAAAAGGCGGCGGGTGACTTCGATGCGATTTTTGAACTTGCGCTTGAAGCCGGCGCCGAAGACATTAAGGATGGCGACGATCAAATCGAAGTGATTACCGAAGTTGAAGCTTTGCGCCCCGTTCGCGAAGCACTGGTGGCCAAAAAATATCACATCACCAACGCAGAAATCAGCTACCTACCCAGCACCAGCGCCGAGCTGGGTGACCATGACATTGAACGCGTCGCCAACGCCGTAGACGCGCTTGAAGAACTGGACGACGTGCAACAGGTTTACACGAATATGCAGTAAGGGAGAAAAGCGGCCGGAGGCGTGACTCAGGACAGTGTGACCAAGTATGGATGGTTGTTGCTCCCTGGCTCCCGGATCCTGTTCGCCGACTCGTTGCTCCTGGTTCTCTCATGCTGTTTCTAGGGATAGATCCTGGGTTTGGACGGTGTGGGTATGGATTGGTGCGCGAAGAGCGCACTGGAGCGATTACGTGGCAGGCGCAGGGCGTGATCGAGACACCCAAAACAGATACGTTTGCGATGCGGCTACAGCAGTTGCGCGATGAGTTGCGGGCACTGCTATTGCTGTGGCAGCCCGATGAAGTGGCGGTTGAGGAATTGTTTTTTGCGACAAATGCAAAAACGGCCATCAGCGTTGGTCACGCCCGTGGTGTTATTCTGCTGACGCTGGCCGATGCGCGCATGAAAATTAATGAATATACGCCGCTCCAGGTTAAGCAAGCCATTAGCGGTTACGGGGCGGCGGACAAGAAACAAATGCAGGAAATGGTTCGAATTCTATTGAACCTCAAAACCATACCGAAACCCGATGATGCGGCGGATGCGCTGGCGATTGCGATCACGCATGTGCAAAGCCGGCGAATGCGCAATTTGGCGGAGAAATAGCTGTCATAACAGTATTACATTTTGAGAATTGTGGAAAAAGTTCTTGACAATGTGGATAAGGTCTCTACAATCTGTGAATTGTTTTGTTGATAACGTATAGGTTGTATACTCGACAATTCTTTTTATCTTCATACAAGGTGCGATGAACATGAGCGGAACAAACGACAACTACGCCCGGGGAGCCAGTGGCTTTGGCAACAGCCATGCGGGTTCGACCAATGGTGCCGAATCCCCAGCCCAAATCAAGGTTGTGGGCGTGGGTGGCGGCGGTCAGAACGCCGTAAACCGCATGATCGAAGAAAAGCTCGGTGGCGTGGAATTCATCGCAGTAAATACGGATCAGCAGGCGCTGATGATGAGCAACGCACCCATTCGCGTGCGCGTTGGTGATAAAGCCACCCGCGGACTGGGCGCCGGGAGCAACCCCGACGTTGGGGCCAAGGCCGCTGAAGAAAGCAATGAAGAGCTCTATTCGTCACTCAAGGGCGCCGACATGGTCTTTGTGACCTGCGGAATGGGCGGTGGCACCGGCACCGGCGCAGCGCCGGTTATTGCGCGCATCAGCAAGGAAATGGGCGCGCTCACGATCGGCGTGGTGACCAAACCCTTCGGGTTTGAAGGTACGCCGCGCATGCGCGCCGCCGAGCAGGGAATTGAAAAGCTCAAAGAGCACGTTGACACGCTCATCGTGATTCCAAATGACCGGCTGCTGGATATGGTTGACAAGCGAGCCAGCCTTAAGAGCGCCTTTCGCATGGCCGACGATGTGTTGCGCCAAGGTATTCAGGGCATCAGCGAAGTGATCACCGTGCCCGGGCTAATCAACCTGGACTTTGCCGATGTTCGCACCATTATGAGTCAGGGAGGCGCGGCGCTCATGGCCGTAGGCACTGCCAGCGGTGAAGATCGCGCCCGCCAGGCCGCCGAAGCGGCGATTACGTCACAACTACTCGACGTGACCATTGACGGTGCGCGCGGCATTTTGTTTAACATCACGGGCGGACCGGACCTAAGCTTGTTTGAAGTTAATGAAGCCGCGCAAATCATCAAAACGGCAGCCCATCCGGATTGCAATGTGATTTTCGGCGCCGTTATTGACGAAACGATGAAGGATCAGATTCGAATTACGGTGGTGGCCACGGGATTCGACTCGACCGACAACGCGCCACGCCGGATTATTCGCACCACCGCGGGTAATGCGCGCGGCCAGGCAGCCGCCGGGCGACCAAATCCCGCAACAACGCCCACCACCTCGGGAACAGCGGGGGCGACGGCAACACCATCTGCCGGTGAGGGCAAACGCCCGGGAAATATTGATCCGGACAATCTGGATCTGCCTTCTTTCCTGCGCCGGAGATCCTGATTAGGCAACCTTAAATCTCGAAAAATTTAAGGTCATTATCGTTCGTTTCGTTCTTGACTTCAGCGGTCTGGTTACATAGAATCTTGGTTCCACAATACCCATATATAGGGCCACTTGCAACTGTATGCCATATATCTGGCGGTCATTGAGGAAATTCTAGGAATTAGTCATGCGATGCCCCCACTGCACATCCACGGACACGCATGTGACCGATACCACCCGCGAGGCCAGCGGTGGCATCAGGCGCAGACGGGAGTGCAAACAGTGCAAAAAGCGTTTCAGCACGGTCGAGCGCATGGCAGACCATACGCCCATGATCGTCAAACGGGGCGGCCGCAGGGAACTGTTTGATCGCGAAAAAGTCATGGTTGGCGTCAAGGTCGCCTGCGCCAAACGACCGGTAAGCGCTCCTGCGATGGAGCGGCTTGTGGAAGATATTGAGGCGCAGATTGTTGCATTGAACAAAAGCGAAGTGCCGGCGCGCACAATTGGCGACAAGGTGCTGGCGGGATTGCGTGAATTGGATGAGGTTGCTTACATTCGATACGCCATCGTCTACCTAAATTTGAAAGATTTGGAAAGCGTGAAGGCCGAGATCGAAAAGCTTCTTGGTGAACGCTAGTCATGTGCGAAACTACAAGAAAAGAACATTAGTTCTATAATCAATTCACAATGAAGATCACGCGACGATTTACAAAGCAAGGTTTGAGCCCGTATGCGGGTATTCCGTTTGCAAAGCGCAGTAGCACCATTCGAAACCCGGACGGCAGCGTGGTGTTTGACATGAAGGATATCGATGTGCCTGCACAATGGTCACAGGTTGCCGTTGATATCATCGCGCAGAAATATTTTAGAAAGGGTGGCGTGCCCGGCGCAACCACGAAGGTCAGGGAAAAAGGCGTACCGGCATGGTTGCACCGGTCCATCCCGGCACAGGACGCCGAACAGAATATCGGCGAACGGGACAGCAAACAAGTGTTTGAGCGTCTGGCCGGCTGTTGGACCTATTGGGGCTGGAAGCATCATTACTTTGCGGCTGAAGAAGATGCGCGTGCATTTTTCGACGAGATGTGTTACATGCTCGCCCGTCAGATGGCCGCCCCAAACAGTCCGCAGTGGTTTAACACCGGGTTGAACTGGGCGTATGGCATCACCGGACCCAGCCAGGGTCATTTCTACGTCGATCCAATCAGCAAAAAATTGGTTTCGAGCGACGATGCATACACACATCCTCAGCCACACGCCTGCTTTATCCAGGGCGTGACGGATGATCTTGTCAATGATGGTGGGATCATGGATCTCTGGACGCGCGAGGCGCGCATTTTCAAGTATGGAAGTGGCACGGGCAGCAACTTCTCTATGATCCGGGCCGAAGGTGAGCCATTGAGTGGTGGTGGCAAGAGCAGCGGGCTGATGAGCTTCTTGAAGATCGGGGATCGCGCGGCAGGTGCAATCAAGAGCGGCGGAACCACGCGTCGCGCTGCAAAGATGGTGATCCTGGACGCGGATCATCCGGATATCGAGACGTTTGTGGATTGGAAGGTTGTTGAAGAGCAGAAAGTCGCGGCAATCGTAACCGGAAGCAAGCTTAACAACAAGCATTTGAACACCATCATGAGCGCGGTTCACGGTGAGCCAAATGCCGGGATCAAGGCAGACCGCAAGCAAAACAAAGCGCTTGGCCGGGCCATTGCCCAGGCACGCGCGGCAATGATTTCACCCAACAACGTGGAGCGGGCAATACAGCTGGCTCAGCAGGGTTACGCTGGTTTGCACATCCCGGAATATGACACTGATTGGAACAGCGAGGCGTATTTGACGGTCAGCGGTCAAAACAGCAACAACAGCGTGCGTGTAACCAATGAGTTTCTATGGGCGGTTGAACACGATGGTGATTGGGGTCTGTACTGGCGCACCGAGCTTGACAAGGCGAAGAAAGCGGGGCGCGCGCCAAAGGCACGTCGCACGATAAAGGCGCGCGATTTGATGCAGCGTATTTCCGACGCCGCATGGCAGAGCGCGGATCCTGGTCTGCAGTATCACACCACCATCAACGAGTGGCATACCTGCCCCGCGGATGGCGAAATTCGCGGATCCAATCCATGCTCGGAGTATCTGTTTCTGGATGACACGGCGTGCAACTTGGCATCCCTAAACCTCGTGCAGTTTTACGATGAGTCCCTGGCAACCTTCGATGTCGCCGCGTATAGGCATGCGGTGCGCCTGTGGACCATAGCCCTTGAGATTAGCGTATTGATGGCACAATTCCCCAGCAAGAGCGTGGCACAGCTGAGTTATGAATATCGCACGCTTGGTCTGGGCTATGCCAACCTTGGCACACTTCTGATGGTTCAGGGCATTCCATATGACTCTGCGCATGGACGGGCAATCGCCGGGGCAATCACCGCAATGATGCACTGTGGCGCATATGCCACCAGCGCGGAAATGGCCGGAGAACTGGGTGTTTTCCCCGGTTATGAACGCAACAAAGCCAATATGCAGCGTGTGATTGCCAATCATCGGAAGGCCGCCTACAACGTTGGCGTCGGCGACTATGAAGGTCTGAGCATTGCGCCGATGGGGATCGATCCCGGGGAATGCCCGGATTATTTGCTGACTGCGGCCCGCGAAGACGCTGATCGCATGGCGGCTCTGGGCGCCGAGCATGGCTACCGAAATGCACAGGTCACGGTTTTGGCGCCGACTGGAACCATCGGTCTTGTCATGGACTGCGACACCACTGGTGTGGAGCCGGACTTCGCACTGGTTAAATTCAAGAAGCTTGCCGGTGGCGGATACTTCAAAATAGTCAATCAGTCGGTGCCGCCCGCATTGAAGCGACTGGGCTACAGCGAGCGCCAGGTTGACGATATTAACAAATATGCGATTGGCCACGGAACCTTAAAGGGCTGCCCGCACATCAATGCAGCGAGTTTGAAGGCCAGGGGTTTCACCGATGATTTGATCGGCAAGGTTGAGGAACAAATGTCAGGCGCGTTTGAGATTCCGTTTGTCTTTAACAAATTCACGCTCGGCGAAGAATTCTGCAGGACTGTGCTTGGGTTCACCGACGTGCAACTTAATGATTTTAAGTGGAGCATGCTCAAGGGATTGGGATTTAGCAGAGAACAAATCGATGAGGCCAACAACTATGTCTGCGGAACGATGACGCTTGAGGGCGCGCCTCATCTTAAGCAGGAGCATTACGCCGTGTTTGACTGCGCTAACAAGTGCGGTCGGATCGGCAGGCGCTATATCAGCGCGGAAGGTCACATCTTGATGATGGCAGCGGCGCAGTCATTCATAAGCGGCGCCATCAGCAAGACCATTAATTTGCCGAATGAAGCGAGCGTAAAAGACATCTGGGACGCGTATATGCTGAGCTGGAAGGTTGGCGTAAAAGCCAACGCGTTGTATCGCGATGGCTCCAAACTTTCGCAACCGTTAAATACCTCAAGCGATGAGGACGAGAATGCTGATGGTGCAGCAGTGACTATTGAGCCACCCATGCCCACGATTCAGGAGCGTATCGTTGAAAAGCTTGTCATTCGATATCTCGCCAAACAGCGGAGATTGCCAAACCGGCGTGGCGGCTACACACAAAAGGCCAAACTCGGGGGACAAACGGTATTCCTGCGCACTGGCGAGTATGAGGATGGCGGACTCGGCGAAATATTTATTGACATGCACAAAGAGGGTGCCGGAATGCGCAGTCTGCTCAACTGCTTTGCCATTGCGGTAAGCCTTGGTCTGCAATATGGCGTGCCGCTGGATGAATATGTTGACACCTTTGTGTTTACAAAGTTTGAACCGAGTGGCATGATTCAAGGCAATGATCACATCCGGATGAGCAGTAGCGTCATCGACTACGTGTTCCGCGAGTTGGGAATCACGTATCTGGGTCGCACCGATCTGGCCCATGAAAGCGTGCGCGCGGGCAAAACCGAGGAACCCGAATACGTCGCCGAGGAAGTGCTCAGCGAACTCGCGCTAAACCCCGCCCAGCTCAGATTACCCAGCCGCGAGTTTAACGAACACGAAGAAGGGGATATCGTGGAGACCGTGCATTCGGATGGTCCGTCAACAACAGGCATGAAAAACAGCACTGTCGCGACCAATGGATCCAATGGCACGGCAAACGGGCATGCGCTTGTTGCTCATGGTGGCGCCCTGTCAAGCACGTATGCCGCCCCGAGACCCGTCAGTAAAGCGGGCGCCGCCATGCACGAGCTGTCAGCCAGCGAAAAGCGCCGAGTCGCGCGGTTGAAGGGTTATGAAGGTGATGCTTGTTCCGAATGTCAGCAATACACGCTGGTGAGAAACGGCACGTGCCTAAAGTGCAACACGTGCGGCACCACGACCGGCTGTTCATAAGTGTGTTCATGGGTCTGCGTGCCTTCGCGCAGACCTATGACGCCAGGCTCAACCTATGAACTGGCGCTGGCGTATGACCGAATTGCGGTGCGCCAAAATAGGCTGCTGCCCCAAATAAGCGCTGCCGCGAACACAGATCCGATCAACAACGTTCCAGGCTCGAGCGTGCGCAGCACCGCCTGGGCCGGGAACGTTGTAATGAACGCCACGGGAATGACAAATGTAAGACCGGCCCGAATGGCTCCCTTGAAAGCCGTTACCGGCAAACGACCGGTATCAAACAAGGCATTGAACAGCTCTGTAAGATTGCCAACCTTTACAAACCAAAATGACATCGTCGCCATTGCTATCCAAATCGAATAAACGATCATAACGGCGATAGTGAACATGGCGAGGATCGCAAACCCGGAGACCACATCCGGCTCATAGCGCAGCTTCACCATGGCAACACCAATTACCACCAATCCTGCGATGATCTCACCGAACCCACTGGTTTTGATATGCCGAACGCTGACCATGAACTGGGAATTGACCGGTTTCAGAAGTGTAAAGTCCAGGGTGCCATCCCGTACCATCTCGATCGTGCGTTGCACATTTGGTTGAAACACGGTCATGATGATTCCGCTCATCAGCACAAACGTGCCCGAAACCAGCAGCGCCTCGTCGTAACGCCAACCGCCGATGTTGTCGGTGTGGCCAAATAGCACAAAAGTCGTCAACAATGTCGTGGCCACAAACGTGATACTTACCAGCAACTGGGCCGCAAAATTCGCCCGATATTCAAGCTCGGCCAACAGGCTTGTGCGCGCGAACAATATTAACAACTTTAAATATCTCATGTTCCGACCGCCGAATAACTCTTCATGGCCCGCCGCCACATCACCTTGACAAGCAACACCATGACCAGCGCCCAGGCGGACTGGATGGCGAAACCCTGAACTATTTGCTCGGGTCGCAACTTGCCCGTGAGAATTTCCACGCTAAAGGAAATCATATAGCGAAAGGGCAGCCAGGCCAACACCGCTTGCAGCGCATCCGGGAACATGGCAATTGGCGCCAGAACACCGCTCAACACCGAGCGAATACCGTCAAACACTTGAACAAATGCTGTACTCTGGCTCGTCCAAAACGCAAGAATACCAATGGCATAGTCACTAAAAAACGTAATGAGCCAGGCGAGCATTAAGGAGATTAGGAAGGCCACCACGGCAAGTGGCCGCATGTCCAGCGGCGCGTGACTGAGCACGGCCAACACCACGACCACGATTGGGATCACAATGATCGCGCGCAGAACCTTCTCCGACAGATTGAATGAGATCTCCCAATGCAGCGGATGTATGGGACGTAGTAACTTTGGTGACAGCTGACCTTGTCGGATCTGATAATCGAGCTCATACGACGACCAAACAGCGGTCATGTTTCTTACAAACAGGGTGACCATGTAATAGCTGACGTAGTCGGCCGCGGCGTAACCATTGATGCTGCGACCATCGGCAACACCGATCCAGACCAGCATCATGACAACCACCCACAAACCGCCCATCATCCACAGGACAATCTCGGCACGGTATTCGGATGTCAGGGCCCAATTCGCTCGTATTAACGCGGCATATTTCTTGATCATCGGGTGTATGACAAACCAGTGGGAAATGAAACGAAAGAATCCGCGCCCATTAATGCACTTACGCCGCACGTCGCGGTATGGCCTCAGCCCTTCGCGCAAAGACGAAATACCATACGAAACCACCGATCGTTGCGATTGCTGCGCATGCAAGTACGCCCCATTGCGGGCCGCTGGACACCGCAACCAAGCCGGCGAAGAGACTGGCCACAGACATGGTTAGCGACATCGACACTCCGTCAAGTGACAAAACCCGCCCTCGCACGGCGTCAGGGGTTGTGCTTTGCAGGATCAGCGTGCTGAATACCCAAACGCACGCGCCTCCCAGGTAGGCTGAAAACAAGCCGACCATTCCAAACCCAATCCATCCCGTGGCACCGAGCAATACGTGACCAGAAATGGCCAATACCAGTGCGGCGCGAAGCACGCGAGCCAACCGTGGTGTATCGTTTAGCGGAATAAAGGAACTCACTAATAGAGGCCCCAGGAGTCCTCCCGCACCGCGCGAAGCGTATAACCAGCTCGTTCCTACGTCACCCATGCCATAGATCTGAAGTGAATAAACGGCATACAGGCCAATCGCACCCTGAGCAAATGCCCAGGGTAACTTTGCCAGCATGTAGGTCAGGGTAATGCGATGATCACGGGCATATACAAATCCCTCAACGAGCGCGCGCAGGGCACCACCCCGGCTCAGTTGCTCGCGAACCGCCACCTTGTTAAATCGTGCGGCAACCTGGCTGATGAAGAACGCAGACAGTAGAAACGAGGCAGAATTCAGGATAAACGACACGTCCCGTCCAAAAAGCGCTGCTGCTGCGCCGCCAATTAGCGAACCAATGACAGTTGTGCTTGCAAAGGTACTCTGACCAAGCGCGTTGGCCAGTGGCAATTCTTCTGCACTGGTCAAGTTTGGCGCAGCCGCAGCTGCCGCGGGCTGAAAGAAGCTGGATATAAACGACAGAGCCGCCGTCCCGACCAAACCAATCCACGCCGTTGTGGAGGATCGTACCAGGAGAAAACTCAATGCGATCAAGGCCCGTATGAGGTCGGCCGCGATCATGACCTTCTTCCTGTCAAATTTGTCCGCGACAACACCGCTGATGAAAAGACCCGCAATGGCTCCCGGAAGCACGGCACACAAGAAGATCAGGCTGCCAATGAGGTTGCTTCTGGTCAATTCGATCATCAAGCCCAGCAACGCGATACTGTTAAACCAATCGCCAATGTATGAAACAAGCTGCCCGGACCACAGCATGCGCATGTCGCGATTGCGGCGCAACAGCCAGGCGTAACCTGCAAGCCCGCGTGGCGGTATGACAGTGTTCATGAAGATTGCGCCGCCCGGCTGCAACCGCGCTTCATCCCCCACATCAATGGACCAGCCCCCAACTGAATTTGACGTGTTATTTCAAACCCCAAACCCCTGTAAAACCTTAGGTTCACTTCCCGATCGGTTTCCAGATAAACGTTAAACCCACGGTATGACAAATCGTCCAAAACCGGACAGATGAGCGCGCGGGCGACGCCCCTACGCTGTTCGCGCGGCGCGGTGGCCAATAGCGACAGATATACATGGGGTTCAATGGGTCGAAACCTTTTTAGAATAGAAATTGCCTGAACATAATTGATCGGTCGTGATGATGAGGTCGCTTGTGCCCGTGGAGCATCGGTTTTCAACCCTTCCCATATTGCCAATCCCTCCAGGCCCGCTGTTACAAATGCCTCTCCAGTCTGAATGCTTGAATGAAGAACGGACTCGAAATAGTCCGTCAAAACATGCTCACGGTCGGTAGTGTCAAACGTCCACATGAAAAATGGACTTCGCGCGAATGCATCAAACAATAGCCGACTCAGAATAGGCACGTCCTTGGATTCAACGGCCCGGGTTTCAAAGCTCATCTCAACAGTTGTCGCGTGCACTCGGCGATGACACGGATTCCTTCCGGGATGCGATCCATCGGCACGTAGCTAAAGGCCATCCGTGCATTTTGCCGCCCGGAGCCATCTGCAAAACAACGAGTGCCCGGCAAGAAGTCGACGCCCTGTTTGCGGGTCAATTCGACCAATTCCTCCGTATCTACCGAAGCGGGAAACGTCAACCAAACAAAGAATCCACCGGATGGTTTGCTCCACGACACGCCAGGTGGCATGTATTCGGTCAATGCATCCAGCATTACCTCGGCGCGCTGCGCATAATTTGCGCGAAGCTTGGCGATATTCTTTTCAAGACCCTCATCCTTGCAAAACTCGTCGGCGATGTTGGTCGAGAACGCACCCGTGCCATCCACTTTGATCGTGCTCATCCGACTGATAAGTTCGGGCTCACCGACAGCCCAGCCAAGACGCATCGCCGGCGCAAGAGTCTTTGAAAATGTTCCGGCATAGACCACATCGCGGCCACCCGACAGCTCATACATGGTCGGCAGCTTTTTACCTTCAAAGCGCAGGTCAAAATAGGCGTCATCCTCGACAATCAACGTGCCGAATTCACGCGCCAGCGCAATAACCTCCATGCGCCGCGGCAGGCTCATGCATATGCCCGCGGGATTTTGGAAATTTGGAATAATGTAAATGTATTTGGGGGTGCGTCCGGATGACCGAAGCGCTTCGAGGCGGGTGCGCAGCTCAACCGCATTGATACCCTCGTCATCCAGTCCCACACCTACGATATTGGCACCGCCGTTGATCAGCACGCGGACCGCACCAAGAAACGTCGGGGCTTCGATTATCACGGTGTCACCCGGATCAAGAAACATTTCGCCCAAAAGCCCAAGCACCTGCATTGAACCATTGGTGACCAGAACATTTTCGCGCTTGGCGTTAATCCCCTGGTCTCTCTTAAGCTTATTCAAGAGAGTTTCAACAAATTGGGGCGCGCCGGATGCTCCGCCGTATTGCAACGGCAATTCACCCCGTTCGCGGAGTACCTTGCTTGCGGCTTGTGCAATCGCTTCGCTTGGCAGGTTTTCCACAGCTGGATAGCCATATGAAAACGTCAACTCATATGCTGCTCCAGCCAGACGCGGCGACGATGCTGCACGGCCTTTTGCGCCAAGCAGGTTCATAAAATTAGACATGGAGTGATGATATCTTGACGGGTCGACGCAAATACGAGGAAATATCGCGTTCAAAGTTTTAATGACAAGGACGGCATATTGCCGGCAAACACCTCTCGTATGATGTCTTCAACCGGCGGTTCCTCAAAGGTAATGTCATTCACCTGTAGCTGCGTTAACAGCCTGGCCGCTACATTCGTAGCGTCGATGCGCGGCACGTGCAGCACCGCGGTCACCCCATCGCTGGCGGCAACTGTTCCAAAGCCCACCAACTGCGCAGCCGTAACCTGACCGGCAAACTGTAACTTGATGATTTTGTAGGGGGCAACGCGTTCAATCAGGGCCCGAAAGTTCCCGTCATATAGAACGTGCCCGCTATCAATAACGATAATCCGTTCGCACAGGGCGGTCACATCAGCCATGTAATGAGACGTCAGGATGACCGTGGCGCCATGCTGCTTGTTATACGCCGACACGAAGTCTCTGATATGTGCTTGCATGGTTACATCCAATCCAATCGTTGGTTCGTCCAGAAAGAGAACCTTGGGCTGGTGAAGCAGCGCTGCCGCGAGCTCGCATTTCATCCGTTCGCCAAGGGACAACTTGCGAACCTGTTTCTTAATGACGGGAGCCAGGTCTAGCAAGGCATCCAGCTCCTTGAGTCTGGCGTCAAAGTTCGCTGTAGATATCTCGTAAATGGCCTTGTTGACCAGAAATGTCTCTAGAGCAGGCAAATCCCAAAGCAACTGCTGCTTCTGACCCATTACCAGCGTAAACTGGCGCAAATAACCGCTTTCGCGGTTGTGCGGGGTGAACCCCAACACGCGTGCGCTCCCGGCGGTCGGATAAAGCAGCCCACCCAAAATCTTTAGCGTGGTGGTTTTGCCGGCGCCATTTGGGCCTAGAAAACCAACCATTTCGCCCGCGTTGATTGCAAACGAAATACCGTCCACCGCCTTGACCAGTTTGTATTTGCGGGAAACGAACGAACGCAGGCTGCCGGCCAGACCCGGTTCCTTTTCATGCACGCGATAGTGCTTGGAAAGTGCATCAACGTCGATTTGCGGCAATGTCCCAAGAGAGATTCGAACTCCCGGCCTTTTGCTCCGCAAGCAAACGCTCTATCCAACTGAGCTATTGGGACTTGAGGGCCCAAATTATATCAGATCGAAGCGCGATTGGTCGACGCGCCGTCCCTTCCAATACACGCCCCTGCCCGATAGGGTTCGCAGGAACCCATACGCTGCAATGAACAAATACAGCGACAATCCTACAGGCGTCAGAAACGCCAGTCGACCATCCAACCGATAGACTCGATGCAGATGATCACGCCAAAATCCCAGCGAAGCAAGGTAACAGACCAGGCAAAATCCGACAGCAAGTATCGCTGTGCTCGTCGGTCCTGAAAGGGCCGTGACCATACTTGCAACAATGGCAACAGGGGGCCACACTGTGGTCAAGCAGGCTTCGACAAAGCCAGCCAGCGTACGCCCGGCGTTGGTTTGCGATCCAGCCGGTGCATTCTTGGCAAAACCTTGTACAACTTCGCGCAGGTTTTGATACATCCGTACGTGCAAATATTCCCGTGCATTCACCATCGCATATGGGTAGCCGGCGCGGCGCAGCACCCTGGCCAAGTGCACGTCTTCCAACAAACTGCCGCAGACCGAGCCATGTCCGCCGACCGCCTCGTAAACCGACCGCCTGATAAAAATACATTGTCCATTCGCCATAGCGACTGCCGGATCCATGTCTGGTTTGCTGAGCGTCGAAAGCGGGAAAACACAATTCACAAGATAAGAAAATGTGGGAATAACCAATTGCTCCGCCAGCGTGCCCAACTCTTGAAAGGGCCAGACACTGCACGCGTCCAACTCACCGTCCGCAACGTGCTGCATCAACGCCGCCACAAAAAACGGGTTGGGCGCCGCGTCTGCATCAAGGAACAACAGCCAGTCTCCGCTTGCCACGCTTGCGCCATGTGCGCACGCGTTACATTTACCCACCCAGCCGACGGGCAAGGGACGGCCTTTAATCACTCGAAAATTACTGGTGCGTGACAATGCGCTTGACGCAACGAGCGAAGCCAGAATTTCCGCCGTGCCATCTTCACTGCCATCATCAACCACAATCAGTTCGACGGTTGGGGCGTCACCGGATTTATCGAAACCTTGCTGCGCGAGCGCACCATTGACCGACCGGGCTATCGTGCGCTCTTCATTGCGCGCCGGAATAACAATTGACACCGATACCTGGGTTTTAGCTTTTGAGTTCCGTATGCTTGACTCGGATGGAAGGCTTGGAAACGTGCGCTGACGGTGCAGATCACGCAGCAAAAGCCCTATGCCAGACACCGAGAAGAAAATCAGGACATATGGAATTACTGCCTCCGCCATTGCGTCAGTATAATCATGAATCATCCTCTCCATTGCACCGTGACGCGCACTACGAGAACAATTAGGAATCATGAACAAACAACTCAGAGTGCTTATTGCCGACGATGAAAGTATTATTCGAATGGGGTTGCGCACCATTCTTGGCGAATTGGGCCACACCGTGCTCTCCGCCGCGGACGGCGTTGAGGCCGTAACACTGGCACATCGCGAATCACCCGACATTGCGCTGCTTGATGTGCGCATGCCATTTAAAGATGGACTTGAGGCCGCCACTGAGATCGTCAAGAACCGGGCAATGCCGATTGTTATTCTGACGGCGTATAACGAGGGCCAGCTGCTGGATCGTGCGGCGGCCATTCCAGTTCAGGGATACTTGATCAAACCGGTCAAGCGAGACGACCTAATCAGCACAATGCGCGTCGCCATGGCTACGTTTGCCGGACAGCGCGAGCTGGTTGAAAAAGTTGACGACCTCGAGGAAAAGCTTACCGCACGGAAGCTGATCGACCGGGCCAAAGGCGTCTTGATGAAGCAGGGCATGGGCGAGGAAGAGAGTTATCACGAGATACAAATTCGCGCCCGATCCAGGCGCACGACCATGAGCCAGGTTGCACAGGAAATTATCACCAAATCGCAAGCCATGCCGGCATAGGACGCCGTCAGGCAGCTGCTACCGACCCAACCGAGACGTTCGGGTCAAGATCTGCCGTAATCAGGGCTTCAACAAATTCCGCCGGCAGCGGAGCTTGGAACACGCATATCGTGGCCGTGACCGGGTGAGCGAACTGAATACTTGCAGCATGAAGCAAGTGTCTTGGCAGCATGTGACGGGATAGGGCATCCCGGGCGCCTGCCGGACCACCATACAGCGAATCACCCACGATCGGAAATCCAATTGAGGCAAAATGCACGCGCAACTGATGCGTGCGACCGGTTCTTGGATGGGCCTGCAACAACGTGTGTCGCAGCGTGGTTGACATCACCAAATACTCTGTAACGGCATCGCGACCCGTTGCCAATATTGCCATCTTCTGGCGGTTTTGCGGGTTTCGACCAATGGGCTTGCTAATAATTGCCCGGGCGGGAAGCACAATCCCCACGCACACAGCAATATAGGTTTTGTGAATACTTCGAGCCTTGAATTGGGCCTGAAGATTTTGCAGGGCGGCATCGGTTTTTGCAATAAGCATGACGCCGCTGGTCTCCTTGTCAAGACGGTGCACGACGCCCGGGCGATCCTCGTCAC
The DNA here is from genome assembly GCA_025354985.1 of Chloroflexota bacterium. Lineage (GTDB taxonomy): Bacteria > Chloroflexota > Anaerolineae > J036 > Brachytrichaceae > AQU-03. Next base: position 70,972 of record JANXLU010000072.1, read on the forward strand.
CGGCCTCGGCAACCTGTGGTGAGTGAGCCAACACCGCATTTAGCAGAGTTCCAGTCGCATTTCCTGCCCCCGGATGCACCACCATGCCTGCCGGCTTGTTGATGACGATAATCGAATCATCCTCATACAAAATATTTAACGCAACTGCCTCGGGCAATGGCGGCGCTGCCAGCGGTTGTTGCGGACGAACAACCACGGCGTCGCCAGCAACCAGGCGTTGACTCGAACCACCCGCGGGCAAACCATTGATTTGAACCCGATCAGTTTCGATCAGTTTTTGGGCGGCGCTTCGCGTGAGCCCGGGCAAGCCCTCCACCATCGCCTTGTCCAGGCGATCACTGTTGCCTGCCACGAATCGCATCTCATCACTCAAGTTTTATTCCTTTTACTTCCAGCCATTGCTCGTGGTCACAGGCAACATATCCAAACTCATAACGACCATGTGCAGCCGTGGCACGATAATTGTCAAGCCAGATCACCAGACCCAGATTGGTTTTTGGCGGAGATTCGGCAGACAACACCGGTATGTCATCGACAAAGAACTGGGCTTGGTTGCGCAGCCAGTGTATCCTATATTTGTGCCACTGCGTGATGTCGAAGACAGGGGACTTTCGTATTTCCGGCTCACTGCCCGGCAGCGGCGCAAGGGGCATTTCTGCTGCCCGCACAACAGCCTGGGCCACCCGCATTGCCAAACGAGCGATCGGTGGAATTCCGAGTGCCACCTTAGTCAGTGTGTTTAGCACGCGCACCAACCCGCCCGGAAGACGTCCGGGCATCGTTCCACTGTTCAGGCTGGCAGCCTTGAAACCCCATCCGAGCCCGTCATGTTTTATCTGGAGATCACTATCAGCGGATGCATTAAAGAACCAGATGCTGCAAGGCGGTGAAACTATCTCGCCGTTGATGCCGAAGGGATTGTTCCAATAACCGAATCCACTTGTGCCGCACATTCTCTTGTGGGAAAAACGTGCGTCAAGCTCAAACACACTCGGATAACAATGCGCAAAGCTTAAGTGCGAGGGATGACCGTAGTCATCTAGCTGTGCATCAAAATATGCCGATTGTGTTGTAGGTGGCAGGGTTAATCGCCAACCGTCATCGATCCGGGAGATGAGTGCATTGACAACAAAGTGTTTTAGATCCATGGCTGACCGGGTCAGCTGTTCTATACGATAAGCGGTCCGCTTTCATCGCCTTTTTCACTCTCGTCGGCGGGTTTACGAAATTCGGATTCGAAATCACCCAACATGCCATCGACCTGGGATTGTTCGCGACCGGCGTCAAACCCGATTGCAAACATCGTTTTGCACATGGCCCTTAGCGTCACCTCAAAGTGTTCTCGCGCCTCTTCACGGGCGAATGACCAAGCGCGCGCTTCATTTTCCAAGTGCACACGGTTCATATGATGCAATACCTCTGGAGACACGAACTCTTCCATCGGCATATCGCCAAAGATGCTCTCTATCCACGCGCGAAATTCAGATTGGGTCATGATGTGTCACGGAATAACGCCGCTTATGATAACATTGCCCGCTCGTAAATTTAGAAAAGTGGGTGATATTCTGTGACAACGCGTGTGTTGGTGGAAGACGACGAAACATTTGAGAGCGCTATGCGCCGCTTTAACAAGGCGGTACTGGGCGACCGTGTGCTTGCCGAGGTGCGGGCACGTCGCTTCTTTGAAAAGCCCAGCATTGTTGACAAGCGCAAACGCGCCTCAAAGCTGCGCAAAAGCCGCCGTCAGTCGATGAAACTGACTATGCCGGAAATTCAGTAAAAGTCTTTACCGAATTTCCAGCCGGGGGCGCAGTCGACCATTGCGCCCCTTTTTTAACGTACAGGTGATCCGTATCCAGTTCACGACAACCATTCGCAGCTGGTGGCGACATCACGGACAGCTGTCAGGAAAACATAATCCGTCCTTCAAACTGCCATGGAAAACGTCCTAAAAGCTAAAATCCTACAAGATCTCAAAGACTCCATGCGGGCTGGTGATACCCGCAAAAGAGCCGTGGTTGGCTTGATCAATGCCGCCATTAAAAACGAGGAAATAAATGCACGGGTGGACGCCCGTGCTGGTGTATTAAGCGATGGCGATATTCTCGGGCTGATCAGGCGCGAGATCAAACAGCATGAAGAAAGCCTGCTCGAAGCCAAAAACGCCAACCGCGCGGACCTAATCGAGGAACAGGAAGGTGAACTCGTAATTTTGCGCACATATCTGCCACAACAGCTGAGTCGGGAAGCGATCATTGAAATTGCCCGTGGCGTCATCGCAACTTCAGGAGCCAAAACGGTCAAGGACCAAGGCATTGTGATGAAAGGTGTGCTGGCCCAGACCAAGGACCAGGCCGACGGCAAGCTCGTTAGTGAAGTTGTAAAAAGCTTGCTGATATAAGTCTACAATTGCTTGGTTGACCGCAACCTCCAACCAACGCCCCATTGCCGATCTGATGCTGCGCCTGGCATCGGATCGGTTTTCCCATGCCCGACACAATCTGCTTTTGGTTGGTCTGGCAGTATTTACATTTGGGGGTCTTTCACTCGCCCAACTCATCCGCTATTTTCTAGGCGCCGATGCAGCGCTGGGCGCGGGTAGCGTCACTGTACGAGACATTCGCGCTCAAACCAGGGCAAGTTACATCAGCGACATTGAAACAAACCGCCAGCGTGAACTTGCACAGGCGGCAGTCCAACCCATTTACACCCCGGCCGATGCACAGGTTGCCCGTCGCCAGCTAACCATCGCACGGGAGTCGCTTGACAAAATTGCAGCTACGCGAGGCATGACATCAACCGATGCAACCGAGAAGCTGAGACAACTGCAAAACATCCCAAATCTGCCCTTGGACGGGTTAACGGCAAAAATTATTCTCCAGGCCACTGACCAACGGTGGACGTTGATGGATTCACAGTGCACGAGTTTGCTGGACGAGAGTTTGCGCAGTAACATACGGACCGACAACCTGGACGTGGTGAAGGCACGCGTGCCTGGTTTGATCAGCCTGATTTTTTCCTCGGAGGAAGCCAGCGCCATCACTTCAATTGTGACCACGTTGCTGGTGCCAAATACCAGCTTTGACACAAGCGCGACAAATGCCGCCAGACGTCTGGCACGCGATGCTGTCCGACCAGTGGAGCGGACGTTTGAAGCCGGACAAACGATTATCCGCAGCGGCGAAGTGTTGGGACCGGCTGATGTTGAGGCGCTTGAAAGACTCAACCTGCAACGTGTCCAGATTACATGGACGGATGTTTTGGTTGTGCTGGCAACGAGTGCGGTTTCCCTGCTGATTTTGTCCCTGGCGGTGCTGCATTCATCGGGACCCACGCGCGTTTCACTATCACGAATGTTCCTGAGCGCATTCATGCTCATCCTGGCACTGGTGCTTGCCCGGTGGCTGTTACCGGGACGTCAAAGTGGCGCTTTTCTGGCACCATTAATTGCGATCGGAATGGTGATTGGCACCTGGATGGGTGGGCTAACAGGTGTTACTGCAGGCATGCTCATGGGCGCTCTGACCGGGATGGGTGTGGATCGGCAAATAGAATCCGCAAGTTTTTACGCGATTGGAGCGGTAGTGGCGGTGTTGGCGCTCAGGCGGGTGGAACGGATCAGCGATTTTGTTCGCGCCGCCATCATCGCGTTGATGGCACAATTGATCCTACTTCTTACGTTTGAGCTACCTGCCTGGCAAATTTCGCGTGACACCACAACTCTGGCGTTAAATATCGCTTCGGCACTAGCTGGTGGTGTCGTTTCAGCGGCAATTACACCACTCATTTTGTATGTAACGGGTTGGGCCGCAGGAGTGACCACGCCCCTGTTGCTTATCGAGCTCGCAAGGCCAACACACCCCCTTTTGCAACGGATGATTTCACAAGCGCCTGGCAGCTATCACCACAGTCTCATGGTCGCCAATTTGGCTGAACACGCTGCCGAACGGCTTGGAGCGGATTCGCTTCTCGTCCGAGTTGGCGCGTATTACCACGATATCGGAAAAATGACCCATCCGTATTTCTTTGCGGAGAACCAATTGGATGGCAAGAACGTGCACGATCAACTGGACCCACTCACAAGTTCCCGCGTGTTGCATGCACACGTGACCGACGGTCTCGGCCTGGCTGCTAAATTTAAGCTTCCTCGGGAAGTTCGTGCATTTATTGCGGAACATCATGGAACCACGCGCACGGGTTCAAGCTATGCGCGTGCGGTCAAGGCGAATAACAATCAGGCGGTTGACGACAGTCCCTTTCGATACCCCGGGCCGCGCCCACAGACGCGCGAAACCGCCCTGCTAATGCTGGCCGATGCCAGCGAAGCCATCGTGCGTGCGCGGCGCCCGTCCTCGCCCGAGCAAACTGACCAAATAGTGCGCTCGCTCATTGCCGAACGAATCGCCGATCATCAGTTGGATCTGTGCGACCTTTCGCTGCGCGAGCTCGAGCTTGTCCGAGTTTCATTTGTGGATACGTTGCGCGGTATGTATCATCCGCGCGTCGAATATCCGGAACTGCCGGTAACCGTGATCGGAGAAAACCGCCTGCCCGCCGTTATTCCGGCTCAAACCGCGTGAATCCCGCCATTTCGTTCAGAATAAAAGCCGCGTATCGCAAACGTGGTCGACACGAGCTGATGAGTCGTTCAGTTGCGGCCGCGCTGACCGCTGGAAATCCGGACATGCTGGCACAAAACAAACCGCTTTGCATGAGCATTGTGCTGACGCACGATCAGGAGTTACGCGACCTAAATCGCGCCTATCGCGGGATTGACAAGCCCACAGACGTGCTGTCTTTCGAAGGAGGGGATGTTTACCGTACAGCTGCAGCGCAAGACAATCCGCACAACCTGGGGGACATCATCGTATCGATGGATCAATGCTCGATCAACGCCCAAAGGGCTGGTCACGACGAGGACGATGAGCTTGCCCTGCTGATCGTCCATGGAACACTGCACCTGGTCGGCTTTGACCACATGAACAAAGTGGACAAGGCACGCATGTGGTCGGTGCAAAAATGGGCGCTTATCGCACTTCCCCTATCAAGTTCCTTCAAATTTCCACGATGACCAAGCTTGTACAGAAACCAATACCGATCACGATCATCACCGGTTTTCTGGGTGCCGGAAAAACCACGTTGCTAAACCGCATTTTGCATGGCAATCACGGTCTGAAGATCGCGGTGCTTGTAAACGACTTTGGTGCGGTAAACATCGACAGTGCACTAATAGTGGGCGTGGAAGGCGAGACTGTCAGCCTCAGTAATGGCTGTATTTGTTGCACCATACGTGATGACTTGCTGGACGCGGTGATAAAACTGTTGGATAGACCGGACCGACCGGATTACATGATCATCGAAACGAGCGGTGTTAGTGATCCCTTTGCGGTCGCCGAAACATTTCTGATGCCCGAACTCCGACCATTTGTTCATGTTGATGGCATCGTCACGCTCGTCGACAGCGAGCAGGCGCGCGACCTCAAAGGTGAGCAAGCCGCGCTCGCTATGGATCAGATTATGGCCGCAGACATATTGGTGCTGAACAAGGTTGACCTTGTAACCACCGAGACGTTGACCGATCTAAAACGATGGGTGCGCGATCTGGTTCCCAACGCACGCATATTGGAGGTTTCCCATGGCGATGTTCCGCTCGAATTTGTTCTGTCCGTGGGCAACTATGACATGGACCGGTTGCACGCTCGCGCACGCCGCGACATTCACGTGCACGAGGCAGGCGAGCACGTTGATCACGAACACGCCGTTCAATCAGACACGGGTCCCGACCACAGCCTGATCTTTCAAACCTGGAGCTTTGAAACAAGGGCGCCATTTTTGTATCGCGAACTGCGAGAGATGGTGCAGACCCTGCCACCAACCATCTTTCGGGCAAAGGGCGTTCTCAACTTAAAGGAGTCACCCGATCGCCGTGCAATTTTTCACTTGGTTGGCAAGCGAGCCAATCTGGTGTTTGGAGACAAATGGGCGCCCGGTGAACGCATGAGTCAACTGGTGGTCATCGGCAGCAACGGCGGCGTGGACGCGGCTGATCTAAAGCGATTGTTTGAAGGCTGCACGGAGCCCCATGTCACCCGGGCAGGCCGCTAACGCGCCGTGAACTACGGAACTCTGCCCGGGCTCGGCGCAATTTGGTCGCGAAAGTCAAGCGCGGTATTCTGTGAGTCGGCGGCAGGCGGCCAGCGTTGAAGGCTGTGGCCTGCTGAGATCGCCCTGGTAAACGCGATTGGACTGGATAGGGCTGTTGAATTGCCCCACTGAACGGAGTCAATGATCTTGTCCGAGGGCCCAAGCAACAGCACCTGGTCGCCCGCGTTGTTCAGTGAAATCGCACCATTGCTCCAGGGCGTATATGCAGCAAGGTTGGGAACCGCCGGATCGTAGTCCGCGATTTCGAAGTCGGGCGGGCGTTGATAATCCGCCGTATAAAGCAGGGCATTTTGTGCAATAACAAAGTTTGCGCCGGCTGCCAGACGCGTTCCTGCAGGGAACATAAACATGCCGTCGGCGCTGCTCCTGCCAGGCGATTCAGCATCACCAATTTTGTAGCCGGTAAGGTCGATTTCGCTGTTCGTCGGATTAAATATCTCGATCCATTCACGGCCATCATCCAGGCCAATTGGGTCGTATAAAACCTCGGATACCAGCACGTGATCGGCAACACCCGCATAATGATTCATGACAGATGGCAAACTAACGGGGTTTGACCAACGCCAATCATGCCCAAAAACCTCCTGCAAGTATGCAAACACAAGATCGCTTTCGATCAGCACGGCCATCTCGCGGTTGGTCTTTGCACTTGCCTCACTGCCGTTCCAGGAACCGATTTCGGAATACCCATGACTCGCTTTTTGAATGAGCCAGGATTTGTTGTGTATGCCATGCCCAGTCGGGTTTCCCAGTGCCACTTTGAAATTGGAGCTGGTCTGTGAGGCGGCACTACGCAGATAGGTTGCAGTTGCAAAGTTGCCACGAACATCTGTTTGTCTGGCGAAGAAGCGATCCAGCAAAAGCGATACGTGCACTCCACGCCGTGCTGCGGCCTGCACAGCCGCCAGACGGGGGTTTGGATCACGGAGCGGATCACTGTCAATTGGACCCCAATAAGCTGGTTCCTCCAATTGTTCCGCCAGCAGTATGTCACCATCGGACAACGATTGGATGAGTGGAATCAAACCCGTTCGATCGCTCAAATTCGACTCCGGACTTGTCGAAAGTTCAACCGATACCAGCGAGGAAACAACTAATGGTTTGACAAACTGCGCGGAATAGCCCGTCCCACCGGTTATGGTCACAGGGACAAATCCCGCTGTAGGTGCGGTCCAGGGATTTTCCAGGCCAAATCGAACCATGTCCGGGTAGCCGAGATCGGCATTCCAAATTTCCCGGGCGCGTGCTATGAGTCCCGGTGCATCCATAATTGCAACAAAACCACGCTGCCCCATGGTGCCGTCACGCTTGTCATCGTTCGGCATGCCATTTGGGCTCAGATTTTCGGATGAGACCGCCAACTGAGCATCGTCAACGATCATAAATTTGGCATGGAATGAATCGTATCTGCGGTGAACGTTCCGAGCATCATCTGATCGCATAAACCAACAGCCACTGTTTGGTGAACCGGGTACGGAACTGATGCGGTCACAGGCCCAGCGTGTCTGATCAGGCAAGCCGCCAACGGGCGTACCATCCAACAACACCCGAACCTGTACGCCGGAAAGAATCCTGGAACGCAGCAAATCGGCCAGTGCCGCGCTTTCAAAGGAGTAGGTTTCAATGTCGACGGTTGATTGAGATTGCTCCAGTAGCGCTCGTATTACCTCAAAACTGGCATCGGGAGCAACCGCAACAGTTATATGTGTCTGCGCCCGAACTGATTGGGCAAATTCATCTAGCCGCCAGCCGGGGAATGCCGCGCGCCGTCCGCCAATCACGTCGGATCGATCACTGATCCAATCAATGGCCGTATTCGTGTCTTGGAGCGGCATCTTTCTAACCAAGACTTGCCCATCCGGCACGATCAAGTGCGATACCGTATATGGTGTGACAGGATCGCCAAGCCAGCCCACAGTTTGCAGTGTCGGGACCCCATACTTCACGGCATCGACGATCGTTGTGTGGCCATCAATCAACGTCAGCGCGGCACCCGTGTTTACGAGAATAAATGAACTCACCAGATCAGGCGTGGGCCCCGAATAGAAAGTGGCTGGGTTGTGCGCAATCAAAAAGTAGTCATGTGCCTTTATTGTTCCCGTAAGTTCTATCGGGCTTTTAGAGCTAATTTCAATTTGCCAACCATCGAGCGAAATATCCCGGTCGGCATTGTTATAGAGTTCAATCCACTCGTGACTTGAGCTTGCCACCGTTCCTGCCCATGCCACTTCGTTGATGACCACCGTTAACGTCGTTGGCGTTGTTGGCGTATAGGAAATAGAATTTTGCGCGCGCGGCGTTCCATTAATCGGATGCATGTTTCGATCAAAAACTCCGGGCAGCGTGGCGATGGCGTTACCCCAGTTTGATGGCGCGTCTGCCAAAGTCGAATCCCTGCGCTCCATGCTGACATACAACGGGGAAGCGCTCCCTGCCGGCCAGGCGCCACCCGTCGAATTAGACGAGTCCAGCAGACGATGCGTCCGGCTGATGAGTTGTGCGCCGCCGGCCAGATTTGGAAACGTCAATTGGCTGCCATAGGTCAGGGTTGGCAAGAATCCAAATTGGCGTTGAAATGCAGCCGTGTCACTGGCCAGCCATATGGAGGCCTGAGATGCAACAGTGATGGCGTTGGTGAAGTATATGGTGTGACCGTCACTATCGCGCACTCCCCACCATTGATCCAACACTTGCGGCTCACCAGCGATAACGGTCAGCTTCACCGCCTCGTCGCTCGTTCCTTCGTAGCCTTGATAGTGCAGCCCTGAAACAATGACAGGCGGCATTGTCGGCACGGTCCCTACAACCGGTCTGGCAGGAGCAATCGCCAGTGTAAGGAGCAGAATCAATAGCGGTCGAATCAGGTTTTTGATGGCCAACATCACGGATTGCAAGTGTATTTAAGATATGCGTTTATTCAGAATCTAAATGATAAACTTTATTTAGTATGTCTGATGTCAGAAAATCCAGCCTACAACGGCTGACTCCCGTGGTTGTTAGCGTCGTGCTGCTACTTGCTGCGTGCAGCATCTTCCCAAGCAGCCCGAAACAACCAATTAAATTTGAGGTGACGGCGCCGACCGCAAACGCTCAAGTGAATGTCGGCCAAAGCCTTGGAATACAGGGGCTTGCAACCGCCGACGCCATTTCCAAAGTCGATGTCGTGATAGATAACGAGCTGTATGCAACGTTGACGGCGCCAGATCAGACGAAGGGGGTGTCCAGCTTTCCGGTGACCGTTCCATGGACACCAAAGGCGGCCGGTACCCATGTCGTGGTCATGAAGGCTTTTGGGCCGGACGACAAGGTTATTGTCAGCACTGATCCATTGATCATCACCGCAAAATCTCTGTTGCCCCCGACCCCAGCGCCGCAACCAACCGTGCCTGCCCCACCCACTCAAGCTGCGCAAATCCCGGCCCAAAATCCCGCCGCAACAACAGTACCGGCCGCCGCGCCGACAACAGCTGCAGCTGAGCTTACCGTAGTGAATGAGTTTGCACGCGTCCGATCGGGTCCGGATACCGGTTATACCCAATTGGGACAACTCAGCCAAAATGATAAGGCGACCGTCAAGGGAAAAAGTGCCGACGGAAAGTGGTGGCAAATTGTATATAAAGATGGCGTTGGCTGGGTGTTTGGCGACTTGGTAAAGGCAAATGATGCCGCAAAAACTGTTCCAGTTGCCTCTGCACCCCCGCTTCCAACCCAAGCTGCTGCACCCGCTGCCCCAGCGCCACCCTCCGGCAATGTCCTTGCGACGCTGCCTACCGCACCCGTGGTGAGCGCAGCCCCGGCGCCAACAACTGCGCCGGCCGCCGCACGTGCTGGTGGCCGCGGAATCCTAACCATCGACCAAAACCCGGTGAGCGCAGGAGGTACGGTTTACGCCTCGTGGAATATTCCAAGCTTTCGCGATGGGTCATTTGACAAGGGTGATGGCGGTGGGCTCAAGGGCCCTATTGCAGGCAGCATGCGTGTGGAGGTGCCGTACGTGGCCAGCCAGCGCACGCTGACGTTGCAATGGAATGATACGAATGGATCGGCACAATCCGATACGATCGTCATCGCGGTCACGGGATCGGCACCAGCGGGTGCCACGACAGGTGGCAGAGGCATTTTGCGTCTTGAAGCCAACCCAATTGGCGCCGGCGGGACCGCCTATGCAACTTGGAACATTCCGAGTTTTCGCGAAGGGTCTTTTGACAAGGGCGATGGCGCGGGTCTAAAAGGCCCCATTGCCGCCAATATGCGCGTGGATATTTCTGGAGTGACCAACCAGCGATCACTGTTGCTGCGCTGGATTGACACCAATGGTGCCGAACAAACCGATACCATCGTTTTGAGCGTTTCGGGCACGGCACCCGCGGCGTCTGCAGATGAGTGCAATGCGAGCAATCCATACTGGCGTGGTCGCGATCCCAGCTATCCCTTCTGCGTGAAAACGGATTTGGAATGGAATGATGGTGGTCAGTCAAATCCAAGAAACCTAAACTTTAATCAAGACCAACAATACACTTTGAAGTGGAATGTATTTGGCATCAATGGCATCACGCTGCATGTTGATCCAAATAGTCAATTTGGACCAGCGGGTAATACTGGTAGAAGCGTACCCATAAATGGCAGTTCCGGCAGCGATAACGCCACCTATACATTTAACGGTCGGGACTTTGGAGGTGGATGCTATAAATGGGAGCTATATATCGTCCGAAAAGATGGCAAGGAAGTCGGCCATAACGAAAAGTTTATGTGCGTGAAGTAGGCGCCGTAACACGGAGTAAACCTTTGATGTCACAGACGGACGCGGCAATGGGCGGCAAGGTATGGAAGTATGGCGATGATGTCAACACGGATGTCATTTTTCCCGGCAAGTACACCTACAATCTGCCCCCATCCGAATTTGCAAAACACGCCCTGGAAGACCTCGACCCGTCGTTTGCCACTGGCGTGCACGCAGGCGACTATGTCATTGCGGGCAAAAACTTCGGGTGTGGCAGTAGCCGGGAACAAGCAGCGGTTTGTATAAAGCTGTGCGGCGTGACCGCAATTGTGGCCAAGAGTTTTGCGCGCATATTCTTCCGAAATTGCATCAATAATGGCGTATTGCCTGTGACCTGTCCGGAGGCCGTTGATGCCATACAGTCCGGTGATCGGATCTACGTGGACGCCCAGGCGCTCGTCGTTCGGGTAAATGGGAGAGACTTTCCGTTCCCACCACTATCCCAATCCGTTGCCGATATTATTGCGGCAGGCGGGCTGATTCCAATGCTGCGCAGAAAACTTGGAACTGAGCACCTGCCAATGCCCGAGACAAAATTCGCCGGAGAATAGGGCAAGGCCCTACTACAAAAAAACGACCCCTCGGCTAAATGCCGAGAGGTCGTTTTTTTGCGCCCTTCGTCTGAAAAGACTTACAGCTTAATGTCGTCGCGGAGGGTCTTCAAAATGCGCGCACCGACTTTTGTGCTGGCCGGTTTGGCGGCGATCATTGCAGGTTGCTTGGTGAATGGATTCACACCCATGTGCGCCTTGGTGGCTGGTTTCTTGGAGCTCTTCAGCTTCATCATGCCTGGGATGGTAATCACGCCCGGGCCCTTCTTGCCCAGCTCGCTCTTGACCAATGCATTCAATCCATCCAGCACAGTACCAACCTGCTTCTTGTTGAGTGTTGATGACTCGGCCAGCGCTCCGAGGATCTGCGACTTCGTCATTGCTTTCTTTGCTTCTGCCATTTCTTGTAATTCTCCTTTGCCTCCCGCAGCAAATTCATTCTGCGTTTGAGTAAATGAATTAACGCACACTTTGCATAATTCTGCAAGGGGAAAACAGCCAAATTGCGTCACCCACAAGCTTTAAGTGGCCGAAAACGCAATAATTTAAGGTTTTGAGCTGCCGAAATGTCAAATTTCAGGGCAAAATTTCAATTCTAGTTATCCACAGGCCAACAAATTCTGGTGTGGATAACACTAGATCGAACGCAGAAACCCGGCGAGTCGTTCTTCAAAAAGACGCACGCCCGCGGGGGATTCATGAACTGCAGTGTTGGTGAAGTACTGAACAGGAAGCGCGTCCCATGCATCGAGAAAAGGCACGGATGCGCCGCCCAGCACCTGGGATAGCATGTGTCGATACTGATCGTAGGCCCAGCGTGGATAAAGGAAGTTGTAGCGCACAGTGCTATTTCGTCCGGAGGATATGAGGATTGGTTCGTTTATGACTGCAATCGGCACATTGTGCTGTCTGGCAATGCCAATGCCGGTGATTAGAACGTTTAGCGCCAGATCTTTCTCAGAAAGCGCAGGCGGAAGCAGCCCATGAAACGATTCATCCGGATCATAGTCCCGTGCCGCCGGTTCATAGTCCACCGGAATATCCTGGTCAATTCCGGTAGCGGCCCATTGAATCCCATATAGTTGCAGTCGCGCCAAATCCGCGAGTTCACGACGGTGCGCAACAATAGTGCGAGAAATCAGCCAACCGCAATCACCCATGAAAGAAGCTACACTACACGGTTCTTTCGCGTTCCCTGACAGGTCCAGCTTGAACGAATCCAATTCTTCATGATTGGCCAAAATCAGCGGGTGGCTATATTGCTTGTCGAGCGGGAATGATTCAAGTGTCGTAAGCCAAAGCACCAGGTCCGGCTTATAGGTCATTGCTCGGTTGAGAATAAGCACATCCTTTGCCAACGACATGATTGGATAGCCCAGGTTGTAAAACCTCATGTGTCGGCCATCGCTTGCAACCAGTCCACGCTGGTTGAGCCGACCCGCAAGGGATTCCTCAGTGCGCAGGAACCAACCCCAGGTGCTGCTATCTCCAACCAAAACAACCCGATACTCATCCGTAGATTTGGCGCGGGCGATCTCATGCGATGCAAACATGGCATCCAGATTGTCAAGGGTTAGCGAATATGCCCGGTTGGGGTTGTCGGCATATGGCAATCGGGATCGACCGGGCCACAAGACGTTATAACCGCTCAATCGGCTCAGTTGTGGCAGGGGATTGGTGACCGCAAACAACATATTCGCGGAAACAAACAGGATGAGTGCCTTTACAAGGACCCGCATTTTTACTCAGTTGAGCATGAACAACACCCGAAAAACGTGAACGCTCGTGACCGTGTCAGGCACCACAAACCACACCCAGCCGAGCGATACATACAGACAAGTGACTGCTGTTGACAGAGCTGTCCACAGCCAGCCGGATGGCGTTGAGGGATGAGACCGGAGAAATTCCGTCCACCGATTGTGAGCAAAGAGACCCACCGCGTGCCATGCTCCCCAGATCACAAAGTTGGCGGTCACACCATGCCAAAGCCCAATAAGCACCATGGTTGATAAATGGCAAATCCCCACGATGGACCACATGGGCAACTTGCGAGCACGAAGCGCACGAAGCACTGGATTAAACCAGTAGGTGCGGAACCATGCGCTCAAGCTCATGTGCCAGGAATTCCAAAATTGGGTGATATTTGGCTTCAGATATGGCGCGGCAAAATTCTCGGGCGGGTAAATACCAAACCAACGAGCCAACCCAAGAGCCATGTCGGTGTAACCGGAGAAATCAAAGTAAATGCGCGCTGCAAAAGCCAGAACCAGGAGCCACATCCAACCCGAGCCGCGCACTTCAAAAGCGTTTTGACCATTCAGTGCAACCAATGCAAGTGCATCCGCCAGCACGAATTTTTTGAACGCCCCCACGACCAATCTTTGCATCCCGGCGCCAATATCGGGCCAACTGGGCCTCCAATCGGCGCGCAAGTCCTTGATAAAACGTTCACCGCGGTCTATTGGGCCGGCGATCAGGGTCGGAGTAAACAGAACATAGGTAATAAACTCCGGCAAAGTGAGCACCGGCATACGCGGGCTGCCTACATCACGCAAGACGTGAATCAGCCTAAACACAATGTAGCTGAACCCGATCCAGCTGAGATCTGAAACCGCGGCAAGCGTGACATCCTGACCGTTTATTGCGCGCACCACCCTGCTTAGTTCTAAAGCCGCCGGGTCTGATTTCAAAACCACCAACAGTGCCAGCAAGCCTGCGACGATGATAGTCGCTGGTCGGCGGTCACGCCAGCTGAAAGCGACAAACCAGACGCCGATTGTGAACAACAGGGAAAGCGCCGGCAGCCAAACAACGAGGTTTCGAACAGCCGACGCCGGCTGCAGCACAAAAACACCTGCAACGCTGACGCCCACGAGAAACCACTTGCGCACCGAGTGCAAGCTGGGCCGGTGTTCCGTCGCTTTGGCTCCAGTCACCTAAAACCCCTGATAGATCCATTGGGGCGCCGAACTGCTGGTAAATATGATCAGCAAAATCATCATCATGCACAGCACTCCTGCGAGCAGATTCTCGCGCGAGAAAACTCGTCTAAAAATCGACATATGGGGGTTATGTCACGAGATGTGCCTGAAGAAAGTCAAACCGGTTTACATACCGTACGTTGATCATGTGCGACTCAAAGTCAATGCGGGTTATTGAACAATTGGCAGCTTCAAACCAAAACGGATGATCAACAAATGACGGCATTTTTGAGACAAGCCGGATAAAATGAGCCAGAAACGCGCCATGGCTGACGACAGCCACGTGATCAGCCGACTCTCCATGACGGGCCATCAGTTCCCGATACCAGCGCTCGGCGCGCACAGGCACGGCGTCATGAGACTCGAAGGGTTTGCTGCGATACCATCCCTCCTCCGACAAATCCGGCGGCAATCGTACGGTTGGAAAATGCCGTTCGAAGTAACTACGGTTCTTGCCGGCTTGACCAACCTTGAGGCCATTTGGCATATCGAGATATATGCCGCCGACTTCATGAACGTCCTCCCAAGGTACGGGTCGCAGCCCAAGCTCTGCACCAATAATGCTGGCGGTGTGAACCGCGCGAACCATCAAACTGCAATACAAATGGGTTATACCAAACCCGGCAATGTCGTAATTATTGAATGCCAGTGCGGCCCGATCAGCGGAACCCCCGGCAAGCACGGTCGCGACTGCCTGCGCCTGGAGAATGCCAATCTCGGTCAGCTCTGGATCCTCGCTTCGCCCCATCTCGGACCCCGTCGTTGCCGACAGCCGATTGTTCGTGCTTTGCCCATGCCGGACTATATACAGCCTCATGGACTAATATCCAGATGGATGAGCGCTCATCCATCGCCATGCACTGGCCACGATATCCTGAATGGCGGGTTGTTTTGGAAGCCAACCCAGTTCCCGACGTGCCAGCGCGCTGGATGCGACCAGCCGGGGTGCGTCACCCGCACGACGTGGTGACTCGATCACCTTGATAGGTTTGCCGGTTACCTCTAGTGCGACATCAATCACCTCGCGGACGCTATAACCCGAACCGTTTCCAAGATTGCAAGTGATCTTATCGTGCGAATCCAAATAATCGAGCGCCAAAACATGGGCGCTCCCAAGATCAGCTATGTGAATATAGTCCCGGATACAGGTGCCATCGGGTGTCGGGTAATCAGATCCAAAAACACTGATACTTGAACGGACGCCGCTTGCCGCCTGCAGCACCAATGGAATCAAGTGTGATTCGGGCTGATGCGCCTCACCCCGCGGCCCCACGGCGCCAGCGGCGTTAAAGTAGCGCAGAACCGCATATTTAATGCCGTGAATTTCACCAAACCATCGGAGCATTTTTTCAACGATCAGCTTTGTCTCACCATAGGCGTTGGCGGGAGCGATAACGCTCGTTTCGCTAATTGGATCATCGCTGGCGGCAAATACTGCGGCAGTGGATGAAAAAACAAATTTCTCAATATGGTGATTTGCGCACGCCTCCAGCAAGTTGATCGTCAGACCCACATTGGCGCGAAAATATTTGGCGGGGTTCACCATGCTTTCGCCCGCTTCGATCAGGGCCGCAAAATGCAGCACGGCAGCCGCTTCGCTTTGCGTCAGCGCATCAGAAATTTCCTGGGGATTGGCCAGGTCACCGCGTATGAAATTGGCCGCGGCAGGGATGGCTTCCCGATGGCCGCGACTAAGGTTGTCAAAAACCGTTACGGTGTGGCCCGCCTCGATCAACAACTGTGACGTCGCGCTGCCAATGTAGCCCGCTCCACCCACGACAAGTATGTTCATGATGGTCATTTTACTTCGCGGCAAATGACCGTCGAATGCACCTGGATGCACCCCAAATGAGCTACCGGCGCGCTTAGCTTTATGCCGTGACTATGCCGGAGAATTTGGGTGCAAAACCCGGGAATACTTGCTCAACGCCTGGATTGCCCAAACGCTTTGCAAGAATTTCCCCAAGCACATTCCGATAATCTGTGGTGAGCGCCAGGTCTCCACGATCCAGCTTGTCGTTTGCAAGAGTCGGCCAGACGCCATGCACCTTGTGGCCCACGACGGAACCCCCCATCACAAACATGGCGTTTGCGTGTCCGTGATCGGTGCCACCGCTTGCATTCTCTTCCACACGTCGGCCAAATTCGCTCATGGTGACTACGGTCACCTTGTTCATGCGATCCCGCATGTCGGCATAGAACGCGCCCAAAGCATCACCCAACTCTTTTAGTAGGCGGCTCATCTGACCATCCGCGCCGCCCTGGTTAATATGGGTATCCCAACCGCCGATGTCTATCGCCGCAACCTCCAGACCGACCTCGGCTTTGGCCAACTGGGCAATTTGCATCATGCCATTTCCAAAATCACCCTTCGGATACTCCGCACCATGATCAGGTTTGTAACTCGTAAGGTTTGTTTTTGAGAGCAATACCAGGGTCTGATCTATGTCATTGCTTGCGCTGCGTAAAACTTCGTCATTTCCCAGCCCGATTGCCGGATTTGCATACATCAGAGACAACGTTTGCTGCATGGCTCCAATGTTTCTTCCGGCGCCACCGTGCAAATGAAAGTCAACAATACTCTTCAAAACAGTGGCGCTGACCTGCCCGCGCAGACTTGTTTGCAACATTGTGCCCATGCCCACCGCCCTCAGCGGCGAGTTGTTTCCAGTATTTAGCGTGGCAAGGTGTCGCCCAATCCAGCCGCTGCCCAGACTGCTGGACTTTTCATTGGGCACGCCGCGTTCCATAACGTCCATGGCGTCAAAGTGAGATCGCGTGGGGTCGGGTGAGCCGCACGCATGGATTGGCGCCAGCGCGCCATCATCCCAAACCGACTTTAGCGCACCCAGCGACGGATGCAACCCAAAAAATCCGTCCAGCGCGATGGCTGACTTCGGGTCATTCGTTTTTGGCTGGGCAATCGCCAGCGTGCTTCGGTTACGGTAATAGTCGGAATCACCAACCGGCACCAACGCATTCAAGCCATCCATGGCGCCGCGCTGGAAGACTACAACCAGGACGTCTCCACGGGGCGCCTGCCCGACCGGCGCGAACGCCAGCCGTGGCATCCAGGTTGGAAGAATTCGTGAAAGTTTTCGAGTTTGATTGTTCATGCTATTTAACCGCGAACTTGATACATGGGGCTTGCCAACATTAGCCCGGCCAACATGGGCACCTGTGCGGTCGTTGCAAGTGGCTGCAGGCGTTCCACGACGGTTTTTGGAAAGGTTGCATTTATCAGCTGCCTTGACAGCCCGGTTAGTCCTCCCGAGCCGGCTGTGGATGACAGACCTTTTAGGTCAACATCAAAACCCTTCATAGCTCCAGAACAAACATCGATTGCAAAATTCCAGCGGGCAAGCAACGAACTGCTTTCGATCCACGCACTCTTCACATCGGGAAAACCATTTGGAGGGGACCATAGGAACAGTGGTTGGCCCATCTGTCTAAACGTATTTGCAAGCTGATCGGACCAGGTGACATTTGCGTCCAAAGCCCGGGCGACACTTGCAATTACTTCAAGTGGGCGCTTTATCTTGTGCCCAAAACTGCCTTTGAACTCCTCGCCGTGAAGCAACGCGCCCAGCGTAGCCTTGATATCGCCTTTTGACTTCGTGAATGCGGCAGCTGTCACGGCGATGGCGCTTGCAGGCGGCTCATCACTGATAAATCGGCGGGCAAGTTTTGTGGCGACATACGTGGCGGTGCTGGGATGCGTGGCCAGCATCTCAATGATTTTTTCAACATCCTGTGCACCGCCCTTGGCTGGCAAAGTCATGCCAAGAATGGTCTTTTGGCCATCATCGTGCTGGTTGGCATTAAACCGAAACTCGCCGGCAACCTCCTGCATATTTGCACCACCCAAACCAGTGACGCCCCACCCACTTAGCGCGCGTGCCAGCTCATGCACATCGGTTTCGGAGTAGCCGCCGTTTACACCCAACGTGTGTAGTTCGAGCAATTCTCGGGCGTAATTCTCATCCGGGTGGCCCTTGCGATTGGCTTGGTTGTCCAGGTAGAACAACATGGCCGGGCTGTGCGCCGATGCCGATAACAAGTCGCGAAAATTCCCCAATGCGTGGGGTCGAATCACTTTGCGATCATCGACGGGTTTTAGAAATGCCGTTCTATCTTTCAGCGCAAAAATGTTAAAGTGATTTGTCCAAAAGTCAACCATCACTTCATAGAGTTGACGTGGACTGTAAATAGCCCGCAGCGTAACCATTGTTCCAAGTTGTTGAACAATTGTTCCGCGCATTTTGTCATATTTGTCAAACAAGTCCACAGCGTCAAGCGCCAGTACGTCTAGACCCGCGAGACGCTTTTTGATGTCTTCACCTTCGTCGGCGGATTGGTCGCGGGCCAGCTGTTCCTCAACAAACGCATCAAAGCCAATGGCATCTATGTGGGCGAGGTCACCGTTGCGCGGACCGAACATCAAACGGTTGGAAGCCAACCAGGCCAGTGGGGATGCGAGTCGAACGTCGGACGGCTCGGGCACAGCCGTCGGGGTGATGCTCACACGTGCGTTACCCGGTTGTGCTGTATCAATAATCCGGTTCGATGCCGGCAATCGGCTGCACCCGGCAAGCGCAACCGCAGCTGCACCAATTTTTATTGCGGTCCGACGCGAAACGTTTGAGCGTGCCATGTTGTCATATTGGAAACTGGGCATGCAGTCAGTCTACGAAGACAATCTTAGGCACGGTGCGAACAACGTATTAACGTGTCGTAATCCAACTTAGTTGGCAATCAGATTCAAGATGAGAGGTGGCGTATAGAACCGTCATGCTAAATTGGCGCCTCGCTGGACAGACTCAAGGGAACGCCGGGTCATTTGCTGGTCAATCCCAAACCATTGGGTGATAGCCATGGCAATATCGCCTTTTATCGGCCAGTCTGTTCGGGTGCCTTTATGCAACACCTGAATTAGTGGTGGTTGCTCGTCGCCATCGAAGCGGGTAATTCGTCCATTGACGGTCTGCCGAATAATGACCGAACTAAGAAACAGGCCATCCGGCCCATAGTCCTGACGGGTTGCCTCACGATAATCATTGTCATCAACCGGTTGATCCCGCAGCGTAAACATATATGGCTTGGGATGACCAAGGCGTTCAACCAGGAACGCGCCATGGGGTTCCGGTGAAACACGATAGGTTTCGTATGGAGAAGCCTTGTGCATCGTTTCTGATGGGTTAAGCGGAACGGCCGCCAAAACTGGGAAGCCGGCATCTACGAGCCACTTTTGCTGGTCAAGCAGGATCACGATCGCCGTGTGGCAACCGTGGCTTTGGTCCATATCATTAATGGTCAGGTAACCCTCAAATCCAAGGCCCCGCAATAACGCAAAGAACGCGTAATTACTTTCAAAGCAGGTGCCGCCACTGCCATGCCGCACGGCAACCCGCCAAAAATCTTCTGCAAATCTTGGTCGCTGGGCGACCTCAGAAACTTCTGTGCACCGCACTCTGCGACTGATGCTTTCCCATGGCACACATCGTCCATAAGCATCCAGCAGCTCATCCAGAAACGGCACCGTGGGTGGGCACTGATCCAAACCCATGTGTGCCAAAACCGAGTGCAGAAGTTCTGAAGGGAGTGTTTCGACCATGATGCCGCCATCTTACAGCGCACACCAGACTCACGGACGTACAGTTTTCAACGATGCCGATTTAACCGACCTGTAATCTTCGACGTTTACGGGCAAACTCAAACAATCGCCAGCGCACCGGCGAAAGTACCTGCACCCAGACGCCCGCATAGCGCCTTACTTCGCCACCATAACCACGTTTTGTACGATATACACCCCACAAACCATCGGTGCGCGTTTCATATTGTGCTTCAAGCGTGACCGCATCCTCGTCCGGGATACCCCACAAATCATACGTGTGGCAGCCACGGCTCCGGGCCCAACGAATACCAGCCCATTGAAGGGCATAGGTCGGCATCAGATTTCGTAGGGTGTTCCCGCTGGCGCCATACAAATAAGTTGCTACACCAGCCGTAGCAGCAACAACAATCGCAGCCAATACTTCGCCAGGCGCGCTCGCATGCTCGGCAAGAAACAATGCCGATGTAGGCTTGTCGCCCCAGGCGCACACGTTTAAGAAATGCTCGTAGTACTCCTTTGAGTGAATACCAAATGTCTTGCGCTCGCTGGTTGCCTCATAAACGGCATAAAAGCGCTCAAGGTCTGCAGGCTTGCCTTCGCGCACCGCCACACCCTTGCGCGTACTCAAGTTGATGTTGTAGCGCGTTTTTTGATGCATCCGGGTCAGAAGTTTCTGTTCGTCCGAATCTGCAATGTCTACAAGAATGGTTCGCGGAGGCTGAATTATGAAGTCGGCACGGGTTAGTCCCTGATTTCCAAGCATGTCGGCACTTTCCGACGTATCCTCAAGACTTGGCTCAACCAATAAGGCAATAGCTCCACGGTTGCGCGCCGCTGCGCGTGCGACAGTCAATACGGCATTTGTCTCTGTGGGATCAGACCAATCCACAACTGGACCGCGCGGCACATATGCAAGGCATCCCGCACCAAATGGCAGGTTTCTATAGAGAATGCTGGCGCCAGCCGTTGGCATGCCGTGTCCATTTTCCAAAGCCACGATCTCATGTGACCAAGCACCGCGTCCCTTGACGGCCGCCCAGTGACCGGTTTGTAAAAAGTGACCGTAAGTATGCTTGCTTACGAACTCATCCCATGTGCGAGGAGATGGCATTTGGATGAGCGATGACAAAAGAAAGTCGGGGTGCCGGGATTTGAACCCGGGACCTCTGCGTCCCGAACGCAGCGCGCTACCGGGCTGCGCTACACCCCGATCAAGGTAAGCAGTTTACCACGGTGAATACACGCGCTTTGCCAAACGCAAGCCGCCACCACATATGCCCGGCCATCTCAGCTTGCGCTCGGCGCATCCAAATGACGAGCCAGAGCACGACCGAGCCTGCGGATGCCCTCTTCGATCACATCCGGCTCAACGGTGCTATAGCTCATGCGAAACTGGTGGTTGCCGCGCTTGCCATCCGTATAGAACGGACCACCCGGCACCACGGCAACCAAATCATGGTCCACCGCATCGTGAAACATCTTCATCGCATCTAAATCATCAGGCATCGTTGCCCAAATAAACATTCCTCCAAGCGGTACCGTGGTTTTTACCTCGGGAGGAAAGTATTTGGCAATCGCCGTGATCATCGCATCCCGCTGAATTTTGTAGGTGGCGTTAATCCCGGCAATATGCGCGTCGATGTCATTGTCCATCAGGAACTGCCAAATGACCGCTTGTGCAAAATTACTGGCATGTGAATCAGTGGTCTGTTTGCCCAAAGCGTAATAAGGTGCAAGTGCACGACTGGCAACGGTCCAACCAACGCGCATGCCCGGCGATACGATTTTGCTAAACGAACCCAGGGTGATACATTGATCGCCCAGTTCGCGACGCAGACTGACCGGTTGCGAACCATCAAAGCGCAACTCCGCGTAGGGATCGTCCTCGACCACAAGAATTGCCAGATCCCGCACGACGGCCGCCACCCCATCACGCGCTGCCTGAGAATACAGCACGCCACTCGGATTTTGAAAGCTCGGGCACGCCTCAAAAAGCTTTGCGCCGGGGTTTTCGCTAATCGCGCGCCCAAGTGCCTGTACGTCCACCCCGTCAGCGGCGACCGGCACGCCCACAAACCGCGGCTGATAAATAAGCAGCGTTTGAATCGCGCCAACAAACGCCGGCGCTTCGATCAGCACGGTATCACCGGGTTCGATAAACGTGCGACCCGTGATATCCATGCCCTGTAACGAGCCGGATGTCATCACCACCATTTCCGGAACCACCTCGACACCCTGCTTGCAATATCGCTCCGCGACCCATTTTCGCAATGGCAGGTAACCTTCACTTCCGCCATATTGCAGGATGTTGTGGCCATCCGCACGCATAACTTTTTCCGTCGCCGCGATCAATTTATCAATAGGAAAGAATTTGGGGTTGGGCAACCCCCCACTAAGAGAAATAACACCGGGTCGGTCCGCCGCTTTGAAAATACTTGATACCTGGGCTGCCCCGCTTTGGCGAACGCGATTTGTAAGTAGTGATTTGTAATCAAACATGAGATAAGTCCAAAAGGTTACTATACCCGTCGCCGACGCGCTGCCAAGTTCCAAAACCATGGCGCACTGTGACATTCGGCTTGAAATTATTGGGCTACTTTCGCCGGAACATCAGGAACGGGCCAACCTCACCTTCATACCGGTAATTGGCGTCTACATAATCGACGATCGGCTGTGCATGCTTATAGTCGTCCAAATAACTGTTACCCGGCCACGGAAAGTTTTCTCGCGTCAATACTACGTATGCGGGCCGATTGCGCTCCAATCCAAACAGCCACTGGCGCAAGAAAAGATCGTAGCTTTCAGAGCCACGTTTTTTAATCCATACATTTACAAATGCAAAATTTGTTGCGTTTGGCCGATCCGCCAGCGTATAAAGCCACGGGGCATCGCCAAACACACTGATGCTGTCATCAACAGATGTGTGTGCCCGCAGATAATCACCTCCTGCCAGATTTGGGCCTTGCTTGCTTTCCAAATACATGAGCAAGAGGGGTTTTTGCTCGACAATAACGTTTTGCCACGCGTCGGCCACCATGGGAGTCATCCGAAGCACGAGTAAAAACGTCGCCCCTATTGTCATTAGTGCCGGCACTATCGACTGGAGGGCGCGCCAGTCAATATAACGCGATCTACGGGGGCCTTGCTGCGACCCGGCAATTTCGCCGGCCAGACCCGTGAAGGCAGCACCTGCGAGAAGTGCCATTGGAATAAGTAGCAATGAATAGTGATACTGAATGTAATTACCCTGCCATGCAACGATAACGAGCCCGGCAATCACATAAATACCAAGGTACATTGTTGACCACCGGTGTGCGGTTGACCAAGAAGTGTTGCCACGCCCAAATAATCCCTTTACCAAACCGAACAGCGCCAGACCAACAATGAGTGGAAAGCCGCCACCAAACACTGTGGCAGCCTTTGTTTGTTCACCGAGAGTCGCCTTAAAGTCGCCGCTAACGTCCGCCCCATTATTGACAAATCGAGCCAATTGTTCCAAAATCTGCGGCCATAGTCGGGGTGGTGCCAGCGGAAAATTGTCGCGCAAAAATACGAGTTGATCACGCAATGCAATAAGGCCGCGCGGTACCAACGCATAGAATGCCAGACCCGCAGCCAGGATCGCAAGGACACCAATTCCGTATGCCGCCACAAATGTCCGGAGTCGGACGAGTTTGCCGGAAAATCCAGTCTGGAGCAGCAAATGGACTCCAAACGCAGCGCCTAGCGCAATGCCAACAAGCGCAAACACATATTTGAACCAAAACGCCACGCCGATAAGCGCCCCTGCCGCAATAATAGAAACGGGGTTGAGGCGAGGTCCTGAATTGCTGCGAAGAAGCAGCCAAAAGGCCGCCAACAAAAACACATTTGCAAATGTTTCGGCCTGATCCATGCTCCAATAATTGATGCCGGCATACATCAACCAATACAGTGACGCGGCAACCATCGCCGCCAGCCAACTCTTAAACAGATCGCGTGCCACAACCAACAGAAGCACACACGTGCCCACCTGCCACATCAATGTGAATGCGTGAACTGCCAACGGCGACCTGGTGAACAACATGGGGACTGCATACAAAAGCATGACGCCCATTTGCTTCGTTTCAAAGCAATCACGAATAGGTATGCCGCCGCGGCGAATGACATCACCGCAGGCGGCATACACTTGCTGATCAAACCCGAACGGATACCAAAGCTGCGGTAATGCAACCATGACCAGACCGATTGCAAATCCGACCAGGGCAAACCGGGCAAGCCACTTCATGTGATCGGCCAAGATCCACTAGTCAAACTGAATCTCGCCGTCCGTGGCATCCACGTGTACAGTGCTCCCTTCAGGATACTTGCCTTCCAGAATTGCAATGGAAAGCGGATCTTGAAGTTCCTGCTGGATGGCGCGCCTTAGCGGTCGCGCGCCAAAGGCCGGGTCATACCCCACGCTTGCCAACTGCTTTGCCGCAGCCGGGCTCACTTCCAGCGTGATCTTGCGGTCCGCAAGCAGGTTGCGCAGTTTTGCCAGTTGGACGTCCACGATTTTCATGATGTGTTCCTCGCCCAATGGATTGAAGACCACGATCTCATCCACGCGATTAAGAAACTCCGGGCGAAAGAATTGTTGTAATGCCTTCATCAACCACGCGCGATCATTTTCGGGAACACCACGCGATGTTGGTGTCCTGGTGGTGCGGGCTTGTTTTTGTTCCGGTCTCTGGTTGCGCCGTTCCTCAAGTTCGCGCGACAGCAAGTTGCTGGTCATGATGATTACAGTGTTCTTAAAGTTTACCGTGCGCCCCTGGCCATCCGTAAGGCGACCATCGTCCAAGACCTGCAACAGCACATTAAAAACTTCTGGATGGGCTTTTTCGATTTCGTCAAACAAAACCACGCTGTAAGGCTTGCGCCGAACGGCTTCGCTAAGCTGTCCACCTTCGTCATATCCCACGTAGCCAGGAGGTGCACCAATCAAGCGACTGACGGTGTGCTTTTCCTGATATTCGCTCATATCAATGCGAATCATGGAAGTCTCGTCATCAAACAAATATTCTGCAAGGGCTTTCGCGGTTTCCGTCTTGCCCACGCCGGTCGGCCCGAGGAATATGAACGATCCAATGGGCCGGTTGGGGTCTTGCAATCCCGCACGGGCACGACGCACGGCGTTGCTCACTGCACGCAACCCTTCGTCCTGACCAATGACGCGCAAGCGCAGACGATCCTCCATCCTGACCAACTTCTGGGATTCCGCTTCGAGCATCTTGTTGATCGGTATTCCGGTCCAACTGCTCACAACCTGTGCGATTTCTTCGGGTCCGACTTCCTCCTTGAGGAGCGGACTCCCTTTTTGTAACTCAGCCAGTTCCGCCTGGACAAGTTTCAATTTGCCGTCCAAATCACGCATGGCACCGTAGCGCAACTCGGCGGCCTTGCCCAAATCCGCGGCGCGCTCGGCTTGATCAATTTTGACCTGAGTCGCCTCAATCTGTTCGCGTACGCCCCGCACATTTTGAATAATTCCCTTTTCGCGCTCCCACTGCGCGCGCAGTGCATTGCCCTTTTCTTTTTCGCTGGCTATTTCACCATCGAGCTTTTGCAGCCGGTCAATGCTGGCGTTGTCAGTCTCCTTTTTAAGCGCCTCGTGTTCGATCTCAAGCTGGAGCACCCGTCGGTCAATTTCATCCAAATCACTCGGCTTGGTATCAATTTCCATCTTGACACGGCTGGCAGCCTCGTCAATCAGGTCGATCGCCTTGTCAGGCAACTGCCGGTCGGGAATATAACGGGCGCTTAGCGTGGCTGCCGCGATCACCGCGGCGTCTTGAATGCGCACACCATGGTGGATTTCATACCGCTCCTTTAACCCGCGGAGAATACTGATCGTGTCTTCCGGGCTGGGCTCATCGACCATCACCGGCTGAAATCTCCGCTCAAGCGCCGGATCTTTTTCAATATTCTTGCGATATTCGTCGAGTGTCGTTGCGCCAACACAATGAAGCTCGCCGCGCGCCAGCATCGGCTTTAACAGATTTCCCGCATCCATGCTGCCTTCCGCCTTTCCAGCGCCAACGACGGTGTGTAACTCATCAATAAACAAAACGATTTTGCCATTGCTGCCGGTTACTTCCTTAAGTACGGCCTTGAGGCGCTCTTCAAACTCACCGCGATATTTGGCGCCGGCAATCAGCGCCCCCATGTCCAACGAAATCAGTTTTTTGTCCTTGAGGCTCTCGGGAACATCGCCCTTGGTGATGCGCTGCGCCAGCCCTTCGGCGATTGCGGTCTTGCCAACGCCAGGCTCTCCAATGAGCACTGGATTGTTTTTCGTTCGTCGACTCAAAATCTGTATGACCCGACGAATTTCCTCATCGCGCCCAATAACCGGGTCCAGCTTTCCCTGTTGCGCAGCGAGAGTTAAATCACGCCCATATTTTTCCAAACTTTGATACGTCGCTTCAGGCTGTTGACTTGTGACGCGCTGATTGCCCCGAACGGTCAGCAACGCTTTGAGTATGGAATCGCGGTTTGCGCCCACACCCGCAAGAATTACCCCGGCTTTTGGCGCGCGCGACAACCTTGGCTGCACGGTGGCGCTCGTCGAATCGGCCAGGGCCATCAACAAATGCTCCGTGCTCACGAAGTCATCCTTCATGAGCGTGGCCTCTGCCTCGGCGCGGTCGGTAATCTGGCTAACCTCACGACCCAACTTCGTGTCACCCGTATTTCCACTCACCTTCGGCTTTCCCTTTACATCCTGGTCAACCGCGTCGGTCGCGCGACGGCGAGCCGTTGGATTAATGGCATCTAGGATGACCGGAACGATCCCGCCATCCTGCGAAAGCAGCGCACTGAGCAGGTGTTCGGGTTCAATTTGATAGCTGTTGTACTCTTGGGCCAGGTTTTGGGCTGCAATTATTGCTTCCTGGGCCTTTTCCGTATATTGATTCAAGTTCATGGTGAGAAGTTCCTCCGACAAATAAGATACTTTCTTATAGAGGCCGGGTACTTGCCCTGTGTTGGATTTATGCTAGCGCACCACAAGAAAATGGCCGACTGCAAAGAACGTTGTCTTCGCCTGCGCACGAGGCATGACAATAAAGCCTGCCCATTAGTTACGCACTGCGCTTAGCTTACCAAAGCGGCGTCTGTTGGATAAGTTTTGCAACCAAACCCGTCCACCCCGTTTGATGCGATGCCCCAACCCCGCGGCCCGTGTCACCGTCAAAGTATTCGTAGAACAAAACCAGGTCACGCCAATGGGGATCACCAGAATATGGAATGTGGCGTAATGCGGGTCGGATACCTGATTTATCCCGAACAAACAAACGTATCAACCTGCGCGAAAGTTCCTCACCAACCTGCCACAACGTAACGAAATTGCCGGAGCCTGTTGGGCATTCGACCTTGAAATCGTCTCCAAAATAATAGTGGAACTTCTGAATGGACTCGATTAAGAGATAGTTCACCGGCATCCAAATTGGCCCCCGCCAGTTGCTGTTACCGCCAAACAGACCCGAACGAGATTCGGATGACTCATAGCGAACCTCATAACGCATGCCACCAACACTTAAGGTATACGGGTTCTCGTCATGAACCTTGCTTAACGCACGGACCCCGTAGTCTCCGAGAAACTCAGTTGAATCTAGGAGCCGGCTCAGCAGGCGCTTCATGCGATGTCCGCGCGTGAGCGCCACCAAACGCCGGTCACCTGAGCCCTGTTGAGTCCAACGCGAAATCAGGCTGGCCAAATCCGGTCGATAATTCAAGAACCATTCAAGCCGCGCGGCAAAACCAGGCAGCTGTTCGAGCATTTCCGGCTCTATTGATTCGACCGCAAATAGCGGTATCAGACCAACCAGGCTGCGAATCTTGAGTGGAAAATCCTGACCTTCGCTCGTGTGCAAAACATCATAGAAGAACTCATCCTCTGGGTCCCACAACGGGGTGCCATCTTCGCCTATGTTGTTCATGGCAGCCGCGATGTAGAGGAAATGCTCAAAAAACTTGGACGCGATGTCCTCATAGGCGGGTTTGGTCAGGGCCAATTCAAGGGCAATCCGCATCATGTTTAAGCTGAACATTCCCATCCAACTCGTGCCATCGCTCTGCTCGAGATGACCTCCCGTCGGCAGGGGTGCGCTTCGATCAAAGACCCCAATATTGTCCAACCCCAAAAATCCTCCTTGAAATATGTTTTTGCCGTCGCTGTCCTTCCGGTTTACCCACCACGTAAAGTTGATCAACAGTTTGTGAAAGACACGCTCCAGGAAAACTAAATCCCCGGCATCCTGAGGCGCCGCCACACGGCGCTGTTTGCGGTCAATTTGAAACACCCGCCATGCCGACCACCCAAGCACGGGCGGGTTTACATCACCAAACGCCCACTCATAAGCCGGGATTTGACCATTGGGATGCATAAACCATTCGCGGGTGAGCAGCTCCAACTGATGCTTTGCGAACTTGGCATCCACCATAGCCAGTGGCACGCAATGAAAGGCCAAATCCCAGGTTGCGTACCACGGGTATTCCCATTTGTCCGGCATGGAAATAACATGTGCGTTGTTTAGGTGAATCCAGTCACGATTCCGACCATCCTTGCGCTCTTCCGGTGGCATGGGCTGTGCGGGATCACCTTCCAACCACAGACGCACATCGTAGTTGTAAAACTGTTTGCTGCACAGCATCCCGGCAAGGGCTTGGCGTTGCACATTCTTCAGATCAGCCGATGCGGATGGCGGCGCCGCGGCCCCGAGTGCGGCATTTTGCGCCTGCAGTTCCTCGTAAAACTCGTTTGCCTCGCCGATGCGCCGAGCAAAAATATCGTCAAATGAATTTAGGGGCGCGTTGGTGTCCGCAGACTTTATGTCCTGGCGCACCGGTCGAAGACGAATTCGTATTGTCAGCACCTCACCCGGCTGCAGAAGTTTGTGATAAACGGCTGCGGCCTTTGTGCCGCTATGAGCGGGGTTGACCGCACCCTTGTTGCCGTGCACGACATAGTCATGAAACGCATCCTTGACAAAACCCGCGGCGTTGGATGCGCCAAACAGTTTTTGAACATTGGAATCGTTGCCGGTGTAAATGATCTCGTCCGCGGCCTCACACAGAAATTGATAGGCGCCCAACTCGGAATGAACGACATCGATAACATGGGTGAACGTGCCTCGATTAACCACAACCGTGGCGTTGCCAATTTCCTGGGTATGATGCTCGCGGCCCCATGTCCAGGTATTGCGAAACCACACGGTTGGCAACACCCAAATTGGGGCGGGCTCCTGTCCGTGGTTCGTAATTGTGACGCGCATCAGAGTGTCGTCGGGCGCGGCCTTGGCATATTCAACGAGAACATCGAAGTAGCGATTCCCGTCAAACACTCCGGTATCCTCAAGCTCATATTCGTTCTCGCCCCGGCTTCGACGCGCGTTTTCTGCGATAAGTCGCCCATACGGAAACTCGGCTTGTGGATACTTGTATAACATCTTTACGTATGCGTTTGACGGAACCGCGTCCAGGTAAAAATAATGCTCCTTTACGTCCTCGCCATGGTTGCCTTCTGGACCGCTCAAACCAAACAATCGTTCCTTGAGGATTGGGTCTTGACCATTCCAAAGTGCGGGAGCCAAACAGACAAATTGCCGATCGTCGCACCAGCCCAATAGGCCATCCTCGTTCCAGCGATACGCGCGTGAACGCGCCTGATCATGGGTCAGGTAGTCCCACGCAGCACCGGAGGCGCTGTAGTCCTCACGCACGGTGCCCCAGGCGCGTTCGGCCAAATATGGGCCCCACTTGCGCCACGCACGATGGTTCGATGATTGTCGTTGTTGCTCCGTTGACATTATGTGCTCCTTCTTAAGCTTACCGCGACACGTTAAGCTTCCAATGGTCTGATTACAACACCTATCGTTACAAACATCACGAGCTTTACAGGCTGTACAACAATTGCAACCGTAGCACACTTTTTGGTTCGAACTCAGCGCATTCTCGCGAGCTACTCGCAACGTCCCTAAATCAGTCTCAGCGCAAGTTAATCAAGCGCAACTATTCTTAGTTCCTGCCTTACTTTCCGTTCTGATGTGGGAGTAAAGCTGAAAAGAATTAAGAACATGACCAATACAGCGGTACCTTTTGTAGGCATTGAAGTTGAAATGCTTGAATCATCCGGCAAATCCGGCGTGGTTTGTGTTAAGCGCGTGATCGTTGGCAGCCCGGCCTACAAGGCTGGCATCCAATCGGGCGACCTTGTACTGAATATTGGCCGAGCCGGCGTTAATGATCGCGCGACGCTCGTCGGAGCGTTGGCAAACTACAAGGCGGGCGAGACGATTACCCTGAAAATCAGCCGGGAGCAGCGCGCGCACCGCGTCAAGCTCACCTTGGGTGAACGACAAATTCCGGCGCTCAAATTCAAGCCGGTTGAACAGCATCTCAACGGCTAACGGCCTTCAAACAACGCAAGCGCCCAGCTTGCCACCTGTTCAGAAAACCACGGTCCGGAGGAATCGTCCTCTTCGTAACGCCATGCTGCGGCAAGCACGCCCTGCACCACCGCCCAGGCAGCGACGCGCCGCAGTTCCAACTGGCCATAATCAGCCATCAGCTCGATGCGCCGCCTGATCACCTTGTGACCATCCAGCTCACGCGCCCAATCTCCCAACGGATTATAGAAAAACGACGACGGCTCATAGGCGCGGTCGCCAACCAACCCCTTTGGATCCACCATCAGCCATCCGCGATCCGATGCCAGGATGTTGTGGTGATGCAGGTCACCGTGCAATAGCACTTCTTCATGCTTCGTGGACAACATTTCAGCGGCAAGGCGCTGCGCCGCACTGCAGATTTTGGCATCCATCGGCCCCCAGGTCCCATCAAATAGAGACGGTATCCTGACAAGGAATTCAACCCGTTCTGCCAGGCTTGTATATCGATGCGCGTCAATCAGCTGGATGCGCATGTCGCGAATAAACGTTGCCGCAACACGTGTGGCATGGTCATCATCCGTGGGAACGAGGCTCGCCAGCTCGGTGCCAGGCACACAGCGCTCCATCAGCAGCGCCCGGTTGTCGGGGGCGTCCTCGAACAATCGCACTGCGCCGCGGCCGTTCATGCGCCGCAACCAGTCGGCCTGATCATCTTCATCAAGATAGGGTGGAATGATCTTCAATATGGCCGGCTGGCCGTTTGCGCGCGTGGCTGCGGCCACAAATCCATAGGTCGAACAGAGCGGCGCGCCAAGCCTGATCTGCCAAAGCGCCGTGCAATGCCGTACCAGGTTTGGCAGATCATCCAGCCAACGTTGGCCGTCGGCCCCGGCGATTTCGACGTGCTTCTCGATAAACGCGGGCGTCAGATTCATTTGCGGACTTATATCACGATCCTATAATGGTTTGAAGCTATGAAACCGACTGGAAAACCGACCGATACACGCAAACTTCAGGCCGGAATAAATCGCAGCATGTTATGGCTGGTGCTTGGAATGTTGGTCATCGGTGGCACGATTTTCCTGTATTTTGCCTACGGGCCGCAGGCGGGGCTTGTCGGTGCGGCTTGTTTGGTTGGTGGCGGTGTTTTAGTGTTGCTCGTGTATTTGGTCGTCATTGTTTTGGGGAAAATTGCGGGTGAAGAATAGATGAAGGTTTCAAGAATCACACTACCGATGTTTGCATTTCTGCTGATGAGCTGCAGCCTTATTCGGCCGGGTGCGCAACGTGCACGACAGGTCTCTACTGCGCCGGCTGATTGGCCGCTGGCGGCGCGTCAACAACTTGCAGAGTTTGATCTAATGGCCCGAAGCATGCGAGACCTGTATATTGACCCGACAAAGATTGATGCCAAATGGCAGCAGAAAGTGGATGCCATCCGCGCCAAGTTTAGTGAAACAACCACCGGGGACGATGGCTCAACCCTTGTCCGAGACTTGTTGGCGACGCTTGATGATGGAAATTTGCAGGTCACCAATCTGCCGGATGACGGCACGACCGCGGTCGACCCGGCAATCGCCGGCGGGCTGGGTGTACAGGTCGACCTTCCAAGCAAGGATCATGACCGCGTACTGGTACTGTCTGTCAGCGATGGCAGTGCGGCACAGTCCGCTGGCATCAAGGCGCACGATGCCATTGTTTCGGTCGATGGTCGGCCCGTTGGAAACGATCCAAGCATCCTTAGGCGCGTGCGCGGTCGGGTCGGTACGCAAGTGGTGATCGGCGTGCAAACTCCGGGCCGCGCGGCACGCGACGTTACGATTACCCGGCGCGCGGTGAGTTCCGCCAGCCCGACCACCGGACGCATGATTCCAGGAACAAACTATGGATTGATACAACCCGGGCTTGCAACACTTCCGGATCAATTGCGCGGTGAGGTAACCACCGCACTACGCGACCTGAGCAAGAATCGCCCGCTTGATGGCTTGATACTCGACCTGCGCGTCATGCGCGGCCCTGATTTTCCGACCGAAGATTTGCTGGCACTGTTTGCAAACAGAATTGTTGCAACCCGCTATGCCAGAGGGCAGGCACCCAGCCCATTCAGCCGAACAGCGGTCGCTGCCGGGCAGGTGGATTTGTCCGGCAGAAACATTGATGGTTCGCAAACCGTCCCCCTGGTCATTCTGGTTGGTTCGTTGACCAATGGACAGGCGGAAGCATTTGCCGGGATTTTGCAAGATTTGCAACGTGCCATTGTTATTGGCAACACCACTCAGGGAAATCCCGTGATTCTTGCAGACGTCGATTTACCAACCAGCGGCCTCCGGATGCGCATCCCCAGCGCCGAGTACCGCACGCTCAAAGGTGTTGGTTGGCTCAAGACTGGTGTCATCCCTAATCCTATTATCGAAACGTCCTGGGAGGCATACACCGATGATAACGACCCGGTGCTAAAGCTGGCCGTGGATCAATTGAACAAGCGATAGGCGCATGAACGTAAACGAACTAGCCGACTTCATAAACGCCGAGCTTGAAACCTGGCACGTGCCCGGGGTCAGCGTGGCAGTCACGAACGGCTCAGAAACCGTGTTCGCCGCGGGCTACGGATTTCGCGAGGTTGAATCCAGGCTTCCGGTGACGCCAGACACCATTCATTGGGTTGCATCGTGCAGCAAGGCGTTTACTGCGCTGTGCCTGGGATTGCTTGTCGAAGACGGTGTGTTGCGATGGAATGCGCCGGTTCGTGATTATTTGCCCGAGTTCAAGCTTCAGGATTCATATGCCAATGAACGAGTTACTGTGCGCGACTTGCTGTGTCACCGTAGCGGACTGCCGAGACACGATAAATCATGGTACCTGTCTCAGGAAACGGCGGAAGAATTTGTACGGCGAATCCAACATCTCAGTCCAACGTTCGATTTTCGCGAGGTATATCAATATAACAATCACTTCTACATCGTTGCGGCCGCGCTGGCTTGCCGCGTCGGCGGCATGGCTTTTGAGACCCTGGTTCAAAAACGCATTCTGGCACCGCTCGGGATGACCCAAAGCGGATATGCGCTTGGAACGGCACGATCGCGGGGGCCGGTTGCCGAACCATATCAATGGAACGAACTAACCCGTAAACTGCAACATATCACTCACTACGCTGAAGCTGAAACACTGCTAGCCGGGCCGGGTGGTCTGCAAAGCACCGCGCTGGACATGACACGCTGGTTGCGGATGCAGCTAGGTGCGGGCGAATTCGATGGACACCGCCTTTTCAAACAATCCACGATTCTTGAATCTCGTATTCCGCGCATTCCGGTCGTTGATCCGAGTTCGCTTACACACGGTCATGAGACATTCGGCTGGGCGGCTTATGGGTTGGGGTGGCGCCTGAGTATGTATCGTGGTCACGGCGTAGTGCAACACAGCGGCTCCATAAACGGATTTGGCTCGCACGTCAGTTTTATGCCGGGTTCGGGCTTGGGTGTGGTTGTGCTGGGCAACAATGAATCACCAAACTTTGCGTTTACCGTGGCGCTCCGCGCATATGATTTGATGTTGGGCCTTGAACCGTTGCCTTGGAGCCAAACCTTTCGAGAAACGCTTCAAAAACAACTGACCGACGCGGAGATGGAGCGAAAAACTGCCGATACAGAGCGCATCATTCAGGCGCCACACACACATCCAGCCAGCGACTATTGCGGTGAATATGAACACCCTGGTTACGGATCCGTGACTATCACAAAGCGCGATTCGGATCAAGCGATTGAGGCAACGTTCCACACAATCACGTATCAATTGACTCACTTTCACTACGACGTCTTCACGTTAAGCCACTCGGATATGGACACGACATGGCGCGCCGTATTTAGCAACGATGATAAAGGAACCATAAGATACGTGGCTATTAAATGGGAAGCTGCCGCAGAGCCAATCGTTTTTTGCCGGCGTTCGTGAACGTTGTTTTTTTAACCTCGTTTGAAACGAAAACCGGGGGAGCCTGTCAACCGTGAGACACCTAACCACTTTGCGTCACGCGATGCGCAACAAGCCCGGTGCACACCTAAATGCCATAGGCATCTCACAATCGAGGCACACCGGTGCTCGTTTGGGAACGATCACTTATTCAATTTGCAGCACCGTGCCGCGTGCTGTTGAAACCGTAATCGCGATGGGATATGCACCCGATTTGGCTGTGGATTGGCTATCCACGATGCCAAAGCATTTGGAAGACGCGTGGTGGAACGAATCAGCTACCTTAAGCGGGCTCGCACAAATCGCAGATAGATCGCCTACCGTGGCTGAATTCATTCAGGCTCAGACCGCCTTGGTACGCACTGTTATTGATGGAACTCCTGATGGCGCTGATATATTGATGGTATCGCATGGCGGAATGGTTGAAGCCCATGTAATGGGCATGGCCCCGACTGAAAACTTGGTGTCTTGGGGGCCGGTATTTGGCTATTGTGAAGGAGCACGGATTACATTGGATGGTGACGTAGTTGTGCAAACCGAGCAACTTCGTAACGCAACTACTAAGACCCAAGCCTTTGGTGGGTTGATATTTTCTTTGGCACACGAATGTGATTTGCCCGCCCTAGTAGCCTTGCTTGCAGACGATGTTCTGGGTGCAAAACGTGAACGTCTGGAGCAACCACTTCCGGATTGCTATGGGAAAGCCTTTAAACATATAGGCCGCGATCAAAACAGCGAGCTAATTGTTGTTCGTAAAGATGCGGTATTGGTCGGGACGCTTCAGCTCACCCGGCTGCACTATCTTGGCAGACAAGGCGCGCAGCGGATGCTAATCGAATCCGTGCGTGTGGCAAGTGGCATGCGAAATCAGGGCATTGGGCGCAGTATGCTTTTATGGGCAATTGAACGTGCCCGCGAGCACGGTTGTGCCGTCTTGCAACTCACTACGGATAAATCACGCCGTGACGCGCATCGCTTTTATGAACGACTGGGCTTTGTCGCCTCTCACGACGGCATGAAACTGGAGCTGTAAGAATGGGTCGGTCATGCCAGGCAAAAATTTCGCAGCATCTGTAACCCAACTTCCTGTGATTTTTCCGGATGAAACTGGATTCCCATGACATTTTCGTGCGCCACCACCGCCGGAAATTCGTATCCGTAGTCCGAGGAGGCAACGATGTCGTCGGAACTCATTCCAACTGCATGGAATGAGTTTGCAAACCAGGCATACCCCTGGTCGGCAACTCCAGACACCAGGTAATGGGACGTGTCATGCACACGCAATTGGTTCCAGCCAATGTGTGGAACCTTGAGTTTGGCGCCTGCAGCCCCTAAATCGGTGAAATTGAATCGCACAATCCGACCGGAAATCAGGCCCAGACCCGGCCAGAAGCCCATTTCCTCACCTACGTCAAAGAGCAATTGCATTCCCACGCAAATACCCAAAAACGGCTTTCCACCGCGGGCCTGGTCAATGCACATCTGCCACAACCCGCGAGATCGCAACCCGGCGGCGCAGTCCTCAAACGCACCAACGCCGGGTAGCACAATTTTGTCCGCAGCTGCGATGACACGTGCATCCGCAGTCATGTTTATCTCACCACCGACAAACTCAATCGCCTTGCACACATTGCGCAGATTACCGGCGCCGTAGTCAATAACTGCAATCATGTGAAAAATGCATCGCGAGCGACCCGATTGGCGTCGCTCGCGATGGTGCGGTGAGCATGAACGTCTAGACTTGGGCCGCGGTCGCAGCGGCAGCAGTCGCGGCGGCAGCGGCGGTGGCCGTTGCAACCTTGGCGGCGGCCTTGGCGGCGCTGGCCTTCTGCTGTTCCGTGCGATCTTCCTTCAAGCGCGCGCTCTTGCCTTGAAGATCGCGGAAGTAATACAGCTGGGCGCGGCGAACCTTGGCGTGGCGAATTACCTCAACCTTGTCAATTCGTGGGCTGTACGTTAAATAGGTGCGCTCCACTCCAATGTTATTGCTGGCAATGCGACGCACCGTAAAGTTGCTATTCATGCCGCCCCGGCGCATGCGAATGACGGTACCTTGGAATACCTGAATGCGTTCCTTGTCGCCTTCGACAATCTTCTGATGCACGCGAACAGTATCACCAGACCGCATGGGCGGTATCTTGTCGTTCTTCTTCAGGCTCTTTTCAATGGATTCAACGAGATTCATGTTATTTCTCCAATTTGCGCTAAATTAGCACTGGTTAGCGCTTGGTATAGGTCGGAGCTTTGCGCGCGCGCTTCAGTCCCGGTTTCTTGCGTTCCTTCTCGCGCGGATCACGTGTGAGAAATCCCGCAGTCTTTAGCTGACCGCGATACTCGATGTTGATTTCGAGCAACGCGCGGGCCAATGCCATGCGAGCCGCCTCGGCCTGACCAGTGATACCACCACCGTTTACATGAATGCTGGCGTTATGAGTTGCGCTCACGCCCGTCAAAACCAAGGGCGCGTAGACGTTCGCGACATCCTGCGCACGGCCAAAAAAAACCGCAAGCTCCTTGTCGTTGATCAAAATCTTACCGCTACCGCCGGCATACAGCCTAGCGCGAGCAGTGGCTTCCTTGCGACGCCCAATGCCTTCCCAATATTGCACTATGTCTGCCATTACTTCAACTCCTTAGGCACTTGGGCCTTGTGTGGATGCTCGGTGCCGGAATACACCTTGAGCTTCGTTATCATGCGGCGACCTAGAGGTCCCTTTGGGATCATGCCCCAAACTGCCAGGCGGATGGCCTTTTCCGGGTTTCGCGCCAGCAGGTCGCGCAAGCTCTCTTCCTTGATGCCTGCGCCGCCATACATGCTGTGGCGGTAGTACTTCTTTTCAGTCAGGCGATTTCCAGTCCCCGTGATCTTTCCGGCGTTGGTTACCACCACAAAATCACCCGTGTCCACGTTTGGGGTATAGATGGGTTTGTGCTTACCCATGATTACCTTTGCCACGCGGGTTGCCAGGCGACCCAAAGTTTGGCCATCGGCATCCACAATCCACCACGCCTTTGTGATGTCTGTTGCCTTGGCGGAATATGTCTTGTTGCTCACCATTCAATACCTCTCAATACCTGACGTTTACCAGACACAATCCACAAGCCGGTGCAGCGCCCGTTGCGCCTGTCCCTTGCGAGTCGATCATCATCCGATTCACCTCTACAACATCCTGTTTGCCCAGCCCCACCCGCATCAGTGTCATCACCATGCGGCGAACCATGCGAAACAAAAACGCATTTGCCTCTATCCTGAACGTCAATCTCAGATCCTGATTCCTGTCTGGCGGTAGCTCGGTCCAGTGCGCCTGCATGACTTCCCGGACTGTTTCTTCGCCCACCGTGGCGGATCCAAAAGCCGCAAAATCATGCTTACCAACCCACTGCCCGGCCAGGTCGTTCATCAGTTGCGTGTCTGGCATCTTATCCACCTGCCATTCATACAACCGACCAATCGGCCGCCGTTCCGCCGTCAAAACAAGAACCGAGTATTCATAGGTCCGGCTTACCGCCGAGAACCGGGGGCTAAATCGATCTTCGCATTCAGCCACATCAGATACCGCGACATCAAATGGCAGAGTAACGTTGATGGCTTTTTGCAGCCGCGCGATTTCATGACTCCAATTCTCTGGCGCTTCAAACGCGATTATTTGTCCAGTTGCATGCACCCCGGTATCGGTGCGCCCTGCGCCATGAACAACCACCCGCCCATCTACGCCAAAAACCTTCTCGATTGCCTTTTCCAGTTCCCCCTGAACCGTTCGATGGCGGGCTTGACGTTGAAATCCGTAGAAGTCTGTTCCGTCATAGCTTACCCTCGCCCGATACTTCATGTCCGCTCAACCCTGCACACATTCGAATTCAACAGGCCTCTTAATGCCCGATGTGCAAGTCAAGCCGCGGTCTACATCCACTCTATCAGCGCCATGGGGGCGTTGTCACCCTTGCGCGGCCCCAGCTTGCTGATACGCGTATAACCACCATTCCGATCCACAAACCGCGGCGCCAATTCAAAAACTTTACGCACGGTTTCCACGCCACCATTCACTTGGGCGGCCACAAGACGGCGCGCCGTTACCTGACCAGGCTTATCCGGGCTGGCTTTTTTGGCAATACTTATTAGTTTCTCGGCCTGGTTCTGAATGGCCTTGCACTTTGTTTCGGTCGTCTGAATCCGACCGTTTAGAACCAATTGAGTCACCAGGGTGCGGCGCAGCGCAGTGCGCTGACCGCTAGTGCGGCTCAATGTATATCCAGCAAGTTTATGCCTCACGCTACACTCTCCTCCACGGTTCCAACCACACCCGCTTCATCACCGGCTTCGGCCGGCATCAAACCGCGAGCGCGCAATTTATCCTTCAACTCCTGCATGCTCTTGTCACCAAAATTGCGCAGCGTTGTCAGCGATCCGCCATGCTTGTCCATCAGTTCCATGAGGTCGCCAATCGTGCTGATTCCGGTGCGCTTGAGCGCGTTATACACACGCACACTCAGGTCAAGCTCTTCAATCGGTCGGCTGCTCAGTTCCGGCGGCAGCCCCTTGGCTGCACCATCTTCCGGCTCTGGGAGTTCCTCGCCACTGCTGATCTGGGCAATCAGGCGCAGATGCGTTACGAGAATTCCGGCCGCCTGACCCAATGCATCCTGCGGGCGAATGCTGCCATCCGTCCAAATTTCAAGGATCAGACGATCATAATTGGTAACCTGCACGACGCGTGCGGGCTCCACTTCAAAGTTCACCCGGCGCACCGGTGAAAAGATCGCGTCGACCGGAAGCTCCCCAATGGGAAGGCGACCCCGCGTTTCCGCGGGTGAGTAACCCCGACCGGGCTCAATCGAAAACTCGATGTCGAGACGGGTCTTGGGTGAATCAGTTGTGAACAAATACAGTTCGGGGTTGATGATCCGAACTTCCGGCGGGCAAATAATATCGCCCGCAGTCACGACGGCCTCACCGCGCACCTCAAGGCGGGCGCGCGTTGGAACGTCGCCAAGCAACTGCACGCGAATCTGCTTGACATTCAACTCAAGCTGCATGACGTCTTCCTTGACATTTGGAATGTCGGAGAATTCGTGATGCACGTCGCTAAGGCGAATGCTTACAACGGCGGCGCCGGGCAGTGAACCAAGCAACACGCGTCGCAGCGCATTGCCAAGCGTTACACCGTAACCGGGCTCCATCGCACCGATTGAGAACCGACCATAATCGCGGGTAACAACCTGGCTTTCAATTTTCGGGAATACAAAGTTTGACAACTTTTCCTCCAGTGATGTGCGGGCCTGCGCATAACTGCGCAGAACACGCCAAGTTTATTAGCGCGAGTAGTACTCGACGACGAGTTGCTCTTTAAGCGGAACTTGAATTTCCTCCCGCTTTGGCAACGCATTAATTGTGGTCAGTAGCGTGCTGCGCTCCGCGCGCAACCACGCTGGCATGGATGGCGTATCCCCATCTGCGAGCACGGTCTTCCAGTAGTTCAATCCGCGACTGCTGTCGCGCACCACGATTTTGTCACCCGGCTTGACGAGATACGAGGGCACGTTGATCGGGCTACCGTTCAAATTAAAGTGCGCATGCACCACAAGCTGGCGGGCGGCCGATCGGCTGGGGGCCAAACCGGCGCGATAAATGACGTTGTCCAGGCGGCGCTCAAGCAAAACGAGCAACTCCGCACCGGTCACGCCCTTGCGGCGGCTGGCTTCCCGGAAGTAGCGGCGAAACTGCGCCTCAAGTACGCCATATACACGGCGCATCTTCTGCTTCTCGCGCAACTGCACGCTGAAGTCGCTTTGCTTCTTGCGCTTGGTGTTGGCGTTGGGTCCGTGTTGGCCGGGGGCATAACCGCGGCGTTCAATTGCGCATTTTCCGCTAAGGCAGCGCGCGCCTTTCAAAAACAGTTTCTCGCCTTCGCGGCGGCAGAGTCTGCATACAGGTCCAATATTTCGTGCCATGATTCAAATTCGGATTTGCGATTGACGACGTGCCTGCACGCAGTATGGCTGCGCGCACCAGCGTCGACAATCCCAAAATCGCAATTCCTAGACGCGGCGCTTCTTCTTCATCCGGCATCCGTTGTGAGGCACAGGCGTAATGTCGGTGATGAGCTTGACTTTGAGGCCGCTTCCTTGTAGCGCGCGCACCGCTGATTCGCGGCCCGGTCCCGGGCCCTTTACAAACACTTCCACTTCCTGCATGCCGTTTTCCACGGCACCGCGGTAGGCGTTTTGTGCTGCAATTCGCGCGGCAAACGGTGTGCTCTTGCGATTTCCGCGAAAGCCGCTTGCACCGGCGCTGTGCCAGCAAATGGTATTGCCGGTCTTGTCGGTCACGGTCACGATCGTGTTGTTAAAAAATGCCGCGATGTGCACCTGACCAAATGCCACGTTCTTGCGAGCGCGGCGCGGGTTGGTCTGCTTGCGCACCACGCGTTGTCGTTTTTGTTCAGCCATATCTGGATAATCCTTGCCTTACTTCTTCTTAGCTCCGCGCTTGCGACCGCGACCGGCCACCGTTTTCTTGATGCCCTTGCGGACACGAGCGTTGGTGCGGGTACGCTGGCCGCGAACCGGCAGGTTGCGCTTGTGGCGCAGCCCGCGATAGGAGCCAATTTCGATCAGGCGCTTGATATTCAGCTGAACCGTGCGGCGTAAATCGCCTTCGACCTGATACTCTTTCTCGATGATTTCACGCAAAACCTGCACTTCTTGTTCGGTGAGGTCCTTGATGCGCGTGGCGGGGCTGATGCTGGTGCGAGCCAGAATCACCGACGCCTGCGGTCGACCGATGCCGTACAGATACGACAATCCAATGTCAACACGCTTTTGGCGGGGCAGGTCTATGCCTGCAATTCGTGCCATATATCCTTTTTAGTCCTTTTTAGTTTTCACTAACCACTAAAGTTAATCGAAGGTTTACAGCTGGCCGCCTTCTTCCCTTCGCACCTAAACAGCGCGCATGCGCGCTGAATCACACTAACCCTGGCGCTGCTTGTGCTTGGGGTTCTCGCAAATAATGCGAACAACGCCCTTGCGCTTTACAACCTTGCACTTGGGGCAGCGCTTCTTAACCGATGCTGCTACTTTCATTTTTTCACCTGCATTTGCTGATTTCGCCGCCACAGGTTAACCCCGGACCGATGATCTCAACGCAAAACACGGTCTAAAACCGCGTCAACACCTCTGGATCTCCATCTGTCACCGCAACGGTGTGTTCAAAATGGGCAGATAGTTTACCATCTTTTGTCGAAACTGTCCAGAGGTCATTTTTGATCTTTGTCAAGTAGGTACCGACATTAATCATCGGTTCTATGGCTACTGTCAGGCCGGGGCGTAACAACATGCCCATGTCAGCCGTCCCTGTGTTCAACAGGCTGAACCCTTCATGCAGCTTGCGCCCCACCCCGTGGCTGCTGTATTCCTGCACCACGCTAAATCCGGCGCCTTCGGCCACCCGCTGGATGGCCGCGCCAATGTCACCAAAACGATTTCCGGCACGCGCCACTTTAATGCTTTCCTCAAGGCACAGCTGGGTCACGCGCATCAACTCGGTTGCCTGGCGGCTGACTTTGCCCACTGGCAGGGTAATCGCGCTGTCCGCATGATAGCCGTTGTAGCTCGCACCCACATCCAACTTGACGATGTCCCCCTCCTTGAGCTTGCGCGAAGTTGGGATGCCGTGGACGATCTCATCGTTTACCGAGGAACAGATGGTTCCCGGGAAAGGCGGTGCACCATGCTCACGCGCACCATCCGGCAGGTAGTTTTTGAATGAGGATACACCGTCACGCGATGCAATGATATCCTCGGCAATCTTATCCAGCTCGATCAAGGTAATGCCCGGTTTCACGACCCGGCCAAATGTCTCTAGAATTTCCGCCACGATGCGGCCGGCCCGCCGCATGGTCGCAAGTTCGGTCGGGGTTTTGAGAACAATCATATTTGGTCACACGTCCTGGAACTTCGCATCGCCTCCAAAAGCTTGCGAAATATATAGTCGACAGTGTGCTCGCCACTCACACGCTTTAGAATGTGCCGTTCTGCGTAGTAACTAATGAGGGGGGCGGTTTGTTCTTCGTAAATCGCGATACGTTTCCGCTGGGTGTCCGGGTCATCATCTGAACGCCGGAACAACACACCACCACAGTCCGGTTTTTCACATATGTCGCCGGGTGACAGTGACACAAGGCTATACGTGGTGCCACACACCCGGCAAGTCAATCTGTGCATCAACCGTTGCATTAACATGCGCTCACTTACCCGGAGATATGGCACGAGCGTTATGCACATGCCGAGCACATGCAGCACACTGTTCAGCGCATCAGCCTGGGGAATGGTTCGTGGGAACCCGTCCAAAATAAAGCCGCGCTTGCAATCGTCCTGCATAAGGCGGTCTCGAACTATGGGAACCGCCACATCGTCGGGTACCAGATTTCCGGAATCTATCAACCCCTTGGCCATGATGCCAAGAGGGGTTTGATTTGCAATGTTGGCACGCAGTAGCTCGCCGCTGCTAATATGAGGCAAGTCTACCGATTCCGAGATCAGCTTTGCCTGGGTCCCCTTGCCAGAGCCCGGGGCACCAAGAATCACGATGCCATGAAATCGATCTGACAACGCCATACGCTACTTGATAAAGCCCTCGTAACGGCGCATCATCAGTTGAGCTTCCAACTGGCGCATGGTATCCAGCACAACGCCGACGAGAATCAACATTCCCGCACCATCAATCAGCCGTTGGCCACCCGAGGCCCCCAACGGCTGAAGAAATGCCAATAATGGTTCTCCCGTAAAGGTCTGAATCGAGGCTATCCAGTCAATAATATAGGGCAAAATTGCAATAATTCCCAGAAATAGGGCACCAACTAGTGTCATCCGGCGCATGACGCGCGTGACGAATTGATCCGTGCTCTTGCCCGGGCGAATGCCTGGAATAAAGCCACCCTGCTTTTGGAGGTTTTCGGCAAGGTTCTGTTGTTGCATCACGACATCGGTGTAAAAGTAGGTGAAGCCCAGCACCAGCAGAAACAACATAATTGGATACACGATTTGTACCCATCCCGGAGCGCCACCGGAACGCCGACCACCCGTAAAGAGTTGAACAATAAAATTCGCGCCTTCCTGCACGCTCGCGTCGGTGCTGTTTACAAAGAAACTGGCAATAACGGCGGGAAAAACCAGAAGCGCTTGGGCAAAGATCAGAGGAATCATTCCCGTGCTGTTGACTTTTAACGGGATATGCGTCCCCTGTCCACCCATTACGCGCCGGCCGCGAACTCGGCGCCCATATTGCACTTGAATTCTACGTTCGGCTTCCTGAATCACCACGATGCCGACCACCAACAACAATAGGAGGACAACAAAAGCAATCAAGGTGGCCGCAGGCGAAATCCCACTGAATATGGTTGCGATATTAAATGGGAGGCGGGACACAATACCGCCAAATATGATGATCGACAGACCCTGTCCAATTCCCCGCTCGGTAATTAGCTCACCAAGCCAAATGGCAAACATGGTGCCCGCCGCCATGGTGATGATCGTGACGAGCGTTGGGAGAATAAACTCCGGCTTGGGATCACCAAACGTCCACCAATTTGGCATGACACGACCAAGCGTGCCCTGGCTCACACTTGAACCAATCTG
Source organism: Chloroflexota bacterium (assembly GCA_025354985.1). Classification (GTDB taxonomy): domain Bacteria; phylum Chloroflexota; class Anaerolineae; order J036; family Brachytrichaceae; genus AQU-03. The sequence goes on from JANXLU010000072.1 coordinate 115,080, forward strand.
TTCAAATATGTTCACCTGACCTATCGCATTAAGCATGGACATGGGAACAGTAAAAATATAGGTCAATCGGTTGATCTGTCGGCGACCTTGGTCCCCTTCCTGTGACAACTGATTCAAGCGAGGGATGACCGGCACCAAAAGCTGCAAAATGAGCTGGGCGGTCACATATGGGTAAACACCCATTGCAAGCACCGAGAAGTTCAGCACCGAACCTCCCGACAACAAGCTAAGCAACCCTAGCAAGTTTCCAAGCACCCCTCCGTTTCCCGCATTTACGCCTTCCTTGATGGCTCGCAACACCTCGACATTAACACCCGGAACCGGTATGTGTGAAATGAGGCGATAAACGGTGAGGATAAACACCGTAAACAAAATGCGGTTGCGTAATTCCGGTAGGAACAGCGCGTTTCGTAGTGCTTGAAGCATAGAGTTGTGTTACCAAGCGCATCCCATGGCCGCGTGCAGGCGACCACTGGATGCGCTGGCTGTTATTCTGAATGTTAGCGTACGCGATATCCGCCGCGCTTAACCTCAATCTTGGTAACCGTACCACCAGCGTGCTCGATTTTGGTTTTGGCGGCCTCACTAATCTTATGTGCAGTAACCTTCAGCGCGATTGTGATGTCACCATCGCCAAGAATGGCAATGTACTTGTCACTCCCATGGGTCAATCCCTTTTCAATCAACGATGCAGGCGTCACTTCGCTGCCGGCTTCAAAGCGCCCGGCAAGGGTGCTTACATTGACCGGGGTGTATTCAATTTTGTACGGATTGCTAAAGTTGACACCGCGGGCAAACGGAAGTTTGCGCACGAGTGGCAACTGGCCGCCTTCAAAGTATGCGCGTTTGACGCCACCTGATCGGCTGGCCTGACCCTTTTGGCCGCGGCCGGCGGTCTTACCCTGTCCGGCGGCAATGCCGAGACCAAGACGCTTCTTCTTTTTCCGCGAACCCGCGGCAGGCTTAATATCGTGTAGTTTCATGTTGGTAACTCGCTTTCGCTATACGCTACAACGTGCGGTCGGCCCGCGAGAGTTCATACCCCCACGGGCCGGTCGCACGACTGACTATTTGACTGATACGAGATGCTTGACGGTGTTTATCATCCCGCGAATTTGCGGCACATCGGGGTGTGTCACGGTTTGGCCCAGCGTATTAAAGCCGAGCGCCTTGAGAGTGCCCTTCTGATTTTCACCGTAGCCGATCGCGCTTTTCACCCACTTAATGGTGACTGTTTTCAAAATGGGAGCAGTTTCGTCTGTCATGAGTTAGGTTTCTCCCGTGCCGCTGGAGTTGGCATCGACCGCGGGTGCGGCCTTGCCGGAGACAAGCGACGATACGGGCTTCCCGCGCCGGCGGCTCTCCTCCGCTATGTTCTTAAGGCTCATTAACGCATCAAATGTTGCGCGCGTATTGTTCATTTTGCTTTTGGCGCCCAATGACTTGGTAAGCACATTCTTGACGCCTGCAGCTTCAAGCACGGCGCGCACGCCACCGCCGGCAATCACACCGGTTCCCGGGGACGCGGGTTTTAGCAAAACTTTGGCGCCACCGTTCTTCACCAGCACCTCATGAGGAATGGTGCCATTCAGCAGGTTTACCTTCTGCATGTTCTGCTTGGCACGTTCTGTTCCCTTGCGAATGGCGTCCTGCACGGCGCGGGCCTTGCCCGTGCCAAGGCCGATTCGGCCCTTGCGATCTCCAACCACGATCATCGCGCGGAAGGCAAAGCGCCGACCACCCTTGATCACCTTTGCCACGCGCGCCACGTCCACGATGCGCTGATCGAAATCATCGTCTTGGCCGGGGCCACCACGACCCGGGCCGCCTGGACCATCACGACGGGGACCACCAGGGCCACCGCGACCCGGACCACCGCGGCCCGGACCACCAGGGCCGCGGCGTCCGCCGGGTCCACCACTGCGAGCAGGGGGTCGATTTGATGCGTCTGACATTAGAACTCCAATCCTCCTTCGCGCGCGCCATCGGCAATAGCCTTGATTCGGCCATGGTAACGATAACCTGCACGATCAAAAACCACTTTCTTGATATCCTTGGCAAGTGCGCGTTGCGCAACCAGCTTGCCAACTTCCCGGGCCTCGTCGCTCTTTTTGAGGCCAGTCGTGGCCCTGATTTCCTTGTCGAGCGTCGAAGCAGCCGCCACGGTGTGGCCGGCCACATCGTCAATCACCTGGGCGTACATGCCATTCAGGCTCTTGAACACATTCAGGCGAGGGCGCGCCGCGGTGCCAGCAATTTTGCTGCGAACCCGGGTGCGACGAATCTCGCGTTGTGCAACTCTATCTACTCGTGCCATGATTACTTAGCGCCTTTGCCGGTCTTGCCGGCCTTGCCTGCCTTGCGGCGAATCTTCTCGCCGGAGTACTTCAAACCCTTTCCCTTGTATGGCTCCGGTGGTCGCAGCTTCCGCATACGCGCCGCCGTTTCGCCAACCAATTCCTTGTCCACACCGCTGATGGTGATCGTGCGTGTCTTGGGGTCGTTTGCAAACAAAATTCCGTCCGGTGCCGGAAACTCAACCGGGTGGGAGAATCCCAAAAACAACGTGATGGCCTTGCCATTGCCTTCGGCACGATAACCCACGCTATCGGCCGTGATCTCAATAACCTTGTTAAACCCGGTGGATACACCGGTGACCATGTTGTTCAATAGCGCCCGGCTCAGTCCGTGCATGGCGCGTGACTGGCGTTCGTCGTTTGCGCGTTCAACCGTAAGAACGCCCTTGTCATTCTTGACGCTGATTAATTCGTTAAACGTGCGCTTTAGCTCGCCCTTTGGCCCCTTGACCGTAATGTGCGCGCCATCGATTTTTACATCCACGCCCTTGGGTAGTGTGATGGGTGCCTTTCCAATTCTTGACATGATTGCCTTGGTTTGTTGCGTTTGTTCCGTTAATAAACGTAACACAACACTTCGCCGCCCACGCCGAGGCGTCGAGCTTGCGAACCTGTCAGCACACCCTTCGGGGTGCTGAGGACTGCAATTCCAATACCGCTTAGTACGCGGGGAATTTCGGCCTTGCCGCAATAAATGCGACGTCCCGGCTTGCTGATACGCTTGAGCTCACTCACCACGGGCTTGCGCTCACGGCGCTCGCCACTGTAGCGAATTGCCAGGGTCAGTGTCTTCTTAGCGCCATTCTCGACCGCAGCGATGCTGTCGATATAGCCTTCCTGCTTCAAAATCTCCGCCACGCGCTCGTTGAGCTTGCTGGCAGTCACGGCTACCGTGGGATGGCCAACCATCGACGCGTTCTTAATGCGGGTGAGCATGTCGCCCAGTGTGTCTGTTGACATTCTTTTGTCCTTTTATTACCAGGATGCCTTGCGCACACCGGGGATTTCGCCCTTCAACGCCATTTCGCGAAACACAATTCGCGAAATACCAAATTTGCGCATAAAGCCGCGGGGGCGGCCACTGACTGCACAGCGATTGTGCTGTCGCACCTTGTACTTGCGGCGCTTCTCGCGAAACATCATTGCTTCTCTTGGCATAACTCTTCTAGTCCTCTGTTTGTTTCCTTAAGGGTATTAAAACCGGTCAGGGCTGTCCGGTCTAGCGGGCACCGGGTTTTACATAAGGCATGCCGAAATACTTCAGCAATGCGCGACCTTCGTCGTCATTCGTGGCTGTCGTCACAAAGGTGATTTCCATACCGCGGAGCTTGTCGATTTTGTCATACTCGATTTCCGGGAATATCAACTGTTCCTTGATACCGAGTGTGTAGTTGCCGCGTCCATCAAACGCATCCGCCGGAACGCCACGGAAATCGCGGACGCGCGGCAGCGCAAGATTGATCAGGCGGTCCATGAAATCATACATTTTGGATCCGCGCAGCGTAACCTTTACACCGACTGGCCGGTTCTCGCGCAACTTAAAGTTGGCAATTGCAATGCGGGCCTTGGTTACGATCGGCTTCTGACCCACGATCATTTGCAGATCGTGAACGGCGGAATCCGCGGCCTTCGGGTTGTCCCCGGTCTCGCGACCGATACCGATGTTAATAACAACCTTGCTGACCGTCGGCACCTGCATGGGATTCACATAACCAAATTCCTTGGTCATTGCCGGGCGCACTTCTTCGAGGTATTTTTTGCGATAGTCTGCCATGATTAACCAATCACCTCGTCGTGCTTGTTGGAGAAGCGCTTCTTCTCATCACCTTCCATGCGATAGTTCACGCGCGTGGCTTTGCCGGTGGGGGTCACCAGCAGGACATTGGAAGCCTGGATCGGCATTTCGACTTCAACGATTCCGGTCTGCTGTGAGCGCAGATTACGCTGGCTCTTCTTCTGGTGCTTCTTGACGACGTTGACGCCGCGCACCACAACCTTGTCCTTGGCAATCAGGACACGCATGACTTCTCCGCGTTTGCCCCGATCATTGCCGGTGATCACTTGGACCGTGTCACCTTTCTTGATTTTCATTCTGTTATTCCTTCGTGGGCCGCTGGCTGGTCCAGACGGTCACTTATATATCCTCGCCTAGAGCACCTCGGGTGCCAGCGAAATGATTTTCATGTAACCCATGTCGCGCAGTTCGCGGGCAACCGGCCCGAAGATACGGGTTCCCTTGGGATTTTCTTCGTCATCGGCGAGAATCACTGCGGCGTTGTCATCAAACTTGATATAGCTGCCATCCGCACGGCGAATTTCACGCGCGACACGGACAACTACCGCCTTGACTACCGCATGCAGCTTGACGTCACCATTGGGCGAGGCCGATTTAACCGTGGCCACAATCGTGTCGCCGATGCTCGCATAGCGCCGTCGCGTGCTGCCGCGAACTTGAATACACAACAATTCCTTCGCGCCGGTGTTATCGGCGACGACCAGGCGGCTCTCTTGTTGGATCATGACTTATTCCCCTGCCTTGCGTACGATGCTTTCGAGCATCCAACGCTTGCTTGCGCTTAGTGGGCGCCATTCCACAATTTGAACCAAATCACCGGGCTTGGCCTCATTCTTTTCATCATGGCAGGCGTAATTCTTGCCACGCTGCAACACTTTCTTGTAAAGCGAATGACGAATGCTGCGCTCAACGCGGACAATAATGGTCTTCTGCATCTTGTCGCTCACCACTGTTCCGGTAAGCCGACGTCGTGTTTCCATTGACATGTCTGTCATCTACTCCTATGCAGGCTTACTTGGCCGCACCTTGGGCTGCCAACTCGCGCTGGCGTTGCACCGTCTTTATGCGCGCAATATTGCGGCGCACCCGTTTGATGGAGCTCAGGTCCGTAAGCTGGCTCTGCGCTCGTTGAAAACGCAGGTTGAACAATTCCTTATAGGCCTCATCCAGCTTGCCATCAAGCTCGCCCACTGCGAGATTTAACAATTCACGTGCTTGCATTTTTCCTACCGTCCTACGCGTCAGCGCCCACGACCTGTGTCTTCATCGGAAGTTTATATGCGGCCTGGGCAAGCGCGAGCTTGGCCACATCCGCGGGCACTCCGGAGACTTCAAACATTACGCGACCTGGCTTCACCACGGCCACCCAGTGATCCACGTTACCCTTGCCGCTGCCCATACGGGTCTCGGCCGCCTTGGCCGTTACCGGTTTGTCCGGGAAAATTCGAATCCACATTTTTCCGCGGCGTTTCATCTCACGCACAATCACGCGTCGGGCGGCCTCAATTTGTCGGGCCGTAACCCAGCACGGCTCGGTTGCCTGCAGGCCAAATTCGCCCACTTCAACCTCCACGCCGCCTTTGGCCATGCCGGTCATGCGACCGCGGTGCTGCTTGCGGTACTTCACTCGTTTTGGCATCAACATGTTAGCGGTCTCCTCCCCGGTCGCCACCGCGATCACGCTGGTTTGGCTGCTGCGTCCGGCTGGGTCGGGTTACAGATTCCTGCACGCGATTTGGCAGCACTTCACCCTTGTAGATCCAAACCTTTACACCAATCTGACCATAGGTCGTGCTGGCCGTGCTCAAGGCGAAATCGATATCCGCGCGCAACGTATTGCGGGGAATACGCCCCTCCATGAGCTTGTCCGTGCGCTTCATGTCACTGCCATTCAACCGTCCGGCACATTCGATCTTGATGCCCTCAGCGCCACGTCCCATGGTGGCCTGAATGGCTTTCTTCATGGCACGCGTGTGGGGAATGCGCTTTTCAATTTGCTGGGCGATGTTCTCGGCCACCAGCTGCGCAACCATGTCAGGCTTGGTAATTTCCTCAATATCAAGCTTGACCTTCTTGCCGGTCAACGATTCGACGTCCTCGCGAATCTGCTTGACCGCGGCGCCTTTGCGACCGATCACAATGCCGGGCCGGGCCGTGTGCACGGTGACGTGCAACTGATTTGGCGGGAAGCGCTCGATGATCACATCGGCCACGCCGGCCTTCTCCATCTGACGATGAAGATAGTCGCGCAGCTTGACGTCTTCCATCAATAGCTTGGTATAGTCTTTCTTGGGGGCGTACCAGCGGCTCTTCCAATCACGGATAATGCCGAGGCGAAAGCCGTAGGGATGTACTTTTCGTCCCATAATTTACTCCGCAGCTCCTTCACCGACCACGACACTGATGTGGCAGGTTTTGCGTTGAATGGGGCGAAAGCGTCCACGGGCGGCAAAACGACGCCAACCGCGGATCGGTCCGCCATCCACAAATATCTGGCTGATGACCAAATCGTTTGGATTCAGCGACTTAACTTCGGCCGCATTTGCAACCGCGCTGGCGATGACCTTGCTGACCGGTTCCGCACCCGCCTTTGGGGTGAACCGCAGCATTGTTAGCGCATCAACCGCCTTCTTGCCGCGTACGAGATCCGCAACCAGACGAACTTTTTGCGGGCTCATCGAGACGTAGCGCATGGTGGCACTGGCCTGATTTGAAGCGATGTTTTTTGAAAGTTTAGTTGACATTATTCAAACGCTCCTAAGCCTTGCCAGAGTCAGCCTTGTCATCCTTGATGGTATGACCCTTGAAGGTGCGGGTTGGTGCAAACTCTCCCAGCTTGTGGCCCACCATGTTTTCCGTTACGTAAATCGGAATATGGCGGCGGCCATCATGCACCGCAATCGTGTGCCCCACCATTTGGGGGAATATTGTGCTTGCGCGCGACCACGTCTTGAGCACTTTCTTCTCGCTCTTCGTGTTCATCGTTTCGATGCGCTTCAGCAATTTCGCATCGACGTAGGGGCCTTTTTTCAATGATCGTGACATAGTTAGACCTCAAAAACCTTTACTTGGTCCTCCGTCGCACGATGAACTTGGTCGTGCGCTTGTTGCGCCGGGTCTTGACACCCAGGGCTGGCTTGCCCCACGGAGTCTTTGGACCTGGCATACCGATTGGCGAACGTCCTTCGCCACCACCATGCGGATGCGAATTTGGATCCATCGCCACGCCACGCACCGTGGGTCGAATGCCAAGATGGCGGGAGCGCCCGGCCTTGCCCAGCTTCACGTTGCCATGATCGGCGTTGCCGACTTGGCCAACGGTGGCATAGCAGCGCTGCAGAATCTTGCGCATCTCACCACTGGGCATGCGGATGGTGGCGTATTCCTCTTCCTTTGCAAGAAGCTGGGCGCCCGTACCCGCCGATCGAACCAGCTTGGCGCCTTTGCCGGGCACCAGTTCAATCGCGTGGATCATCGTTCCCAAGGGAATGTTTGCCAAAGGCAACGCATTGCCGACCTTGGCCTCCACCTCGGGACCGGACGTAATCTGGTCTCCAACTTTCAGGCCAACCGGGGCAATAATATAGCGCTTCTCACCATCAGCGTAATTGACAAGCGCAATGCGACTGCTACGATTGGGATCGTATTCAATCGTGGCGACGCGCGCGGGCACGCCAACCTTGTTTCGCTTGAAGTCAATAATGCGGAAGTTGCGCTTTGCGCCACCACCCTGGTGTCGGTTTGTTACACGACCGTAGTTGTTGCGACCGCCCTGCTTCTTCAGATCGGTCAACAAGCTCTTTTCCGGCTCGTTGGTAGTAATGTCGCTAAAGTCGGCGAGCACAGTGCCGCGCAAGCTGGGCGTCGTAGGTTTGAAACTTTTCACTGGCATGGTTATTTCACCCCTTCAAACAACGCAATGCGATCGCCTTCCTTGACCTGCACGATGGCTTTCTTCCACTGCTTGGATCGTTGCACCTCGGTGCGTGCACGCGGATTTTTCTTGCGCTTGGCGGCGATGATCAAAATGTTCACGCGCGTCACCGACACGTTAAACGCGATCTCGACCGCTTCCTTTACCTGTGGCTTGGTCGCACGATGATCGACCTCGAATGAGTATTGCGGCTGGCTATAACCCACCAACCACTGGCTTTTCTCAGTGATAAGGGGTCTTAAAAGTACTTCGTATGGATGCATGATTCTTCCCCTGGCTCAGCTCAGCCACTCCTCTACTTTTTTGATTGAATCAAGGCTCATGACAAGCTTGTCGTGCGTAAAGATATCCCGAATGTTGAGATAACCCGCCAGCAACGTCTTGTGATGTTCCGAGTTGCGCGCGCTGTGCTCGAGGTTGACCTCGTGCGCATGCAACACCACCAGACCGTTCTTGACGCCCAGCTTGTCCATCGCGGCCACAAAATCGCGGGTTCTGGGTGTGCTCATTTCGAGCTTGTCCACCAGTACGATTTCGTTCTCGCCGGCCTTGGCCGCCAGCGCACTACGGATTGCTCCGCGGCGCATTTTCTTGGGCATGTCCTGGTTGTAGCTGCGCACAACCGGTCCAAATGCCACGCCGCCGCCGACCCAATGCGGAGCCTTGCGGCTGCCCTGACGCGCGTTGCCCGTGCCTTTCTGCTTAAAGGCCTTCTTGGTGGTGCGCGACACTTCTGCGCGCGTCTTCACCTTGTGCGTTCCCAAATGCGCATTCGCATTCTGGCGCACGAGTGCTTGGTGCATCAGCGGCTGGTTGACCTCGCCACCAAACACATTTGAGGGGAGCTCGAACTCGCTCACCTGCTCACCAGCCAAATTAAATACCGGTAATTTCATCGTAATTTTTATCGCCAAGAGTTGATCACGCACTACCCGAAATCAACCCTTCGCCACAACACCTATTTCTTGATGGCCTCCGACACGACAACCACGCCGCCCGCTCCGCCCGGAACGGAGCCGGCAACCGCAATCAGATTGCGGTCGGCATCCACCATCATCACCTTGATGTGGCTGCTGGTGCGTGTGTTGTCACCCATGTGACCGGCCATGCGCGTGCCTTTGAATACATGTCCAATACCGGTTCCTGCACCGATCGAGCCGGGTGCGCGCTCGCGATCCGACGCGCCATGGGTCTTGCGCTGGCGATTAAAGCCATGGCGTTTGATACCACCCTGGAAGCCGCGGCCCTTGGCCACGCCGGTGATATCAACATATTCGCCGACCTTAAACACATCGGCTTTGATCACGTCACCGGTCTTGACGCCTTCAAGATCCGCGTCCTTCTTGACGCGACTTTCAAACAAATGCTTGACCGGAGGAACGCCCGTGATTTCACGGCGCACTTCATGCTTTGCATTTGGCTTGAGCTGGCCCAAATGTCCAAGCTCACCGCGGGATATCTTTTTGGCCTTGACTTCGCCATATCCAAATTGAACGGCGCTGTAGCCTTCCTTTGCGGTGGTTTTCACTTGCGTGACGTAGTTGGGACCCATCTCCAACACCGTTACACCCGTAACGTTGCCTTTATCATCGAAGATCTGGGTCATGCCGACTTTGCGGCCAATCAATTTCTTCATGTCACCTTTAAGTTTGCAGCTTTCCCCGGCTGGCCAAATGTCCAATCGGGAACGACTGAGAACTGAGTTTATCGGCGAAGACGTCTCCGCCGCCTACTTACAACTTGATTTCAATATCCACACCGGCCGGCAAATTTAGCCGCATCAATGTATCGATAGTCTTGGAATCCGGATCAAGCACATCAATCATGCGCTTGTGCGTGCGGATTTCGAAGTGCTCGTGCGAGTCCTTGTCGATATAGGGTGAGCGGCGCACGGTATAGCGCTCGATATGGGTGGGAAGGGGCACCGGACCAACCACGGTTGCACCCGTGCGCTCGGCCGTTTCCACGATGCGCTGCGCTGACGTGTCCAGCGCGCGGTGATCATAGGCCTTCAAGCGGATGCGAAGTTTTTGCTTTGCCATTACCCGATCACCTTTGTGATCGCACCGGCGCCTACCGTCAGGCCGCCCTCGCGAATCGCAAACCGGCTGCCGTTCTCCAGCGCCACCGGTGCAATCAGCTTAACCTTCATCAACACCGTGTCGCCCGGCATCACCATCTCA
>JANXLU010000008.1 GCA_025354985.1 Chloroflexota bacterium
CACCACCAGTCCATCGAGCCAGGGGCCTACCGGGTTGAGGTCTACCGCTTTTTCAGGCTGTGGATGCGCGGCTGGATTTTTTCGAACCCGATTTACATTACGTGAGATTTGATAGCCCGCCGCGCTCGGAATGACCGTCAAACGGAGTGCGTGCAAATGACAAATCACCCGTCACGTCCAGACTGCCCTACGCCACTGCCGTGCACTCGACTTCGACGAGCGCGTCCTTGGGCAGACGCGCCACTTCAACAGTGCTGCGGGCGGGTGGGTTGGTCGTGAAATACGTGCTGTAGACCGCGTTCATGGCCGCGAAGTCGGTCATGTTCTTGAGAAACACCGTGCTCTTGACCACGTGCGAGAGATCAAGCCCGGCGGCGGCCAACACCGCGCTCACGTTTTTGATGGCCTGGTGTGTTTGCTCGGCGATGCCACCTGCCACGAAATTGCCAGTGGCGGGATCGGTGGGCAGCTGACCGCTGCAAAACACAATACCGTGCGCGTTGATCGCTTGTGAATAGGGGCCGATGGCACCCGGGGCCTTGTCGGTTGAGATGACCACTTTTGTAGACATGCCGGAATTTTACTGGCAGAGCTTCTTGACGTGCTCGGCAAACGTGTTTGAAAATTGATGCCCGCCATCCTTGTTGCAATTGGCGACAAAGAACAGGTATTTGTCATTGTCGGGATTTAGCACCGCCTGAATGGAAGACAGACCCGGGCTCGCAATGGGGCCCGGGGGCAGACCGGAGTATTGATAGGTGTTGAAGCCGTATGGGTCCTTGTATTTATAGTCCTCGACGACCAGATCCTGCCACCACTTCGCGCCCTTCTTGCCCGTAAATTCGAGCGCATATTGGGTCGTCGGGTCGGCTTGCAGCAACATGCCCTGGCCAAGGCGGTTCAAATACACATTGGCGATGATCGGGCGCTCGGCGCTTCGCACGGCCTCGCGCTCCACGATGCTTGCAAGCGTCAGCACCTGGCGTGGCGACAGGCCCTTGGGATTGGGTTTGTTCAACAAGGGCGCCACCTGTTCCCCAAAGGTATCCAACATTTTTAGCAGCACGTCCTGGGCGGTCGGGTTTTGCGGCACACGATACGTGTTGGGAAAAAGATAGCCTTCGAGTGACGCGCCATCCGGCAAATCCTTGAGAAACGGATAGGCGTAATTTGCTTTGCGCACAAGCCGTATGAAGTCGCTGGCGCTAAAGCTGTCACCCGGCAACTGTTGCTTCAGCAGCTCGGCCACCTCTTCCAGCCGCTTGCCTTCCGGGATCACCACCTGAGCCTCCACCGCGATGGCCCGTTGAAGCGCCTGGGCGATCTCGGGCACTGTCATGTTTTGGCGCAGCTGATACGTACCGGCCTGGATGGTGCTGTCGAGCTTCTTAAACCGCACATATAGGCGAAACAGGTCGCCGTCGCGGATGAGACCGGCCTTTTGCAAATTGGCGCCAACCTGGGACATGGCCTCGCCGTTCTTAACCACAAAGGTTTGCGGCGTGGGGTCGTTGCTGATGGGGCGGTTTAGGTCCGCCCCGCGCAGCAGCTCGATATAGTTCCCCACGAACAGCTGATCAAGCCCGGTGAGCTGGGATGTGCCTGCGCTGGCGATTGACAGCCGGCTGCGCAGCTGCAAACCCGCATAGGCCAGGGCACCCATCGCGGCGGCGCACAGGCCAAGGTTAATCAGTAGTTTGACGGGTTTCATCAAGGTATCGTTGCAGGATCACGGCGGCCGCCAGGGCATCATCATGCCGGTGCACGGCTGGCCTGGTGCGCGTATGCGGTTGGGGTTTGCGCTTCTTTTTGTGCGCCTTTATCAGATCCCCGGCCTCGCCGCTGCTCCAGCGCTCGTCTTGAAATTGTACTGGAATGGCGATGACCGTACTCAATTCGGCGGCAAACGCGCGGACGCGCTGGGCTTGCGGTCCGGTTTTGCCGTCCAGCTCGATGGGTTCGCCCAAGATCAACACGTCAGGGGCGTACTGCGCGATGAGCGTCTTGAGGTGATCGATGGGATTCTGCAGCTTGCGGTCGATGATCTCAAGCGGTCGCGCGAGCAGCTTGGATTCATCGCTGATCGCCACGCCGATGCGGCGATCACCAACATCAAGGGCCAATGCACGTGCCATTGGCCCCATGGTAATTCAGGATAGAACTAGATGGATGACTTGCCGGCGCCGCGATCAATGCGCTTCCAAGCCGCGCAGACCACGGTGGTGATGATTGCGCCAACCACGACCTCGGCGATCACCTGGGGTAGCAGCGTCGGAACGACGGCAAATGGAATCAATGCAAACAGCAGCAGCGCGCCGACGACCAGGATGGTGTTCGTGAGCGTGCCCACCACGCCTGCGGTCGCCATTGCCACGATCTCATTGTTCTTGCGCAGGGCCTGATAGACCAGCGCCGCGGTAACACCGATAAACAAGCGGGGCACCACCGACACCAGCGGATTGGTGAAGAGCACGTTTGCGGTGCTATTGGCCTGGATCCAGCTGAACAAACCAAAGATGCCGCCGACTGCCAGACCCACAACCGGGCCTTCCAAGACGCCGCCAATGATTGCCGGGACGTGCAAGATCGTGGCGTTGATCGTGCTAAATGGAATCGGGATAAAGCCGATGCCAGTGAGCCCGAGGATGATGGCGATTGCGGCGAGCACGCCTCCGATGACGATTTTGCGGGTTGAGCTTGATGCGGTCATGTTGGTTTGTTCCTTGGTTGGTTGTTGCCTGGTCAAGCCGTCCACCACGGGCGGATGGCCTGACCAGGCGATCGATGACTTACACTGGTTTTTAATTGTAGGAAGAACACGCGATTCGTCAAGTGCGAAGTGCCGCAAGGTCGCGCATGGCTGGCACGCCACCAAGCGCGGTCGCGGCAGATACCGCGTTTACGATGGCGGCCGACATGGCGCGCGCGGCAAGCTCACCCAGCAGATTTACATTTGAGACCTTGTCGCCGTGCGACAGCGCAAAGATGACATCGCCGTCGCCCATCGTGTGCACCGGGCTGATGGCCCGGGCAAAGCCGTTGTGCGCCATCTGAGCCATTTTGTTGGTCTCCGTCTTGGTCAGCTTCGCGTTGGTCGCGACCACGCCGATGGTGGTGTTGCGCGCTGCAAAGCGGCGAAAGTCACCGGCGCCCATCGCCATCAAGGTCTGCACCGTGTCGGCAAAGTCCGGGGAGCCGGGCTTGTGCGCGCCCGCGATGATCGCACCTGTGTCGGGGTTGCGGACGTCACCGAAGGCATTTACCGCGACCAGCGCCGCCACGATCACGCCATCCGCAAACGTGATCTGCGCCGAGCCCACGCCGCCCTTGGTACTGCCGGCCAGCCCAAAGAGCTTACCCACGCATGCGCCGGTGCCCGCACCCACACTGCCCTCGATAACAGGTTCCGTTGTCGCGGCCTCGCACGCCGCGTAACCGGCGGCGGCATCCGGGCGGCGCTTGGGGTCACCGATGGGCAGGTCAAACAGGATCGCGGCGGGGACAATTGGCACCCGCGCCACGCCGACGTCAAAGCCATGACCACGCTCCTCAAGCCAGCGCATCACGCCATCCGCCGCGGCCAGGCCAAAGGCGCTGCCGCCACCGAGCAGGATGGCGTGCACCTTGTCCACCATGCAATCCGGATGCAGCAGGTCGGTCTCGCGGGTGCCCGGCGCGCCACCACGCACATCCACGCCACCCATCGCGCCCTCGGGGCACAGGATGACCGTGCAGCCGGTGATGCCGGTGAGATCGGTGTAATGACCAACGCGGAAGCCTGGGATTGCGGTGATGGAGTTGTTCATGGGCGCCAAAGACTAACACTCAATCAAACGCCGGGTCAAACGAGAACACGCCCGACTCGCCGCCGAGCAACTGTGCCAGATCGCCGGGCGTGTGTTCATACACCATGAAGTGCTCGTGGGACTCGTCGTCCGGCCTCTGGCTCCAACGCACGCCAAGTGGCAGGGCGGGCTTGAAGCCAAAGCGCGGGTAGTAGGTGGTGTGCCCCAGCAGGAACACGATAGGATGCCCGAGCGTGGCGCATGCGCGCAACCCGTGATGTATGAGAGCGGAACCGATGCCTGTTTTTTGCAAGCTAGGCTGCACCGCGACCGGCCCGAGGGCGAGCGGTGCGAGGGTGCGCGTGGGTGTGACCAGCTTGGCGGGGCTGAATGCGACGTGACCAACCACCACGCCGTCGCGCTTGGCCACGAGGGATAGCAGCAGCGTGCCTTGCGCCCGGAGATTGTCGGTGACCGCCGGCTCATCGGCGCGGCCAAACGCCGCGAACGTGAGCGCATAGATGGCCGGGATGTCCGCCGGCACCTCGGGGCGGATGGTGAGTGGTGTCATAGATAAGGACGTTCCAGGCGCACATTTGGTAGTGCGCGAAAGTGCCTATTATTCAACTCTATTCGCGAACACCCAGAAACCGCAGTGCGGCCAGCACGTACGTCCGGACTGACGTCTTGATCTCATCGATGCTCACCCACTCGTCGATGTGGTGCGGAATGTAGATATCACCCGGGCCGCAGGTGACAATCGGTATGCCCGCGCGCGCGTTCAAGATGGTGCCATCGGTGGAGCCCGGGACGCCGCCGTAGATTGGCGGTTGACCAGTGAGGTCGGTATATGCCGCGCCCAGCGTGGCGACCAGCGGATGGTTGCGATCCGTGGCGGTGGGATGACGCACTTCCACCACCTCGCACTGATAGGACAGGCGCGGGTCGGTGGCACAGGCGGCGGCCAGCATTTTTTCAAGCTGGGCAGCGAGCCAATCCGGGTCCTGCCCGGGGATCAGGCGGATATCGAGCGTGCACGTGGTGGCTGAGGGCATCACGTTTTTCTGCGCCTCACCCGCGCCAGGGATGGGGCTCTGCAGGATTGTCGGGGTGATTGACGGCTGACCAAGAAACTCATGCCGGCCGTGGCGGGCGATCTCGCGCTCTTCGAGCGCGTGGGCCAGGCTCAGGAAGCGCGCCATGGGGTAGGCGGTATTCACGCCGGTGAGCGGCATGGCGCCATGGCTCATCACGCCGGTAATGGTGGCCTGCACCCACATTACGCCCTTTTGCGCGATGCAGAGGTGATTCTCCTCGGGTTCGCACACGATGCAGGCGCTGACGCCCGCGGCCCAACCGCGGTCGACAAAGTTCTTGATGCCGATCATGTGGCCCTCTTCATCGCAGACGATGCCGAGCAGGATATCGCCCATGAGCGTTACACCGCTGTCCACGATGGCCTTGGTGGCGGCCAGGGCGCAGACGACACCGGCCTTCATATCGTTGGCGCCGCGGCCATAGATGCGGCCATCGCGGATGGTCGCGCTAAACGGCGGATCCGTCCACTTGGCGGGATCGCCCTCCGTGACCACATCGGTGTGACCTTCAAACATCAGAGTGGCGGTGGGCGGCTGTGGCGCACGCAGTCGGGCGATGACATTTGGCCGGCCGGGTGCGACAAATTCGAAATGGGTGTCCAGACCCATCTCGGTGCAACGCGCCTCCACCCAGCGCGCGGCGGGTTCCTCGCCCGTGCCGAGCTCGGGTTTCCAGACCGAGGGTATTTGGGTAAGTTGTTGCACCCAGGCAACTATCTGGGCATCGTTCAGGTGCGCAAGCACGCGCTGTTCGAGGGGTGTGAGCATGTTTACAGCACGGTAATGAACGAGCGGATAGGCGGCCAGGTGGTGAAGGCCATGAGCGCGACCAGGGCAATGGTGAGGGCCAGGGTGAGAAAATCGCGCGGGGTGAGATGGAATTGGACGAACTTCGTGCGACCGACGCCACCCATGTAACAGCGGGCTTCCATTGCCAATATAAGGTCCTCAGCTCGGCGCAGGGCGTTTAGGAACAGGGGCACGATCAGCGGGAGCATCTGGCGGGCGGCCTTGGGCAGGTTCCAAGTGCGGGTGGACTGGATGTCGCCGCAGCGGCTGGCCTGGGCCTTCATGATCCGTTCAAGCTCCTCGGCAAGCGTGGGCACGAAGCGCAAGGCAATCATCATGGTGAGCGCGATTTCGTGCGCCGGAAAGCGCACGATCTCAAGCGGTTTTAGCATCAACTCCATGCCATGGGTAAGCTCGGTGACGGTTGTGGTCATGGTGAGCAGGCTGGTCATAAAGATAAAGGCCAGCACCTTGGCTAGCGCAAGCGCGATCAGGTGCAGACTGTAGCGGGTAACGCGCAGGAAAAAGCCGCTGGCCCCGAGCCAGGTGGGCACCTCTATAGCCTGGAAGTAGACCTTGCCCGCCGGCTCGGTGTTGCCCTGAAACAGGAACTGCAACACAAACAGCACGACCAGAAGCGGGAGGGCGAGCAGCAGACCGCGGAGCATGTAGCCAACAGACAGCCGCGCCAGCCGCACAATGACATACAGGATGGCCGTGATAAAGACCATGCCGATGAGCGAGCGGGTGAGCACCACTGCGGCGATGAGCAGGATCAGCGCGGTGATCTTGACGCGCGGATCAAGCTTGTGGATGACCGAGCCGGTGGGTATGTATTGGCCGATGGTGACATTGCGGAGCAAATCAAACTCGTTCATGCCGCGCCTCGTTCTGGCAGGGTCACCGCAGCGCCAGCGCCGGCCGGTGGTCGCAGGCGGGCGAGCGCCTCGGAGACCGAGAGCACGGTGCCCAGACCCAGGCGGTGACCGAGCTCGGTGATGGGGGGGACATCGAGCCCGATCTCGCGCAGCTTGGCGGCCTCGCCAAACACCGCGCGGGGCGTGCCGGTGGTGAGGGTGCGTCCCTCGGAGATGACCACGACGCGGTCGCAGATGGTGGCAAGGTCTTCCATGTTGTGACTGATGACGACCAGGGTGACGGCGCGCTGGGTGCGCAGGGCCAGTAGACGCTCCCAAAGCTGGGTGCGGCCAAGTGGATCGAGCCCGGCGGTGGGCTCATCAAGCACCAGCACCTCGGGATGAAGCGCCAGCACGCCGGCGATGGCCACCCGGCGCATTTGCCCGCCGCTGAGACTGAAGGTGATGCGATCCTTGAACTCATCAAAGCCCAGACCGACATCCTCCATGGCCTGGCGGACTCGGGCGCGCACCTCGTCGCGCTCGAGCTTTAGGTTGCGCGGGCCGTAGGCGATGTCATCCCCCACGTACTGCTCGAAGAGCTGGGCCTCGGGTGACTGGAACACCAGCCCGACGCGCTGGCGCAGCTTTTTGACGTTGATGTTGGGCGCGCTCAAGTCCATATCCAGCACGCGGGCGGAACCCTCATGCGGGCGATACAAACCGTTCATGTGTTGGACTGCGGTGCTTTTGCCGCTGCCGGTGTGGCCAATGATGCCGAGCACTTCGCCGCGCATGACCTCGATGTTGATGTCCGAAATCGCCTTGACCTCGAGCGGGGTGCTGCGCATGTAGTAGTGAACGAGGTGCGAGAGCGAGATGACGGTCTCGGAGGGCGGGGTCTGGGTGAGAGCAGGATTTACTTGATTTACAGGATTTTGATCAGGGGTGGTGGATGAGAACGTGGTTCCGGAGGACTGGAGCGTGGCAACCACCTCGTCCACGGTGAGCGCGGATGGCAGACCGAGCGCATGGGCGAGCTGGGCGGGCTGGGGCACGTCCAGCTCGAGGGCGTGGAGCTCATCCACGCGGGCAAAGACCTCGCGCGGGGTGCCCTGCAGGACGATGCGCCCTTCGCTCATCACGATCACGCGGTCGGCTTCGAGGGCCTCTTCCATGTGATGGGTGATGGCGACCACGGTGGTGCCATCCTCGTCGTTCATGCGGCGGACAACGGCGAGCACCTCCTTGCGCCCGAGCGGATCGAGCATGGCGGTGGCCTCGTCGAGGACGAGGACGCGGGGCTTCATGGCGAGCACGCCGGCCACGCACACGCGCTGCTTCTGCCCGCCGCTGAGCATGTGGGGCGCGCGGTGGCGATTGTCCAGCATGCCCACGCGGGTCAGCGCCCAATCCACCCGCTGAAGCAGTTGATCGTGCGGAATGCCCAGGTTTTCCGGGCCAAAGGCCACGTCTTCCTCGACGATGGTGGCCACGAATTGATTGTCAGGGATTTGGAAGACCATGCCGACCGTGCTGCGCAGATTGCGCAAGTTTGCGCGGTCATTGGTGGGGTGGCCATCCACGTGCACCTCGCCAGAGGTTGGGAGGAGCAGCGCATTTAGGTGGCGGGCCAGCGTGCTCTTGCCGCAGCCGTTGTGCCCGAGGATGCTGATGTATTCACCGGCGGCGATATCCAGATCGATCCCGCGCAGGGCCATGACCGAGGGCTTGCCCTCCTGGGTGTATTCGTGAACCAGGTTGCGGATGGAGACGATGGGTGCGGGTTGGGTCATGGATGGCTGCTACGAAGTCTTTGGCGCAAGCGTTTGTCCCGCCCGGCGCGGTGTGGGCGCTTTTACCGGTGATGAACCAATGACAGAAATTACAGCGGCGGGGTGAAGCGACCGTCCTGGGCCATCCAGCCACCATCGACGTAGACCACGGTGCCGGTGACGTAGGACGATGCGTCGCTGGCGAGGTAAACCACCGCACCGGTCATTTCTTCGGGCTGGGCCCAGCGACCGAGCGCGCCCTTGGCGGCGTAGGCGTTATACCATTCGGGTTGATTTTGGATTTGGGCGGTGAGCGGGGTCTCGACGACACCGGGGGCGATGCAATTTGCGCGGACGCCGCTGCCACCGAGCTCGCTCGCGAGGGCCTTCACCATCTGGCGGACGCCGCTCTTGGTGGCGGCATAGATGCCCTGCCCGGGCTCGACGACGTCGCCGCGGATGCTGCTAAACACGATGATGCTGCCGCGTTTGCGGGTGGCCATACCGGCCGCGACGTAGCGCATGAGCATAAAGGTGCCCTTCATATTCAGGGCCATGACCTTGTCAAACTCCTCGTCGGTGATCCTGAGCATGGGTTTGCGGACGTTGATGCTGGGGGTGCTGACGAGGATGTCTATCTGCGGGATGGGGTCGAGGGCCTCGGCGATGCTGACGCTGGCGCGCATGTCGATTGCGAGGGCGGCGCCGTGGCCGCCCTGATCAGCAATGTACTTTAGGGTGTCATGACAGGCATCGAGGTTTAGGTCGGCGCAGATGACATTTGCGCCAAAGGCGCCAAGAGCGATGGCGCTGGCCTGGCCGATGCCGCTACCCGCACCCACCACGAGGGCGGTGCGCCCGGTCAAATCAAACATCTTTTTGTAGTCAAACATGCTGTAGGGAGTTTAACATCGGATGGGGAGTTTGGGATGGCTCCAAATATAGACCATTCCATTACTGGCGAAACCCTCACAGGGCTCCAAGCCCTGTGAGGGTTGGCAGCGATCACCGCCGGCGGCGGCATGCTGCGCAACAGAATTCGCGGTGACGGTGTGCAACTCGCATAATTCATAGTGCCTGCGAAACGCTTACAGTACTGGCGAAACCCTCACAGGGCTCCAAGCCCTGTGAGGGTTGGCAGCGATCACCGCGCTCGCCTGCGCAGTAAAGCCAGCATTCACCTGCATATTACAATCCGTCTGACAAAGCACAACCATGAAGCCTCAACGAGATCTCTCACACCTGAACTTTATTTTATTTGGCGGCGACTACAACCCGGAGCAATGGCCTGAAAGCATCTGGCCTGAAGATGCCCAACTGATGCAGGAGGCCGGTGTAAACATGGTCTCGCTGGCGATTTTTAGCTGGGCCAAGCTGGAGCCGCGCGAGGGCGAGTTTGACTTTGGCTGGCTGGATCGAATCATGAACCTCCTGCATGCGCATGGCATCAAAGTCGACCTTGCCACCGCCACGGCGGCGCCGCCCCCGTGGATGGCCAAGAATTACCCGGACAGTTTGCCCATGACCAAGGACGGCGTGACGCTGTATCCTGGCGCGCGTCAGCAGTATTGTCCACATAGCGTGGCCTACAAAACGCTGGCCGCGCGGCTGGTTGCAAAGGTAGCCGAGCGTTACGCGCAGCATCCCGCGCTGGCGATGTGGCACATCAACAACGAATATGGCTGCCATGTGAGCGAGAGTTTTACGCCGGCCGGCACAAATGCGTTCCGGGCGTGGCTGCAGGCCAAATACGAAACGATGGATCGGTTGAATCACGCCTGGGGCACGGCCTTCTGGAGCCAGCAATATGGCGATTGGTCGGAGATCCATCCGCCCCGCAGCGCGCCTACATTTGTAAACCCGACCCAGCAACTGGATTGGAAGCGGTTTTCATCGGACGCCATCCTGGCGCTGATGAAAATGGAGGTTGAAATTTTGCGCCGCATAACCCCGTCTGTGCCGGTGGTGACAAATTTCATGGGTTTTTTCAAGCCGCTCGACTATTGGGCCTGGGCACAAGAAGAGGACCTGGTCAGCGATGACAACTATCCAGACCCGCTTGACCCGCAAGCCCACATCGGCAGCGCGATGCGCTATGACCTGATGCGTTCGCTGCGCTACGGCCAGCCCTGGCTGTTGATGGAGCAAACCCCCGCGGCGGTGAACTGGCGCAATCGCAATGCCATGAAGAAGCCGGATCAAATGCGGTTGTGGAGCTATCAGGCGCTGGCCCGCGGCGCGAATGGCGTTATGTTCTTTCAGTGGCGCGCAGCAAAGGCGGGCGCGGAGAAGTTTCATGGGGCGATGGTGCCGCACGCGGGCAAAGACACGCGCGTGTTTCGCGAAATTGCGCAATTGGGCAGCGAGCTAAAACGGCTGGACCCGCTCGTGCGCACCACCAATCATGCCGATGTGGCGATTGTGTTTGACTGGGACAACTGGTGGGCACTGGAACTTGATTCGCACCCGTCCATCGACATGAGCGCAAGAAACCTTATGCCGTACTACGCCGCACTGTATCAGCATGGCGTCACCTGTGATTTTGTGCCATCAACGGTGAGCGCCGACAAATTGCGCGAATACAAACTCGTCGTTGTGCCAAATTTGTACTTGACCAAAGACGGCGTGGGCCCGGTCTTTGAGCAATACGTGGCGGCGGGCGGGCACATGGTCATCGGCGCGTTCAGCGGCATCTCCAATGCCGATGACCACATCTGGCTGGGTGGCTACCCCGCCCCGTTCCGCGCGCTGCTGGGTATTCGCATCGAGGAATTTGAGGCGCTGGGCGCGGGTCAAAAACAACAGCTGATCACCGATGATGAGGAGAGCTTTGCCTGTGACACCTGGCGCGATGCCATTCAACTGGAGGGCGCGCGCGTTCTTGCCCGGATGGGTGAAGAAGAGCATGCAGAGGCACCGGCCATCACCCAAAACACTTTTGGCAAAGGCAGCGCGGTGTATGTGGGCACCTGCCCCGACACGCAGGCATTGACGTGGCTGCTGGCGCGCATGTGCGCCGAGGCGGGCGTGGTTGCGCCCTTGGCCGCGCCACCCGGCGTGGAGGTGACCGTGCGATCCGGTGACGGGCGCAGATTTGTGTTTGTGCTAAACCAGACGGCACAGAACGTTGAGGTGAAATTAGCCGAGCCGATGCGGGATGCCCTGACCGGGCTTGAGCATGCTGGCGTGGTCACGTTGGCGGGGTATGGGGTGGCGGTGCTGATGTGAATTGTCCGCCCAAAACGGCACAAGAATCCATGTCCACGATCTTGATGACTTCTCGAACCTAAATACGATGTGGCCGACGAGCAGCACCGCAACCATAACCGGTAGTGCTGCGGACATTGCGCCAATAGCGTCGTTGAGAAAGCAGACGCGCGGTCGTCCAGCGGTGGTGACAGAATTAGGTAGGCGCCATGGGTCAGTTCTCAGGCGGCATGCCGGGTCTAATGTTTTTCTGGCATTTACAGACGAAGATTGAGCAGCCATGAAATATATTCTTGCAATCTTCCTGCCTCCGCTCGCGGTGCTTTTTGAGGGGAACTTTGGCGCGTTTTTGCTAAACCTGCTACTGACGCTTTTCTTCTGGTTTCCGGGCGTCATCCACGCCGTGTTGGTAATCAACGAAAACAACACCCGCCGGGCCACCGAAAAGGTGTTGGCCGACAACAAGCGCACCCGCGAAGTGGTTGAGCGTCACGCCCGCGAAGCGGACCCTCACCCCCACCCGCTCCCCTAGGGAGAGGGGGCGGACCCTCACCCTAACCCTCACCCCAGCCCTCTCCCATGGGGAGAGGGGGCAGACCCTCACCCCAGCCCTCTCCCAAAGGGAGAGGGGGCCAATTCCCTCTCCCCGTGGGAGTGGGTTAGGGTGAGGGGCCGCTCCGCCGGCGAATCTCCGCTTCAATCCACCCCCGAATCTCCGCAGTAATGTGAAGCGCGCGCGTGGTTCCCAGTAGCGGGCGGGCAATCCATAAATCGGAAGGTGGGTCATACTCGGCCGTGGCCTCGAGCTCGATCGGGTCCATCCAAATCGTGATCAGCTCGCCGGCCACCAGCCCGGCACCATCCGTCACCCGTGCCGCCTCCGCCTCCCGGAACATCGGCACCAGCTCGCCCCGCTCATCCTCCTGCGCCGAATGAATCCCAACCCAAATCCGCCTCATGGTTTGTCTGATTCTAGTTGGGCGTCATTGGGCACCCTGAGGCGGTAACCGTCGCAGGTGGGGTCAACACCGCATTATTGACCGGCAACCTTCCAAGTCGTTGCCATCAGACGTGGTGTGCGCGCTCTGAATGGCAGTCGGCGGACGAATTGGGACCCCGCAACAAAAGCGCCTTATTGCTCCTGGTAGTTCCAAGTAAGCCCGCCGTCTACAAGATACGTTGAGCCGGTCACATAGTCGGAGTCGGCGCTGGCTAGAAACACGGCGAGATTCGCGACGTCATCAGTGGTTCCGAGGCGCTTAAGCGGGATTTGACCCAGCAGCGCGGTTAGTTTCACCGGGTCATTGAGCAATGCGGTGTTGATCGGAGTCTGGATCGCACCCGGGGCGATGTTGTTGATGGTGATGCCAAACGGTGCGAGCTCGATCGAGAGGTTGCGCGCCATCATTTTCAGCGCGCCCTTGCTCATGCAATATGCGGTGAAATTTGGAAAGGGCAGATCCTCATGTACCGAGCTCATGTTGATGATCTTGCCCGGGCGCTTGGTGGCCATCAGATGTTTGGCCATCTCCTGCGTCGCAAAGAACACGCCCTTGGCGTTTACGGCCAGGACTTTGTCATAGTCCGCCTCGGTGGCCTCCCAAAACGGGGCGTGGATTTCGATGCCGGCATTGTTAACAAGAATGTCCAGCCGGCCAAAGTGGGCGATGGAATCGGAGATCAGCCGTTGCACATCCGCCACCACGCCCAGGTTGGCGCCCACGATAAAGCCGGTGCCGCCTTTGGCTTCGATGTTTGCGAGTACCTCTTTGGCCTTGTCTGGGTTGCTGTTGTAATTGATGACCACGCGCGCGCCCTCGGCCGCGAATCGTTGAGCGATGGCTGCGCCGATACCCTGGCTGCTGCCGGTGATCAACGCTACTTTGTCGGTAAGTTTCATGGTAGTTAGTGTAGTCTACGGCTTGAATGTTACAGACGACCCATCAGGCGGCCGTTTTCCGGTTGATGGGTCGTCTGCATCCGCGGCTAATGCGGTGGGCCTGCAACGACGGCCAGCCAAGTCTTAAAGGTTGGCAAATCCGAAACTGCGAGCGCGGCGTTGCCCGTTGAGCCTCTGATCGCGATTGAGACCGAACTGGCGTTGTTGGCCTGGTTTGCAGCCTGGATGCTCGTGGTTAAGACTTGGTTACGCCCTGTTATGCCGTGTAAAGCAATCCCCTGCGGTCCCCGCGTGGGCGCCATCTTGCCGACAAAAACGGGACATCTCGAACGCTTTTCTGGATGTACCATATGTAGTGCGAGCATCAACCATGAAAGCACTTGTATTCCACGGAAAGCAGAACGTTACATTTGAACAGGTCACCGCGCCAAATGCGGGACCGGGTGAAGTATTAATAAAGGTTTCGGCATGCGGAATTTGCGGGTCGGATCTGCATGGATATCTCGGGCACAGCGCGCGGCGCACCGCGCACGCACCCTTGATCATGGGTCACGAATTTACCGGCACTGTCGCGGCGATTGGCCCGGGCTCGAACGGGGCGCTTGGGGTGGGCCGGCGGGTGGTGATCCAGCCGCAGATTGCGTGTGGCACATGTCGCGCCTGCCGTTCCGGACTTAACAATATCTGTCCGAACATGGCAATTCTGGGCATCGAGCGGGCGGGCGGCTTTGCGGAATTGGTGTCGGTGCCGGAGGACCGGGTTTTTGCCCTGCCAGACAACATTACGGATGCACAAGCCGCAATGACCGAGACACTGGCCGTGGAGGTGCACTTATTCCGCCATTTCGTGCCGCCACTGGCCCGGGTGGTGGTCGTTATCGGTGCTGGGGCGCAAGGGCTGTTGGCCGCGCAACTGGCCCGGCTGAGTGGTGCGGAACAAGTCATAGTTGCAGACCGGGTGCCGGAGCGTCTTGCTCTGGCCGCTCAACTGGGTGCGACGCGAACGATTCAAAGTGACCGCGAAGATGCCGTTAAGATCGTGCTGGCCGGCACCGATGGATGGGGCGCAGACGTGGTCATAGATGCGGTTGGCGCGCCGAGCGTGCGCCAGCAGGGCGTGGCCATGCTGCAGCCGGGTGGAACGCTGGCGCTGATCGGGCTCGGTGTGGGCGAGACCGAGTTGAATTTCCTGCCGGTGGTTGGGCGCGAACTACGCATCCAGGGCAGCTATTGCTACAGCGACGACGAATTCTTGCGCGCGCTCGACCTGATTGCATCCGGTCAGGTTCGGGTCGATGCCATGTTGCATGAAGCCCCACTGGAGAGCGGCGCGGCTTTGTTTCAACAGTTGATCGATGCGCCGGCCGGGCTGACCAAAGTGTTGCTGGCGCCGGGGTGAACACGGCGGTGGCACGGTGTCACGTCCGGCCGAGTCAGGGCCAGCCTTCCAGACCAAACAGATTCTTGCGCACATTCCGGTAGTGCCAGCGCTTTGGGTTCACCTGGGTTGCGCCGGGTGTATCCGCAACCACGAAGCCCGCCATGATCGGTTCATAGGCCGCCTTCCAGGCGATGGCAGCCTTGACCGTAAGTATCTTCATGTAGCCCGGCTCAATCCCCACGCTTTGCAATTGGTGCAGGCTCATGGGTGCCGCGCGCGCGGTTGTGAGCAAAATGTAACTGGCTTCGCCGCCCGGTGCAGGCGCGGCAAGTTCGAGCAGCGCACACAAGCCTTGATTTCCCCAGCGCACGCCGCCGTGCCGCGCAGCACGTTCCTCATACCGCCCATCGTGCAGGCACTTCACTCGTCCTGTCACGCGCACCGGCGCGCCGTGCATTTCATCGGTCGCGCCACCCACGTCCAGCGACAGGGTCGCTCCGATGCCCGCCATCGTGCAGGCTTGAACAGCTTTTGGGTCGGCCAAGGTCACGACCCAACCATCCGCCCGCTGCGCAAGCAGCTCGGTCAGAATGAACGTCCCGTCCGCGGCGGAACCACCCCCCACGTTGTCGCCGATGTCGACGATCACCTGCGGTGTTTGCTTTTGTTGCGCGGCATCCATGGCCTGGGCAACCGCGTCGTGCACGGTCGGAATATGCACGGCCAATTCTTCACGAAGCGCCCACAATTTGGCCGCCAGTTCGTCGGCGATGGCATCCGCCTGGGCCTGATTGTTGTCGGTAACCACCACGACCGCGTTACCCATCGCGGGAACATCCGAGTATTGATAGCACAGTGACATGCTCGCCGCGAGCACGCCGGCTTGTTGTTCGTAGACCTGCAACGCACGCCACAAATCCCGCAGGGGTGGTGCGCTGGTGTGCTGATGGACGATGTTTATCATCATCGGCAGTGAGCGGTATGCCATCACCGGCTTGACGGCGCCGCGCACCATGCCGGCGATTATGCCGGCCGCCTGCAGTCCGATCTGGCGCTGGTCCAGGTGGGGGTTGGTCTTGTAGATCACCAGCGCGTTTACCTGCCGCACAACATCCTCTCCTATGCTGCTGTGGGGATCGTGCGTGAGCACGATCGGCATGTCGGGACCAAACGCCTCACGAACGCGACGCGCAAATTCCGCATCGGCATTTGGGTGGTTCTCCGACACAAACGCGCCGTGCAGGGCGAGCAGGATGCCGTCAATTTTTCCAGCCGCGCGCAACGCGCTCACGAGCTCGTCCGCGAGCCAATCGAACGCCCCGGCAGTCACAATGGCCGAGGGCGTGGCCGTGGCGCTGAACATGGGCGCCAGCTCAAAAACGTGGGTCACCGCACCCTCCAGAAACCCGGTCACCTCGGTGTGCGCGCCGGTGTGCTCGCGCACAATTTCATCGCCGCGCCTGATTACAAATGCGCCAAGCGGCGTGGTGCCGGGCGCAAACGTGTTGGACTCGTGAATGATGTGTCCGGTGGCTATTTTCATTTTTGGATCACTGCAAACACTTCGCGCGCCACATCCACGGCGTGCGCGATATCGGCCTCCGTGTGGGACGCGCTGAGATACCACAGACCCCGCCCGATCAGGCGCACGCCGCGCTCCTGCATTTCAAATATGAAGCGCGCGTTCTTCGCCTTGTCGAAGCGGAAAGTATCGCGAAAGTCACGCGCGCCGACAAGATCCGTAAACGCAAGGTTGAACATCGGCCCGGGCCCCTGCACCAGCACCGTCTGGCCCGCGTCCCGCGCCGCGTCCTGCAAGCCAGCCATCAGGCTGCGACCCAGCTTGTACAGCCTTGGGTGCACGGCATCGTGTTCAAGCACGTCCAGGGTTGCCAGCGCGGCGGCCACGCTCGGGTTGCCAGCGTTTAATGTGCCGGCGTGCACCACGGTGCCATCCGCGATCGGCTGCATCCACGCGCGTTTGCCCACGATCGCGCTGATGGGATACCCATTCGCCATGGCTTTGGCGAAGACGGCAAGATCGGGCGTCACGCCGTAATACTCCTGCGCCCCGCCCATCGCCAGACGAAACCCGGTAATGACCTCGTCGAAGATGAGCGCCAGGCCGTGCTGCGTACACAGGTCACGCAAGCCCTGCAAGTATCCGGGCCCGGGCTCGATACATCCGCTGTTGCACATGACGGGTTCGGTGATGATGGCCGCCACTTCGGGCGCGTGGGTCGCGAGCGTGCGCTCCACCAGCGCCAGATCATTCCACGGCAGCAGGATGCATTCGTCGCGGCTGTTCGCGGGCAGACCGCGCGTCCACGGCACGCCGTGCGGTTTCTCGCGGTCGCCCATCGCTGCGAGGCTGGGCGCGCCCACGCCATAGGCCACGTTGTCAAGCCAGCCGTGATAGTGGCCCTCGAACCGGATGAACTTCTGGCGACCGCTGACCTCGCGGGCGACACGCAGGGCCGCATGGTCGGCCTCGCTGCCGCTCAAGCTGAATCGCACCAGTTCGGCGCACGGCACGATTTGCTGTAGCCTCTCGGCAAGTTCGACTTCGGCCAGGTGCAACCCCGCGAATATCTGGCCCTGCGCAGAGGCAGCCTGCACCCGCGCCAGGACCTCCGGATGGCTGTGCCCCAGGATCAGCGGACCCTGGCTGAGGGTGAAATCAAGAAACTCGTTTTCATCCACATCCACAATGTGCGCGCCCTGACCGCTCGCATAAAACAATGGATGGGGTTGGTTGAACTTGCGGAACTCGCTGGACACGCCACCCGCGAGCGAGCCCTGCGCGCGTTCAAACAAAGCCTTGGAACGTTCGTATCGCTTCATATCGTGCCTGGGGTTAAACCACGGTCATGGCGACACCACCGACGTGACGCCTTCGCGGCCGCGCACATCCGGCAGCAGCGACGTGCCGATCCCGGGTTTCGTGGGCGCCAGGATCTGCCCGCGTTCGACGACTGGAATGTCGGTGACCATGTCCGGATACGTTACCCGCAGATATGCCCGCACTGTTTCCTGGATCATGGCGTTGGTGCAGTTTATGGCCAGATGTATCCCCGCCATGAGCGTGAACGGACCGGTGCAATCATGCATGGCAACCGGGCGCTTGCAGGCCTCGGCCATGGTCGCGATTTTCTTGCTCTCGGTGATGCCGCCCGCCCAGGTCGGGTCGATCATGATGATCTCTGCGGCGCGTTTGTCGAGCACCGGTTTATATTCGTAACGCGTGGTCAGATATTCGCTGGCAAGGACCGGCGTGGTGGTGCTGTGCTGCAGCTCGGCCAGCGCATCAACGTCATCCGCGCGCATCAAATCTTCAATCCAAAATGGCTTGTAGGGCTCCAGCGCATGGGCGATTTTTTTGGCTGCGGGGAGCGACCAAAAACCATGGCCCTCGACCATGAGGTCCATTTTGTCGCCGACGGCCTCGCGGATCTTTCGAAACGGCTCGAGACCGCGTTCAAGATCGGCGTTCGAAATCATCTGCCCGCCCAATGTTCGCAAGTTCGGTTCGAACGCGCCCTTGAATGTGCGCCAGTCATCCCATCCACCCGGTTGATGCACGACGTAATCAAAGGGCCAAATTTTCATTCCCGTGATGCCTTCGCTCAACAGATCCTGGGCCAACTCGGCCGGGCGGGTCATAAAGCCGATCAGGTCCTCATACTTGCCGTCCGCCGGGCCGTCGGTGCCATATCCGGTGCGCCCACCGCGGTTGCGCCCGTACCCCGGTCCGCCGCATGTGTTGTAGGTCCGAATGCGATCCCGTGCCGCGCCACCCAGCAGTTGCCACACGGGCAGGCCGGTCGATTGTCCAAATATGTCCCACAGTGCGCAATCAATCGCCGACAGCGCGCGAATTTCGGCGCCCTTGCCAGCGATATGGGCGATCACCTCGTAGAGCCGACGCCAGTGCAGTTCAATCGCGAGCGGGTCATGCCCCACCAGCATGGGCGACGCAAATTGATGGATAAAGCCCCGCATCGCGTCCGGCATGTAATAGGTGTCACTCCATCCGGTCAGACCGGCGTCGGTATGCACGCCGACAAACAAAATATTCGGATAGTCCGGAATATGTAGGGTTTCGAGTTTGGTGATTTTCATTGGGACTCCTTTGCCTGAATAAACCGTCGGTTATCACACTACATCATAACTGCAGTTGCAATTTTCGGCGGCGCCGGTTGCGCGCGGTGTCATGTACGGTGCGGCCTCTGGCAATTCCCAATGAGAAGCAATAATTGCGTGCATCCATGTCAGCCCAAACAAATGCTTCGTGCGACATGCTTCGTGCGACATGTGACATGCGACAATTGAGCGTCGACACCTGACACAGCAATGACAAATATCGGGCTACCGCAGAATTCATTGGACACTCCGGCGCTATGGGTTGAGTTGGACGTTCTGGACCGCAACATTGCGGCGCTTGCCGCGCACTTTAAGCGGGCCGGCGTAGGCTGGCGACCCCATACCAAGGGCATTAAAACGCCCGCGATTGTGCACAAGCTTTTGCGCGCCGGCGCGATTGGCGTCACATGCGCCAAGGTTTCCGAAGCCGAGGTGCTCGCCGCCGCCGGGGTTTGCGACATCCTTATTGCCAATCAAATTGTCACGCCGGGCAAAATCGATCGCCTCGTGGCGCTATGCCGGCAGGCCGATGTGAAGGCCCTGGTTGATGATCGCGAAAACGTCACGGCCATTGGTGCCGCAGCCACAGCCGCCGGCACAACCGTTGGACTGCTCGTCGAAGTAAACACCGGTATGGAGCGTTGCGGGGTTGCGCCCGGTCCCGATGTGCCCACGCTTGCGCGGCAGATTGCAGCCACGCCGGGGCTCAGGTTTGTGGGTCTGCAGACCTGGGAAGGTCACAACCTGGCCCTCACCGATCCGGCCGCAAAGCAGGCGGGTGTGGAACACAGTATCGCGTTGCTGAATGAATGCGTCGCGCTGTGCCGCGGCGCCGGATTGCCTGTGGAGATTGTCAGCGCTGGCGGAAGCGGGACCTATGCGATTACCCCATTTCTTGCAGGCGTGACCGAGATTGAGGCGGGTGGCGCGATCTTCTGCGACATGACCTATCAAGAGTGGGGCGTGCAGCTGGAGCCCGCACTCTTTGTGCGGGCAACCGTCACCAGCCGTCCAACGCCAACGCGTATCATCCTGGATTCGGGGTTCAAGACCGTCCCGCGCGGTTTTACCGCACCCAAGTTGATTGGCGTTGACGGGGTTCAGAGCGTAGTGCTATCGGCCGAGCATGGCATTGTTACGCTCAATAGCCCAAACACATCCCTCAAGGTTGGAGATGCGGTTGAACTGATCCCGGGTTATGGGGATGCCACGGTTTTCTTGCATGAAGTAATTTTTGGCGTGCGCCATGGTCGCGTCGAGACGGAATGGCCCGTCCTGGGTCGCGGCAAGATTCACTGACGGGTTCGCGGGCTCACCGCGGTTCCATTGACGTCCGAACCGACGCATAGCCGGGAATGGGCAGAATGTTGTCATCAATCGCATCAAGGAGCCACGATTTTTGCGGAAAGAACAGCTCCTCGATTTCAGTGGGTGGCGTGATCCAATTGCGCGCGCCGACAACGGTTACCGGGCCATCCAACTGATCAAACGCGGCGCGGGTGATGTGGGTGGCCATCGTGTGCAGGAAGGACCCCTGCTCACAGGCATCCGATGCCAGGATGCAGCGCCCGGTTTTGCGCACGCTGGCGATGATCGTGTCATAGTTCAGCGGATTTATGAACCTTGTATCGATCACCTCTGCGGATATGCCAAGCTGCGCAAGGTCCCTTGCGGCCTCGATGGCCACAGTGAGCGTGGCCCCGATGGTCACAATCGTGACGTCATCACCGGTCCTGCGGATCGCCGGTTCGCCCAGTGGCACTTCATAGTAGTCGCGCGGTACGCCACCAGCCACATATCTCTCCGGCTCGCCATACAGTCGCTGCGACTCAAAAAAGACCACCGGATCGGTCCCGCGAAGCGCCAGGTTCAGCATGCCCTTGGCGTCATACGCGGTGGCTGGGAAGAACACCTTCAAACCCGGGATGTGGGCGCACAGCGAGCTCCAATCTTGGGAATGTTGCGCGCCATATTTGCTGCCCACCGACACGCGCAGCACCAACGGCATCTGCAGCATCCCACCGCTCATGCTCTGCCATTTGGCCATTTGGTTGAAGATCTGATCGCCCGCGCGCCCCATAAAATCGCAATACATCAGTTCCACCACGGCGCGACCACCGCTGATCGCATAGCCGACACCAGTACCGACGATGGCCCCTTCGCTGATCGGCGCGTTGAAAAGGCGGTGATAGGGCAGACACTCGGTCAGACCGCGATAGACGCCAAACGCGCCGCCCCAGTCACGGTTTTCCTCGCCATAGGCGACCATCGTGGGGTCCTGATAAAAGCGGTGGATCATAGCTTCGGTCAGGGCCTCGGCATATGTGAGCGTTTTTAATTTTGGGTTGGGTGCGCCCTGCTCATCAGTGGCAAACCGGTGTTTTTCGTGGAGCTGGGTGAGCCGGCTGGCCGATTGTGGAATCAGCACCTCGGGTTCATCCGCGGCCATCCGATCCTTGTATTGATTGGAAAACATCAACGGGCCAATGTCTCCCGTGCGGCTGTTCAATCGCGGCGAGATGTGGTCTGAACTGGCCGCGCGGAGCGCCAGCAGCACCCGCCCCTTGATTTCCGCGTGGAGCTGCTCCAGGACCCGGGTGGTGGCGTGGCCATTGACCACCAGATATTCGGCAAACTGCACCAGCGCATCCTGCGCCTGCCAGAGCTTCACCTCCTGCGCATCGCGGTAGCTGGAGGCGTCTGATGGTGAATGGCCGCTGAAGCGATAGGTAACCGTGTCCAGCAGCACCGGGCCATTGCCAGACTCCAGAATAGCGCGCTTGCGTTCAATCGCGTCCGCCACCGCCAGCGGATTGAATCCATCGATCCGTTCGGCGTGCATGCCGCTTGGGTTGACGCCCATCGCAACCCGGGCCAGGACGTCAAAGCCCATGGTTTCGCCTTTTGGCTGCCCGCCCATCCCATAGAAATTGTTCATAAAGTTGAACAGGATCGGCGGGTGCCCCTTTACCCCGTCGCGGCCACCCAGCGACGGGCCGCCCCATAGCGTGTGAAACTGATCCATGGCGGAGAACATCATTGCCTCCCAGGTCGGACCGCAACCCATGCTGGCGTCGCCGATATTCGCAATCACCATGCCCGGCTTGCGATTAATGCGTTTGAACAGCGCGGCACCCGTGGCGATGTCGGCGCTGCCTCCCACAATCGCGTTGTTGGGCATCACGCCAAACGGCGGGAAGAATGCATGCATGCTCCCGCCCAGCCCACGGTTGAATCCATTCTTCCGGGCGAAGATTTCCGCCAGCGCGCCATACAGCGTGAAGTCGATGGCGAGACCCTGCTCCGTGGAATCCGAATAGTCCTCGACCACGCGCAGGATATCGCCATCCATATAGCGCTCCATCACATGCACAAGCGCGACCGCCTCCATCTTGTGTATGGCCGATAGACTCTTGGCAAGGATTTCACCGTGGCTGCGATGCGACCCAAAGATCAAATCGTCCGGCGTGAGGTGGTAGGCCTGGCCCACGGCTGCAGCCTCCTGCCCACTGGACAGGTGAGCCGGGCCACGATGCTCATAAGTGACGCCTTCGTACTCCCCCTGTTTCTTGATCCGATCCAGCATCGTTTCGAATTCGCGGATCATCAACATATCGCGATACATGCGCACCAGCGCCGTCGATCCATATTTCAGCGCCTCGGCCACGGGGTCCGAGACATAGGCATTTAACGGAATCTCGGGCGCGTGCAGCGTGCCGCGCTTGCGCATGTCCGCGGGGTCAATCAGGAGTGATTTTGGCATTGTATTTAAAGCGCCAGGAGCAGATCAAACACGGCGATGTTGCGGGCAAGTCCTTGCAAAAAGCGCGCACCAATGGCACCATCCAGCACCTGGTGATCGATCGTCAATGAAAGACTCAGGTGGGGCACAAACCGCACCTCGTCATCCACCTGCACCGGTCGCAACGCAATCCCGCCCACGCCCAAAATAGCCACCTGTGGCGGGTTGAGGATTGGCGTAAAGCTCTCGATGCCAAACTGGCCCAGGTTCGACACGGTGAACGTTCCGGCGGTCAATTGGTCGGGCGCAATCCTGCCATCCCGCGCCGCAGCCGCGCACGTGCGCGCGTCAGAGGCCAGCCCGGCCAGCGTGCGCGTGTGCGCATTGCGGATTACCGGCACCAGCAGCCCGCGCGGCGTGTCCACGGCAAAGCCCAGATGCACGCCGCGCGACCGGGTGATGGTGTCACCCTCCAGCGTGGCGTTGACCTCCGGGAACTGCGGAAGCGTCCGGGCCACGGCAAACATAAGCAGGTCGTTTAGCGTAATATCCCGCAGCCCAAGTGCCTCATCGCTGGCCTTCAGTTGCTTGCGATACGCCAGCATTGCACTGGCATTTGCGAAGGCGTTAAGGGTCAGTTGTGCGGTGGTGTGCAGTGAGGCGCGCATCCGCTGCGCAATTACTTTGCGCACGCCTGCCAGTGGAACGGTTTGCACCTCGTCGGAATCCGGCGCGGTCGGTTCCGGTTTGGCCGGTCGCAAGTCATGCTTGGTGATTGTTCCACGTTGGCCCGATCCCGGGGTGCTTGCGACATAGTGACCGGACTCAACCATCGCCCGGGCCACCGGCGTGAGCTTCTTGGCGTCGGTTTCCGCCGATTTTGTGGCCATCTGTGCGGCCAATACATCCCGTTCAATAATGCGACCGTTTGGCCCGCTGCCCATGAGCGCGCCCACTTCAATGCCTTGTGCCAGCGCCACATGTCTGGCGCGCGGCGAGACGGCGGGCGCGTTTGCCGTGGTGGCGGTCTCCGCGTCGCCGCTGCCATCATCGATAAATGCGATTGGCGCAAACACCGGCACCTCATCGCCAACGTCCACGAGGTGCTTCATCAGGGTCCCACTTAGCGTGCTGACCACCTCCACGGTGGTTTTGTCGGTCTCAACCGATGCTATAGCGTCGCCCACGCTCACCGTGTCGCCCGGTTGCTTTAGCCACGCCGCGACCAGGCAGCTTTCGACACTGTTGCCAAGTTTGGGAAGGAGGATTGGTTTTGGCATGGTTAGGGGTGGGGGCTTGTCACGGCGCGCGCCGAACGCACGCTGCAAGCCCGCGCATCATAACGCGCACACAGTTACAGCATGTCTTCCATCGACCAGTGGTTGACCCAGCGGGCATCGATCTCGTCGCGGATGCGCTGGTAGCGGATGTCGGTGCTCAGGCGCATGCGGTTGTCGCGGCTGTTGTTTTGGGTGGCGGCGTGGATCATGTAGGCGGTGTGGATGACCATATCGCCGGCCTCATAGTCCGCAACCAGCCAGCGCGTGTCATAGCGGTCGGCGAGCGCGGCCAGGTCCTTGCCGATGCCACCGCTCGCGCTCATGTGCTTGTTATAGGCCGCGATCCGCTCCGCTGGCGACAGGTCCACCGCCCGGGCGGAGAAGTCCGCCTCCATTTTGCGGCCAAAGGCGTCGGCGCCTTCCAGGTAAACCAGGCCGCCCATTTCAAGCGGGATGTCTCCCAGTGGAATCCAGCTGCTGAGCACGCTGTCTGTGCCTCCGCGCAGGTATATCAGGTCATAGTGCGCATCGGTGGTCTTCTCCTCACCAGGGTAGGTATGTCGCACAATTTTGCGCTTGTGCAAATAAACATCACCGCTCATCAGCTTTTCGTAAAACTGCCAGATGATGGGATGGAAGCAAAAGGCTTCGAATGCTGCGGTGCGCACAAACTCCATCAACAAATGCGTGCCGCGCCCGGAGGTGTCGCGCTTGCCCGAGTACAGTCCGTCCTGGTGCGATGACCGTGCATCCACGATTCCGGTCTCGGCCATTCGTTCAAAATACCGAGCGCGCAGAGCAAGCACTTCATCGCGGGGCAGGATGCCCTTGAGCCAAAGATACCCCTGGGTTTTGAGGCTGTTCCGGAGGGATTCAATCGGTTCGTTTGGGTGGTTTGGCTGCAGGCGCCCAATCCGGTTTTGGGCGGTGCTCAGGTCAAAGCCATTGCTGCGGAGCGTGAATTCGGTGTTCATTTGATGAGATGCCTATTGTAATTTCGCTTTCGTTGATATACTTTTGATGAGGATACTACCAATCATGCCAGGAATATCTACTGCATTAAAGACGCATCTCGAAAAAATAAAAATCACAAGTGGAATGCCCGGGTACAAAATACTTGAGGCCGCGGCGCTTTTGCCGCCCACGCCCGGCGCAACCGAGCTGTATGGCGACTCTGATTCGGCCGCGTTGTTAAAGGTGATGAAGAGTTTTTACACCTATGGCCGCAGTCATTTCAGTTGGACCACTTCGAGCAGCTCGGCCGGGGCCGACGGTGGCATGATGAAGGGCGGCACGACGTCGGGCGCCTGTGGTGCGTTTAATGCGAACTTCCGCTGGCTGGCCGAGCACGCGCTGCAGATCATGGGTTGGTCCAACGGTCAATACATTGGTCAGTTTATGACTCAGCCATCCAGCGTGTGTATTGACGCCAAATGGGTTGGCAACGTGTGCCAGACCAAGGACGGCTACGCAACCACCAAATCCTACAAATTCAAGGACCATTACTGGCAGGTGCATGGTGGAACCAACTACGATGTTTGCTTCAACCATACGTTTGGCAGCGCGTCCAACATTATCTGGTCCACGCTCTCCGCCGCGCCCAAAACTGTTTTAGATAAGTCGGGCTGGATGGCAGCCGACTTGTATAAGCTGGACAAGCCGGTACCAGCGGGGAGTTATTTGCTCAAAGTCAAGGACAACGCTTACGGTTCCTGGCCAAACTGGCAGATCTTTCAAGAGGCCCAGATTCCGAAGAAAGGCAAGTAAGTGCCGGTCCCAGCCGGGAAGATGCGATCTAAGCACAGATTAGAGCAAGTTGGAAATTGAAGCAACGCGGCAAGGCGATCCGGAGGTTCCTTTGGTATGTCGCGCCAATCAAGCACGTGCGGGTTTCGGTCAAGATGAATCGCTTCAATTATCAGCACCATTAGTCAGAGTGCATGGGCTACCGACGGCCCATCCATCATCGCCAGCGCGACCGCCTCGTGCAGCGAGAGGTTGCGACCTTCGGCCCATGCCGCGGCGAAGGTCGCGGGGAGGATGCGCGTGCGCGCCTCAGCGATCAACGCGTCGGTTCGTCGGCGATCACCGGGTGCAGCGACCGTCCCAATCTTCTCGTGCAGCGCCTCGGCTGCGCCCCAGATCTTCGCGGCGCGTTG
>JANXLU010000034.1 GCA_025354985.1 Chloroflexota bacterium
GGCACAGCGGGAAGGAGCAGCATGATGAGAGCAAGGCCCGGGCGATCATCGGGCAGGCCTGGCAGGGGTTTGTGATTGCAGATGTGGTGATGGTGTGGGAGAGTGACATCTATCGCAATGAGCACGTGTTTGATGATGCGCTGGCCAGGGTGCGGTGGCGGGGGTTCTAGCGCCTCACCCTATTGCGCCAGTGGGTGTAGGTTGGCGGCCGCCTGGATGTCGGTGGTGGACAGGTGCAGGTAACGCTGGGTGGTGTTGAGGTGCTTGTGGCCAAGGAGTTTCTGGATGTGCGGGGTGTTGGCACCGTGCTGCAGGATGAGGGTGGCGTAGGTGTGGCGGAGTGAGTGGGCGGTGATGTTGACGTAGTTTAGTTTGCGGGCCACGTGGGTGAAGAAGGTGGAGATAGTCATCTTGTTCATGTGGTTGGCGGGATCGTTTGAAGGAAAGAGCCAGTCGTGCGGGAGGGGCGCACGGCGCAGGAACCAACGCAGAGTTGGGAGCAGGTCATCAATGGCGCGCTTACATCGCGGCACAAGGGGCACGGTGCGGGTGGCGCCATTTTTGCTGGGTGCAATGCGGAGCTCGGTGGCGGTGATGTCGGCCAGCTTGAGGTTGACGACTTCGGAGATGCGCAGGCCTGCGAGGGCCATGAGGTGCCAGGCGCAGCGGTGGCGCATGTAGGTGTATTGATTGGTCACGTCTGGGGTGTAGTCGAGGAGCTGGTTGAGCTGGTCGATGCTGAGGGTGTAGATGGGGATGTCGTTGAACCTAGGTGGCTGGACATCGAGGAAGGGATCTGAGGTGAGGAGTTTGTGGCGGAGGCACCAGTGGGCGAACATGCGGATGACGATGATGTGGGTGTGGAGTGCATGGGGGCTTAGGTCATGGCGGGCATCGAGGTAGGTGTTGACGTGGGTGTCCTGCCAGGCGGAGAGGTCGGTGAGTTCGGTGGCGCGGAGGAATGCGTTGATGCACTGGGCATATTTGGTGGTGGTGTAGTGGGATTTGTTTTGGCGGCGGAGGACGGCGAGAAATTCTGTAAGGGCGGCTTGGGGGCTGGGAGTGAGTTGCATATTGTGTTCCACGCACTGATGCGCGGGGTAACATATATTCTACCTTGGAGCAGCCTTGGTTGGCGGGTGAAAACCACCCCGCCGCTCATTTCATCAACGGCCCGCAGTGATAATCTTGGGAAATGGCAAAGCTAGTAGAGACCGCTGCGGAACGACTTGAGATACTCAACCGATACAAGAACATCGCCGTCGTCGGGCTCAGCGCGAATCCGTTTCGCCCAAGCCATTTTGCCGCGATTTACATGTTGAGCTATGGCTACAACATCATCCCAATAAATCCGCGTGAGACCGAAATTCTGGGACGGACATGCTATCCATCACTTACGGAGGCACACGCCGCCTTGCCAGGGCGGATTGAGATCGTGGACGTTTTTCGCAATTCCAAAGATGTGCCGCCATTGGTGGCCGAAGCGGCAAAAATCGGGGCGCGCGTGCTGTGGCTGCAGTTGGGTGTCATAAACGACGAAGCGGCGCGTGCTGCGGTGGCTTTGGGTTTGGACGTGGTGATGGATCGCTGCGTCAAGATTGAGCATGCCCGGTTTTTTGGCGGGTTGAACCTGATTGGGTTGAACACCGGTGTGATTACATCGCGTCGCGCGCCGGATGCATATAAGCCCGTGGTTCCACCAGCCCCGATCGGCGCCTAAGCTGTAAAGGCCCGGTAGAGCAACCACACCGTGGCCACGCAGCCAAATACGATCACAAATCCACGGACATAGGGCTGCGGAATCCGTTTTGCCATTCGTCCCATCAAGTAGCCGCCGGCAAGCGCACCCACCGCGCCCACAAGACCGTAGGCCACGTTGATGCTGTTGGCCGCAAAGAACCGGATGACGGCCGTTGTATTGATTGCGGCGGCAAGCACGTTTTTAAGCGCGTTCATTTTGCGCAAATCAGTCATGCCGATGATGCCCATCAGCGAAAGCATCAGGATGCCCATCCCCGCACCAAAGTAACCGCCATAGAACGCAATACAAAATTGCACGAGGACGCCGATGCCATACCCGGAACGGCTGATTTCCCCGCTTGGCGTGGTGTTGTTTTTGCCCAATGTGCGGGCCCATGCATTGATTGGTTTTGAAAAGGCAAAGACGATGGTTGCCATCAGTACCAGGAAGGGCACGATCTTTTTAAACGTATCGCCATTCGAGGTGGCGAGCACCGTGGCCCCCGCCAGGCTGCCAAGGATCGCGGGAATCAAAAAGGTGGCCAGGCGCCTTAATTGTGGTTTCAGTTCCTCACGAAACGTATACGCTCCGCCAAGCGAACCAGGTATCAGCGCAAACGCATTGGTGGCGTTTGCAACCGTGGCCGGCAGACCGGCCCAGACAAACCCCGGAAAACTGATGGCTGTGCCTCCACCGGCAAGTGCGTTCACGCCACCTGCGCAAAATGTGGCGACGAGCACCACCAAGACTGAAGTTATATCCATAATGCGGTCAGCAAAGCTGGCCACCACACTGGGCGGGGACCAATCACGCTGTTGTGAAGCATTTTTTTTGGCTGAGCAGTTGGTTGATTAAATTAGGAACTGACCGTTTTTGTAAAAAACGTCTCCGTCAGCCGCGATTTCCGCATCTTCCATTCCGGTGATCATGTCCCAATGCACAGCGCTTTTGTTTACGCTCCCGGTGTCGGGGTAACCCATGCCGACCGCCAGGTGGATCGTGCCGCCGATCTTTTCATCAAACAAAATATCCTTGCTGAATTTTTTGATACCGTAGTTGTCGCCAATTGCAAACTCACCCAGCGAACGTGCACCAACGTCAGTGTCCAGGGTCTTAATCAAAAACTCCTCATTTTTACTGGCGCTGGCTTTTACAACACGTCCTTTCTCCCACCAGAGCTGTACCCCGCTAACTTCCCTGCTTAAATAGATGGCCGGGTAGCTGTAGCGAATCCAGCCCTCAACCGAATCTTCAACCGGGCCGGTGTAGACCTCGCCATCCGGGAAATTTCGCAGCCCGCAGCTGTTTTTCCATTTGCGCCCGTCGATGCTCATGGTGAGGTCGACATTTGCGCCGCGCACGTGGAGTTGCTTTTTGGTTTGCAAGTAGTCCACATAAACCTGCTGCTTGATGCCCAGTGCTTTCCACTTTGAAACGGGATCGGCATCGTTTAACAGACACGCGTCAAATACGAACTCTTCGTATTCGGTTAGGCTCATATCGGCTTCCATGGCATAGGCATTGGTGGGGTAGCGACAGACCACCCAGCGATAGGTGCCTTCCGCGCTGCGTGACATTCGCCGGGCTGTGATCGGTCCCATGGCGGTTTGTACCCGAGTAACGCTGGCGCTGTTGACATTGGCCAATCGCCGGGTGTTTAGATCGGCCCCGATGCGCACGTAGGCGTCAAAGCCGTGTTCATCGACTGACAGGCGGTCCACCGGGGAAACCTCGTCCAACTGGTGGCCGCTTGCAGTGGCAAAAAAGACTTCCTGTGCACCCGGTAGATCGGCCCGCAGATGCGCGTTGCCCCCG
Organism: Chloroflexota bacterium; assembly: GCA_025354985.1. Lineage (GTDB taxonomy): Bacteria > Chloroflexota > Anaerolineae > J036 > Brachytrichaceae > AQU-03. The sequence goes on from JANXLU010000034.1 coordinate 3,557, forward strand.
GCCTTCAGCACCTCGCGATAAATTTCGAGCATGAGTGGCTCCGCAACCGGGCTGCTGCCCCAGACATACACCCATTGCTTTGGTTTTACGGCCAGCGAATAGTTGACCAGCACCGACGCCATTTTGTTAAGCCTAGAATCGATCATCAAAAGATTGTAATGCCGAATTTCGCGCATGGAAACGCATGGCGCCGTGGTTGGACGCTTACTGGGCGATCCTTGTGTTAGCATCCGCCAAAGCTCTGAAAAATCACTCAAATGCGTCTGGCGGTAAACCGCATCCGGCGCCCGATATTGTTATTGGGCGGCTGCCCGTGTATTTGCGCACGTTGAACGGCATGCTGGCCGGCGGACATGAATTTACCAACAGCCGCGAATTGGCCCTGGCCTTGGGGTTGAGCGGCGCACAAATCCGTAAGGACTTCTCGCTGTTTGGTGGGTTTGGAAAGCAGGGCACCGGCTACAACGTGTCCAAGTTGGTTCACCAGTTGCAGGAAATTTTGAAGTTGGATCGGGATTGGCCGGTGGTGTTGATTGGCGCCGGGCATATCGGCAGCGCCATTGCAAATTACACCGGGTTCGCCCATCGCGGCTTTCGAATAGTGGCGGTTTTTGATGCCGCCCCCGCTCGCGTGGGCCAGCCCGTGGGGGCGCATGTTGTTCAAGCCATGGCAACCCTGGCGGATGCCGTGCGGATGCACGGGGTACACTTGGCCTTGATCGCCGTGCCTGCGGATGCGGCGCAGGCCGTGGCCGACCAGGTGCTGGCAGCGGGTGTGCGCGCGATCTTAAATTACGCGCCGATCACGCTGAACGTGCCCGACGATGTGCGGGTTGAATATATTGATCCCGTATTGCACCTTCAAAAGCTGACGTTTTATTTGTAATGTTTACGGTTTATCCCGCCATTGATCTACGTCATGGGGTCGTGGTCCGATTGGTTCAAGGCGATCCAAATCGGCAGACGACCTATGCCACCGACCCGGTTGTTGTTGCCCGCCGCTGGCATTCCGAAGGCGCGGCTTGGATTCACGTCATTAACTTGGACGGTTCGTTCGGCGACGAGGCGGGTGCCGCGGCCAACCGGGCCGCGCTGCGGGTGATTTGCGATCTTGGGGTGGCCCATGTTCAGACCGGTGGCGGCATGCGCACGATTGACGATGTGCGCGCGGCGTTTGCCGCAGGCGCGGCGCGTGTGGTCATTGGAACCGCCGCGGTAGAGGATCCGCGCGTGGTGGAGCAGGCGTTGGATGAGTTTGGGGCGGAGGCCATTTGTGTGGGGCTGGATTCAAAGGATGGCATGATCGTCACCCGGGGATGGCAACATGACACAAAAATCATGGCCAGCGAGCTCGGGCTGCGCATGAAGGAAATGGGCGTCAAACATGCCTTGTATACCGAGGTCGGGCGGGATGGCCTGTTAAAAGGCGCCGCGGCCGAGCTCACCGGCGCCCTGGCGCAGCTGACTGGTCTGCAGGTGATTGCATCGGGCGGCGTGGGCAGCCTGGCTGATATCAATGAGTTGCTGCTCTATCATCGCTTTGGCGTGAGTGGTGTGGTCACCGGCAAGGCGCTCTACGAAGGCAGGCTGGCGCTGGCCGATGCGCTGGCAGCGGCCAATGCCATGGATTCCAGCCCAGCCTGATGTTGGCCAAACGCGTCATTCCCTGTTTTGATGTGGCCAATGGCCGTGTGGTCAAGGGCGTAAATTTTGTAAACTTGCGGGATGCCGGCGACCCGGTGGAGCAGGCGGGTATTTATAACGACGAGCGCGCCGATGAATTGGTGTTTCTCGACATTATGGCCTCGCACGAGGGGCGCGGCACCACCGTGGAGATGGCCCGTCGCGTGGCGGACAATGTCTTTATCCCGTTCACCATAGGTGGCGGCGTACGCGCCACTGAAGACTTCCGGACGCTGCTACTTGCGGGTGCGGACAAGTGCGCGATAAATAGCGCAGCCGTGCGCACGCCGCAGCTGATCAACGAAGCCGCATGGCGCTTTGGCGCGCAGTGCGTCGTGGTGGCCATTGATGCCCGCAAGGACGGCGACAGTTGGCAGGTATACCTCAATGGCGGTCGTGTGCCGGCCGAGATTGATGCCGTTGAATGGGCGCGCGAATGCGAGCAGCGTGGTGCGGGTGAGATTCTGTTGACCAGTATGGATACCGATGGCACCCAGACTGGCTTTGACCTGCCCATGCTGCGGGCCATAAGTGGTGCAGTAAATATTCCCGTCATCGCCTCGGGAGGCGCGGGCACACTGCATCACTTCTACGAAGCCATCGACGCGGGTGCCAGCGCCGTGCTCGCGGCCAGCGTCTTTCATTACAAGACCTTTACCGTTGGCGACGTTAAACGATATTTGGCGGGCAAGGGTGTGGCGGTCAGGTTGTAAACATCCAAATGCCCCCTGAGTCAAATGCAACGCGCGCCACGTCCACGCTCGCCCTAGTTAGGCACCTGCCGGCATCTGTCCCGGTCTCACCTTGCCGTCAAGAACACACGTTGCATACCCGTCGAGGATTTTGTCGACAGTTTCCTCGACAGTCAGGGCGCTGCTATCAATAACCTGCCATCGGTTGTGGTCCCAGTCATGCGATGCAAACTCGTCATGCAGGCGTGTGATGACGTAGGTGAGCACCGAGGTGTCAAAATCCTTGTTAATGCGCTGCTGATTTCGTGCAAGTGCAACCTCAAGACTGGGGAGCAGCAACACGCATCGCAGGGCCAACCCGACCAGCTCCGGCACAAAAATGTCGTCAACGTCATGACCGGGTGGGATCACATCGTCAATGGCGACGGCAAAGTTTGCCAGCGCATACAAGCGTGCCAGCTGCGCGGCCCCGCGCCGCGCCAGCGCAAACTGCCGACCGGTCTCGGGTGTCCAGCGCGGCACCGGATGCGCAATACCGGAGACCACCATGGACCGCACGTCATCAACCGGGATGTGCAGGCCAAGCGGGTGCCGTTGCAGCAGTGCCTTGCATACGGTGCTCTTGCCACTGCCGGGCGCGCCGGTGATCAGATAAATGGGCTGCCTGATTAGCTGGTGCAAAATGCCGCAAGCCAATCCACCATGCGCTCAATATCGCGCAGGTCGCCCATCTCAAACGGGCTGTGTGTGTAACGCGCCGGGAACACGATCATTGCTGAGGGCACGTCCGCCTGGGTCAGCGCCCGACCATCGCTCCCAAATGAACCAAACACCGCGTGCTGAATCGGGATGTGATTGCGCGCAGCACAGTCCTCAAGCGCCGTGGTTAGTGCATGATCGTAATGAATCAGCGCGTCCTTGTGAATAAGACCTGGTCCGGCGCCTAGCACCAGCGGCATCTGCAGCGCAGAAACCGAGGGAATGTCGCCCGCGTTGCCAATCTCCACAATAATCGCCGCGTCAAACTGTTCGCGTGCCGCCAGCGCATATGCGCCGATGGTGCCGATCTCCTCCTGCACCGTGGCCGCGAGCGTCACCTCCCAGGTAAAGGCGTCTGGCGTCACTCTTCGCAGCAACTCGGTCATAACGGCAAGCGGCACGCGGTCATCCAGAGCTTTCCCGAGAACCTTGTCGCCCCACTGCACCGTTTCAGCGTCCCAAATCAGACGCGTGCCGGGTGTCACACCCCGCGTAATCAGTTCATCGCGCTTCAACCCGGCGTCCACCCAGAAATCATTCCACGTGAGCTCCTTTAGGTCCGGCAGCGCGGAACTGGCCAGATGCCCGACCGCGGACGCGATCACACCCGGTATGATGCCGCTGCGCGCCAATATCTTTACCCGGGAGCCAATCGTAAAGGCATTGCGTAAATCGGTGGTGCGGCTCCATCCCTGACCATTGGCCAGAAACAAGAACCCGTTGGGGTCAATCGCGCGCACGAGATAACACAGCTCATCGGCATGCGCTGCGATCAGCAGCTTCTTCGCGCCGGGTTTGCTTTCCGGGATGCGAGCAAGCACATTGCCCACCCGGGTGCGTTCGGTGCGCGCGCCCAGCCCGCGCCATAGCGCCTCGATGTGGTCGAGCACGAGCGCTTCCTGACCGACTGGGCCGGCCAGTTCGGTGAGTTCCTTGATAAGTGCAAACATGCTGTCGCTAAGAATTTACTCCATCATGATGACCGAGCGCAACGTCTCGCCGCGTTTCATGGCCTCAAAAGCGTCTTCCACCTCGGTTAGCTTGATCTTCTGGGTCACAATCTCATCAAGTTTCAGCCGGCCCTGCGAGTACCAATTTGCAAGCATTGGGAAGTCCCGGGTTGGCAGACAGTCACCATACCAACTAACGCGCAGGCTGCCACCATTGTCAAAGAACCGTTGAAGAGGCAGTTCAAGGGTGGTCCCTGGTCCGGGCACGCCGATAAATACGCAGGTGCCCGCCAAATCCCGGCACCACAGCGCCTGATCCAGCGTCATGGCCGAACCTACGGCTTCAAATGAATAATTTACGCCATGCCCGCCCGTGAGTGCCTTGATGGCCGCCACGGGATCGCCTGCGCGGGCATCTACCGTATGCGTGGCGCCCATTTCCTTTGCCCAGGCCAGCTTGCGCGGATCAATATCCACGGCAATAATCGTGGTGGCCCCGGCCAGGCGCGCGCCTTGGATAACGCTGTCACCCACGCCGCCGCAACCAAATACCGCTGCGCTGGTTCCGGGTTGCACATCCGCGGCATACATGGCCGCACCCACACCGGTCATAACGCCGCAACCAATCAACGACATTTGCGCGGTTGGCAGATCGCTGGATACCTTGATGCACTGGCCGGCGTGCACCAGCGTGTGCGTGCAAAACGTGCCGATGCCAAGCACCGGGTTTAGCACGGCGCCCTGCATGTCGCGCATGCGCTTCTCAGCGTTCAGGCTGGCGCAGCAAAAATTGGGCTTTCCTGCATGACAAAACCGGCACTTGCCACAGGGCGCGCGCCAGGCCATGATCACGTGGTCACCTTTCTGCACATGCTCAACCCCGGCTCCAACTTTTTCGATCACCCCGTGGCCTTCGTGACCAAGCAGGAACGGAAAACCGTTCGTGCCAAATACGCCGTTCTTGACGCTAAGATCGGTATGACACACACCGCTTGATAGCACCTTGACCAGCACCTCGTTTGGACCGGGATCGTCTATCGTGAAGTCTTCGAGTGTTGACGGAGTATTTGGGATTCGCGAGAGTACGCCTTGGGCTTTGGTGGACATGTGCAGATTGTATGCATATCTCTAAAGAATGGTTTGGAGATATCAATCAGATTGCGGGAGTTCACTTTTTCAAATACGCCACGGTGAGTCGGATTGACACTTTGTCAAGCGGATTCGGAATCAGGCGGAGGCCAGAATCGGGGCGTTTACAACCGCGTTTGCGATGCGCCCATCTTTTAGCTCCAGCACTTGATCGGCATATTCGAGCGCGAGCGGATCGTGACTGCTCATGAGCAGGGTCAGGTTTTGCTCTGCAACCAACCGGCGTAGCAGCCCCAAAATTTCCCGGCTGGTGTTGGTGTCCAGCTCGGCGGTTGGCTCGTCGGCAATCAGTAGTTTGGGCTGGTTTGCGATTGCCCGTGCAATGGCTACGCGCTGTTGTTGACCACCGCTCATCTCGTGGGGTCGGTGATCCATCCATTTGGCCAGGCCCACCATGTTCAATACTTGCATTGTGCGCTGACGGCGTTTGCCCAGTCCGCTGAGGCGCATGGGAAGCTCAATATTTTCGTAGGCGGAGAGCATGGGCATTAGCGCAAACGATTGGAACGCAAACCCAACCGTCGTGCGCCGCCACTCGGTCAACTGGGCGTCGTTCAGATGTTGCAGGTCTTTGCCAAAGCACCATACTTCGCCGCTGGTGGCGCGATCCAACCCGCCCACACAATTCAAAAGCGTGGTCTTGCCGCTGCCACTTTTGCCCTTCACCCCGATCCAGGTGCCGGTGCGAATTTCAAGGTCAATACCTTTTAGTGCATGCACATCACCCGCCTGCGTTTTGTAGGTGCGCACCAGCTGTGAGGTGTGAATGGCGTAATCGGAATCGATGGAATTGCTCACAATAAATTTTCTGCGCGATATAGACGGAACTTCGTTCCACGAAGCCCTAGTTGCCGCCACTCGGGCGGATTAAAAGTCCCTCCGGGGTTTCTTCGATACTTGCTTCCTTGGAAAAACCATATTTTTCACGCAGCAACTTGTTGATCTGTAGCCGACCCGTGCTGTCCAACATTACTCGGGACGCATGACCGGTCTCCACGCGCGTCTCGGTGGCAACCTTGCCGTCTTGAATTCCGATTACCCGGCGAACCTGCTTGGCAATGTCGCGGTCATGGCTGACGATGATGGTGGTAACACCAAGACGGCTGTTGATCTCGCGAAAGGCTTCGTATATTTTGGACGCGGTGTCGGCATCAAGCTCGCCGGTAGGCTCATCGGCGAGCAATAGCTCAGGCGAGTTGGCCAGCGCCACGGCGATGGCCACGCGCTGCTGTTCCCCACCGCTCAGCGCAACCATGTGATGATCTTTCCGGTGACCAAGGTGCACGGTGTCAAGCAGTTCCAAGGCACGCCGCTTGGTCATGCGCGGCGAGAAACCAAGGAGCTGCATCGGCAGCTCTACATTTTGCACGGCGCTGAGGTATGGCACGAGGTTGCGCGCCCCTTGCTGCCACACAAACCCAACCGCCGTTCGCCGATAGGTGTCCAGCTCGGTGTCGGTCATTGTCAAAAGGTTGCGCTTGTTCACCCGAATCTTTCCGGCGCTTGGTCGATCCAGGCCACCGAGCACGTTCATCAGGGTGCTCTTGCCGCTTCCGCTGCTGCCCACGATGGCCATCAGCTCACCCTTTTCCACGCGCAAATCCAACCCTTGCAAAGCAACCACTTCAAGATCGGCCACCTTGTGGATTTTTACAAGGTTCTCACTCAAAATGAACGGTTCGTCGTCGGGCGAAGGGGTGACATCTGACACAAAATGATTTTACTGTGGTCGCGGCTCCGATATGAGTAACACCTGATAAAATTCGATGTTACCGTCCACGAAGACGATTTACCCGCACGCGGCCTGGATGCTGAATGGTTGGCTGCGTGACGCACGCTGGCAGTTTTTGGTCGGGTGTGATCTGGGACGGTGCATAACGGGAGCTGCGCTTTGCGCGCGGCTTCCGTTTTTTTGTCAAATTTACAAAAGTATTCGGCCTCTGAATTCAGCTTGGGGGATGGTGTAGTCGATACAATATCATTAGAAATGAACAACGGCGAGCAGTCTGATCAACAAAAAACGTCACCGGGTTGGGGGAACTATCCAACCAACCTGTCACTGTATGACAAACGTTTTGAGCACGATGCCTGTGGCATTGGGTTCCTGGCCGACCTTAGTGGCAGAGCCACCCACAAGGTGCTGGATGATGGTCTGCGATCTCTTGAGCGGTTGTCTCATCGTGGCGCGCTGGATGCCGATGGCAAGAGTGGAGATGGCGCCGGCGTGCTCACGACAATTCCAAATACGCTGATGAACCGCGAGCTGGAGCGGCAGGGGCAACGTGCCCAACGCCCGGGCGATTTGGCGGTCGGCATGCTCTTTCTGCCCAAACATGCCCAGGCAAATGCCCGCGCGCGGGTAATCATCGATGATGTTCTGGCCAAAAAGGGATTTGAGGTGCTGGCATGGCGCACTGTGGTTCATGAGCCAAACGTGCTTGGAATGCGCGCCTCCGGCGCCCTGCCGGATATCCAGCAGGTGTTGGTGTCACGCCCGGCGCATGTCATCAGTGATCTGGATTTTGATCAGCAGCTCTACTTGGTGCGCCGTATGGTCGAGAATCAAGTCATCGCAGAATCGTCCGCGGTGCCGGAGCTCGGCCAGACTTACATATCCTCTTTTTCCTGCCGCACCATTGTCTACAAGGCGCTGGTGGCCAGCATTCATCTGCGCCGGTTCTATATAGACCTGCAGGACCCGGAATACAAGTGCAGCATCATTGTGTTTCACCAGCGTTACAGCACCAATACGTTCCCATCCTGGGATAAGTGCCAGCCGTTTCGCTACATGTGTCATAACGGTGAAATCAACACGATCGACGGCAACGTCGCCTGGATGACGGCGCGAGAAGCACACCTGGAAAGTCCAATTTGGGGCGCGGACATCGAGCACCTCAAACCAATCTGCAATACCGAAAGCAGCGACAGCGGGCGGTTCGACAATGCGCTTGAACTTTTGGTGCTAGGCGGGCGGGATATTCGTCACGCCATGAAGATGATGGTGCCGCAGGCATGGGAGAAAGATCCGGATATGCCAAACGCCGCGCGTGGATTCTTTCGCTACCATGCGAGCTTGATGGAGCCCTGGGACGGCCCGGCATCGCTGGTGTGGACGGATGGGGTGCTGGTCGGCCTGCAGCTTGATCGAAATGGTCTGCGCCCGGCGCGCTATATTCACACGCGCGATGGCATGTTGTATGCGGGCAGCGAAGTTGGCGCGTATGATGTTGAACCGGGCAACATTCTTGCCACGGGCAAAGTCTCACCCGGGCAAATGCTGTGTGGTGACACGGCCACACGCAAGGTCATGCTAAACGACGAAATTTTGCGGTTGTTGTCCGGGCGCAAGCCATACCGCGATATGGCGTCCCGGCAGCGCATTCGCCTGGAAGATCACGCCGATATCAAGATGGAACAGCCCGCAGTTAACGGCGAGGCGTTGTCAATTCAACAGGCGGCACGCGGATGGACGAGCGAGGAAGTGACGGTCATTATCAAAACCATGTTCGAAGACGGGGCCGAGCCCGTCGGTAGCATGGGCGATGACACGCCCCACGCCGTGCTCAGTGCCAAGCCCCGACCACTTTATAACTATTTCAAGCAACGCTTTGCCGAGGTGACAAATCCACCGATCGATCATTTGCGTGAGGATCAGGTAATGGGTTTGCGCGTGCTTATCGGTGGGCGCGGAAACATCCTGGATGAGCGCGAAGAACATGCACATCTGGTTCGGCTCAAGAGTCCGATCCTCCGCAACGAGGAACTAAAGGCCATTCAACAGCTGGATGATCCGGCATTTCGCAGCGCAATCATCGACTGTACTTTTGAAACGGGCCCGGTTGCCCCACGCGGCCAAAAATCCCGCCTGGAGATGGCGGTTCGCGACGTGTGTGTCAGGTGCGAAGCGGAGGTGCGCTCTGGCGCAAGCATCCTGATAGTGAGTGATCGACAGGTCGGGCTCACCCGTGCGGCAATCCCAATGTTACTCGTGGTTGGTGCCGTGCACCATCACCTGATGCGCGTCGGTTTACGGTGGAAATGCAGCCTCATTTGTGAAACCGGAGAGGCGCGCGAAACGCATCATATGGCGTTGTTGGTTGGCTATGGCGCCAGCGCAATCAACCCATACCTGGCATTGGATACCGCCCGTGAACATGTGCAACGGGGCAAAGTGCGTGACAAGACTCTGGATGAAAATGCCGTGGTAAACAACTACGTAAAGGCGTGTGAAAAAGGATTGCTCAAAATTATGAGCAAAATGGGCATCGCTTGTGTGGATGCCTACATGGGCGGCCAGATTTTTGAAGCGGTGGGGTTGGGGGCGGATTTGATTCAAACGGCATTTGTCGGCACCCCCTCGCGCGTCGGCGGAATTGGATTTCCCGAACTTGAGCACGAGGTGATGTCCTGGCACGCCGCGGCATGGAATCAAAAATCGGACGCGGAAGGAGATTTTTCGCCCACCCGCCCGGCCTCAGGTGTGCACAAGCTGGATCACCCGGGGTTCTATAAGGAGCGCGTCGGCGGCGAGACCCATGGATACAGCACAAGGGCCGTTCACGCATTGCAACGTGCAGTCCGCCTGCAGGGACTATTTGAATACGACGGCGAACGGGAGTTGGTGACGGGTATTGCTCGCACCATGGTCAAAACTTTTCATCTTAGCGGGAACTTTGACGAGGGATTCAAACTGTATCGCGAATTTGCCGATTTGTATGGTGACCCGCATCACGCCATTGAGCCGCGTGATTTGTTGACGATCAAAAGTGACCGTGATCCAATTTCAATAGATGAGGTCGAGCCAATAGCTTCAATTTTGAAGCGGTTTTCCTCTGCGGCGATGTCTCTCGGCGCGCTGTCACCCGAGGCGCATGAGAACCTTGCCATTGCCATGACCCGATTGGGTGCGCTCAGCAACAGTGGTGAAGGCGGCGAGGAGAGCAAGCGTTATACCGACGAACGCAATTCCGGGATCAAGCAGGTGGCCAGTGGGCGTTTCGGTGTTACGCCCAGCTATTTGATGAGCGCGAGCGAGCTGCAAATAAAAATGGCCCAGGGAAGCAAGCCCGGCGAGGGCGGGCAGATACCCGGTCACAAGGTTACCGAGCTGATTGCAAAGGTGCGGCACACGGTGCCGGGTGTGGCCCTGATATCACCGCCTCCACATCACGATATTTACAGCATCGAAGACCTGAGCCAGCTTATTTATGATCTTAAGCAGATCAACCCTGCGGCGAAGATCAGCGTAAAGTTGGTGGCCCAGGCTGGTGTTGGCACCATTGCCGCCGGTGTCGCCAAGGGGCAGGCTGACATCATTGTGATTAGTGGCCATAGCGGCGGCACCGGCGCTTCTCCACTCAGCTCGATCAAGAACGCCGGAATGCCGTGGGAGTTGGGCGTGGCAGAAACACAACAGACGCTGCTTGGCAACAATCTTCGTGGTCGGGTAAAGGTGCGCACCGACGGGGGCATACGTACAGGTCGCGAAGTCATGATTGCCGGGCTGCTCGGCGCCGACGAAATGAGCTTCGGCACCACCACGCTCATTGCCGAGGGGTGCATTATGGCGCGGGTTTGTCACCTCAACACCTGCCCGGTGGGCATTACCACCCAAAAACCTGAACTCAGAACCAAGTTTGAGGGCAAGCCGGAGCACGTCATGGCCTATTTGCTCTACGTGGCCCGGGATGTTCGCGAACATCTGGCCCGCATGGGATACAAGACGTTTGACGAAATTGTCGGTCGCGGTGACCTGCTGACGCAAATCTGCACCGAGCACCACCCCGATGGTTTCGGATCGCACGTGGATGACGACGGCGACCCGGCGCAAACCAAGGCGTCGTTGGTGATGCTCAAGACCTTGATCTCATTGCCCTACGCCGATCGCGCACTACATTACGCGGCGGAGCGCGGCCTGGAAGTCCGCAATGCGCTAAACGATCAAATTGTGAACGACGCGGCCCCCGCAATTGATGAGGGCTGGCAGGTGCGATTGCATTATTCGATCCGCAACATGGATCGCAGTATTGGTGCACGCCTGAGCGGGGCCATCACATCCAAATATCATGACGCGGGTCTTGCCAAGGGCACTATTGAAATGGACTTTCGCGGATACGCCGGGCAAAGCTTTGGTGCTTTTACCACCAACGGCATGGGCTTGCACCTCATCGGAGCCGCCAACGACTATGTTGGCAAGGGGATGACCGGCGGAGAAATTTCAATTCGACCGTTTCCGGAGGTGACCTACGACTGGAGCGCCAACCACGCGCTAGGCAATACGGCGCTCTATGGCGCCACGGGTGGCGCTCTATTTGCTGCTGGCAAGGCCGGAGAACGTTTTGCGGTTCGCAACAGCGGCTGCTGTGCCGTTGTGGAAGGCGTGGGCGAAAATGCGTTGGAATACATGACTGGTGGCGTGGTGGTCGTGCTTGGGGGCACCGGGCGAAATTTTGCGGCGGGCATGACCGGTGGGATGGCCTTTGTTTATGACGAAGATGGTACATTCCTGAACCGGGTTAACCCCGAACTCGTCGATGTTGACCGCGTGACCAATCCCGGCATGAAAAAACTGGTCAAGAACCTGGTGCGTCGCCACTATGAACTGACGAACAGCCCCAAAGCGCGCGACCTGCTGCGCAACTGGGAGGAAACATTGCTTTCGTTCCGCCGGATCCTGCCCAAGGATCAGGTGGCGGCCATCGAGTCCAAGAACGAATTTGGCGACTACCAGACCACCTAATGGATGCTCACCTACTTCTGGTGTCGCTCGCGCAACCGCGTTAACACCGTGCGCAGAGCAACCGATCGCTCGCGCAGCAGCACCAGAAGGTGAAACAACAGATCGGCGCTTTCATCAATCAGCCGGTCATCAGTTTGCGCCACGCCGGCCATGGCCGTTTCGAGCCCTTCCTCTCCCACCTTTTGTGCAATCTTATGCCGGCCCTTTTTGAACAAGCTGGCCGTATAGCTGCCCTCGGGCGGGTTTGCCTGACGCGCGGCGATGACACCATCCAACTCATCCAGAAACCCTGCGGCGGGTGGCGCAAACGAAATGCCGGTCTGATCGATATCTGTAAAGAAGCAACTTTCATTGCCGGTGTGGCAGGTCGGGCCCTTGGGATCGGCACGGATCAAAATCGCATCACCATCACAATCGAGGCGCAGTTCGCGCAGTTTGAGGACGTGACCACTGGTTTCACCTTTGCGCCACAATTGGTTGCGGCTTCGGCTAAAAAAAGTGACATCACCAGTCTCGCGGGTCAGCCTCAGACTTTCGGAATTCATCCATCCCAGCATCAACACCCGCCCGGACACCGCGTCCTGCACAACCGCGGGAATCAGTCCGCGCTCATCAAACTTCAGCATGGGCATCATCATACCGGTGTCGCCGGTTAAAATTTGTCTGTGGCCGAGCACACGCGCATATTAGCAATCGAAACCAGCTGTGATGAGACCGCTGCCGCGGTCATAGATGACGGGCGGTTTATCCGCTCAAACATTATTAGCAGTCAGATCGACTTGCATCAACAATATGGTGGCGTGTTTCCCGAGATGGCCTCGCGCGCACATGTGGAACAAATTGTCCCGGTTATACGCGCGGCTATGACCGAGGCAGGCGCCACCTGGGGTGGTCTCACTGCCATCGCGGTGACCAAGGGGCCGGGCTTGCCGGGTTCACTGGTTGTGGGCGTGAATGCCGCCAAGGGACTTTGTCTTGGCACCGGCTTGCCGCTTATCGGCGTGAATCATTTGGAGGGCCACATCTACAGTCATTGGCTCGAGCCTTCGATCAACAACTGGCAGCTCGCCTCGGTTGCCGCGGCAACCGATCGACAATTGCAATCTACAACCGGACTTTTCCCAATTATGGTGTTGATCGTTTCCGGCGGTCACACCGAATTGGTGCTTATGACCGGGCATGGCGCGTATGAACTCGTGGGTCACACGGTCGACGACGCCGCGGGCGAAGCCTTTGACAAGGTCGCCCGGATGCTGCAGTTGGGCTATCCGGGCGGCCCGGAAATAAGCCGCGTGGCGCGCGGTGGCGACGGTGCGCGGTTTGTATTCTCGCGACCCCGCGTGCACGGCACGCGCGGTGCCCGAACGGATGCCTACGACGGTCAGTTTGATTTTTCATTTAGTGGCGCCAAGACCGCCGCGCTCAATGTGATCAACCAAAACGGTGGCACAACCGCCGATGGTAAGCTGAGCGTGCGCGTGCCGGTTGCCGACGTGGCAGCCAGTTTTGAGCGGTGCGTGGTCTCATGGCTGGTTGAGGCCACCCAGCGCGCTGTGCGTCAGTTCAAGGCAAACGCGGTGCTGGTGGGTGGAGGTGTCAGCGCCAATCGCGTTTTGCGTGAAGCAATGACCGAAGCTTTTCCGGCGCTACCGGTCTCATTTCCACCCGTTGCACTATGCACCGACAATGCGGCCATGATTGGCGCTGCCGCGCACTTTGCCTATATCCGCGGACTACGTGATGACCTGGGTATGGATGTTGTTCCAGATCTAAAAATATGACCTATGAACTCGTAATCGGCATGGAGACGCACATCGAGCTGGATACCGACAGCAAGATGTTTTGCACGTGCTCGGCAAACTTCTTTGGCAAGGAGCCAAACATAAATACGTGCCCAACCTGTCTGGGCTTGCCCGGTGCGCTCCCAACCATCAACAAACGGGCGGTTGAGTTTGTTATCAAGCTGGGTTTGGCGCTCCATTGCGATATCAACACGCATACGTTTTGGGAGCGCAAGAGCTACTGGTATCCGGATTTGCCCAAGGGCTATCAAATAACCCAATATCAATACCCCACGGCTCAGCATGGTTATCTGGATGTGGACGTGCGTGACCTGACCAACGGCTGGAGCGACCAAAGTTATCGCAAACGCATCCGAATTCGACGCGCCCACCTCGAAGAGGACGTCGGAAAGCTCAGCCATGTTGGGAATAGCAGTTACGTTGACTACAACCGTGGTGGTGTGCCGCTTGTGGAGATCGTGACCGAACCGGACATAACTACGCCTGATGAAGCCCTTGCCTACCTGGGTGCGCTGCAATCCATCGTGCGCTATTTGGGGATTTCTACCGGTGACATGGAGAAAGGGGCCATGCGCTGCGAACCAAATATCAGCGTTCGACGTGCAGGCACACAGGACCTAAACACGAAGGTGGAAGTAAAGAATCTTAATTCGTTTCGCGTTGTACGGGACGCGACGGCCTATGAGTGGAAACGACAAGTGGGGGTGCTTGAACGCGGCGAAAAGATTCGTCAGGTGACCATGGGGTGGGATGAGGTGTTGCAAAAAACCGTGGTGCAGCGGGACAAGGAGGACGCTCATGATTATCGGTATTTCCCCGAACCTGATCTGCCGCCCTTGGTGGTGGATGAAACCTGGTTAAACCAGGCGCGCACTCAGGTGCCCGAGCTGGCTCTTGCCCGTCAGGATCGTTACCGGGAACTTCTTGGTATCAGCGCCTACGATGCGCATGTCCTCACTCAGGACCGCGCCATGGCAGAATATTTTGAGGCTGCGGTCGGCGCTCACATGGAACACGCAAAGGGAATTTGCAATATGATGACTGGAGAGCTATTCCGGCTGATGCGTGCAAATATGCTTGAGCTCGCGAATGTCCGAGTGAAACCCGGTCAAATAAGCCAGCTGGTTGGGTTGACGACAGCCAATCGCATATCCAGCACGGCGGCCAAAACGGTTTTTGAGGAAATGTTTGCAACCGGGGCTGACCCGGAATCCATCGTTGAAGCGCGCGGGCTTGCACAGGTCAGCGATGAATCGGCGTTGCGTGCCTTGGTGGTGGGTGTTTTGGACGCGAATCCGGATCCGGTAAAGAATTACCTTTCGGGCAATGTAAAGCTGCTGCAGTTTTTGGTTGGTCAAACCATGAAGGCCAGCGCCGGTAAGGGCAACCCCGGGATGATTCGCGAACTGGTGACCGCCGAGCTGGAGAAACGACGATGATGCCCAAAGTCACGCTGCATCACATCGCGCTGATGGTTGCGGATTTGGACGCCGCCATCGCGTTCTATCGGGATGCGCTGGGTATCGCGCTGGAAGGTGCGCATGATGTGGACGCCGAGGGTGTTCGGGTGGCATTTCTTCCGTTACACGGGGACTATGCAAATCGTCCACCCGCCATCGAGCTAGTCCAACCAACACGGCTGGATACCGGCGTAGCCAAATGGATGGCCACGCACGGACAGGGAATGCATCACATCTGCGTGCAGGTTGATGATATTGATGCAGCCATGAAACGCGCCTCGGAGCATGGCGCCACGTTTACGAGTGCTGAGCCGGGTCGCAAATCAGATGGCACGCGCTATGTATTCATTCATCCCAAAACCGCGTTTGGTGCGTTGATAGAGTTGGTTCAAACCTGATGCGGCATTACACGATTGCCACGGCCGGGCACGTTGATCACGGAAAGAGTACACTGGTACGGGCATTGACTGGAATAAATCCAGACCGCCTTGCCGAAGAGCAACGGCGCGAGATGACGATCGATCTGGGCTTTGCTTATATGGCACTACCCGGGAAGAACCCCGCGGACAAGGATATTGTGGGCATTATCGATGTGCCGGGGCACATCGACTTTATTGAGAACATGCTCGCGGGCGTCGGTGGAATCGATGCCGCGATGCTCGTTATCGCCGCGGATGAGGGCCCAATGCCACAGACGCGAGAGCATCTCGCGATTTTGGATTTACTCCATGTCTCGCGGGGGATCGTTGCTCTGACCAAGATCGATCTGGCGCCCGATCCGGACTGGGTGCCGCTCATCACCGAGGATGTGCGCGCACTGTTGGCTCGCACACCGCTGCGAGATGCTCCTATTGTCCCGGTTAGCGCACGCAACAGGACCAACTTGGACACAATGGTCGCGGCACTACAATCCGTGCTACTAACATTGCCGGCGCTTGCCGTTGATGGTCGACCCCGGCTGGCGATTGATCGTTCGTTCACCATCGCCGGGTTCGGCACGGTCGTCACTGGCACTCTGGCCGGTGGATCGTTGCATGTGGGTGACGAGGTTGAAATATTTCCGGCGGCTTTGGGAGCGCGTGTGCGTGGGTTGCAGACACATGGAAAAAATCAGGAGCGTGCCCAATCAGGGAGCCGGGTGGCGGTCAACCTCACAGGCGTCTCGGTGGATCAGGCTCGGCGGGGTTGTGTTTTGGCAGCGCCCGGCTCCATGCGGGCCACCACCTTGATTGATGTGCAGGTGGAACTGCGCGATTACATGGCGACCGGGCGCAAATCGTCGGTGGTCACGTTGCGGCACAACCAGCAGGTCAAGCTGTTTCTGGGTGCGGCTGAATCTCTGGCGACCGTAAAATTGTTGGACGGCAATGAGGTTCAGCCGGGCACAACCGCCTGGGTGCAGTTTGAGATGGCATCGCCGATCGCTTGCGCGCGGGGTGACCGGTTTATTGTGCGTCTGCCATCGCCAAGCATTACGCTCGGCGGTGGTCAGGTGGTGGATCCAAATCCGAGCTTACGCTACCGACGCAGGGCCGGGCATGTGGACGCGGTTGTGACCGAGCGTCTGGATGCCGTGCTTAGAGGCACGCCCGCGGACCGCTTGCGCGCGGCACTCCACCAGGAAGCCTTTATAGCCAAAAGTAATCTCACCGACAAACTCGGTTTTAGTGATGCTGAGACGGACGAAGCGCTTGCCAATATCCGTGACGACACGAGTGTGCACGAGATATTGGGCTTTGTTGCGCTTACCACCACGTGGGAAACACGGAATTCTCAATCCATTCAATGGTTGACATCCTTTCACCGCGCCCAACCGCTTGTTGAGGGCATGCCGCGTGATACGCTCCGCAGCAGGATCGGGCTAAGCCCGGGTGAGTTTGCCGCCCTGATCAAATTTTCAGCGGACCTCGTGGCGGAGGGTGACTACGTGCGTCTCGCAACCCACGCAGTGGCATTTAGCTTGGATCAGAGCGGGGCCGTGACCCATTTGATTCAGGCCATGCGCGCGACCCCTTGGGCAACGCCACCCGTCAAGGACTGTGTCGCGCAGGTGAGTCAGCCTGTGTTTGACGTGTTGATACGACGGCGTCAATTGATTCAGACCGGGACCGATGTGGTTTTTCTTCCAGAAACCTATGACGCTGCGGTCCGGAGCATTCGCGAGGTGATTGGCGAAAATGGCCGGATTACAGCCGCCGGTGTTCGGGACGCATTTGGCACGTCCCGGAAATACGCGTTGGCGCTGCTCGAACACCTTGACGCTGTAGGAATCACCAGGCGCGTGGGAGATGCCCGGGTGCTCAAATAAGTACGGAATACAATCGTCTTTGTCTGTGAAAAAATCAAAACCTATCAAAGTCCGTCTGGCAAACGGCCTCACCATTCTCCTAAAAGAAATGCATGCGGCTCCGGTGACCACGCTTAACGTCTGGTATCGGGTGGGCAGCCGTAACGAACATCCGGGCATCACTGGAATTTCACATTGGGTGGAACACATGATGTTCAAGGGCACCCCATCGTTTAATGAAGCCGAGATGGATCGCTTGATTACCCGGGAGGGTGGCCAGCGCAACGCCTTTACCTGGATTGACTTCACGTGTTACTACGAGACCATGCCGGCCGACAAGATTGACCTTGCCATTGAGATAGAGGCGGATCGCATGGTCAATACGCAATTTAGGAAGCGCGAGGTTGAGAGCGAACGCACCGTCATCATCAATGAGCGCCAGATGTATGAAAACGGCCCAAGCTTTCGGCTTTCCGAAGAGGTGCAGGCGGCAGCCTTCAAGGTGCACCCGTATGGTCATGAAGTCATAGGTCACGAATGTGATTTGCACAGTATGACCCGCGATGCTCTGGCTGCCCATTACGCCACTTATTATTCGCCGGCCAACGCCGTGATATGTGTCGCCGGTGCATTTGACGCCGCTGACATGCTGGCCAAACTTCGGCGGGCCTTTGGCAAACATAAGGCTGGTCCAAAGGCGCCACCTGTAACGGCAGTGGAGCCGGTTCAGAAAGGCGAGCGCCGCGTAACGGTACGGGGTGAGGGCAGTACAAACTATTTGACAATGGCGTTTGCAGCGCCACCAGCCACGCACGCTGATTTCTTTGCGTTGGTTGCGTTGGATTCAGTCTTGTGTGGCGCCAGCGGATTGAGTTTCTTCGGTGGCGGAACCAGCAATCGCAGCTCGCGGTTAAGCAAAGCACTGGTTGATACCGGATTGAGCGCGGATATTGGAGGCGGGGTGGCGCCAACCATTGATGCGCATCTTTATTCACTTAGCGCGACCGTCATGCCCGGCAAGACCGTTTCCGAGGTGGAGACCACGCTGTGGGATCAGATTGAATTGGTGAAAAAGTCAGGCATAACCCGGTCCGAATTGGACAAAGCCATCAAGCAAACCCGGGCGCAGTTTGCGTTTGGTACTGAAACCGTCACCAATCAGGCATTTTGGCTGGGGTTTTGTGAAATGTTTGCCGATTACACCTGGTTTGACAAATACATGCCGCACTTGCAACGGGTCACCCTGGCGGATGTGCAACGCGTGGCCAACCAAATCTTGAACCGGGATCATGTTACGGTTGGTTTGTATGTTGCGGAGGCCAATCATGGTTAAGCGGCCGGTGGATGCCTCGCTCCCAAATGAGAAGAATATTGCCCAGTTTGCGCTTGCAAACGGCATTCGGGTCCTGGTATATGAAAATCATGCCAGCCCGGCCGTCGTTATCAGCGGCTATTTGATAAGTGGCACGCGTGATGAACACGGATTTGGCCCGGGGAAACTCGGTCTGGCTAGTTTTACCAGTGACTGCCTGATGCGTGGGACAAGCCGCTATACCTACGACCAAATCTTTGAAACAACCGAAGCCATTGGTGCAAGCGCATCGATCGGCGCTGCCATGCATACAACCGGCTTTGGGGCAAAGAGCCTGAGCGAGGATGCCCCCCTGATGGTCGAGATTCTGGCGCAGGCAATTCGGCAGCCGGTGTTTCCGTCTGACGAAGTTGAGAAGGAGCGCGCGGAGTGGCTAAATGACCTTGAAGAGCGCACCAACAGCACCAACGCGATGTGCGGCCTGGCGTTTGGTCGTCTGTGTTACCCCGAAGGACATCCTTATCACTACAGCGCAGATGGTGAGATGGCCACGGCCAGATCCATTACGTTGGACGATGTGCGGCAGTTTCACGCGAGCACTTATGCGCCCCAAGGTATGGTGGTGGTGGTGTGTGGCGCCATCACCCCAAAAGCCGTGCGGGAACTGATGCAAGCAAACTTTGGCGATTGGTCCGCCACGCGGATCGCGCGTGCCGAACTGCCACTCGTTACAAAAACCCCGGGCATTCAGCGCGAGCACATTACGATGCCGGGAAAAAGCCAGACCACGGTGCAATGGGGACACGCGGCGTTGCCCCGCACACATCCGGATTGGATGGCTTGTGCATTGATGAACAGTGTGCTGGGGCAATTTGGGATGTACGGTCGAATGGGTGAAAGTGTGCGCAAGGAAGAAGGGCTGGTGTATTACATTGGCACGCGCTTTGAAGGTGGTCCCGGGCCGGGCGCCTGGAGTTGCTACGCCGGCACCAATCCATCCACGGTCGATCGTGTATTGGAACTAAGCCGGGCGGAAACCAAACGGATGCAGCAACGAGGTGTGACGATCACCGAGTTGGATGATAACAAGCGATACTTTACGGGAAGCCTGCCGCTGGCGCTGGAAACCAACGAGGGGATAGCGGGGCAGATCAACAATATGGTTCGATACGACCTGGGTCTAAACTATTTGCTGGCATATCCCGATTTGGTGGCCGCGGTTACACGCAAGGATTTGCAGCGCGTGGCGCAAACATGGTTGGATGTGGATAACTTTGTGTGCGTGTCGGCCGGATGATCGCCACCGGAACCGACATTCTGCACATCCCCCGGATGCAGCGCGCGCTTGAGCATCATGGCGATGCCTTCCTGCGGCGGGTCTTTACCCCGGCGGAGATCGCCTATTGTCTCGGTCGGGTGCAGCCGTTGGCGGTTCGGTTCGCAGCGAAGGAAGCCGCCAGCAAGGCGCTCGGCGTGGGGATGCGCGTCATGAGCGAGCACGGCATCGGATGGTTCGAGGTCGAAGTGCTGAACGACGAGAAAGGGCGCCCAGTGTTGTATTTACATGGCCGGGCGGCCGAAATTTCACGCGAACTTGGCTGGCATGAATGGTCGGTCAGCCTTGCACATGAGCGCGATTATGCGATTGCAATCGTTGTTGCTCAGTGACCGGGTCAAATGCTTCACCGCAATCACTCGTATGTGAATCCCCTCATAGTGTTACAAGCTGGCCAGCACGGCGTCTACACACACGCGAAACCCAATATTTCCCTGCCGGTTGGCGGGTTCGGAGTCCGATCGATTTGCGCAGCGCATGTCAAAATCCGCATCGAACCAGGAGCCGCCGCGAAACACCCGATGGCTGGCATCACGGGCCGGGTCATCGCGACCATCGGCAGGATCGTATGGGTAAGGCTCATACTTGCTAAGTGTCCACTCCGCGACATTCCCAGCCATATCGTCCAGTCCATACGGGCTTGAACCGCCAATGCCATATTTGCCCACGGGTGTTGTGTCGTTCTCTGCAAGGAGCATGTTTGCATGGGTATCGTCGGGAGGCGCCGCCCCCCATGGATAGATCCGCCCATCCGTGCCTCGCGCGGCTTTTTCCCACTGGGCCTCGTTTGGCAGGGTGAAGGCCACCCCGGTAACACGCTGCGCCCATTCGCAAAATGTCATGCAGTCTCCCCAGCTTACATGCGTGACCGGGTGAGTTTGCTTGCCCACCACGGTGCTGCCGGGCCCAACCGGTGACGCCCAGTTGGCGCCGGCTATCTCCCGATACGTTGTGCCGTCATAGCTGTAACTGCTGCCATCCCGCTCTGCCTGCGTCTTATAGCTGGTCGCTTTGACAAACGCTGCAAACTGTGCCACGGTAACCTCGGTTCGACCAATGACAAATTCGGCCAGCTGGACCTTTTGGATGGGCTTTTCGTCGTCCTTTTCAACGCCCCCCATCGTAAACTCACCGGCGGGAATTCGGATCAATTCGATTTCCAATCCCGCACCCGCCCCGGGTAACGTGACGATCGCCCGATCACTTCCGGCCTTGCGCACAGGTGCGATTGGTGCAACGGCCACCGCAGATGCGGGCGTGTTGGTTGGATCCGGGCGCGGAGGATTGGTGGGCGGCGCACCAGCGGTTGGTGTGGCTACCGTCGTGGATTGGCGCGTGACTTCCGCGCTGATTTGCGTCGCCGGAATCGTCGAGCCGGCTGGTCGAATGTCCGCAGTCCCACTCGGCACGCGCAACTGCTGGTTGATCACGAGCCCGATTCCGGCCAGTCCAAGCGCCCCGGCTCCCACTATGACCACCCGGCGGCCAATATTCGGCGCCTGTTTGTCGGGTTGGTATACGAGTGTTGGCAACGCGGGAGCCGCCGGCTTCTTTGCGCCAATTGGGTTTGGTTTGCCTTCCGTTGACAGCGCCTCTTCAACCGCGGCACCAAATGCGGCTGCGCTGGCAAACCGGTTTTCTGGAAGTTTTTCGAGAGCAGTGAGTATGGCGGCTTCAAGATTTGGTGACAAGCTTGCGTTTAGCGCCCTGGGTTTGGGAGGCGGCTTGGTAATTTGTTGGAGCGCGACGGCGTTCCAACTGTCGCCGGTAAACGGTTGTTGCCCGGTGGCCAATTGAAACAAAATAATGCCAAGTGCGTAAACATCCGTGCGCCCATCCACGGCGCCGCCGTTGCACTGTTCCGGTGCCATGTAGTGGGCACTTCCCATTAATGTGCCGACGCGGGACAGCCGCGTACTCGCGTCCTGGATGCTGACAATCCCGAAATCGCACACTTTGCAGTTTCCGGCGGCGTCCAGGAGTATGTTTTCGGGCTTGAGATCGCGATGCACAATATGCTGTGAATTCGCATACTGCACGGCTCCCGTGATCTGCGACATGATTCTGCGAATGTCCCCGGTCGACATTTGACCTTGTCGCATTTTGTCCCCTAATGTCCCATGCGTGAGCAATGGCATGACCATATAGAGAACGCCGTCGCTTTCACCGTAGTCATACACATCTATGATGTTTGCGTGCTTTAGCGACGACAATACTTCGGCCTCGCGCTTAAACCGTTGAATCAGCGACCCATCCTCCGATGCGTCGCTCAACATGACCTTAAACGCCACTTCGCGACCATTGGACTGTTGGCGGGCGCGATAAATGGCCCCCATGCCACCTTTTGCCAGGGGCATTTCGATTTTGTATCCGGCAATAATTTGTCCGGTGAGGCTTGCCATGGTCTTCGATGGTACCGCACCGGATTTTGCGGGTTGGGCTACTGCGCTCAGTATCCATGCCGCGTGCTTGCCTGCTACAATCCACGCCCGCCTGTTTTCGGCGGATACCATGCTTGAATCCCTCATCGCCACAAAAGAGACCCTCGCGGCTGCCGAAGAACGACTGGCAGCTTTGCGTGGGCGTCTTTGACATAGCCGCAAAAGAGAAACGCGCTGTCGAGCTGGAGGCCACCAGCACGGATGCCAATCTTTGGAGTGATCCGCAACGTGCGCAAGGCGTTATGCGTGAGCTGTCCCAGCTAAAGCAAATAGTGGGAGATTTTTCCGCACTCGTGCGGCGCATTGATGATACGCGCGCCCTGGTCGACCTCGCCGAGGAGGCAAACGATCAATCCACCGCCAACGAAGCGGACATCGAGTGTTTGGCCATCAGCAAGGATTTGGTCAACGTGGAGCGCGAGCTCATGTTCAGCGGCGCCCACGATCGAAGTGATGCGATTCTCACCGTGCAAACCGGTTCCGGTGGGATGGACGCCCAGGACTGGGCGGAAATGCTCTACCGGATGTATCTGCGTTGGGCCGAATCGCATGACTTTAAGGTCAGTGAAATTGACTTTACCGCTGGTGAAGGTGCGGGTATCAAGAGCGCCACAATTGGCATCAAGGGCGACAAGGTTTTTGGGTTTTTGCGCGGTGAACGGGGCACACATCGTTTGGTGCGGTTCTCACCCTTTAATGCGGGCAACACCCGTGAGACCAGTTTTGCGCGTGTGGAAGTGTATCCAGACCTGCAGGATACGGAAATTGATATTGAGATCAACATGGCCGATCTTGAAATCGAGACCCACCGATCACGCGGCGCGGGTGGGCAAAATGTGCAGAAGAACGAAAGCGCCATCCGTATCAAGCATCTCCCAACCGGGTTGGTGGTGACCTGTCAGGATCAGCGCAGCCAGACTCAAAATCGTGAACGGGCGCTGTCCATCCTCAAGAGCCGCCTGCAAGATCTTGATGACCAGAAGCGCGACAACGAGCTGCGCAAACTCAAAGGCGAGCAATTGGATGCCGACTTTGGCAGCCAGATTCGCAACTACGTGTTGCAGCCGTATCAATTGGTTAAGGACTTGCGCACCGATGTTGAGCGGACCGACCCGGCAAACGTGCTGAATGGCGATCTGGACATTTTTATGGAGACCTACCTCAAGCATTTCTCCCGTTAGGCCGCTCTCAAGTCTCGGACATAGTCGTAATGAAGATCCTGGCCGTGAGCGATGAGGTGGTGGATTGGCTGTATAGCCCGGCCATCGCATCGCGTTGTGCCGGGGTCGAAATGGTCATCAGTTGCGGCGACCTGCCCATTTGGTATCTTGAGTTTATCTCTTCGGCGCTTAATGTGCCGTGCCTGCTCGTCAAGGGTAACCACGACAAAAACGAAATTGGCGAAAACGGCGTTGTGCGAACCGACGCGCCGGGTTGGGTCAATTTGGATCGAAAACGCATTCATGAAAACGGGTTGACACTGGCTGGTCTGCAGGGGTGCATGCGCTACACCCTGGATGTTCCCTTTCAATACGAGGATCAGGAACAGCGATTGCGTGCATATACATTGGCGCCCGCCATGTTGCTCCCAAGACTGGTTCAGGGGCGCGGACTGGATATCCTGGTGACGCACTCCCCGGCGCATGGCATTCACGATGGCACCGATCGTGCGCACATTGGTTTCAGCGCGTTCAATTGGCTGATCGCGAATTTTCGCCCGCGCTTGATGGTGCACGGTCATCAGCATCGCAATTACGGACCAAAATCCAGCGGTATAACCAAGGTGGACAAGACGCTGATTGTCAATGTTCATCCATATCGGTTTATCACGCTAAACGAACTCGAAATAGATATTGCCTAGTGGGTTGCCCGCAGCGTGCAATTCAGCTATCATCGTATCCGTGAAAACTGCGGATATCACCATTGTTGGCGCTGGAATCATCGGATTGGCTACCGCCTATGCCCTGACGAACCGATTCCCGGCGTGCTCACTCGCAATTTTAGAAAAGGAAGACAACGTGGCCCGCCACCAGACGGGAAACAACAGTGGCGTTTTGCACGCCGGGTTGTACTACAAACCGGGGTCATTGCGCGCAACGCTGTGTGGTGTTGGCAAGCGCCGTATGCAGGAATTCTGCGAAGAGCACCACATCGTCTACGAACTGTGCGGCAAGGTGATCGTGGCGTATACCGACGATGAGCTTCCCCGTTTGCGAACTATTCTTGAACGCGGCATTGCCAATGGCGTTCCCGGTGTACGCTGGATCAACCAGGCGGAATTGCGCGAGATCGAGCCATACGCCGCCGGCATCGCCGCCGTACATTCACCCCAAACAGGGATTGTTGATTACAAGGCGGTTTGTGTCAGGCTCCGGCAATTGTTGGAAGCACGCGGAGTGCAGTTTGGCTTTCTCGAACGTGTGGACAAAGTCGAGCGAGGTTCCGGAGGATTGGCGATTCACACTCCGGCTGCGACACATGTTTCCAAACATGTGATCACCTGCGGTGGTTTGTATGCCGATCGCCTGGCTCGGCTCATGGGCGCCGCGCAGGATGTACAGATTGTTCCTTTTCGGGGTGAGTATTACTTTCTTAAGCCGGAGCGGCAGCATCTTGTGCGCGGATTGATCTATCCCGTACCTGACCCAAGCTTTCCATTTCTGGGCGTGCATTTCACCAAGACCACCCATGGAAAAGTCGAGGCCGGCCCAAATGCGGTGTTTGCGCTTGCACGCGAAGGCTATTCATGGGGCAAAGTAAACGTGGGCGATCTCGCCGAAGCATTGGGTTTTGTTGGTTTTCAAAAGCTTGCCGGTAAATTTTGGCGCACCGGGCTGATGGAAATACGCCGGTCTTTGAGCAAAGATCTGTTTGTCCAGGCGCTGCAGCGCCTCGTTCCCGAATTGCGCTCGGCGGATGTGGAACGCGGTGGCGCCGGCGTCCGCGCCCAGTCAATTGCCAGCACCGGCACGCTGGTTGATGATTTTTCGTTTATCGAAATGCAGGATGCACTGCATGTGATCAACGCCCCGTCGCCGGCGGCAACCGCCAGTCTAGCCATTGGTGATCACATTGTGGATCGCGCTTCAGCGCTCTTCTCGCTGAGGTAGTCCGATGTGTGCCGGATGTGCGTCTCATACCGGCCCACTATTTCGATGGGTTCACCACGTTGATTGGATTGCCTGATGCATAAGCAACGACTTGATCAAAAATATCGGTGAACTGCAGCTCGTATTCATCTCTCGTAACATAGCCGATGTGTGGTGTGGCCACAACGTTTGGAAGCAATAGCAAGGGGTCCGTTGAATCCCTCAGGGGTTCTTCTTCAAATACGTCTACGGCAGCCATCCCCGGACGCCCATGTTTGAGCGCCGCGACCAGTGCGCCGGGCGATATTAGACCGGCCCGGCTGGTGTTTACCAGTACTGCGGTTGGTTTCATTCGTGCAAGATCGTCGCCGGTAATCATGCCGCGCGTAGCAGCCACCAAGCGAACGTGCAGCGAAAGCACGTCCGAGGTTTCAAAGAACTCGGCCTTGCTTTGTGTCACCAGATAACCGTCCGCCAGCGCCTGTTCACGTGATGGCTCGCGTGCCCAAATTTGCACCTTCATGCCAAATGCCCGGCCGTAACCTGCGATGGCGCGACCAATCCTGCCATATCCAAAAATCCCCAGTGTTTTTCCGCGAAGCGTTGTGCCAATGCCAAGCTGCCAATTGCCGGCTCTGAGGGATGCCATTTGTTGCGGGATCTGGCGCATTGCAGACAGGATCAGTCCCCAGGTGAGTTCAGCGGTCGCGTAAGAAGGCGTATCAGCGTGTAGATTTGAGCAGACGACAATGCCGTGGGTTGTGCAACTGTTAATGTCAATGTGCGGGAATACACTTCGTTGGCTGATCAACTTGAGTTTTGGCAGCCGCTCAATTAGCGCGGCACGAATCGCCGTTCGTTCGCGGATCAGCACCAGCGCCTCGGTATCCTTTAGCCGGTCCGCCAATACCTCCACATCCTGCACATGATCATTCCAAATGGTCACCTTGTGTCCAACCAGTTTCTGGAAGCAATCGAGTGTTCGCAATGTGTCAAAGTAATCGTCGAGGATTGTTACATTCATTCTGCATCTTTTGGTAATGCATAGGCATCCGTGACAACACCTAATCCGTCTGCCACCCGGTTGACATACGCGAAATATGCCGTTACCTGATTGATATCCAATATATCGCGGTCTGTAAAACCAACGATACGCAGTGCAACCACGTCCGTTTCCACCATTTCTCCGGGCGTCCGAGTCAACTTTACAGCGTAGTGGAGCATTGCGCGTTGGCGCGGTGTCACCTCGGCAGAGGCGTAATCACGTTTGAGATCCTCAGCCAGCTTTGTGTTTTTGGTTAAGCGAACCAGACCGGCCGCGTGGTGGCTTGTTCAGTAAAAGCACTTGTTGATGGCCGATATTGCGACACCGATCATTTCGCGCTCCGGGCGGGTAATCGCGGATCGACCATACATCACCGTGCGATATAAATCGACGTGAGCTCGCAGCGTTTCCGGGTGCAGGCTGTGCACCTTCAGAATGTTATCGACGCCATGATGTTCCTTGTCCCATTCCTTCTCGTATAACTCGTTCAACAAGCCATCGGCTTTGTCTTCGGGAATAACGTCTATCCAGGCACTTCGTTTTGGTGAATCCATGATCGGAATGCATTATCGCTAACGAACCCGGTGACTCTCCCCGGATTCGTTAGCGATAATGCCGTTTCGTGGTCCTCGATTCGCCGAACACTTCTCACTTTGAGATTGGGCTGGAGTGATGTACGTTAACGTCCTTCCGGTATTCGTGTTCTGTCAGACCCTTGGTCGGCAAATGCTCGCGCAAAAGCGCGGCAAGATCATCAACGTCGCGTTATTGTTGAGCGTTCAGGATGTCCTGATGGTGCCGGCCCACGCCGCGGCCAAACACGCCATGGCTGGCTGGCGCACTAATCGCGTTATGACACGCCCAGTTCTTTGAGTGCATCCCGCATAATCATCAGGCGGGAGTGCACGCTAGCCTGATGCGCCGCAGTTTTTAGCATTTCAAGTGCGAGCTTTTTGTTGTCCATGCGCTTGAGCATTTCAATTTCCGGTTGCTTCATCACCAGCCGGAGTTCGTCTTCGAGCCCAAGAATTTGAATGATTCGTGCCGCGTCTTCAATAGCCATGGTTATTCCGTGTGGTTTATCAACCACGATCCTCAAAAACCGATTGTATCCAAACCTATGGATAATGCGACATGCGAAAAATTGGATTGCAACTCTATACTGTTCGAGAGTCACTCGTCAAAAACGCCGCCGAGACGCTGCACCAGGTGGCTCGTGCCGGATATTCCGGCGTGGAATTGTTTCAGCATTCTGGCGCCGCCGCCCCGGCCCTGCTGTTCCCCCATCTTGGCGCGCTTGGGCTGAAGGTCATTGGTGGGCACGTTACCATGGACACCGTGGCGGATTGGCAGACCATGACCAAAACAGCCGCAGAGTACGCCAAAAACGGCGCCAAGCATCTTGCGCTGGCCTGGGTGGCGCCGGAACTTCGAGGTGGTGTGGCTGCCTGGACCAGCATCGCCCATACGTGCAACGAAGCCGGCAAAATCGCCAGGGAGCATGGATTGACGTTCTCATATCACAATCATGACTTTGAATTTACGAAGGTCGAGGATGGGCGCACGGGTCACCAGGTGCTCATGGATGAATCCGACCCGGCGCTGGTAAAGGCTGAGCTCGATCTATTTTGGGTGCAAAAGGCGGGCTTGGATGTGGTTGAGGTGCTCAAGCATCTTGGTAGCCGCGTTTCGGTCGTTCATGTGAAAGACATGACCGGCGATGAAAAACACACCTTTGAGATCGTTGGCGATGGCATCATGGATTTTGACAAGATACTTCCGGTTGCCGAGCAGTTGGGCGCAGATTGGTTTATCGTTGAGCAGGACCTCTGTCCAAAGGGTGAAATTGAGAGCATTCGTGCTTCACACGAAAACATAGTCAAGCGACACTGGAACTAGATGCCAACGCCGCCCCCCATCATCGCCGCAATCCACACATTGCCGTCGGTTGTGTCGCACAGAAAAGATTGCTATAGCACCGACCAGATCGTGCGGCACGCGGTTATGCATGCGCAGGTGGCGTTTGACGCGGGTGTGCGGGCTTGGTATGTGCAGGATACGCGGGATACGCCGCCGGGCCCGACCGTGTTGCCCGAGACGGTCGCATTGATGACCCTCGTGGGGGCGGCGTTGCGCAGGCGGTTCCCCGGGGTGCTCCAGGGAATAAGCCTGATGGGGCACGGTGCGCGGGCCCCGCTCGCGATAGCGCATGCAGTGGGCGCCCAGTTTGTGCGTTTGAAAGTGTACGTGGGCGCCATGATGAAGATGGAGGGCCTGCTCACAGGTTGTGCATACGATGCGCTTGAGACGCGCCGGTCACTGGGCGCCGGAGACATTCAAATCTTTGCAGACATCTATGACCGGGTTGGCGAGCCGGTGGCGCCATTGCCGCTGGCCGAAGCGTGCCGTCAGGCCGTGGAGTTTGGTCACGCCGATGGATTGGTGATCACCGGCAAGAGCGTCGATCACACGATGGCCATGCTGGATGAGGCAAAAGCCGCCGCGCAAGGAGCACCTCTCTTGGTTGGGGGTGGCGCCACGGTGGACAACGCCGCTGCATTTCTGGCCAGGGCACAACATTTGGTGGTTCATGGCGCGTTTGCCGCCCATAAGCCATATGTGATGGTGGACGACTTGCCGCTGGAGTGGGACGGCACGAAGATCGCGGCAATGGTGGTTGCGGCAGGGGATCGCGCATAGGCGAACCGCCTGAGATAATTGCCTCCGAACCACATGCCCGAAGATGAAGACGTGACGCCCGACGACGCACCACAGGAAAGTGAGACCATCGCGACGGAGCTGCATCAGGGAACCGTGCAGGCCTTTACGTTGCACCTGCCCGAGTTTGAGGGGCCGCTCGATGTGCTGCTGAGGTTGATCGAGGAGCAGCAACTGGAGATCACCGCCATCAGCGTGGCCTCGGTGGCGGATCAGTTTATCGCGCACCTAAACAACCTGGTGGCGCGCGACCCGCACACCATGAGTAACTTTGTTCAGGTGGCGGCGCGCCTGATATTGCTCAAAAGCCGGGCATTGCTGCCTCAGGTACAGAATCAGCTTGAGCTGCAGATCAGCGAGACCGATGAAGAGGATTTGGTGGCGCAGCTCAAGGCTTATCAACTGTATAAGCGGGCGGCGCAGCAGTTGCACAGGCGCGAGCAGCTAAATCTGCACAGCTATCCGGTTTCACCACCACCCATCAGCAAACCGACCAGCCGCACACTGCCATTGGACAACGTCACGATCGACGTGCTGGCGCGGGCGATGCAGCGGGTGGTGGATCGACTGTTGCCGCCGCCAAACGCGGACTACATGGTCAGCCGGCTTCCCTTTACCGTGCACGATTGCATCGACCGGATTCGCGATCGCGTTCGGATCAACAATCGGGTGGCATTTACCGAAATACTGTTTGGTGTGGACACACGGCAGGAAGTCGTCATCATGTTGCTGGCACTGCTTGAGCTGCTTAAACGCTTCGCCGTCCGCGCCTCACAGGACGCGATGTTTGGCGAGATTTATATCGAAGCCGAGACCGAGCACATGTTGCAGGAAGCCATCCCCTTGGAGGAACAATTGTTTGTCGGCGTCGAGAATGCGGAGTCACGCGAACGTGGGCCAGAATGAAAGACTGCATGAAAGACGTCATGAAGGTGGTTGCCGGGCCGTTGAACCTGCTGCTCATATTTATTCCGGTGGCGTTGGCGGCCGAATTATTGCATTGGTCGCCCGCGGTTATTTTTGTCACGGCGGCTCTCGCAGTGGTGCCGCTAAGCGGCATTTTGGGTGACGCAACGGAAGAGCTGTCCGTGCGTGCTGGCGAGCGTGCCGGGGCACTGATCAACGCCACGCTGGGCAACGCGGCCGAGCTGATCATCACCGTGCTGGCGCTGCGTGAAGGCCTGTTTGAACTGGTTCGGGCCAGCATCGTGGGCAGCATCATTGGGAATCTTCTGCTCGTGTGCGGTGCGAGCTTGTTGCTTGGCGGGTTAAAAAATGGGACCCAGAAATTTAACAAGAGCGATGCCAGCATGAACGCCACGCTTATGCTGGTCGCGGCAGTGGTGCTGGCGGTGCCATCGCTATTCGCGGTGGCGATTGAGCCCAATCACGCAAACGTTTCCTCGCTCAGCCTGATCACGGCGGGGGTGATCATCGTTCTGTATATATTGAACTTGATTTATGGGTTTCAGAACAACCCGACGGCCACCGCGCACGCCGACCCGGGGCAGATTCCCGTGACCCACACCCCTCGATTGTCCACCCGAACGGCGCTGCTTGTGCTGGGGATCACGACAGTGTTGATCGCGGCGATGTCCGAGATTTTAGTCGGCGCGGTGGAGCCGATGGTGAGCCAGATTGGCATCAGCGAGTTTTTTGTAGGCATCATTCTGGTGCCGATTATTGGGAACGTGGCCGAGCACGTGGTGGCGGTGGATGTGGCGCTCAAAAACAAAATGGACCTGGCCATGGGGATCGCAGTGGGATCAAGCCTGCAGATTGCGCTGTTTGTAGCGCCGTTGCTGGTTTTCATAAGCACGTTGTTTGGCAACGTGCTTCCGCTTGAGTTCAATTCCTTTGAACTGGTCGCCCTGATCGTAACCAGTATTGTGAGCGCGCAAGTTTCGTCCGACGGCGAGACCAACTGGCTGGAGGGCGCACTGCTGCTTGGACTGTACGCGATTCTCGCCGTGGCGTTTTTCTTTCTGCCTGTGGCGCTGGTGAAATAAGAAAAAAATAGTGTGTGTGGCCATGGCCACACACACTATTTTTTAGCTGTGGTTCAAGCCGCTACCGGGACATTCCACTCCACGACTTGGCGGAACTGGCGGCGATAGAGATCGGCATACAGACCATTTTGGGCGAGCAGCACGTCATGTTTGCCCCGCTCGACAATTTCACCATCTTTTAAAACGAGCACGAGATCCGCATCCCGGATGGTGCTGAGCCGGTGGGCGATGACGAAGCTCGTGCGGCCCTTTAGCAGCCGGTTGAGCGCCTTCTGAATCAGGCTCTCGGTGTACGTATCCACGCTGCTCGTTGCCTCGTCCAGAATCAGGATGCGCGGATTGGCCAACACCGCGCGGGCGATTCCAAGGAGCTGGCGTTGCCCCTGGGACAAACCGCCACCGCGTTCTCCAAGCACGGTCTTATATCCCGCCTTCAGGCGGGCAATAAACTCATGCGCATCGGCCGCTTGAGCTGCGGCCTCTACCTCGGCATCGGTTGCTGCCAGCCGGCCATAGCGGATGTTGTCGGCGATCGTGCCGGCAAACAGAAAGCTGTCTTGTGGCACAGAGCCGGTTTGGGCACGCAGGCTGTCCCGGGTATAGCCGCGCACATCGCGTCCATCAATGGATATTGTGCCGGTGGTGGGTTCATAGAAACGGCTGAGCAAATTGATGATGGTGGTCTTGCCCGCGCCGGTTGGGCCCACGATCGCCACGGTTTGACCGGGCTCGACCGAAAAGGTCACATGCTTGAGAATGGGCTTCGCCGGATCGTAGGCAAAGGAGACATCATCAAACTTTACCGTTCCCTGGACGGGCGGGAGCTGCGCCGTGGTGCTGGCATCCACTTCGTTGGGTCCGTCAACAAGGTCAAAGATGCGCTCGGCGCCGGCCAGCGAGGATTGCGCCTGGGTATAGACCGTGCTGAGCTGTTGCAGCGGACGGAACATGGTTTGCACATAGGCCAGAAAGGCGACCACCGTCCCGATGCCAAATTGCCCCTGTACAACCAACAACCCACCCACACCGGCGACAATCGCAATTGCCACCACGCTGAGCACATCTACCAAGGGCGCAAAGGCGCTTGTAATCAGGGTGGCTGCCATGTTGGCGTTGCGATTGGCGGCGTTGCGATCTGCAAAGCGACGTTGGTTCTCACCGGTTCGGTTAAAGGCCTGCGCCACTTTTACGCCGGCGATTTCCTCCTGCAGCTCACTGCTGACGTTTCCAATCGTGACCCGGGTTTTGCGATAGGCTTTGCGGGCCTGAGCGCTAAAGTAATTGGTCGTGATAATCAGCACCGGGATGACGGTAAAACTCAATATCGCAAGCAACCAGCTTTGGATGAGCATGGCGATGAGCACGCCCACCAGCGCGAACAATCCACCCAGCACCTGGGCCAACCCCTGGCTGAGGAATTGATTGATCGTATCGGTGTCGTTGACAAGGCGGCTCATGAGATCACCCACCGGGTTTTTGTCAAAATAGCTGATGGGCAAACGCTGCACCTTGGCGAAAATATCACGGCGCAATGCCAGCAGCGTCTTTTGCGTGACCACGCTCATGGCCACGATCTGGTAGCGCCCGGTCAGGAACGAAGCGATGAATATCACCAGCACGATCGCCATGTTGCGCACGACGCCGGCGGTGTTGGCCGCAATGTCACCGCCCGGCTTTATATATTGATCGATGGTTCGCCCGATAATGAAGGGCCAAAGTGCCTGGGTGATGGCATTGCCAATGATCAGAGCAAATACGATCAACAGTTCGCGCTTGTATGGGCTGATATACGCCCACAATCGGCTGAGCGCAACATTTGTGTTTTTCGGTTTTTCGGCCTCGATCGTCATGGCCTGCTGGATCGAGCCGGGAGGGCCGCTGCGGTTCATATTGATTTCTCCTTTAGTGAAGGTGTTAACAGTGCCATTGGAGCCTGTTGAGTCTGCGGGGTTTGCGGAACGGATGAACTTGTCGGAATTACAACGGGGGCGGGTGGTTGCGAATCAGAGGCCCGCAGTTGGGAATCCAAAATCTCGCCATAGAGGTTGCTCGTGCGCAACAAGTCTTCATGCCGTCCCTGGCCAACCAGCTGGCCGTTGTCCAGCAACAGGATCAGATCGGCGTTCCGGACGGTGCTGATTCGCTGAGCGATGACAAAACTGGTGCGCCCTTTCATCAGCTCGTCCAGCGCCTGCTGAATTTGATACTCGGTTTCCGCGTCGACGCTTGAAGTGCTGTCGTCAAAAATCAAGATGCTGGGTTTGAGCAGTAGTGTGCGGGCAATGGCGATACGCTGCTTCTGACCACCGCTGAGTCCCACGCCGCGCTCGCCCACCAGGGTTTTGTAACCCTCGGGCATGGCCATGATGAAATCATGCGCCTGGGCGGCCTGCGCGGCGGCGATCACCTCTTCGTCGGTGGCGTCCTGCTTGCCATAGGCGATGTTGGCGCGAATGCTCCCGCTAAACAAGATGGTGTCCTGGAGCACAATACCAATGGCCGCACGGAGCGAATCCAGCGTCACATCGCGCACATCCACGCCATCGATCAGCACCTGACCGGACTTGGCATCGTAAAAGCGGGGAATCATGTTGATGATCGAGCTCTTGCCCGAGCCGGTTCGGCCCAGAATGGCCACTGATGTTCCGGGCTCGGCGACAAAGTTCACATCGCTCAGTGTGTTGCGATCGGCGCCCGCAAACTTGAACGTGATGTGCTTGAACTCCACGCGCCCCTGTACAGTCGGCAAGGCCTTGGCACCCGGTTTGTCACGCACCTCGTTTTCGGTATCCAGCACCTCAAAAATGCGGGTGGCGCTGACCTGCGCGCGCGAGATGCTGGCCGACAAAAAGCCAAACGCAAACACCGGTTGCAACAAGGCAAACAGATATTGATTAAATGCCACCAGGATTCCCAGGCTGAGGGTGTCGTTGATGACCTTGATGCCGCCCACCAGGATCACGGCCATTGTGGCGATATTGACCACCAGAAACATGGCTGGAAAGCTGATCGAAATTCGTTTGGATGCCTCGACGTTCACATCCGCCAGTTGTTTGTTTTCCTCGCCGTAGCGCTGGGTTTCATGGGTCTCGCGCGCAAAGGCCCGTACCACCCGGATGCCGGCCAGGTTCTCCTGCAACACCGTGTTCAGCTTGCCAAGCACAACTTGGGAGCGGGCGAACAACGGTTGCACCCGGGCAATAAAGAATCCAAGGATGAAGAAGATGATCGGAATGGCCGCGAGCTCGATGAGTGCCAGCTGCCAGTTCAACGTCACCAGGATGACAGCGGCGGCAATCAGCACGATCATGCTGCCGATCAACTGGAGCAGACCGCCCCCTATAAACTGCCTGAGCACATCCACGTCACTGGTGACGCGGGTCATCAGCTGACCAGTTTGTTGCTGGTCGTGATAGCTGGCGCTGAGCGTGGTGAGCTTGTTAAAAATTTGATTGCGCAGGTCAAAGGCCACGTTTTGAGAAATTTGCTCGGCCAGATACGTCTGCGCAAACGAGAACAGCGCACGCACCAGCGCAGCTCCCAGCAACAGCGCCACGCCGTAGCCGATCACATCCAGCGCCTTTGGGGTGATGCCGGAATCGACGATATAGCCCTGAATGCGCGGGCTGACCAGTGACAGCACGTTGACAAGCACCATCGATACAAAGGCGCCGATGGTGATCCATAGTTGTGGTTTTAGATACGAGAGGGAACGGATGAGTGATTTCATGTCTATTTTCGATGCGCGGTTGGGTGTATGTGTGATTTGGGGTGGCTTGCGTGGCAGGTGCTAAAGACGCGCTGGAGCGCCTCAAAGGATTGCTCGGTGGCTATGCGCTCTGCGGGCGTGAGCCCAACAAGCACGGTGGCAATGGCGTGGGTCATGCGTTCGCCTGCCTCGGCGAACTCGGCGTGCCCGGCTGGCGTGAGGTTTAGCACCACTTGACGCCGGTCAGTCGGGTTTTCGGTGCGCTCGACCCATCCCCGCTGAACCAATACATCAATGGAGCGCGAAAGGGTGGGTGCGGAGACGTGCCGACGGCCGATCAGGTCTTTGTAGGTGCAGGCGCCGTTTTGCAGTGCATGCAGGAGCATGTGATGATGCATGCGCTCCGGGTCGGCGGATGCACCGTCGGTGCTGGTCATGCGCAGCGCATGACCGATTGCCGGAACCACCATGAGCAGACGCACGGCCAGCGCATACGTGGATGGTTCGGCTCTGGTTTTATTGTTGGCACTAATCATTAGCAGTGCTAATTATATTTGGTTGTGTGAAGAACTACTTAACGGTTGTGCTGGCCGTTTGGTCAGGGCGACGTGTCAGCCGGCGGCGACAGCTTCATACACGGCCGCGAGACGGTCGATCATCAATTCCCTGGTGAAATTCGTTCGCACGCGCTGGCGTGCGGCGGAGCCAAAGCGGGCGCGCAACGCGGAATCGGAGTGCAGCCGCAGCGCTGCAGCCGCGAGTTCGCCGGGCGCCTGGGGTGGCACGACCAAGCCGGTCACTTCGTGCTGGTTGATCCAGGACGTCGCGGTGCCCACTTCGGTCGACAGAATGGGCAGGCCGCACGCCATGGCTTCCAGGATTGCGATGCCAAAGGCCTCGGCGCGCGAGTTGGCGGGGATGGCGTAGCAGTCACCGGCGGAGTAGAACGCCGTCAGGTCAGCCGCGCTCACATCACCGGCAAAGATCACCCGGTTTGCCACCCCCAGCTGCTGCGCCAGTGCTTGCCAGTCGGCCAGCATGGGGCCGAGCCCGCCAATGAGCGCGACGCAATCATCGGGTAGTGCGGGCAGGGCGCGAATCAGGTCATCCAGACCCTTGTAATACCGCAGGCGCCCCAGGCTCAGTAGGACGAACTTGTCAGACACCTTGAATTTTTCGCGTACGCGCAGCCGACCTTCAGGGTCTGGTGCGAACATTGCGGGGTCTATGCCAAAAGGAATGGCGGTGCACTTGCCGGCATACGGCGAGATCCATGGTGACGTGTGCATGTAGGCATCACTCGTGGGAATTATGTGGTCAGCACGTGCCACGACGCGTCGCAGCAACGGCCCGTATATCCGCAGCAACGATTTTTGGCGAACCACATCGCTGTGCCAGTGGAGCACCGTGTACCGGGCTTTGCCACCCCACATGTTCAGCGCTTCGCCCGGCGGAAACGGCACATGTACATGGGCGATATCCGCCCCCTGGGTGAGGCGGGCGAGCCATGCCGGCATGGCCAGGCTGAGTGGAGTGGATTGAACACTAATCTGTCGGCCAGTCCGAATGACATGCACGCCATTTTCGATGTTTTCAGTGGTGTGCGCATCCAGCGCAGTCACCAACACCGAAACGTCATGACCCCGCGCTGCAAACGCTTCGGCGAACCATTGAACGCAATTCTCGATACCGCCCAAAACGGGTGGATAGTCCTTATAGATGTGAACAATGTACATAACTGGTCAACGTGCAATACTGCGATAAGCGGCGACAGTTTCGCACGCGCATCGCCGCCAGGAAAACGTTGCCGCCTGTGCAAGGCTTCGCGCGCGCAGCTCGGTTGTCTTGCTGGCATCACCCAGAATGGTAGTACAGGCGTGCGCAATTTCTCCCGGTTGTGTGGCGTCAAACATGACCGCTGCCGTCCCCACCACCTCGGGCAATGACGACGCATTTGAGCATACCACGGGCGCTCCACACGCCATCGCTTCGAGCGGCGTTAGGCCAAAGCCTTCATACAGGGATGGATAAACGAACAGCGCACAGGCTGAATATAGGGCGGGCAGATCCGTTTCAGGCACGTCGCCAACGACATGCACCAAGCCTTCGACCCCAAGCTGCCTTGCGCGAGCGCTCGCTTGTGGAAACCGCGGGTCGTTTGGCCCGGCGATAACCAGGGGAGTGACCGCTCCGCCTCTGGCAAGCTCAGCCCAGGCGCCAACCAGTTTATCCAGGTTCTTATGTGGCTTGTTGCTGGCCAGATACAACGCAAAACGCTCTGGCAGCTGCAGTCTTGCGCGCAGCGTCTGTTGCGCATCCTCTGATTGCGGAACAAAGGTGGCATCAGCGGCCAGTGGTGTGACGTGGGTGCGCCCGCGCATGCGTGGAAAATATTTTGCCAAATCGCTGGCGGCGCTTTGCGAGATCGTCAGGAATGCATCCGAGCGGTTTACTGCGAGCTGATGCATCAGGCGGATGATGAGACGGGCGCGTGCAGAGGGGATGTAGCCGGGATAGACAAATGAGATCGCATCATAAATGGTCGTGACGCTTGGGCCGGAAGTACGCAGTGGCCGCACATAGTAGGTGAAGTGGGTTAGCTGGCTTTGGCCGCTTGGCGCCGCGGGCACCAGCAGGTTTTTGATGCTGAATACAGGGACCCTGCACTCCTGCCAGGTGATTCGTTTGTCCTGAATCCTATTCCGATACTCCGGGTAGCGCGTGTTCATTCGCGTCGGATCGTGCAGTACCGTGACTGCATCCTGCTCATCCAACGCATGCGGCAGTTCGGACAGCAAGTTCACCGCATAGCGCCCGATGCCGGGGAAGTGATCCTGGATGACGCGGGCGTCGAAGAGGAGATTCACCCCGTTACCGTGCGCCCGCATGCCAGTTTGGTTGTCGCAAGCCGCCAACCAACTCCAACGCAATTCCAGCTTCTTCGGCACGTGGTGCAAGGCGGAGCCGGTTTGGTTTCATATCAGAATTGTAATTGTCAGGATACACAAGGTTATCCGGAAAAGAACTCGGACTGGTAATGACGGCTGTGCAGCACATCCGTAAAGGTGCCCGGCTTTATGGTCCGACTGGCCAGCACAAACATCCCAACTGCCATATCGGGCAGAATTCGTGCCAGTGGTCTGGCGAGCGACTCCGGGAAGGGATAGAAATTGCTTCCGGCGACCTGCGCAACGTTGAAATATCCATCGGTTTGCAAAAACGAGCGCAGTTCACCCGGGACAAACCCACGGACGTGCGGGCCCAAAAGTGTTATACAACTAGGTTGACGACCCAGGGCCAGCAACACGCGATTATGTAGTGAGGCAAGATTCGGCACACCGACGATAAACCCGCCGCCCGGCTTTAGCACGCGGGACACCTCGCCAATGATCCAGAAAATTTGTTTTGTGTGCTCAAGGATTTGGTTGGCGATGACCAGATCAAACATTGGATCCGGATAAGGGAGTGGCGCCTGCTCAATATTCAGCGATTCGATCTGCACCCCGAGGGCGCGGGCCTGCTCCACAGACGGGAGATGGGATTCAACGCCGTGGAGATTGGTCAGCTGGCCTGGATATTGAGCGGCAGCCAGCGTCAGATCGGTGGCCTGGCCACCACAGCCAATGTCGAGGATGTTGACCGATCGTGCGGGACAATTCTTCGCGCTAACGGCGGCAAATTTAGAAATCAGGTCGCGACCGAAATTCAGGTGGCCTGTGTTGGTCTTTAGCGCGCGGAGGGCATTCATACCGGCTGTAGTTTATCTGACTCAAGATACAATTTATGCGATGGTCACGCAAACGCACGACGATGTTATGCACCAAATCGGTATTCGCCGACTGGGTCTTTTTGGCTCTTTTGCAAAAGGCGCACAACATGCCGACAGCGACGAGGTCCAGTTTGTCTCACTTGCCGACTGACTACCTGCAGCTCGACAAATGCGATATCCCGACACCATAGCAAATGAAGACACGATTCACATGCCGCGTATGTAGTGGTGCGCTGGAGCCAATTCTGGATTTGGGTGAACATTTTGTTTCTGACTTTCCCAAGCCGGGCGAGGCGCCCGCAAACAAGGTGCCTCTCGATTTGGTGCTGTGCAAACGCTGCCGATTGCTACAGCTGCGCCACACCGTCGATCCAAATGAGCTGTATCGAAACTATTGGTACAAGAGCGGGACCAATCAGACCATGCGCGCCGCGTTGGCAGACCTGGCCAACAACGCGGAAACGCTGATTCATTTGCATGAAGGTGACCTGGTGCTGGACATCGGATGCAATGACGGCACGCTCCTAAACTCCTACCGAACAGGCGGCATCATCAAGGCGGGGATTGACCCGAGCAATGTGGCCGCCCAGGCGAGACCACTCGTCGATAAACTGGCCATTGACTTTTTTAGCGCCGAGACCTATGCGCGCGTCGTTGGCCCGGAAAAGGCGAAAATTGTGACCAGCATCGCCATGTTCTACGATCTGGAAGATCCGAATCGTTTCGTGGCGGATGTGAAGCAGGTGATGGAGCCCAACGGTCTCTGGATCATCCAGATGAGCTACCTGCCGCTCATGCTAAAGACAAACGAATTCGGCAATATTTGTCACGAGCACCTGGCGTACTACGCGTTGCAGTCGCTTGAATATTTGCTGCAGCTTCATGACTTTGAAATTGTCGACGTGGAGTTGAACGACATAAACGGCGGCAGCTTGCGGGCCTACATTCGCAACAAATCAGCACCGGTGGAAGGCTTTGGGGACGGCACGTATCGAGAGCTGGCGGCTGGTCGGGTGCGGGCGATGCGTGAGGATGAAATCAAACTGGGGTTGGCAAATCGGCGGGTGTATGACGAGTTTGCGGTCCGGGTGGAGCGGATAAAGCAAGACACCGTGCAGTATGTGCGCACGGCCGTTGCCGCAGGCCAGCGGGTATACATATACGGCGCTTCAACGAAGGGTAATACCGTGCTGCAATACTTCGGGTTGGACCACACCTTGATTACCGCTGCGGCGGAGCGAAACCCGGATAAATGGGGTCGGGTTACCGTGGGCACGAATATTCCGATAATTAGTGAAGTCGATGCCCGGGCTGCCAAACCCGATTATTTCCTGGTGTTGCCCTGGCACTTTCTTCAGGAATTTATGGCACGCGAGCATGAGTACTTGTACGGAGGCGGGCGCTTTATTGTGCCTTTTCCGTACTTTACTTTGATTTAGACTTTAGACGCGCGCATGAGCGCTTGATAGGGCGCAAGCAGCAACCCCAGCAGGCTTGCCGCGGTTGTTCCGTAGTGTTTGCGATAAAAGTAGACGAGGCTCTCGTAGTACCGTTGGTTGGCGGAGCCTCGATTGGGCATGCTCGCGCCGCCAAGGTGAGTGACTTGTAGCACGGGGTCGTAAACGATTCGCCAACCGGCATGACGGATGCGCAGGCAAAGGTCGTTATCCTCAAAGTAAAGGAAGATATTTTCGTCGAACAATCCGACTTTCTTGAGTGCGCCGTATCTGATCGCAATGCATGCAGCAGACGCCCAATCCACATCGCGAGCGGCAGTCGCGTTCCAGTCATGTGGCGGACCTCGACGTAAAAGTGCTCGCAACCCACGGCGAACCAAATATCCAAGCGTCGGATCACTGCCGAAGGCAAACGCCTGGCCCTGGCCACCTTGTGTGACAAGTAGCGGCGAAAGCGCGCCGATGTCGTCGTCGGCAATGAGTCGCGCCACCAAATTCCTAAGCGTGGTCGGATCGGTTATTACATCACTGTTCAGCAGAATGACAGTTTCGCTGGTCACCGTGCGAAGTGCCAGGTTATTGCCGGCGCCAAAGCCTCGATTGTGCTCGGATCGCATAACCGTGACCAGCGGAAACGCAGCACGGACGGCATCGGCGGTTCCGTCCGTCGATGCGTTGTCAACCACCACGATACGCCATTCGTCGTCGCCAAGCACATTCTGGATTTGGATTAGGCAAGAGAGTGTGAGTTCTCGCGTGTTGTAGGAGACGATGACGATGGTGCAGGATGTCATTTCAGCTGGTTCTAATTTGGCGTCATTGGACGCATGGCCTGCGCTTCGATGGTGCTGTAAACGTCATCGTTGGGGTGTGCCAGCTTTTGCCAGATCCATGCAGCCGCACGTACCGCTCGCCAGGTTGCCAGGGACAGTTTCCAGTAGCGCGATTGACCGTTCACCAGGCCAGTACGGAGCGATGTTGTCAGGCGATCAAGCCATGGCGGCAGTCGCGGGGCCGGCCCAATACCGCGCACTAAAATGTTGGTAAAACCGGCCCGGTGCAACAGTTCGGTCAGGGTCGCGCTTGTGAAATAGACCAAGTGGGAGGGGGGTCTGAAAACCGTCCAGGACTGTGGATCGGTTAGGGCACGCCAGTTGGCGTTATTTGGTGTTGAAAGCATGATGACACCCCCGGGCCTTATGCGGTTGAATAGCCGACGAAGCTGAACCAGGGGATCCGGCAAATGCTCGATCACCTCCCAAAGCGTTAGAGCATCCAAGTTTTGATCCGGGCATTCATCGATCGACGCGCATATATTGATTTTTAGGCTGGCCATTGCTTCGCTGCGCATATCGGCTGAAAGTTCCACACCCGAAATGGTCCAGCCATGATCCTTTGCTACTTCCAGAAAATATCCGGCTGCACAGCCGAAATCAAGAATTCGCCCCCTACCCGGCAATGCACGTTCAATCTCTGCAATGCGCCGTTGAAAAAGTGGCACCAGCACCTTTTTCATGTCAGAATAGTTTGCGTAGCCTTGGGATTCCTCCCCTGCAAAATATGCCGGATTTTGATAATGCCCGGCAAGTGCCGCCACAGAGGGCATTGGATCAACATAAATCATCGCACACGTTGGACATTTCACCAACCGAAAAGGTGCTTTATCCAGAAACGGAGTGGCGGGTAGGTGGCCACATACTGGGCATGGTTGATTAAAACTCATGAAAAGAGTTGTGCGACAAAAATTTTCATACCGTAGAGTGAGAACTTGCCAAGTTCAACCAACATTTCACGTTTTTTTGTGCGACCTCGTCAATGGTGAAGCGCTGCATGGCCCGATCATGCCCAGCCGAGGCAAAATGCTTGCGCGTTGCCGGCTCTTTTGCCAGCCTTTCTAGTATGGTTGCCAATGCGGCCGCATTCCCTTCACTAAAGATGCACTCGGGTTGGCCAATCACCTCCGGAATTGCACCAGAATTGCTGCCCACAACTACGCGCTGGCATAGCATGGCCTCGGCTAAGACGCGGCCAAATTGTTCCTTCCAATTGGCCGTCGTAAGCGACGGTAATGCAAGCACATCCAGCGCATTCATAAAATCCGGGATGGCGTTATTTGGCACTGAACCAACGAAATGACACCGATTTGCCAACCCAAGCTCGTGTGCCAATGTCTTTAGTGAAGATTCCATTTCGCCAGTCCCTGCGATAAGCAGTGTAGTTTGGGTTTTCATCTGGCCGGCCGCTTGAAGCAGCGTGTCAACTGATTTTTCGGGCGATAGACGCCCTACGAACCCCATAACAAAATCATTTGCGCTAATTCCATAGCTCGCTCGGATTTCCGCGGCGCGCGCCGGATCAGCTGATTTGAACAATGCCGGGTCAATGCCAATCATTGGTGAGACATCGGTTGTGCCCACGTAACCCTGCCTGATAAGCACGCTGACTGCTTCTTCGCTGGCACAGGTGATGTGTTGTGCGTTACGCAGGGTGAAGCGGCACACTGCCAGGACGGGCGGACTGCGCTTGCGCAATAAATTTTGCCAGGAATACATGACAAGCGGGATGCCGGGTGCGAAGATATTTCGCGCAAGTGCCACTTGGGCGGCAATTAACCCCTCCTGCTCGTGCTCGCAGTGGATGATGTCGGGCTTGACCGAACCCACTTGGAGACCAAATGATTCATATAACTGCCGATGCGCATCTCCCAAATGACCAAGTTGGCGCAATTTGAATTTCAAAATTTGATAGCCGCGCTGTCCATTCGCCGAAATGCGTCTGCCTTCGGGTATGTTTACGTGGTCAGGTATCACGCAAAAGAGATCGATGGCTTGGTCGTTCGCAATGATGTCGACCTTGCGTTGAAACTCGGGTCGGTCATAGGTGCAAACGAACAGAACACGCATAACTTATCGGATCACGCGACGCGTCAGGCCGGGAAGTGCATGCTGTGCCTTGCGGATTGGCGAGAGACCGGCTTGCCTGGCATCATCAAACAATGCATCCAACATGTGCAAATGCGTGTAGATGGTGCGTCGGGCTGATAGCTTGTCCGCCGGTCCCGCCGTCCGCATGGGTGCGATCCGACCGGCAGTGCCGATCTGCGCAAGCATTTGCTCGGCCCTATGGGGATACAAGTGCTGCGCCAGCGTACGCGCCTGGCCGGCACCTGCCACCAATATACGCCTGGCATCATCAGCCAGATAGGTTTCAATCTTGCGAATCAAGTCCGCGT
Organism: Chloroflexota bacterium; assembly: GCA_025354985.1. Classification (GTDB taxonomy): domain Bacteria; phylum Chloroflexota; class Anaerolineae; order J036; family Brachytrichaceae; genus AQU-03. The sequence continues at coordinate 47,195 of JANXLU010000034.1, forward strand.
CGTCCTGGAAGGTGGCGACTTCGGAGATCGGGTCAAAAAGCTCGCCCAATCCGTTGTCGGTTTGATCCGTAAGCATCATCGCCCCGCAGGCCGTGCCTTCAAACAAGCGCATGGTGATGTCGCCCGCAATGCTGGTATTGAATACGATTTTCGACTGGCTGTAGACCAGCCCGACCTCTTCCGGTGTGTAGGAACGATTAAGATTGTTCGTTGAGAATCGCTCGGCAATAAGCGTTAGCCTGCGTGCCCGTCCGCTTTGCACGTGTTCCCGAATCATGTTGCCGACAAAGCCCACGTCGTAGATACGCTCAACGTTGTGGTCGTAGTGCACGTCTGGCGCGGCGGCCAGTGGCAGCCAAAAAACCTGCCTGTGACCGACCACATCCCGGTAACGTTGCACTGCATTCTTCTGGGCGACAAAGACTACATCGAAGAATCTTGCCACCTGTTCGCGCCAGTGACCCAGATGCACATCCACAAGGTAACACGCGGTGGGCAAATCCAGTAATTCGATATCGCGGGGGAAGTATCGTCCGGCCGGGTCGATCCAGATGAACAGGTCGGGTCGGGGATTTAGTGATTTGCAGATTTCGAGAATTGAGGTCGTCTCGCCGTAGCCCGGGCGAGACTCGGTGGCCAGGCCTACATACGTGACCGCGTGGCCTTGTGTCGTGAAGGCGCGGTGGACGTGATAACCCAGGGCGGTTTCGAACCAACGGTAGCCAAGGGCGATGTTCATGACTGGGTCGCGGCTGGGCTTGACATGACCACCTGTTCAAGCACACCGCCAAATCCTTGTTCGCAGTGAAACTTAACATACTGTGCAGTCATGTCATGAAATTTTTCCCGCACATCTGGCGCAGCCGATAATGCGAGTAGACGTTGAATCTTGTCAGGCTGATTCCAGTCAAATACAAGGCTATCAAGACCAAACCTTTGGCATTCATAAGCCATCCAAGTATCCGCAGTTACTACGGCCATTTTGCCACCTACTACTGCTTCGGTGAATATTCCCGAAGTTCGTTCGCCGTATACGTGCGGTTGATAGGGTAGTAGTACGATATCCGCCGCCGCCATGCAGGCCCAGTAATCGGCATAAGGCAGGACACTCGCCAGTGGAATCATGTTTTTGCCCCAGACCACCGTCGCAGCTTCTGAAAGGGCCACTTTGCACGGCGGGTCATCCAGAGCAACGAGTTCCTGACATAGTTGTTGAATTT
>JANXLU010000029.1 GCA_025354985.1 Chloroflexota bacterium
TGAGTGCCAAAGTAAGTACGCGTGCCGGTCAGTAGACCGCAGTCGGAATGACGGGTTTACGCCGTGCGCCCCGCACCACATCGTCGGCAGATTCCTCCCGCGCACAGCGGGTCTGAGTGCCAAAGCAAGGTCGCGTGCCGGTCAGTAGACCGGAGTCGGAATGACGGATTTGCGCTGGCAAAATCGGCGCTATCATGCAGCATGATCGTGGCAGGCCCCCGCCGAACCTCCTCGCGCCGGCAGCTGTCGAACTATTTGTTCGTGCTGCCGCAGCTGATCTTCTTTGTAGTTTTTCTGGCCTGGCCGGTGGTGCGCGGGTTGCAGATCAGTCTGTATGACTGGCGGATCATGGCGGTGGATCAGCGGTTTGTGGGCATGGCCAATTACCTCGCCATCCTGAGCGATGACACGTGGTGGCTGGCCCTGCGCACCAGTTTTACCTTTACCGCGCTGGTGATGACCCTAAACACCGTCCTAGCGCTGTTATTGGCCGTGACGATGAAGCGCGATTTCGCCGGGCGCAATTTCTTCCGTACGGTGTTCTACCTGCCGGCGGTGCTCTCGGTGACGGTGGTGGGTGTGGTCGCCATCAGTGTGTGGGACCCGCGTGGCGGCCTCATGAACTACCTTACGGTCGAGGTGCTGCGCGCACCCTCAATTCAGTGGTGGACACCCGGCAGCGAGGTTTTCATCCTCGTGCTCACCACGGTGTGGTGGACGTTTGGCTTCCCGCTGCTGGTGTTTATCGCCGGGCTGCGGGCCATTCCGCAATCGGTGTATGAGGCCGCGGTCATGGATGGCGCAAGTGGATGGCAGAGCCTTATTCGGATCACCCTGCCGCTTCTCACACCCACCATTCTGTTCGTGCTGGCAACCCAGTTCATCACCCATATGCAGATGTTTGGGCAGGCCTATCAGCTCGGAAGTGATCAGAGCCAGACCGTGTTTGTCTATATGTTTACAACCACCTGGAAGTTTTTCCGGTTTGGCTATGCGAGCGCCATGGGTGTGGTGCTCACGCTCATTATCATCGTGGGCGCGCGGGTGTTGTTTGCGCTGCTCGGAAAGCGCTTTGAATATTGATGGACAACACCACGCTTGCCGCCCCCGCACTCAACCAGCGTGACTGGCCGCGCACACTGCTGACCGTGGCCGCGTTGGTTCCACTGACCCTGCTCATTCTCGCGCCCATGTGGCACATGCTGGTGTATGCCTTTGTGCCGCGCGATCAACAATTTCTGTGGCCGGTGCAGTGGGTGCCCGCGAATTGGACGCTGGGCAACTTTGACGCGCTGTTTGCCGACCCGGGCATGCCGGCGCAGCGCTGGTTTATGAACACGGTGCTGGTCACACTTGGTGGCACGGTATTGGTGGTTACGATTTCGGCGATCAGCGGCTATGCCTTTGCCCGGCTGAACTTCCCCGGGCGAGACACGATGTTTTTTGTCATGCTCACCGGGCTGATGGTGCCCACCGCGGTCACGCTCATCCCCACCTTCATTTTTCTCCGCGATCTCAAATTGCTGGATACCCACGTGGCGTTGTGGGTGCCGGCGCTGACCAACGCCACCGGCGTGTTTCTCCTGCGCCAGGCATTTTTTGGGATTCCCGCCGAGCTGGAGGATGCCGCCACCATGGATGGCGCCGGGCGGTTGCGCATCTTTCTGCAGGTGTGCCTGCCGCTGGTGCGCTCGGCGGTGCTCACGCTCACCATCCTGACCTTTCTGCTGTTTTGGAATGACCTGCTGTGGCCGCTGGTGGTGCTGACCGACAATACCAAGCTCACGCTGCCTGTGGGGATATTGTTCCTGGGTTGGCGTAATGGCTTCGGCCTGTATTTCGCCGCAGGCGTGTTAAGCGCCCTGCCTGCACTGGGTTTCTATTTACTGTTCCACAAGCAGGTGGTGCAGGGTGTGCAAGCCGCCGATCTGGCCGGTCGATGACCCTGGCGGCCACGCGCGGGGAAAGACGCGGCTCTTGAGGGATTCAGGCGCGGGTCGCGCGCGTCTTGGCTGCGGGTTTGGCTTGGCGTGCGCCCATCGCCTCGCGCATGGCGCTATAGCCGGCGGCGTATTCCGAGACCGGGAGGCGGGCCACGGTGCGCTCAATGACGTCCAACGCGAGGTCCGGCAGGGTTTTGAAACGGAGACAGCCCTGGCCCATGTCCAGCTTCTTGCCGCTGGCTGCGTATTGCGCGTTGAACCATTCCAAGAGCGCTGGCTGCCCATAGAAGCAAATCATGTGCAGCGCCATGCTCGATTTCTGTGACACGAGGCTGACAAGCGGTAATGGCTCCCCGGGGTTGCCGCCATAGCCGGCCGGATAGGCCGTCAGGGGCACGAACCAGCTGATCATGCCGAACTGGATTCCTTCGGTGTAGCCCGCCGGCAGTGCCCGGTTAATCCCCGCGCGGACTGCGATCATCGCGGCACGGCGGTCTTCGGGGAGCGCGGCCAGGTATTCGGTGACGGTGGATGCTGGCATGTGCGAAGTTTACTGGAAAACGTGGGGCGCACTTTGGCCCATCCAACTGACCCGTGACATCTTATCGATTACCGGACCCAAGTCATTTTGAAGTGATGCGAGCAATTAGTTGCGAAGTCCGATTTGCGCTGTTGGTTTGTCCTAATTTCCGGAAACCGATGAGCGAGATATCTAAAATGCGAAGGGCTTCGTCCCGATCTCCGTGCATGGGATACACTCGACCCAGTGACAAACCTGTCATGCAAATGGCGTGCAAGCGACCAAGGTTTGTAAAAATCTTATGGGCCTCGCTTAGGTGATCGTAAGCCTCCTGCCAGTTTTGTCGTGATAGATATATTTGTGCAAGATAGAACCGGGCAGTTGCTATGAAGTCCTTGTTTCCGAGCGCCTCATACACTTGTAATTCCTCCTGGTGCAGTGTGAGCGCAGCTTCGACCTCGCCTTTGTCACTCATGATGCGGGCGATGTCGCCCAGCGTCACTGCTCGCGCGTGCGGGTCGGTCAGGGTATCGCGCAACTGCTCAAAAATCGCAAGTGCCGCGTCCGTTTGACCCTGCGCTACTAGCCGCCGGGCATGGTCCGACCGAATGGCAGCCCCGGCACCGGTTGATGCTGTCAATGCGCGGGCGCGCATGGCATCCGCGTGGGTGACATCCC
>JANXLU010000033.1 GCA_025354985.1 Chloroflexota bacterium
AAATTCGCCGCCCCAAAGGGGCACGCTACGAAAGCCCAGGGCAACGCCCTGGGAACAACGCCCACAAACAATTCACAGCCCTGAAAGGGCGGTCTAATCCCAAACATACCGCTCGTCGAATGCGACGCGATTACGTTCCAAAAACGCGCGGTATTCTTCTTGGAACGATTTGACCCGATGATGCTCGCGTTGCCCGGCGACGTAATCGCGGACGGCGGGCACGTTGGATTCGCTGACGGCAAATGCGCCGTAACCCGCCTGCCACGAGAACCCGGCAAATTCCGCGCCTTGCGTCTTAATCCATTTGGATGCGGATTTTTTAACGTCTTCCACCGCCTCGCTGACGGACACCGTGCGAGCAAGTTCAAAGAGGATGTGAACGTGGTCCTCGACGGAATTGATGAGCACGGGTGGGCAACCGAGATTTTGCAGCACCGTGGCCATGTAAGCGTGCAGCGAACCGCGCACGGCGTCGGTGATGAGGCGTTCGCGATGTTTGGTGCTGAAGATGAGGTGGACGTGGAGGCGCGCGAGGGATTGAGGCATAAAGTTCGGTGTTCGAGGTTTGCAGCCGATCCGGAATTTGAGCGCCAACGGCGCGGTCTGTGCCAGCCCAGGGCAACGCCCTGGGAAAATTGCCACCAGTTTATTTCAAGCCCAGAAAGCGCGCCACGCGATGAGGTAGCCGACGGGGTAGCCCTGATAGAGCGAGTCCAGCAGGTTGCGGACTTTGGTCGGTTCCCAAACGAACGGGCGCTGAATTTCGGGGATGGCCATTTCGCCGGATTTTACCCATGTGAGCAGTGTTTCGATGGGATGGGGCGTGACCGAATAGCGTTGAGTTGACATGATGGTAGCTGCAGATTATTGTAGCGGAGCCACGGTAATTCGCGCAGCATCTCCACCCGACGACGACCGCCGAAACCGCGTTTGTGTCCAGAATCAGTACCGCAGGCTTTGCATCGGGGGTATTGGGCGGGTGGGTATGCCTGCCGTGCTCGCCGCGCGATGCAAGAAACCCCACCTGTGCGTCAAACAGATCGGCGTTGGTGGCGGTTGCATCGCAGCCTGGGTTTATACAAGCTCCAACGCGCGGGACAGCGCAGCGCGGAGCGGAGCGGCGGTGAACCGATTGGCATTGGCAAAGCCCGCCTGAACCATGGCGGAACGCAGGTCGGCGTCCGTTTGCACGGAGTGAATGGTGTCGGCGATGCTCTCGGGCGCGACGAGGTGCATTGGCGCACCGGAGGATTGGAAGCCAATATCGAACGCCGGTAGTAGCAAGCCACCTTCGCCAAGCGCCTCCGTCATCGAAGCGCCGTCGTTGGTCCCCGCCACCGGCACGCCGCAGCGCTGCGCTTCGATCAGCGCGAGCTCAAGCGCACCGGCAAATGCCGGGTTCACCACCAGGTCGCAACAGTTTAGGCGCGCCACGTAGCCAAAGCCGTCTGGAAAGTGCGGCATGCTGGATGGCGCACCGTGAAGCGTCTCCGCGCTTGGCGGATCGTATGCAATCCCATCAAGCTGACGAAACGCCGGGCCGGGGAAAAACACGCGTGAGGTGATGCCCAGTTGATCGGCGATTTCCGGCAGGTTCCAACTGTCCAACCACGGGTCTTCGGCCGTGGGCTGGCAGTGCAGATATAGCAGCACATCATCGGCCTCGCCGCGTTGCTGCAGCATCTGCACCGCGCGCATGACCCGGGGCTGTTGCTTGCGCGGGACGTTGCGGCCAAACACGCCCACCACAAACTTGCCCGCCAACCCGGCTTGGGCACGCAGCTGATCGCGGTTTGGCAGCGGACGAAATTGGCGTGGGTCCACGAGGGGTAGGGCGGCAAACACATTCTGAACGCCGCAGCCACGCACATAATCGGCCGCGCATACGGTGTGGGTGATGCTGGCGCGGGCCTCGCGCAAGGCGTGCAAATGAGCCCGGCCAAACGGGATGCCATCGATCACAAAATGGGTGAGGACCGGGCCGCGCCAGCCCGCCTCGCGCGTGGCAGCCAGGAAGCGACCCATCGCAACCAGGTCATAGTGGATAAATACAACATCCGGTCGCTCGGCGGCCAGGAAGCCGGCGAGCAGCGGAAGCGCTTCACGTTGATCCCGCGGCATGGGCACGATTCGGCAGGGATAGGGGTGGCCGGCAATAGGAAGCCCGTATGCGCACATGCCAAAAACCACCACCTCGTGACCCAGATCGTGCATCCCGCTGATGAGCTGGCGCGCCTGGATGCCAAAGCCGGTGGTCACGGTGGGTGATTCGGAAACAAGCGCGATTTTCATTAGTGATGCGGGGAGAGTGGCTGGATATTGGCCGCCCGGGCCACCTCATCGGCCACGCGGAGCGCGCCAAAGGTCACGCCCGCTGTGCTTTGGCCCGGGAAAATGCTGTCACCCACCAGCCACAGGTTGCGCACACCCGTGCCCGGGCCGCGCGTGCCAAAGATGCTGGTAAACGGAAAGCCTCCCACGCCGCCATGGTGGCGGCGGGTGTAGGTTGAAAACGTGACCGGGGTGCCGGGTAGCCGCACCGCGATGCGTGCGCGCAACCCGGGCAGCGCGCGCTCGGCCAGCCGCAGCATGCGTTCGGTATATTCCGCCACGCGGTCGGCATACTCGGTCGCGCGTGCCGGGTCATCGCGCAAGCGCCACCAGTCCGCGCTGCGGGTGTGGGTGCTGATGGTGATGGCGCGGTGCCCGACAGGGGCGCGCAGATCATCCCCGCGCCGACTGTGCGAGATAAACACGGAGTTGATTTCGGCCAGGGGTGCGTCGTAGGCATCCACCACTTGATGATGATGCACGGGGTCGGTCGGCTGGTCGTGCGCCGGCTCATCCCGCACACCGAGATACAACACAAACGCGCCCCACTGATCGCCACGCCGCGCGGTCTCATGGGCGAGACTGGGCGGCGCGGCAGTGCCGAGCACTTTCTGCAGACCCCATGGCGTGAGGTTGGCGATGCAGGCATCGCACGCGTGCCGCTCGCCGTCGGCCGTGAGCGCGGCCACCACCCGGCCATCGCGCACTTCCAGCGAGACGACCTCGCGTCGATATTTCACCAGCGCGCCGTTCGCCCGGGCGGCGGTCACCAGTTGACGCGAGAGCGTGCCGATACCGCCCGCAACATGGTTTACGCCCTTGCGCGGCAAATCCAGGGCGGCCGCGCCAAACAAGGCATTGGTGGTGGAAGCGGTGGCCTGCGCGCTGATCAGTAACTGTGCATCGATAAAGGCGCGGGGTGCGCGGTGGGTCACGCCGCTGCGGGCGGCCCAGGCGGCCATGGGTTCCAGCAGGTGCGGGGCGAGCGGGATCATGGCCGGGCGCAGACCCGCGGCCAGGCGCACGAGGTCGGCGGCGCGCTGTGGCGGCCAGGGGGGACAGCGACTGGCAAACGCCCACGCCACATCTGCGGCAGATTCCAGGCCGTGATTAAACCGCTGCACGGCCGCCGCGCTCTCGGGGAACGCGCGAGCAACTTCGGCGCGCCAACACGCGGGATCGGAATAGCGCGTGACCGCGCGGTCTGGCAGATGCACGCGCCAGGCCGGGTCGCACCGGGTCACCTGCCACGTCAGCCCAAGCTCTTCGCCGACCATGGCATGCGGTCCGCCGGGTTGAAAGCCGCCAGCGAGCGTCGCGCCTGCGTCAAAGTGATAACCTTGGTGGAAGAAGGTGCCCGCGCATCCACCGGGGTAGGTGTGCGCTTCCAGCACGGTCACCTGATGACCGCGCTTGGCAAGCAAGGCGGCCGCGGTTGCGCCGCCCACCCCGGCGCCAATGATGAGGATGTTTATGGCTTGTCCCGCCTGTTGCCCATGCAACCGGCTTCGATTTGTTGACGCATGGAGCCTAATCTATCGATCATCATGAGAATTGTCGGTGTTGTTTCCTGCTGGGCACGCTTACAGGACCGCCGCCCACCCTCACAGGGCTCCCGGTCTACTGACCGGCGGCCCTGTGAGGGTTTCGCACGCACGACGCATCCGCGGCCCATGTACTGCAGCGCAAACTGCACGGCAAATGTAAAGCTCCGAATAGGCCGACCAACAATCACACGCACTGCGAAACCCTCACAGGGCTCCAAGCCCTGTGAGGGTTGGCGAAGCCACTGTGAGGGTTTCGCACATGCCGTCGCGGTCACATGCACCACACCGTAACAGTTCTGTCTCGCATGCACGACGCGTCCGCGGACCGTTTACTGCAGCGCAAACTGCACGGCAAATGTGAAGCTCCGAATAGGCCGACCAACAATCACACGCACTGCGAAACCCTCACAGGGCTTGGAGCCCTGTGAGGGTTGGCGAAGCTAGTGTGAGGGTTTCGCACATGCCGTCGCGGTCACATGCACCACACCGTAACATTTCTGCCTCGCACTATGATGCTTCGCACGCACAGTACGCTCGAAACCCTCACAGGGCTCCAAGCCCTGTGAGGGTTTCGAGCGCACGACGCGTCCGCGGTCCGTTTACTGCAGCGCAAACTGCACGGCAAATGTGAA
>JANXLU010000064.1 GCA_025354985.1 Chloroflexota bacterium
TCAATGGCAAGCGCGTGGCCATGCGGAACTACATCGGTGCCGTTGAAGAAATAGTATTTGGTCGTCTCTCCCGTGGTGGTCTTTACTTCATATGTCTTGCCGACATACACCGTGGTCTCACCATTGACCATTGACCTCACCCGGTTGCCATCTGCGTCATACAAGAAAGTTGCCGCCGTCCCAATCGGTGTTACCCAATCGGTTGCATACGGTTGGATGTTGAAATTTTGTTGTCACCTGTCCACGTCTGAAGATACAGCTTGCCTGTATTCCAGTTCTCATACCGCCACGTTGTATTGCCATTCGCGTCATAGCAAGCTCCACTCGTTTGAGTGCTTCCATTCAACGTTCTTCGCAGGGCATGGGGGCGATAGCCAGTACAGCCGCCCCAAGTCTGATAGTCATAGCCGCCGATATCAGATTTTGACGTGATATTCCCAATTGCGTCATATGCGTAACTTTGCGGAAAGCCGGTCGCACTTGCGTTCCAATCAGTGGGCCGTCCCGCGTAGACGCCTGCAGTCTTCAACCGATCCAGCTCATCGTAGGTGTACTCAAATATGTCCTTCATCGTGCTATCGCGAGCAATGCGGACGTTTCCGACTGCGTCATAGTCCCATGCCAAGTTGAACATTGGCTGAGTCACACCTGCCGCACTCGCGGTTGCATCCGCTTCGCAATCCGTACTCAGGCTCTGGGCAAGCACACAAATGCGCCTCAACTTTCCCCACAGGTTGTTGTTTGAAAATAATGAGTTGTAGGTGACATCAATTCCGTAATAAAGGTTGCTCTGCTTGGTCGAATTGCCGTATGCGACGGTTCGCAGCGCACCTAATTGGTTATAGGTCGCCGAACTCACGATAGCTGTGCCGTTGCTCGCATTTACGCCCCAGTTGCTTACTAGCGATGATGGTTGGCCGGCTGCGTTATAAGCTGTCGTTACAAGTTCGCCATCGGGATAGGTAACGGTCACATTTCGGTCAGCAGCGTCATATGAGGTGTTTGTTTGGTAAGTGCCAATCTCGTAGTCTGCGTGCTTGAGGTTGCCACTTATTCTTCCGCGCGGATCGTACGCATAGTAGTCCCACGCATAATCATTAGGGCTGCTGCTACCGCTATGGTTGGCTTGTGCAATTGACAATCTTCCAAGCAGGTTAGACCCTGTCAAGCCATTTCCAATATCGTATGCTCTCACCGTTTGCCAGATGCCATTCAGCTTGGTGTAGGTATGGCGATTCAAAGAGTCATATTCAAACGTAAGTGTTTGGTTCTTTGCATCGGTCTGGCTCGTTAAGTTGCCATTCGCGTCATAGCCATATGTCCAAGAACCCATATCCGGGTCCGACATCGCCGTCTTGCGGCCCGCCGGATCGTATGTGATCGTTGTGGTGTTTCCATTGTTGTCTTTCACCCATTTAAGGGCGTCCGTTGCGTCATAACCGTAGTTGGTAATGGCATACAACGTCCATGGATTTCCTCCCGTATATTCGCGAATCACCAACGTTCTACCCAATCCATCAGTTAGGTAGTGCTTGATATGATTGTTGGCATCCGTCGTGCCATGTGCCATTAAGGCGTTGGTTGGTGTGTGTCCACAGCAGGCGATGTTGTCGAAGAAGTAGTTCTGGCGATTCGTAACGCCATCGGGCCCTGTCACGCCAGTCACACGCCCGAGCGAGTCATATGTCGTGGTTGTTCTTGGCTTGGTAAGATCTGGCGTGGTGTACAAGTTTCCGTTTCCTTGTCCTGCGTTCCCTCGCCGGTACCAATTCATGTATGAGTATGGGACTCCAGTCCAGCTTGAACGACCTAGTGCGTCATAGCGTGTGTCAGCGATGATCTCTTCACCATTCACCGCGTCGTAAGCAGTGGCAGTTCCAGATTGATTTTGCACAACGCGTCCGAGTCCGTCGTAATAGGTGCGCGCGTATGTGGCAACGGCGCTCGGATCGGGCTGGTTTGTTGCATTGAACCACGCGCCTGCCCAGCCCCAGCCTTGGGTGGTCGCAGACAGTTGCCCTGCCCCAACCGTCGCACGTTGATTTGAGCTGATGTACCAGGGTGCTGCGACGCTGTCTTTGTTGTAGTCTTGGTATACCGATTCCTGGGTTGGCCGTAGAACAGTGTCCAGCGGGCGAATGCTCAATCTGGGCCGCCCAAACGCATCGTAGCGCCAGGCATTGCTGTTGCCATTTGGGTCTTGGATGCGTGTGTTGGTTCCGAATGGTGTGTCGTTGCCATCATTGTCAATTCCAACGGATACCACGCGCAAGTTGCGATCCTCCGGTGCCGCGTAAGCGTCATTATCAAAGCTTACAGCTACTGATCCACTTACGGATGCTGGAATTGTTGCGGCGTATGCACGCACAATTCCATCACCCGGAATCTGGTGCGTCGCAATCACAATTCCGTTGAATGAAATCGACATTTGCGGACCGACCCCAGCTACCGGTGTGCCAGATGCAAGCACCCTGACAAGGTGCGCACCGGAGCCGTCGAAATAGAGTGTCGCTGCGATGCCTCCCGTGCAATTCATTTGTGCCCCATCGCTGCCAAAGGTTGTGCATCCCCCATTGGTCGTCCATTTCGTTACATCACCGCCATAGACAGTCTGTCCAGTGACCGTTTCGTTAATCCCTTGGTAAAAATACTTCGTCGCTAGTTGCTGGTTTATTGGTGCAACGGTCGGTGTTCGGCTTTCGATTACAAACTGTCCGGTGCTGTCATACAAGACGCTGCTTTGATTCCCGCGCGGGTCTGTAATGGCATTGAGTTGTCCATGTGGACCGCTATATGCGGCGGTCTGGCACAGCATATTTGCGGTTGTCAAAGTAACATCAACGCACTCAGTTGTTAGCTGTCCCTTTGTACCTATCGTGGCGTATCCGAGTCCATCGTAATAGAGGAACGTGCGGTTCACCATGCTGGCGGCATCGTCGTAGGTGTGAACATCGCCATACAACGTCACTTGATATGGCTTTTCAATGATCCACGCCGTGGTGTTACTCGCGTATTTGGTGTGCGTTGTGCGCTCATCGCCGGTGTAACCGGTATAACCCAATTCATACTTTCGAGTCATTCCTCCGTAGGCGTCATACGCGTATTGTTCAGAAGTGCTCGGCGTGCTCCCAATGTCTCCATTTGGATACGTCCAATATTCGCCTGGCTTCGTCATCCACACAGCCGTGCCGGCTCGATTGATGTCACTCGCGGAGTAGATTGTGTAGTTGGTCTGACTTGAAGCCAACACAGACGCGGGATTTGCGCCGTTATATTGTTTGGTGGTGACCAATAGCCCCAAGGTTTGAGTCACCACGCCAAACCATTGCTGCTGTACCGAGAGCAGTGGGCCATTCAAGGCGCTGGTGCTGTAGGACACGACCTGATAGCCTGCGAGTGACCCGTAGTCTTCAGGAAACAATGTGTTGTGCCCTGAATTGCAGGTCCTGCCCGGTTCGACATAGCAGGGATTCCATCGCTGGTATGTCGTTCTGCTTTGATTACCAATTCCGTCGAGTTCGTCTGCGGTCAATACATACGAGTTGTAGTGCCAGTTCGCACCCGGGGCTGTATGCGAGTCGGTTTGCCATGCGTAGTTTTTTGTCGCGCCATAGCCATTGCTCATGCTACTCATCACAAACGGGTTGGGGTCAGCCAGATATGAAAATGTCGTCTTTGGCAACCTATCCATGGTGCCGTTTGCGTTCATCGCAAACTCTTGAATGCCAAACACTCGTAACGTTTCCTGAGGGCCCCAACCCTGATCCAATACTATTTGTCGTACTGGGCTCCCAAACGTGCGGATATCAATGCTTTTCAAGCCAATGTAGCCTGCCCAAGCCACCACAGCATAGTTAAAAATCACGCTGTGCATCACCGGCGCCGCCGATGTTGCATATCCGTAGTCGATTCGCTTTAGCCTGTTGTATTTGTCCCAATCTCCCCCATCTATCGCAGAACCTTGGCTGGCAACCTGTCCATCGTCGCCCTGAACTTCTTCTTCATAGGTATAAAGCAACGTGCGTTGGGCTGCAGGGTTTAGGTCTCGTATAGGTGAGTGCACGGTCTTGAGCAACCACGTCGACACATACTTTATTGGCTCACGTCGTCGAATCAACAATTTGGTGCTAGGACTGTCGGTGCCAAAAACATAGCGTGTCCCGTCCGGTGTCCAAACTTGGAAATAGAACCCGACTGATCCCGGGTCTGTCATGTTCAGACCTTCGCATACAACTCCAAAGTTGCACTTCTTGACGCGGATCGGGGCATAGTTTTCCGGGACAAATTCATCCGTCACGGTGGCGAGAGGCACCAGGTTGTAGTCCTTACCGCCAAGGTTTAGCTTGTAGTCGTCATCCTTGGAAATGTCATAGTGATCCCAATAGCATTCCCCATAGGGCGGGCACGCTTGGTGATTGCCGTTCTTGTTTAACTTGACGCCGCGTCTTATGCTGGGCACGTTGAGCGACCACCCAAACCCGATGCGCTGATCGTCCAAGCTATTGCTGTTGCCCGCACGACTTGAGTAGGATAACGAAAGGTCGGGGCCCAGTCCATCCTGCAGCTTCGGTGCGGGAATTGGAAAGCTATAGTTCACGCCGCCACTAAATGGATCTACCCCCGCCATGTTGGGAGAAAGCTTCCACGGGTTTGGGCCACCTGTTGGAAACACAAAGCCAACCGAAAATGAGGAGAAGTGCTTGAGTTGCGCCTGTAAGCGACCAGACGATCGATCAAATGATGATTCAACGATTTCTGGCACACTTGCCCCCACGGGTAACAGCTGAGCTCTATCTCCAACGGTGACGGTTTCTGGGTGCGTCAGTACGCGCCAATACAACAGTTGCGGGACCCAGCCGTCTGCTATCCTCTCTGCCCCAACGACTCCGCTGAGATTTACCGTGAGTGTCACAGGTGCTGCAAATTCCATCGACGGGAACAAATCAATGCTAAATGGAGTTACCAAGTCGTCATCGCTTTCATCATCGCCTTGCGCGTTGCCAGCTGTGACGCTTTGTTTCGCAGCACTTGGCGCCGCTTGCGTGCGAGCGTACACCGCCGCAGGTTGCGCGACAGCATCTGCCGCGAATTCGATGCTCGCAAGTCCTCCACGAATCGAAATCGCTCCACCGTCCTTCGAGATGCGCTGGCTTGGCGATTGATCCGTCGCCCGCACCATTCCGTGCACAAGTTTGTATCGCTTGCCTACTGCGCGACCCACCACCCGCACTTTTGCAGTTACAGATGCATTCCCAGGCGGGACCTTCCCCAGCTTCGCCAATACATAGCGTGATGCGCGGCCCTGCGGGTCTGCAGTCACCGCAACAAACAGAATTTCACTCTTCTTCGCATCAAAACTGGTCGCATCACCACTTACATAGTCGAGCGATTTTGGCAAGTCAACGGCCACCGTGATTTGTTCACCTGGCAGCATGTTGCCAAGTGTGAGCGTGCCACGGATTAGGCTCCCTTCATCCGCCCTGTTATCCGCGAATGACAAACGAATGCTCGGCCTAATAGTCAGAGTCGACGTGACGGGGTCTTCCGCGCTTGTGAACGGCGCACCATCCCTGGTCGGGCCATCAAGGTTCATAGGCACATCCGAAATTGCGCCTCCGGATGCTGGCACGGGTATCGCGGGTTGCGCTTGAATAGGCACAGCTTCCGGCTGCGGTGGCTTGCCCTGCTCTCGCGGTCCCGTCGTTTCCAATGCAGCAGCTTCCGCTTCAGATACTGCGACTTGTATAGGGTCTTGAACTTGAGCTCTTTGCTGCGCGGCATGTATCGGCAAGGTTGTGGTCGCCAAAGGCGATACAGCAATACAAGCGCTCAAGAGTACCTGTGCGGCGAAGCGGGTCAACGATTCTGTTTTGATTTTCATAGCAGGTAACGTGTGATGAGGGCTTGTAATAAAATTTTTCTTGCGTTGCACGAGGCGGAGCTAGTAAACGCTGGTCATATGCTTTCATGAACCGTCGGAATGAGTAACACCAACGCCTCAGTGAAGACTATGAACCCGCCTCCTATGGCACATTGTAGCCACGAAGCCGCACGATAGGTCTAGGACTTTTGAATTAGAAATAGTGTTACAAAAACTGCTGGCGAAGTCGTTGTAAAGTTTACAAATTAAAGGAAAGGTCGCGTTCTACTTGGCCAACGCCACGAGGCCACTTCGTCCCGGGTCCCGCGTCTCGTCATGACCCACGAAGGAGCCTCAGGCTTCCCCGCTATGTCTAGCCTCGGCAATGACGTGAGCCCATTCCACGCGCCAACGACCGTCTCGCTGGCTGAGTGATTGTTGTACAAACTCATCAAGCGCTTGCACCCGCCGGATAAAATCAACGCCCATGACGCCATCGACCCCTTCACTGCAACCCGTCTTTGATCGCATCAACCAATACATCGCCGCAGGCGAAATAGATGGCGCGGCGCTGGCCGTGGCCCATCACGGTGTCCAAGTTTGCGAATGGGTTGGCGGCAACGCCGCGCCAAACCTCGCCGCCTCAGCAAACACGCTATGGCCGCTTGCCTCCATCAGCAAGACATATGCGGCCACGATGGTCATGACCCTGGTTCAAAGCGGTGAGCTCGGTCTGTCCCATCGCGTCACCACGCATTTGCCGGGCTTTCATGGCGGCGATAAGGACCTGATCACCCTGCGCCACCTGCTCACCCACACGAGCGGAATCATGCATGAAAGCCCGGTCAATTCTGATCGAATCGCCGCGGGTTGGACGGTGGCCCAGATTGTTGAGGAATCCTTCTCCTTTCCACTAATGTCTTATCCCGGCGCCAGCTTCAGCTATAGCGATTGGAACTATGGTCTGGCCGGCCAGATCGCGGCAGCCATTCTGGGCAGGACCTTCCCCCAACTTGTGCACGAGCGTGTGCTCGCGCCCGCCGGGCTGACAAATACGTTTATGGGCACCCCAGATGCCGAGCACGCCCGCATGGCGCAGGTCAGCGATTGTTGGGGCTTTGGCACCCCGGGCGATATGTATAACTCTCCCAATGGACGCCGGTTGGGATACCCGTCAACCGGCTGCGCTGCCACGATCAACGACCTCCTCAAATTTGGCATGCTATTCCGCGCTGAATCGGACACCCACGTGCTCAGCCGCGCGACCCGCCGTGCCATGGCCACTGATCAGATCGGCGGCAGCGCGATCGGCAGCGCTCCACCCGACTGGGATACGCGTAATCGGCGCGCCGTGGCATGGGGTCTGGGCTTCTGGCTTCAAGGCGCATCCAACCCGGGCGCGTTCGGAGACCTAATGCCGGTTGGCACGTTCGGCCACGGCGGGGCCAGCGGGTGCACGCTGACCATCAATCCAATAGATGACATCGTGATCGCCTTCGTCAGCAACCGCCACGCCAACAGTGGGCGCGAACGCTGGAGCCAGCGCATCACCAGCGTGCAAAACGGCGTAATGGCCGCCCTGACCTGACCTCTCGCTGCTACAATCGGAAAACCAATCAATTATGGAGCCATTGATCTATGAGCTGAGCGTGCCGGGTCGTGTGGGTGTGGATATGCCCGAACCTGACGTGCCCCACTTCGAACTCCCCGAGAATCTTCGCCGCACCGAGTTCCATTTCCCCGAAGTCAGCCAGATCGATGTCACCCGCCACTTTACCCGCCTCAGCCGGATGAATATGTCGATCGACACCAACATGTATCCGCTCGGCAGCTGCACCATGAAATACAACCCGCGGGTGAACGAAGACGCCGCGCGGTTGAATGGCTTTGCCCAGGTTCACCCGCTCCAGTCCGCGGAAGGCACCCAAGGCGCGCTGTATGTCATGCATGCGCTGCAGGGCATGCTGGCCGAAATCGGCGGCTTTGCCGCGGCCTCGCTGCAGCCCGCTGCGGGGGCGCACGGCGAGCTCACCGGCATTTTGATCATGCGCGCCTGGCACCGCTCGCGCGGAGACAACAAGCGCACCACGATGTTGATCCCCGACAGCGCTCATGGAACCAATCCGGCCTCGTCGGCGATGGCCGGGCTCACCGTCGTGGAGATTCCCAGCGATGCCCGCGGCAATGTCGACCTGGCTGCGCTGCAGGCGCACCTCGGTCCCGACGTGTGCGGTCTTATGATGACCAATCCAAACACCCTGGGGATGTTTGAAGAGCACATTCAGGAAGTGTGCGATATGGTGCACGCCGCCGGCGGCCTGGTCTATGGCGATGGCGCCAACATGAACGCGATCGTGGGTGTGGTGAAGCCGGGTGACATCGGAATCGACGTGATGCACTACAACCTGCACAAGACTTTTAGCACGCCCCACGGAGGCGGCGGCCCGGGCAGCGGCCCGGTGATGGTGGTTGACAAGCTTGCCGCGTTTCTCCCCGGCCCGGTTGTGCGTATCCGCCCCGGCAGCGACACCGACGAGGAAAACGACGGCGTGCCCTTTTATGAATGGCACACGCCCGCGCAAAGCATTGGGCGCATGCGCGCCTTTGCCGGCAACTTCGGCATGTTGCTGCGCGCCTACACCTATATCCGCGTGCACGGTGAAGCCGGTCTGCGCGCCAACAGCATGAACGCGGTGTTAAACGCCAACTATATTCAGGCCCGGATCAAGCACGCCTATCACGCGCCGTTTGGTCAGGATCGCTGGTGCATGCACGAGACCGTCGTCCAAGGCAAGTTTGAGGGCGCACCGGACATCAAGGCGCTGGACGTGAGCAAGCGTCTGATGGACAAGGGCTTTCATCCCCCGACCAACTATTTTCCGCTGACCGTGCCCGAGGCGCTCATGATCGAGCCCACCGAATCCGAAAGCAAGCAGACGCTGGATAAGTTCTGTGAAGCCATGCTCGAAATCGCCCGGGAAGCCGTCACCTCGCCGGAACTATTAAAAAACGCACCTGCGCACGCGCCCGTTAAACGACTGGATGAAGTAAAGGCCGCGCGCGAACTGGTGCTGTGTTGCAAAATAGTCTGACACCTATGACCAAGAAACTGACCAACGCCTGGATCATCGCGGCCGTCATGGCCGCCACTGCGCTGCTGTTGCTCGCGCTCTCCTTTATCGGCTATCGCGGCGCGCAGCCAGCGGCCGCTCCCACCGCCGCGGCGAAGGCGCCCATCCCGGGCCAGCCCACCATCGCGGTGCCGCCCACCCCCTCGGCCAACTTACCTCGCCCGACCGCCGCTGCCGGCGTGGCAACACCCGTAAACAAGGTCGCGCCCGCCACGTTGCCGCCCGGCCCGGGCATTCCACCGCTCCCGGGGGACAAGGCGCCCACCACCAGCCCCACCGGGCTCGCCTACATTGATGAGGTCGTGGGAACCGGCGCCCAGCCCGCAATCACCCAGACCGTCGTCGTGCACTACACCGGCTACCTTGAAAATGGCACAGTGTTTGACAGCTCGGTGAAGCGCGGCACACCGGCCACTTTCCCGCTGGGCAATGTGATCCCGGGTTTCCGCGAGGGCATTTCCACCATGAAGGTGGGCGGCAAACGCCGCTTGATCATCCCGCCGAACCTGGGCTATGGTGACCGTGGCGCGCCACCGACCATCCCGGGCGGGGCCAAGCTCACGTTTGACATCGAATTAATCAGTTTGAAATAATTTGAAATAGAAGGTCTTATGCTAAAAATCGGAGTCATCGTCGGTCGCGAATGGTCCTGGCCCCCGGCCTTTATCGAGGAAGTGAACAAGCGCGACCAGGGGGTGATCGCCGAGTTTGCCAAGCTGGGCGGGACCCGCATGGGCGCCGACCCGGAATACGCGGTAATCGTGGATCGGATTAGCCATGAGGTGCCGTATTACCGCAGCTACCTGAAGAACGCGGTGCTGCAGGGCACCCACGTGGTCAACAATCCGTTTATGTGGACGGCGGATGACAAGTTCTTTGAGGCCTCACTCGCGATCAAGCTGGGCGTGGCCCACCCCAAAACAATCGTCCTGCCAAACAAGGAATATGTCCCGGGCATCGTCCACAACGAGAGCCTGCGCAATCTGGCCTATCCGGTACCCTGGCAGAACCATGTCGAATATCTGGGTGGCTTCCCGGTTGTGCTCAAGGATGCCCACGGTGGCGGCTGGAAGAACGTGGCCATTTGCAACAACTATGACGAGCTCTGGCGCGCGTATAACGAGAGCCGTATGCTCACGATGGTGCTCCAGGAATTTATCAAGTGGGATGATTATGTGCGCTGCATGTGCCTTGGTCAGCAGGACGTGTTGGTGGCCAAGTATGACCCCAGCGCGCGCAAGTATCTGCCCCATGGCCAAAACGAAGCCATGCACGCCCGCATAGTCCAGGATTCGCTCACGCTGGTCCGGGCCCTCGGTTATGACATGAACACCATCGAATGGGCGATCAAGGACGGCGTGCCCTATGCCATCGATTTTATGAACCCGGCCCCGGACATGGACATCTATTCAACCGGATCGGACTACCATCACTGGTGTGTGGACAAAATGGCGGATATGTGCATCGATTTGGCCAAAAAACCACGCGGGCAGCAGGTGCCCTACAAGCTGGCTTAATACAACCCAAAGGCGGAAACATGACGGACCTACGCGCGGCGATTGACCTGTATCACTCTCTGTTGGATGACGAAATGGCCCGCGCCAGCAATGAGCTGCTGGAAGAGCAGCAGCAAACGCGCGGTCTGTTCTTTGGCACACGCCCGCTGTGCACCGTTCTCCGCCCGCGCTTTCTCACCGGCGAAGACTACAAGTTTCTGCAGGATGCCATCAAGACCATCATGCCGGTCTTTGCCAAGACCCACCGCGCGGCCATGGCGGATGCCGACATCCGCAAGCAGTTCCTGATGGAACCCTGGGAGGAGCAGCTGTTGCAAATCCCGCAAGGGTTCCGGGCCAGCTCGCCCACCGCGCGCATGGATTCGTTCTTCGTGCCCGAGACCAACGAGCTCAAGTTTACCGAATACAACGCCGAAACCCCGGCCGGGATCAGCTACAACGACGCGCTCAGCGACATCATGTTTGCGCTGCCGGTCATGCGCAAGTTTGAACGCCGATATGAGGCGCGTGCCCTGCCCGGTCGGCATCACGTCCTCCACGCGTTAAACGAGAGCTACCGCCAATGGGGCGGGCGCGACCGCATCAAAATCGGTATCCTGGACTGGTGGCGTGAAGTGCCCACCTACAGCGAATTCGTCCAGTTCAAGAAGTACTTTAACGAGCAGGGCTACGATTGCATGATCGGCGACCCGCGCGAATGCGAATACAAGGATGGCGCGCTGTGGGCCCGCGATGCCGAAGGCGTGGCCCATCACATCAATGTTATTTACAAGCGCGTATTGATTACCGAGTTGGTCACCGGCGCGGGCAAGATTCCGGGCATGGGTATAAACAACCCGATCATCAATGCAATCAAGGACCACGCCGTATGCATGGTCAACCCGTTTCACTGCAAAGTGCTGCACCGCAAGACGAGCTTTGCGGTGATCAGCGACGAGGCCAACAGCGAATTATTCACCGCCGCCGAGCTGCGCGCCATCAACCAGTTCATCCCGTGGACGCGCATCGTGGCCCAGCGCTTCACCCAGCTAGACGGCAACCGCGTTGACCTGATGCCCTATCTGGCCGCCAACAAGGATAACTACGTGCTCAAGCCGGCCGACGAATATGGTGGCAAGGGGATCATCCTTGGCTGGACCGTGGACGATGCCGCCTGGCAGACCGGGCTGAAGGATGCACTCACCACCCCCACCATCGTCCAGCGCCGGGTCACCGTTCCCACCGAGGCCTTCCCCAGCTATGTGGATAACCGTGTCCAGGTCATTGACCGCTTCTTGGACACCAACCCCTACGTTTGGTACGGCGAATATATGTCCAGCTGTCTCACCCGCCTGAGTACCGCCGCGCTCCTAAACGTCACCGCCGGCGGCGGCAGCACCGTCCCCACCTTTGTCATCGACGAGCGTTAGGCCCAGCGCTGGATTGCCGAGCGCTGTGCGCCGGATCACCAAATACACCAACGCGCTGGCCGCGCAGCTCAACAGCAGCGCCATCGGCACCACCGCCGGCCCCACGCTGTCAAACAGCTGACCAATGATCCAGGGCACCACCACGGACCCGATGCTGACGCCCACAAAGAAATAGCCGGTGATCGCCCCGGTGATGTGCATCCGCGTACCTGCAAAGCTCATCATTGTGGCAAACAACGACGCCACGCCCAGCCCAGCCAGAATCGTTCCAATCCACGTGCTCGTCAATCCGCCCCCGCCGGCCAACAACACAATGCCCGCGATCCCGCAAAGCGCCAGATCGATCCACAGCACCACATCCGGCTTCACCCGTGTCGCAATCGGAATCCCGATCAGCCGACCTATCGTAAACGCCGCCCAGAACCCCGACGTAATCGCCGCGGCCATAACATCGGAGAGTCCCTGGCGGATGGCGTAGGTAAAGATCCACCCGTTGACGGCCAGTTCAAGCGCCACAATGGCAAAGAAGAACAGACAGATCATGATCACCAGCGACCAGGGCGTGGCCCGGATGCTCCCGTCCAGCTCGGTCTTGGCGATTGGGTGCGCCGGGCTGGGGACGATCAGCATCACCAAGGCCGCGGGCAACACCATGATCGCCGCGATGCGATAGGCCCATGCCACGTCTGCGCTGTTTGACAGCATCAGCGTGACCAGCAATGGACCCAGCAGCGCACCCAGGCCAAAGAACAAATGCAATCCGTTCATAAACGGCGCCACCTTGGGCCCGTGCGCCCAGGCGATCAGCGTGTTGCACCCGACGTCCACCATTGCGCCGGCGGTGCCCAACAACAGCATGGTCAGCAACAATGCCCACAGCGCGCTCACCTGCGGAATAACCAGATTAAGACCGGCCGCCACGACCAGACTTACCGCCACCATCGGATGCCCCCGAAATTTGTCAAACACCCGTCCGGCCAAGAGTGACCCGATCAGGTAGCCCAGCGAGAAGACAGAGAAGACATAGCTGATGGCGCTAAGGGTGCTCCCGGTGTGCGCGGCCAGCACATTCAACGTGGGCCCCTGCAGCGAAAAGGTCAGTCCCAATAGGATAAACGCGAGGTAATACGCGCCGGTTTGGCGGATGGGTAGTGTCATGAAGACCCCTACTGTACCTGCACTTTGCGGTCGCGTACGTCGCCAAACCTCCCGATTTCAGAACCGTAACCTGATCCGCGACCCCGCCGCGGTCGCCCCGCGATGCAAAACCCCTACCCCTTCACCGCGATATTCCCATACCGGTGCATGGTCTGCGTCACGGTCTGCTCGCGCAAATAATGCCGCAGCTCACGCCGGGCGCCGGCCAGCATTGGCTCATCGCACACCAACACATGGCCCTCATGCGCCGCCGCATGTGTCGCGTCAAATAACCCACCAAAACACCGCAACCGATCACAGGCTCCTGAGCGCAACCGGACTTCAAGACCGGCCACATCTTCCACATGCACCGTCACGCCCGCCACGCCCTGCATGCCGTGCGTCGAGATACCCCCGAGCAGGCTGAGCACCACGGGCACCCCGCAGATGCGCGCGGCGAGCACCGCGCGCATGCCGTCCAACAACTGCGCCCCGGTCTCCACACGCACAATCGCCTGGCGCACGGCCCGGTAGCGAAACACATTTTGCTCGCAGCGCAACCCGCTCGGGTCATGCTCGACCGCAAAGTGTTCATTCCACGCCTGCTGCCAGGCGCGCGCGGTCTGACCCATGCTTTCCGCGCCAGCCTCGTGCGCGGGCAGCGCCGTTAACAGCGACCGCACAAGCGCCGCCGTGCCATCCGGCAGAGTCACATCTTGCGATACCGCGTGGACCGGACCCCACGCGTGCCCAAGCGATGCCACGTAGTTTGGCCCGCCCGCCTTTGCCTCGCCAAACACGCTGCGCTTCCACCCGCCAAACGGCTGCCGTTGCACAATCGCGCCGGTAGTGCCGCGGTTGATATACAGATTGCCGGCTCCAATCGTCTCGCGCCACGACGCGACCTCGCGGTCATCCAGGGACTGCAACCCGCTGGTCAACCCAAGCGCGCTGTCGTTGACAATGTCCACGGCCTCGGCAAATGACTGCGCGCGCACAAGCCCAAGCACCGGTCCAAAACACTCGGTGCGCTGAAACCAACTTCCACGTTTCACACCGAGCTTGATCCCGGGTGACCACAGCCGCGGGTTGTGCCGGAAGCGCTGCGGTTGCAGCAACCAGGTCTCGCCTTCGTCCAGCGTGGTCAACGCCCGCGCCAGGTCCGGCCCGGGCTCACGAATCAGCGGGGTCATGCTGCTTGCCGCGTCCCAGGCGCCGCCCACCTTCAAGCTGGCCGCGGCATCGCGAAGCTGGCGCATAAACACCGCGCTGTCATACACCTCGGCCTCCAACACGGCCAGCGAGGTTGCGCTGCACTTTTGCCCGTTGTGTCCAAAGGCGCTGCGCACCAGATCGCGCACCGCCTGATCCCGATCCGCCATCGCACTCACAATCGTGCAGTTTTTGCCGCTGGTCTCGGCAAACAGCTTTAGCGAGGGCTTCCACTTTAGAAACATCCGCGCGGTGGCATACGCGCCCGTCAGGATCACCGCGCTCACCCGATCATCGGTCACAAGTGCGCGACCCACCTCATCATCGGTCGTCGGTACAAACTGCAGCACGGTCATCGGCACACCGGCCGACCACAGCACCTTGCACAGCTCCCGGGCGACCAGCACAGCCTCGGGTGCCGGCTTCAAAATAACCGTGTTCCCGGCCATCAACGCGGCCAGCACGCCCCCGGCCGGGATGGCCAGCGGGAAGTTCCACGGCGGGGTGATCAATACCGTGCCAAGCGGGACAAATGACCCGGCCGATTCGGGCGCATCAAACGTCCGCGCGTAGTAATTGGCAAAGTCAACCGCTTCGCTCACCTCCGCATCCGCCTCGGCGATGGTCTTGCCGCCATCCAGCACCATTGCCCCGATTAGCTCGCCACGTGCCACGCCAAGTGCGCGACCACACGCCAACAGAATCGCGCGTCGCTCAGACGTCGGCATGCCGGACCATGCGCCGCGGGCTGTCACCGCGCAGTCCAGCGCCATGCTCACCTGCTCCGGCGTAGCCAGCGCGTGGCGATACGCCACCCGGTCCGGTCGGGATGGATCCTCACCCTCACCCACCCGATCATCTGCCAATGGCACGATGTTGCCATTGATTTGCAGGGGCACATCAGCCACCGGCGTGTCTTTCCAGCGTTGCACAATCGGGCTGATCCAATCCACGTTATGTCTCAGGGACCAATCCGTGTCGGGCGCGTTTGCAAATTGTGCCGGCAATTCCGCCGCCTCAGGCTCATGCGCTCGATTCTGCAGACGCTGCGGCCCGGAGGCCACGCTGTCCATGTCCGCCATGGCAGCTAGAAAGAGCGTGCGTTGCTTATCCCACTCCGGGCTGCCCACGGTCAGACCAAACACGTCATGCAGGAAGTTTTCCGGGGCGGTGTTCTCATCCAACCGCCGCACGAGATACGCAATCGCGCTGTGAAAATCCTCGCGCTTCACCACCGGGGCATACAACAACAGCCCGCCCGCGCCATCTCGCACCGCGCGCGCCTGATGGTTGGCCATGCCTTCGAGCATTTCAAACTCAACATGGGCTTCCACTTCATTTGCAGCGCGGTGCAAAAGTGCCAGCGCGATGTCAAATAGGTTGTGCGACGCCACCCCCAGATTAACCGCGCGCGCATTTTCAGGCTGGCAGCCAAACGCCACCATGCGCTTGTAGTTGGCGTCCACCTCGTGCTTACTGCCATAGGGTGCCAATGCCCAACCGTGCCACTCGGCGTCCACCCGCTCCATCGCCAGGTTGGCCCCCTTGACAATCCGCACCTTCACCGGCGCGCCACCACGCGCCACGCGTGTCTTGGCCCAATCGGTCACCTGCCGCTGAATCGGGAACGCATCCGGCAGATAGGCCTGCAACACCAGCCCGGCCCGATGCTGCAAAAACTCGGGCTCATCCAGCGTGCGGGTAAACGCCGCCACGGTAAGCGCCAGATCCTTGTATTCCTCCATGTCCAGGTTTACAAATTTGGGCGCGCTGGTGCCATCGACCGCCACATACTGATGCTGCATAGCCGTGCGGTAGAGCGCGCGCAGCCGCTCCTGGATCGCGGCGACCGTGGCATCAAACGCCACCAAGTTGATCTGCGAAAAGATATTTGATATCTTGACCGAGATGTATTCAATATCCGGTCGACTCAACAATTCCAAATTTGCGGCAAAGCGCTGACCGGCCTCTTCGTCGCCAAGAATCGCCTCACCCAGCCGGTTTAGGTTTAACCGTGTGCCGCTGGCGCGCCGCTCCGCCAAATATGCTGTAAACGGTGCTTCCTCGCCCGGAACCAGCACCGCCGCAGTTTCGTTGCGGAGTTTGTTTGTGATTTGTGGCACCACCACGCCCGGCAACAAGCGCCCTGCCCGCGCACCCGCACCCAACGCGACGCGTTCCCACGGCAACAAATATTTGGGCACGCCAAACTGATTCACCAAATAACTGAGTTGGTCAATCGTGCGGCGTGGAGAGTCGCTGCGGAAGATCTGATCGTTCATGGCCAGGGTCATGGCCTTGCCCTTCGGATCATCCATCATCCGCGCCACCTGTGCCGCGCTCGCGCGCTCACGTGGCGTAATCTGGCGCTGTGCGGCCGCCAACAGGTCCGCCGCCAGAGCGATTGCCTCCTCGGCCATCTGCGCCGGTGGAATCCCACCAGCACGCGCCCGCGCCAGGCGTTCTTCTATCGGGTTCTTCAGTGGTTCTATAGCGTTGGTGCTCACTGTGCTCTTGAGTATCCTACACAATCGTACGCTCTAAGTAGCGCCCGCCATGGAGCGCGGGCAGCTCGCCCGCTATGGAGCACGCGCATCTTGCCCGCTATGGAGCGCGGGCAGCTCGCCCGCTATGGAGCGCGGGCGGCTCGCCCGCTCTTTGAGTGTCACTCGCTGTACGTTGCAGTGCACGAGCAAACTATCAGTATGCCTTACTCAAAGATTTCGCCTGGCGCCGAGGTTGCGGGCAGGATGCCCGCGCTCCATAGCACGCGCATCTTGCCCGCTATGGAGCGCGGGCGGCTCGCCCGCTCTTTGAGTATCACTCTCTGT
>JANXLU010000067.1 GCA_025354985.1 Chloroflexota bacterium
GTGAGGGCGTACGAAACCCCCACAGACCTGTGCGAAACCCTCACAGAGCTCGAAGCCCTGTGAGGGTTAGCAGCAACGCGTGAGGGTTAGAAACAACGTGTGAGGGTTAGCGGCAGCGTGTGAGGGCTAAAAGCAAGTGTGAGGGTTAGCAGCAACGTGTGAGGGTGGGCGGCGATATGCATGCGCCTGCGTCATTCGCGCGAATTTACGATGGAATCAACAAATCTTGACCTCCCGCTTATCGGGATGACCTGCGCCAACTGCGCAAACACGATCCAGCGCACGCTGCGCAAATTACCCGGCATCACCGAAGCCAACGTAAACTATGCGAGCGAACGCGCCGCGGTCAGCTATGTGCCAGGCGCGGTCAGCATCGCGCAAATGATTGCCGCGGTGCGCAAGGCCGGCTATGACGTGCCGCGCGCACGGTCGGCCACCGCCAGCGCCTCGGAGCAGGTTGATGCCGAGCAAGCCGCGCGCGAAGCCGACATTAGCGACCGACGCCGGCGCATGATCGTGGGGTTGGCGTTTGCGCTCCCCGCGCTCCTGCTGGGTATGTCCAGCGATTTCGGCTTGCTGATGCCCGTGGTCATGCCGTTTGTTGGCAGCATGGCCGGCTATCACCTGACCCTGGATCTGGTGCTGCTCGCCCTGGCGATTCCGGTTATGCTCTATAGCGCCCGGCCCTATTTCGTCCACGGCTACCAGTCGCTTCTCAATGGCAGCGCCAACATGGACGTGTTGATCGCCCTCGGAAGTGGGATCGCCTTTTTATATTCGCTGATGGTACTGCTGGGCGTGTTTGGCGGGCACGTGTATTTTGAGACCGCGGCCACCATCGTTGCGCTGATCGGCATCGGAAAATATATCGAGGTGGTGGCCAAGGGTCGCACCAGCGCCGCAATCAAGAGCCTGATGGCCCTGCGCCCCAAGACCGCCCGGGTGATCCGTGAGGGCGCGGAGCTCGACCTGCCAGTTGATCAAATCCAGATCGGCGAGGTGATCCTGGTGCGCCCGGGTGAGCGCATCGCAACCGATGGCATCGTAATCGCGGGAGATAGCGCGGTGGATGAGAGCATGATCACCGGCGAGAGCCTGCCGCGCGACAAGGTCATCGGTAGCACGGTGATCGGCGCAACCGTGAACAAGCAGGGTGCGTTGCGCTTTGAGGCCAGCGCTGTGGGTGCAGACACCGCTCTCGCGAACATTATCCGCCTTGTGCAACGCGCTCAGGGTAGCAAGGCGCCCATTCAGGCGTTGGCCGACAAGGTCTCGGCCATCTTTGTCCCGGTGGTACTGCTGGTCGCCGTCCTCACGTTTGTGGGCTGGCTGATTTTGGGCCATGCCAGCGCCGAGACCGCCCTGATCAACGCGATCTCGGTATTGGTCATCGCCTGCCCGTGTGCGCTCGGGTTGGCCACGCCAACCGCGATTGTCGTGGGGATGGGTCGCGGCGCCGAGGCGGGCATTCTGTTCAAAAACAGCGCCGCGCTTGAACGTGCCGCCCACGTGAACACCGTTGTGCTGGACAAGACCGGCACCATTACGACCGGGGATCTGCAGGTGACCGACGTGATTGATCTGCGCCCGGACGTGTCGGGTGAAGCGCGCGAACCTGGTGAACCGGGTTCATCAGTGCTTGCGCTGATGGCCGCGGTGGAGAAGCCCAGTGAGCATCCGCTTGCCCAAGCTATTGTGCGCCATGCCCACGCGCTTGGTGTGGTGGTTCCCGCAGTCGATGGATTTCAGGCTGTGCCGGGTGCAGGTGCGCAAGCGCGGGTCAATGGAGCACTGATTGCCGTTGGCAATGAACGGCTCATGACTGCGCTCGCCGTGACGGTGCCCGCCGGCGTGCAAACGCGCCTGGATACCCTGCGCGCACAGGGCAAGACCGCCATGTTCGCCTCCGCGACTGAGGGGCTGATCGGGTTGATCGCGCTTAGTGACACCATCAAGGAAGGCAGCGCCCAAGCCATTGCAGACTTGCGCGCGACCGGGTCACGCGTTGTGATGCTGACCGGTGATAACGCCGCCAGCGCCAAAGAGATGGCCCGCCAGGCAGGCGTGAGCGAAGTCATTGCCGATGTGATCCCCGAGCAGAAGGCCGATACGATCAAACGCCTGCAATCGCCGGGCGTGGTGGCAATGGTGGGCGATGGCATCAATGATGCCCCGGCGCTGGCCCAGGCGGATGTGGGCATCGCCATCGGCACCGGCACCGATGTGGCGATGGAAGCCGCCGACGTCACGCTCATCAGTGGCGATCTGCGCGGTGTGGCGCGCGCCATCCGCCTCAGCGCGCAGACGGTGCGAAACATTCGCCAGAATTTGTTTTGGGCGTTTATCTATAACGTGGTGCTTATCCCGGTGGCAATTGCCGGCATCTTTGCCCAGTATGGCCCGATCCTCGCCGCGGGCGCCATGGCGTTTAGCTCGCTCTTTGTCGTCGGCAACGCGCTGCGCCTGCGCCGCGCGCGGGTGTAGCGTCATACGGGCGGGCGGAGCGCGTTGCCGGTGGCGTTAATGATCAGCGCACAACCGTTGCCAAAAACACCTTCTTCAAAACTGTGACCGTTGTTTGCTCGTCAAATCCAATATCAAATCCACCGTGCTGCGGCCGGGTATCGCCGTCAACGTCAGTGGTGATGGCAATGTCCGACGCCTTGTTGAGCGCCGCGCTGCCTGAACCAATGTGGAAATTATCCGCCGCTGCATTGATGAATTTGGGATCGCCAACCAGGCTGCTGCCGCCACTGGTAACGGTGCCGTTGATGTTGGCGGTGTTTCCGAAATATAGATTGAAGTCTTCAAACACCGGGCTGGAAATCCGTTCAACACCAGTGGAAAAACCAGCGACGACGTTGTTCACTATGGTCGTGCTGCCGGAAACCACGGTAATAGCGGATACCGTTGCGGCAGACTGATTGGCAAAGGTGTTGTAGAAAAGCTGGGCCGGCGCCGTGCCACTGATGACGATGGCCGCACCGCGTGCACCAGACACGGTATTGGTCGCCAGATTGCGAGCAAACAGGGAATTCTCAACACGCAGCGACGATGCAACGGAGGGCAAATGCGCGATCGCCCCACCACCGATGGACCCGGCGCTGTTGTGGGTGAATAATGAACGCTTGACCGTCAGGCTGTTCCGCGAATCTATCGCACCACCACTGCCAATATTGGCGAGCGTAACGCTGTCTGGACAAAACGCACTGTTATCGGAGAAGCGGGAGGTGTCAATATTCGCCACGCCCGCCGCGAAAATGGCCCCACCACGCGGAGCGCTGCCATGGTCAAACGCCGAGCGCGACACATTCAAGGACGAAAGCGCCGCGCCAAAGACCGATCCACCCAGGCCGGTGCCGCACCCAGCCGGGACCGCATCCACGTGATTGCCGCTAAAGGTCGTTGATATAAAAAAGCCGGATGAGCTGGCAATCATGGCGCCGCCGTTGCCCGCGCTGCTTACGTGGTTGGACAAAAATGCGGAATTCTCAATGTCGGCGTCTCGTAGCACAAGCGCGCCACCACCCTGATTCGCGAAGTTGCTGATGAAACTTGTGGCGGTGATCGTGGCATTCAGACCGCCACCCTGCATGAATATCGCGCCACCCGACCCGAACTGCACGGCGTTGTTTTCAAACCTTGACCGCTCGACAAATATCGGGTTGCTTGCGCGAATGGCGCCGCCATCCTCACAGCACGCCATAACGTTTCCAGTGAACGTGCTGCCATAAACCGCCAGTCCAAAGCCCTGCGCGTCAATCGCTCCGCCGCCGCCGCAGCAACTCACCAGATTGTTTGTGAATGTGCTGTCACGGATCTCGGTGGAACTGCCCTGCAAAAATAGCGCGCCACCATGATCCGACTCGTTGTTTGTAAACTCCGATCTATTGATCAGGATGGTGCCCCGCACAAATAGTGCGCCGCCGGCGTGGCTGCTGCAACAACCTGTGCCATTGCCATCAAACTTTGTATTCGAAATCACCCCGCCGACCGTCCAGACAGCGCCTCCTTCCGTATTCGACGTGTTTGTAGTGAACAGGCTGTTGGTTATGAACACCTGCGTCGCAATGACCGCGCCACCACTGACAGAGGCGCTGTTTTGAATAAACGTGCTGCCACTGGCGGTGACATCCTTCAGGCCGAACACGCCCCCGCCCACGGTGCTCTTGTTTCTCTTGAACGATCCCCCTGCGATTTTTATGGATCCGCTCGCACCTGCAGCGCCGCCTCTCGCCTGAAAGCCTGCTGTTGTAGTGTTGCTCAAGAAATCGGTGTTGCTCAGCGTCAAAGTGCCGGTAACCCAAACACCCCCGCCAAAACCCACCGCGTTGGTCACTTGGTTGGCGCCGAAAATTGACCCGGTGATCCATGCGGTTCCGGTGACCAGTACAGCCCCGCCCGCAAACCCGGATGTATTGCTCGTAAAGGTCGTGCCAGATATATCTGCCGAGGCGGTTGCATATACCGCACCACCCTCGATGGACGCGGTGTTGCTGATGGGAGTTACGGATCGCACAATGACCCTGGACCCATACACCAGACCACCCCGCGCCGCAACATTTTGCTGGTAGCCGGGCTGCTGGAGTATCGGCCCGTTATAGGAGCCTGTTATGGTCACCGTCTTCCCGGCAAAAAATGCGCCTCCATTCCGTCCGGCGCTACAAAGCACGAATTCATCGTTTGTCACATCAAGGTTGCCGACGGCATAAATACATCCTCCATCCTGCCGGGCGTTGCTTTGTGACGATGCGTGTTGTCTGATTACTCCGTTGCCTCCGGTATACACAATGCCGCCATCGTGGGCGCCATTGGCCTGTGAAAGACCGCCAGCCAGCGTGACGTCACCATCCGCATATATTGCGCCACCATCGCCCGTGGTTGACAGTGTGTGATTACCCACAAGCTCTGGAAATGAGTCGAGCACCACGGTGCCCAAAGCCCGGATGCCACCGCCATTGATAAAGGCGGAGTTTGAGTCTATTCCAATGAGTGTGTTAAAAAAACCGCCCGTGGCATCGGATATGTTATTGGCATACATGCCACCCCCATCACCCTTGGTTGCCTGGTTCGCATTGAAGGTGACATTCCCGATCAAGGCGACATTTCCCTCTGCAAAAACCCCGCCTCCATGGGTGACCGCCACGTTGGAGCTGATTAGGGTGAGGGATGAATTGTTTGAGCTGGACAGCGTGACCGTCATCGGGCCATGGCTGTAGATGCCGGCGCCGTTATTGGCCTTGTTGGAAGTGACCCGGGAGTTTAGCAGCGTGAGGCCGCCCGAAACATCCAGCCCGCCGCCGTCAAAGGTCGAAGTATTGCTAAACACCGTCACATTGATCATCGTTACGGGTAGCGTTGGTATGATGCGAACGCCGCCGCCACCTGACGCGATGTTGTTGGAGATCACCACGCTCTGGAACACGGGTATACCGCCCGAGCTGACGCGAATGGCGCCGCCGCTGCTGCTCCCTCCGTTTCCGTTTTCGATCATCAGGTTGGAGATGACCGCAGACGTTGTAATCATCGTGGGCGCGTCGTATTGGATCATGCGTCCGGCTATCGGGTGCAACGTAACGTCCCGCGGTGTTGCGCCGGTGCCGATCAAGCTGACGGCCTGGGTGATCGCCAATGATGTGGTCAGGTAGGTTCCGGGACTAATAAACACCGTGTCGCCATCCGACGATGCGCTGATGCACGACTGTAAGGTTGGCCCACAGCCGGGAAACGTTCGAAACCAAACTGTGGCAGCGCCGATGGAAGGCATTTGCGATAACGGAATCTCTGAACCTTCCGCACGGGTGGTCCGCACGTCAAGGGATTGAGCAAATACCGGGGTTGCGGCTCCAACCGCAGCGATCAGGATTGGCAGGACAAAACGAACAATATTCATATGGCTGGATACCAACTGGATTCACACCCATTTCATGCGCTTACAAATTGTACGTGATGGCTGCATAAGCGATGCAGCAAGATGTTCCAAGAGTATTATGTGTCACAATCGGCCATGGTGGTCTCCACCCAATGACGGATTTTCAGTATCAGTATGAAGTCCTTTGGCAACCAAATCCACACGGTTGTTCCACCGATGGCTTGGTCTGCGGATCATGGCGTCAGAATCGTGGCAGTGGGTAGGGGTTGTCCCACCCTGGCAGAAACGTCAGCGCCGGGAAACTACCCCAAGCACACCGCGCATCCAGCCAAGGGCATAAGCCATGCCCGCGTGCCATGGGGCGGCACAACTCATGGCCGGGGTATGGTCGGGGATAAGTACACCGTCATACTTGTTCGCGTGCAGGATTTCAATTGCGCGGGTCATGTCCACATCGCCGTCATCCACAAACATCTCATCGTAATAGGGCACTTTGCCCGCGACGTTGCGGAAGTGCACATAGGCGATCTTTCCAGTCTTGCTGTATCGGTCGATTACGTCGTAAATGTTGTTGCTGTCATTCATCTCGGCCAGCGTGCCGATGCAAAATTCAAGCGTATTCATCGGGCTGGGCACGAGGTCGAGCATGCGCTGGTAATAGTCTGCGTTGTAAATAAGGCGGGGCGTCCCG
Organism: Chloroflexota bacterium; assembly: GCA_025354985.1. Lineage (GTDB taxonomy): Bacteria > Chloroflexota > Anaerolineae > J036 > Brachytrichaceae > AQU-03. Next base: position 6,564 of record JANXLU010000067.1, read on the forward strand.
CGCAAGGTGGGCAGCGGGGGATCATCCGGATGGAGCGCAAGCCGGACGTTGGCCTCCTCGGCAACGGGCAGCATCTCGCGCAGGAAGCGCTCAAAGCGTCGCCACAGCTCTTCGTGGGAAAACGGCGCAATCGTTCCGGATTGCCCGGTTGGATCAAACCGCTTTTGGTCGACGACCATGTTCCAGACCATGCCCACCGGGATGGGTGGCTGAACCGGATCGTGATAGCCGACGGACAGCGCACCACCCCGCGCGACCGGTTGGGTCTCGCGCCCCCAAACATTGGCGATGCTGAAGTTGTAACCGATCGTGCGGATACCGGCACGTCCCATGTCCCGGACGATCCGCTTGCACAACGCCATTTGCTCTTCGCGGCGCGGCCCGTCCAACAGCACGTCGCTCCAATGCGCCGGTTCAAAATTTTCAATCGCCTCCAACTCAAGCCCTTCGGCGTTGATGGCCGCGCGTAATTCACGCATGCCTTCATAGGTCCAAATGTGCTCTTCAGGGTCGCTGACCCCAAAGCCGTGTGCGGAGTCGCCCGAAGTAGTGGTGGCGCGACCCTTGTTAAAGTTGCCCACGATATGCGCCACGATGTGGGTGGCGCCGGCTTGTTTTGCAAAGCGAAAGTTATCCGTCGTCAGGAGGTTGCCATACAGACCAAGACCAAGTTTCATGTATCAGGTTTTATCACAATTCCGGCGGATGAGCGGCACAACCCACTGCTTTCGGCTATGATATTTGGAATGACTACCGAAGCCGTGCAACAAAAGATCAATTGGTATCGCACACCCATTGACCGCGACCTGTTGGCGCACCTAAACCGGCGCAGTGACCTCAAGGGACTTGCTCAAACGCTTGGTCACCTCGGGTTGCTGGCCGCGACCGCGGTGCTCGCGTTCTACGCCGCAACCAATTGGTCGATTCCAGCGTTGTTGGCCGTCCTGTTTTTGCACGGCACTTTTCACGCGTTTTTGCTAAACGGATTTCATGAGCTATGCCATGGATCGGTATTCAAAACCAAGTGGCTAAATGGTTTTTTTCTGGCGATCTTTAGCTTTCTGGGGGGTTCGAACCCGGTGATGTTTTGGACGAGCCATCAGGAGCACCATAAATACACGTTGCATCCGCCCGATGACCTCGAGGTGGTCCTGCCGGTCAAGATCGACCTGGCGTCATTTCTGAAATATTCGTTTATTAACCCGTGGGGCCTGGTCGAACGGATCAAACTGCTCACGCGACAGAGCCGGGGCGTGTTGAAAGGGGAGTGGGAGCTGGCGTTGTTCCCCGCTACCGAGCCGGTGCAACGTCAGCGGCTGTTTACCTGGTCGCGGGTGTTATTGTTTGGGCACCTGGCCATCGCGATTGTTTCACTCGCCTTCGGTCTCTGGCTTGTGCCGGTGCTGGTCACGCTCGCCCCTTTCTATGGCGGGCTGCTGCTGTATCTCTGCAACAACACGCAGCATGTGGGTCTGCAGGACAATGCGCCGGACTTTCGCTTGTGCACGCGCACGATTGAGATCAACCCGGTGTTTCGCTTTCTGTACTGGCACATGAACTATCACATCGAGCATCACATGTATGCCGCGGTGCCGTGTTACAACTTGCGCGCGTTGCACAAGGCCATTGCCCACGATCTGCCTCATTGCCCAAACGGATTGCTCGAGACCTGGCGTGAAATTATCGCCATCCTGCGCCGTCAGCGCGTCGAGCCCGGTTATGAGTTTGTGCCCGCGCTGCCCGCGCTGCCCGCCTAATCCCCATACGTGCGCGCGGCAAATTTGCGCGCCCAACTTACCAGATCAGGCCACGTACTGACGCCGCTGATCTCCCAGCCCATGGTCTTGGCGCGCTGCATTGCGGCCACAAATGGGTTCTTCGCGGCCACTGCGGCGTTGTCCAGCGTCGTGATGGTGGTCACGGGCAGGTTCAGCACCAGGCTGCCGCCGCCGCGCGCCTTTGTGAGCGCCGCCTGCGCAATGTCCCAGCCACTGTTGTCTTTCTCATCCTTGTCAAACATCGTGGACACGCCGTCATCCGAGATCACCACAATATGCACGGGTGGGGCGCTGGGTTTGTAGGTCAGATAAGTCTTGCGCAGCAGGTGGATGGGGAAGGCGGTGGCTCCACCAAAGAACCCGCACAATATGGCCATGATCTCGCGCTCATCGCGCACAAAGCCATCGGTAACCTTAAATTGGTTCTTGCCGCTCCAAAGCGTGGCCTGCACCCGCGCGCCCGCACGCAGCGCACTGAGCGCGATGATTGCGCCCGCCAGCGTCAGGTAGCTGGTACTGACGGTGGGGTTGGGCATGCTCCCGCTGGAGTCAATATACACATCCAGGTTGATCGGGTTGCGACCGGGCAGCGTGCCCGCGGATGTGCCCCAGCTTCGCGCGACCGTGGTCACACCGGGCACCACCCGCGGGCTAACCAGCACGCTTTGAAACCAGTCCGCATCTTCAAGCGGCGCGCCAATGTCCCACGGCTCAAGCCCCTCGGGCAGCGGATCGGTGGACTCGGGCAGCATGCGGGTTGGGAACTTGAACAGGTGCGGCATGGCCCGCTCCTTGTAGTACCGCGCGGCCATGTCGGACGCGCTGAGCTTAATCCCCATGCTGCGCAGGATTTCGCCAAAGGCAAAGGGTTCTCGGGCCTGCCCGGCCGCCGGCTTTCCCGCGGTTGCGCCGGGCCGAACCGGCGTGCCACCCGGGTCGTCGATGCCGCTGAGCTCCGGGTCTTGGGATGGGTGGATGGCACCCGCCACTTCGTTGCCATCGATATCGATGAGGCCACCGGGCATCCCGCCCACGCCCGCCGATTGGGTATCCAGCATGCCGCCCATGGTGCGCTTTAACCGGTCCTTGTCATCCAGCAAATAGGACAGGCACAGCGCGGCAAAGCGCCCGCTGCCATCCAGCCAATCCCTGGCATAGGCGCGGATCAGCCGTGCGCCCAGCTGCGCATCACCTTCAATGCGGTCGGTAAGGGGCGCCCGGGTGAGCGTGCCGCGCTGCAGCGACCAGAGGATTTCATACATGCGCATATACAGCGTCCACCAACCACTCTCCTGGTTTGCCGCGGAGTCACTGGTTTGCGCCGCGGCCGCCCGGGCGTTGTCGTGTAGCTGGGTATATACCGCGGCCATGCTTAGCCCGGCGCTGCGCTGCAGCCGGTCGTTGATCAACAGATCGGTATAAAGGTTGGCCACCAACCCGGCCTGGTTCTCGATGGTGGGCAGCGCCCAGCGCATCCGCGCCAGACAGCGCGCATGCTCGTTCAGGCTGGCCGGGGCGAGCATGTGATGCCCGATCTCGTGAGCCAGGACTTCAAGCGGGTGATTCTCCACATGTGCGGCGATCACGCCCGGCAGGTCAATCACCACTGCCTGATCGGTCAGCCGGATCATCGCAAACGCCCCGCTGATGCCCTCGCGGGTGCAGTCCTCTGCGTTCATGCACCAGCGCGGATTTTGCAGCCGGGTGAATTTGCTCCAGGCGTCCAGTGCGCCGGGCCAGGCGGCCTGCCAGGTGGTTAGGGTTTCGTCAAGATTCATTCGTCAGCTGCCACGTATACATGGTTTACCATTTCGTTTGCCGAGTCCGGAAAGCTACCCAACCCCAACCAGCCAGATCGCGTGCGACGTTGCTGAGGTCACAGCCAGCGTAGATGGCGTCGCAGCAGCGCTGCTGAACCCCGCCAGCTCGGGCAGTCGAGCCGATAGCCCGCGTAGAGAAACCACGCCGTCGGCGCTGATCTTCCACGGTGCAAGCGTGGCCGTGCCCGCGCCTGCGCTGCCCGCGAGATGCAAGGTCGCGCCATAGGCGTCTGCAAACAGCAGCCAACGGTCATCGCCGCTGGCAACCATAAATTCCTCGCCCCAGGTTTGCACCTTTGGGGGTTGCATAAATTGCCCGCCAAATCCGCGAAAGGCCCCGACCCGACGCATCAGCCGCACCTCGGGATTGGCCCCGGTTCGCGGCGCGCCCACCTGCCACCAGCGATCTGAGCGCAACCGTGCGCAGGCTTCCCGGACGTTGCTACGATCATCCGTGAGCCCCAAGGCAACCTCGGCGACCAGTGTCGGCGCGGTCTCAAGCGTTGTGAGCGCGCCTGACCGGTAGTGTGTCATACCGCACATCCACGCTTGCACCTGGCCCATCTGCAGAATTTCAGCCACACCGACGGCCGCCCGCTGGCTCGCCGATGCCGCAATCGTCTTCATGGCCGTGATCCAGTCATCCACCCGCGCCCCCGGCGTGCGCTCAAGATTGACCAGCGCATTACACACCGCCGCCAGCATCCGCTCGGGCGAGTCGCACACCCAGGGCGCCAGCGCGGGCAGAAGTTCCGTCCAGCCGTTCGCAACCGCACGCATGCGCGCACGGCTTCCCAACAGCTCCTGGGCGAGTAAGCTGAGCATCACCTCGTACGCCGCGCGCGCAACCGCCACCACCCGTTCCGGTCTTGTGGCGGCGACGGCGACCAGCAGGCCATCCAGCTTGGTGCCCAGGAGCGACAGAACCTCCGCCCCCTGCAGGTTTGGGTGCTCGCGCTCCGCCGCGGCAAACAACGCATTAAACCGCTCGCGCTCGTCGCGCACGACGGCCTCAAGCACGCTGCTTATCATGATGGTGGCCGACAACGCACACCGGCGCGGAAGTGATTCATTTGGGCAATCAATTCGGCCCGGGTATGGCCGGTTGGGGTCGGGATGGCATGCCTGCAAAAGACCACGAGCGCGGCCAACTCTTCCTTGCCCTTATAGCGGCGATAGATTGTCGGTTTGGTCACCCCGGCGTCCGCTGCAACCAGATCAACTACGCCGGTTTTTGGCCGTGCCAATCCAAGCCAAGGTCCGCGAAGAATATGCGCTCCGAATGGCATTTGCACCTCGTTATTTAATCCGCAACCACCGTAAGTAGTTCGTATACCTCTGGTGCAAATACTTGAGCTTTAGTGCATCGTCATAGATGTGCCCATAGATCTTCTTCGCCTTGGTCAGCTCACTCAGCTCCCGCTCGATCTTCACCAGCCGATTGCGCACATCCGTTTCACCCAGGCCCTCCAACCCCGCCGCAAACTCGCTTTCCAGCCGCCCGACAGGATCTTCCTTGTCCAAATTGAGCCGGTCATATTCACCGCAGGCCAGGTCAAACAGCCTGCGCAGCCAGCCCACCCGATCCGTCCGCGCAAACGCGTTCTCGGGCGCGTCGAAAAAGGCGCTGTCGGTCTCGGGCGCCAGCTTGTCGTGCAACACAAACGGCAAGATCTGGCGCACGTCATCCAGCGCCACCACCGCATTGCCCCGAAAATACGCCAGCGCCTTGGCGTAACTCAGCAGCGTAAACAACGCCCGCACACTCAGGCCGTTCCGCGTCTGTGCGCCCAGGTCCTTGATCTTGTCCTTCCCGGTCTCTTGCGCGGTCACCTGCTTCAGGTCAATCCCGCTCAGACGCACCGTATCCTTGGTCTTGTACTCAAGTTGATCCGCCGCGGGCTCAAGAAACTCAAATTGCGACGCAAAAAACTCAATTCGCCGCCGGATAGGCACGGGAAGCTCAACGGTTAATATCTGCGCGCTCATCTGATCGATCTCGGCCTCGGTGAAGATAATCTGAGTGGGCACCAGCTCCTCGGGCTTCACCCCGCCTTCAATCCGCACCTGCAGGTCACTTAGAAAGCGCATGTTAAACGCCAGCGCCTGCACGACCACATCGATCCGGTCGCGCAGCGCCTCAATCACCTGATACGTTCCGCCGCCCGCCTCGTCGTTCGCGGTCAGATACCACGCGCTCTCCGGGCACTCGTAGATGTGATCCAGAATCTCGGCATAGTTGTCGGCCATCAGCGTCAGAAGCGCGCTCTGCGTGCGGGTGGGGATGCGGTTGTATTCATCCACGATCTTCACCCGCATCCCCAGCCACTTGCGCCAGCTGATCCGGATGTCATCCATCGTCTGGGCGTTTACTAAATCCGCCGGTAGCGGATTTCCAAGCAGATCACTGATCGTCATCTGCGGTTGGCCGTGCTGCATCGCGCGCTTCACCTCGCGCACCGGATAGCCCGCCAGCACCCCCATCAACAGTGCGCTTGCCGTCTTGCCACGACCCGGCCCGCCGATAAACAGGCACTTGCGCCGCGTGGCAAACGTCAGCAGTGGCAGCAGCACATAGCTGCTGTAGCTCTGCCCGCTGGGCAGATTGATCCGCGTCTTAAAGTCGCCGATGGTGTAGCTTTGAAACGGTCCGTCGTTGTATTCGATGTCGTAATGCGGCGAGATGATCGCGCTGTTTACGATCCAGAAGTACGCCTGGCGCAGTTTCTCATCCAATGGGATGGCGCCGGTGGCGGGTGTGGCGTCCTGCACCGGTCCGCGATACAGGTCGGCCACGTCAAACACCGGTTTTGTGGTCGGCTTCTGCGGATTTGTTGGTGACTGGGATACTTTCCTAAACGCATCGAATAGCGGCATGCGGCGATTGTATGCGTTAGCCGCGAGCAGGTCATGGTCACGGCACCAATAGTGCGGTGAGCGCGGCCACGGCTTCGGTCAGGCTGACGCTTCGCAGCGGGCTTTCCGGCGTCATCAACCACAGGGCGGAGCGACTAATGAAGCAGGATAGCGCCCGTGTCGCACCGGCCCGCCCCGCGCGCCGATGATGCACCATGCACACCGTGCGCATCCGTGTGTCCGACGCCAGGTCATCCGGGCTGTCAGGGATGGCAACCGGGACGGCTGCGGCAAATCCGGCGAGGCCCGCGTCCGCCAGGGCCAGCCCGGCCAGATTTGTGGCGGAATCGAGCACTCGAAAGACATGCAACCCGTCTTGATTCACATGATTGCGCGCCGTGTGGCCGGCACGCGTGCTATAGACGAACTGATCCCGGTCGTTGGTGCGCGTGACCAGCGCGCGGTCGGGTGCCAGCAGCGTATCGAACAGGCTGCGCAGATGGGGCGCGAGCACGCCATCGGTCGTCAGCGCCCCGCTTTTTTGCAGGCTCGCCACGGCTGCTGCGCTGGCGGCGGCACCAGGCGCGCCATCCGGGGCGAGCCGCCCCACCATGCCTGCGCGCAGACTAAGAACGGCAACTTCATCCCGGCTGAAGGTGAGGTCAGGACTCATGGTGTTTGGCACGAAGCGACGGATGTGTTGGCATATTGGAACCCGGCCCTTTCGAGACAATCACGTGCTTCATGCTAGGGTGACACCTGTGCCTGGATTGGTGCAGCCGCGTTCTCGGCCCAGGTGCGGATGGGAAGAGCCGCGCCGTCCAGGTCAATAAATCCGTGTTCAACCGTGAAGGCGCCGTGGGCTTCAAAGAATTGCAGCAGTGGCTCGTATGGATCGGGCAGACCAAACGCTTTCGTCTCCGGGCGATCCACGATCAGCGACCAGCGCAGCGCCATGTCGCACAGCTGACGCACCAGCGATGTTAGGTGATGGCGATCCATAATCTCGTGCAGCTTGGCCGCGGTGGCGGAATCCAGGGCCAGCCCGGGCGCCAGACGTTTGGGCAGATCGATAAATCGCCAATGTTCCTTGTCATGCAGCGCTTCCGCCCACACTGCGCTGCGCCGCAAATATTCGCGCATGAGCGAAACCCCGGCGGCCGCGCCTGAGGCGTCACCCGTCCAGGTCATGTGACTGATTCTTTCCATTGGTCCGGCTGGCGACGTATTAGCAGTAGTCATTTTCCACCTTCAAGAATGGCACGCACCACATCATCCAGGTTGGTCAGGCCGGGCGCAGGCACCGGCGGGACCGGTCGATCCGGAAACCAGGATGGGAGCGAATACGTGGTTGATTCATATGCAGCACCCCGCATGGCACGCAGGCACGAGGCAAACAATAGCACGCGGGGTATCCCAAAGCAAGGGTTATTCTTCCCAGATCTTTGGGAATTATTTGGACCTCATATAGCTGATCTTTTTGGCTCCAGTTGACAAACGAAAGGGCAGGACTACACTCAAAGATGTGGTTGATAGTCACGCAACATCAACCGAAACTACGTTTAGAGATACATGAGGAATTATGTTTACAAACAAGCTTCGAGCGGTCGCCCTGGTCACTACCGCCATCACACTGATATCGTCGACCAACGCCAGCGCGGCATCACTGGTGCAAATCGGCTCGGATGGATACACCAACACCACCAGCCAACACGCCGCCCAGGTGGAACCTGATTCGTTTGCATGGGGCAACACGATGGTCGCCGCGGTCCAGACCGGACGGTTCTTTGATGGTGGATCCTCAAACATCAACTTTGCAACCTCGATCGATGGCGGCGCCACCTGGACCCAGGGCGGGTTGCCCGGCGTTACCAAGTTCTCGCCCTCGCCAGGCACCTATGACCGCGTGAGCGATCCGGTGGTCGCCTATGACGTGAAGCACAACGTGTGGATGATCTCCTCGCTGGTAATTGTCGAGGCGGGCACCGCGGTGAACGGCGCCGGCGTGCTAACCAGCCGCTCGACCGATGGCGGGCTGACTTGGCAGACGCCGGTGCTGGTCACCCAGTCCAACCTCGGCAACGTGGACAAAAACTGGATCGTGTGTGACAACACGCTTACCAGCACCTTTTACGGCAACTGCTACACCGAGTGGGATGACAATGGCGATGGCGACCGCATCTACATGAGCACGTCCAGCGATGGCGGGCTCACATGGGGACCGCGGCTAAAGCCGGCCAACAACGCCACCGGTCTGGGTGGTCAGCCCGTGGTGCAGCCAAATGGCAACGTCATCGTCCCGGCCATCAACGCAAACGAGACCCAGATCATCGCGTTCAACTCGACCAACGGCGGGGCCAGTTGGACCAGCGCGATAGTGGTGTCGAACATATCCAAGCACACGGTGGCGGGTGGTCTGCGCTCCGGTCCACTGCCATCGGCCGAGATTGACGCGACGGGAAAAGTTTATGTGGTGTGGCAAGACTGCCGCTTCCGCACAAGTTGCCGCAGCAACGACATTGTGCTGACCACGACCACCAACGGCACCACCTGGACGGCCGTGACGCGGATTCCCATTGATGCCACCGGCAGCACTGTTGATCACTTTCTGGCCGGGATCGCGGTGGATCGAACCACCTCGGGCGCAACCACCCGACTGGGTTTGGTGTATTACTTCTACCCGACGCGCAACTGCAGCGCAAGCACCTGCCGGCTGAACGTGGGGTATGTGTCGTCATCGACTGCGGGCGCCACATGGTCCGCGCCAACCACGCTGGCCGGGCCCATGACGCTGTCATGGTTGCCAAACACTTCGCAGGGTCGGATGGTTGGTGACTACATGTCGGCCTCATTTGTGGGCGCCAACCCGCTTCCCGTGTTCGCGGTGGCTCAGGCCAATAGCGGCACCGTTTTTAACCAGGCGTTGTATACCACGTCCGGTCTAACCGCGCACTCGCGGCTGGGCTTTGCAGGAACAACGGCCGAGACGGCAGTGGCGGCCGACCCGGTACTCGCACCTGACTTTATCGATGTGCCTTCCCCCGCCGCGGTTTCGCGGCGATAAAAGGCTGTTGCCTCTGATTCCAGCATACGGTCCAGCCGTATGATTTCGCACCAGGGGGCGGGGTTCTCCCGCCCCTACATCAGGCC
>JANXLU010000024.1 GCA_025354985.1 Chloroflexota bacterium
GATGCCGCCGGGCCGGCAAGAAGGCCGGCTGACGTCGATCTACAAGTTCAACTCGCCCACGGGCTGGAGCAACTTCACCACCGTCATATCGTGGCCGGTGCAACTGAGCCGGCCCGATTTCTCGCCATGGGGACTGGGCTGGTTTGGCGCCCATGACACACTGCTGATCGACCGCGGGCTGGCCGCGACGATTCAGCAGGCCGATGGCCGCCAGCTCAACTTCGTCAAAGCCGGCGCCGGCTATATATCACCCAACAGCGATTTCAGCGCGCTGACCCGTGGCATTGATGGCGCCTGGACGCGCAGCTTCCGAGACGGCTCGGCGATGCGTTTCAACACTGACGGACGGCTGGAGCGGGTGACGGATCGGTTTGGCAACTTCCAGGCTTGGTACTACGAGGCCAACGGGGTAACACCAGCCAATGGCGGATGGGCGCTGACCACTCGCATTCGGAGGGTGCAAGACACGAGCGGCAACCAGTTTAACTATGCCTATGACCTTGCTGGCTGGTTAAGCGCCATCACCGACAGCGCGGGGCGCATCTACGCGCTGTCCCACGATGGAGCCGGCAACCTGACCAGCATCACCTATCCGGACGGCAGCACCGAGAGTTACGGCTATGACGGGCGCAACCTGATGAACAGACACACCGACGCGCGGGGCAATCAGACGCTATATGGGCTGGACGACGACGGACAGATTCTTACCCGTACCTGGCCGACCGGCTCGCAACTGCAGGTGTCGCACGTGACCACCCGGACCGTGGTGACCTTGGACAGCGGTGCGACGATCACGACCGTGCTGGATGGGCGCTACAACCCGGCCGCGAGCGAGAACGGTGTCTATTCGGTGACCTACAACGCCAATCCCCGGAATCAAACCAGCAACACCAGCAACAAACCGGGCCTGTCACTCTACGACGCCAACGGCAACGTGATCGCGGCCTATGAAGCGGCGGTGACGCTGCTGGATCGGAGTGGCCCCTACGACCAGGTTAGCGCAATCACCCGCAGCGATGGCAACAACGCGCAGATCGGCTTCGACGCGTTGGGAAATGTCAACGTCATCACTAATGCGCTTGGATACGCCACGCGCTTCGCGACAAACGCCCAAGGGTTGCGCGCCAGCGCGCAGGACGCGCTTGGAAATACAGTGACGAACACGTACAGCGCGCGCGGTCAATTGACCCGTACGGTGGATCCATTGGGTAACACGGTGACGGTAACCTACACCCCATTCGGCGGGGTGCAGAGCATGACTGACCCGCTTGGCCACACCGTGCGCCAGGAGCAGGACACGATGCAGCGCACAACGGCGATCACCGACGCGCTGAATGGGGTGACCCGCTTGACGCATGACGCGCACGGCAACCCAACCGGCATGACCGATCCGAGCGGGCGCGTGCTTAGCCGGACCTTCGATGTCCTCAATCGACCCATTGCGGTGTATTACCCGGATGGTGGGATCGAGCGCTTTGGCTACGACGCGGATGGCGCGCTGACGGTTTACACGGACACGCGCGGGGTGCGAACCGACTTTGTCACGGACGCCGCCAATCGCCTGGTGGGCAGCAACGTCCAAGGCGGTCGGCGTGTCACCAGCACCTACGACGTGCAGGATCAACTCGTCGGAGTGACCGATGGCGCCGTAAGCAGCACGATGACGTTTTTGGGGGGCGAAAGCGGGTTTCTGACCCAGGTGAAGCGCATGCCCTTGAATGGCCTGCCGCTGACAAGCACGCTGGATGTCGACTACGGCCAATCGGACGACCCGATGCCACCGGCGGTCGTGACACCGCTCGTTCAGACGCCCGTCGCTTTGCCCTTGGTGACGCCCACATTAAACGCGCTGGCGGCCCTGTCGGCGACGATGCAGGTGGTCGACGTATGTGGCACGATCTCAAGCGACACCGTTTTTGCGGGTGGAAACGTGTATCGCGTTACGTGCAACGTGACCGTGAATGCGGGCGTGACGCTGACAATCCAGCCGGGCGCCGTGGTGAAGTTGAACAACACGTCAATCACCGTCGACGGCGCTCTGATCGCGGACGGGAGCGCCAGCCAGCCGATTGCGATCACCAGCGTGAGGGATGACTCGGTTGGCGGCGATACGAATGGCGATGGGGGCGCCAGCCAACCGGCTGCGGGTGACTGGTACTACGTCAATGCGCGGAACAACGGGATGGCGCGGTTCGCGTACACGACGCTGCGATATGGGGGCGGCGGATGCTTTCCCTGCGCGTTGGTCTTGTCGCAGAACACGGCGCGGGTGAGCATCGCCAACAGCGCGCTGTCCAACGCATCCTCGTATGGCATCTATGTTGACCGGGGATCGCTCGAACTGCGCGACAGCACGCTGATGAGCAATGCCCAGCAATCGCTGTGGGTGCAAGGAATGCAGGCCGGGCAGGCGATCACGGTCGAGGCCAACACGTTTGTCAACAACCTAAGCGGAGGGGCCGGGCGAATCTACTGGAATGCCGCGCCGGCCAGCGTCGTGATCAGCCGCAATCTTGGAAGCGGCGCACGCAGCGTCTTCGAGCTGCAGGCTCCATCGCCGATCCAACTTCCGCTGACCTGGAACAATCCGGGGCTGACCCTGCGCATCAACGATGTGACGATCGGGGTGACCGGCGCGTTGACGGTTTCGGCGGGCAGCGTGGTGAAGCTGCAGACGGCCGGCCTCATGGTGGACGGCAGTTTTGTCGCAGACGGCACCGCGGATGCGCCTATCTTTATCACCAGCCTGAAGGACGACACCGTCGGGGGTGACACTAATGGTGATGGGGCCGCGAGCCAACCGGCCGCCGGCGACTGGTACAACATGCGCGCGCGCAACAGCGGCAGTATTCGGATCAGCCACGCCACCGTGCGCTATGGCGGTGGAAACCCCCCCGCGGCGATGGTCTCGTCAGAGGACACGGCGCAGGTGAGCATCGTCGACAGCGTGCTTTCTGACTCGTCCGCGTATTGCGTCTATGTTGACCGGGGATCGCTCGATCTGCGCAGCTCGACCCTGATGAGCACGGGGCAACAATCGCTGTATATCTACCACATGCAGGCCAGTCAACGCATTACGGTGGAAGACAACGCTATCCTCAACAACAGCGTCTACGTGGCCATGTTCGCGCAGTGGGATGCCTCGCCGGCCAGCATCTCCATCCGTCGGAATGTTGCAGCCGGGAAACGCCCAGGTTTGCAGTTGTTGGGCTACCTTGCCCCGATTCAGATCTCGATGGCGTGGGACAACCCGGGCCTGACCCTGCTGCTCGACCAGGTCACGATCGGCGTGAGCGGATCGCTCACCGTTGCCGCGGGCAGCGCGGTGAAAATAGCGGACCAATATGACCTCAAGGTTGATGGACGGTTCGTCGCTGAGGGCTCGGCGGTGGCGCCGGTCGTCATCACCAGCGCGCGGGACGACACTGTGGGCGGCGACACCAACGGCGACGGCAGCGCCACCCAGCCTGCCGCCGGCGACTGGGATACCCTGCTCGCGCGCAACACCGGGTCGATGCGGTTCAGCCACGCCACGATTCGCTACGGCGGCCTGTATTCATACCAGGCGCTCGTGGCAGGAGTGAACACCGCGCGCATCACTATCGTGGACAGCACGTTGTCATCGACGGTCAATCGTGGTGTTTATGTGGATGACAGCGCTTCTGTAGCTGTGAGCCAGACCAATTTCCTGGGTAGTTTTGTCGACGCACTGTACACCAAAGGACTCCTTCCTGTGACCGCCACCCTCAATTACTGGGGAGCTTCAACCGGTCCACAACATTCGAGCAACCCTGCCGGTACGGGTGCCCAAGTGACTGGCAGGATCCTGCCGCCCACCTACAGGACGGGCGATGTGCTGCTCCTGCCCTTCATCGGATCACGGCTGTTGCCCGGCAGTGGGCGTGTGCGCAGTGTGCGGTTCGCCAGCGCCCCGGCGTACTCGCAGACGCTGCGCTACAGCTACGATGTCCTTGGCCGCCTGACCCGCCAGCAAAGCACCGGGTATGGCGACTACACCCTGGATCTCGGCTATGACCCGGTCAACCGGTTGACCTCGCGGACGGTGCGCGGGGCGGCCATCCTCGACCTGAGCTATGGCTTCGACGGGACCAGCCGGATGATCAGCCTGACGGCGGCGGGCGCGGCGGTAGCCCTGCTCAGCGAGAGCTACGGCTATGACGCCAATGGCAATCTCACCGGCACGATCAGCAGCCGCGACGGCGCTGACAGCATGAGCTATGACGCGCTGAGCCGGATCAGCAGCTTTAATGGCGTGAACTATGCCTACGACGCGGCTGGGAATCGTACTCAGGCCGGCGCGGTCACCTTCGGCTATGACGCGGGCGGGCGGGTGACCAGCGCCAGTGACGGCACAGCGTATGCCTACGACGCGGCGGGCAACCTGGCAAGCAAGACGACCGTCAGCGGCACGACGTCCTACAACTGGGATGCCGAGGGCGATTTGGCGCGCATCGACTATCCGGATGCCACGTACAGCCAGTATGGGTATGACGAGCAAGGCCGGCGCATCAGCAAGCGAGCGCCAGATGGCGTGACGATCTACTTTGTGTATGCCGGGGACATGCTGATGCAGGAGCTGGATGCCAGCGGGAATGTTCTGGCCGCGTATAGCTACAACGGGCTGGACAAGCCGGTGACAATGTGGCGCGGCGGGCAGACCTACGCCTATGTGCGCAACGCGCTGGGCTCAGTCTTGGGCTTGGTGGATGCCGGCGGGGCGTGGGCTGCGACATATCGCTATGACGCGTGGGGAAATGTCATCTCGAGCACAGAGACGGTCAGCAATTCGCTGCGCTTCACCGCGCGCGAATGGGACGCCGAGAGCGGGCTGTATTTCTACCGCGCACGCTACTACGATCCGGTGGTGGGGCGCTTTATCAGCCGCGATCCAATCGGGGCAAAGGGCGGCATGAATCAATACGCTTACGTGGGTAACCGCCCTCTGAGCGCACGTGATCCCTCAGGGCTGACCTTCTGCAATATGTTCGGATGCTTCCGCTGGCTGTGGGAGACGGACCCTGCCGCGCAGCAGCCTGAGCCCAAGGCCGAAAGCCACGCAAACAAGACCAGAGCGGCCATACCGGAGCTCGCTAAACCGACCTTGGATCCGAATGCGCCCTGTCCGTTCGCGCCGCGGGGCGGAAAGCTCATCACCAATGATGGCGGGAGCCTGATCACCAACGATGGCGGGAGCCTGATCACCAATGATGGCGGGAGCATTGTGGCGTCGGGCGCGGGCAACATTGTGGCGTCGGGCGCAGGCAACATTGTGGCGTCGGGCGCAGGCAACATCGTGGCTTCGGGAGCAGGCAACATCGTGGCTTCGGGAGCGGGCAACATTGTGGCTTCGGGAGCGGGCAACATCGTGGCTTCGGGCGCAGGCAACATCGTGGCTTCGGGAGCGGGCAACTAGTGGGTCATCCGAGAACAATGTAGGCGACGGACGAGGCGGGTAACAAGGTGTGGGAGCAGCTCCTTAAAAGAGCAAAGCCAACAGTTGGCAGCAAACTATTCGAATCTTTGCCATTCCAAGCTGTGTCGTGGGCAATAGGCACGACTAACGCAATGTTATAGAGCCGATTCGGTTTCGTGCATGAGTGCGCGTGACTGTTCAGCTCGCGCTAGCGGCGCGGACGCAGGTGCGCGCGGACCGCGGGGTTGACCACCCCCGACGACCAACCATCGCGAATCCAATCGGTGACCACATCGCAGACCTCGACCCGAAGGCTGTGCCGCGATTCTTCGGAGTAGGCCGCCATATGCGGAGTCAGCACCACGTGTTCCATACCGCGCAGCGGGCTGTCGGCCTGGAGTGGTTCCTGCTCAAAGACGTCCAGACCCGCGCCACCCACGTGACCCTGCTTCAACGCGTCGATCAGCGCCGGCTCATCGATCACCGGCCCCCGGCTGGTATTGATCAAAATCACACCCGGTCGCATCCTGGCCAGACAGGCGGCGTCAACCAGATGATGGGTGTTGGCGTTGAGCGGCACATGTATGGAGATGTAATCGGATTCGGCCAGCAATGCATCCATACTGCGCGGCTCGCACCCGGCGGCGCGCACATCCGAATCCTGAACGAACGTGTCGTGGGCGATGACGCGCAGACCAAGACCCCGAGCACGGCGGGCGACCGCGGAGCCAATGCGCCCGAGGCCGATCAGCCCGAGCGTGCGCCCGGTCATGCGCTGGATGCGGTTCGAGTTGGCGGGGCTCCATTCGCCACGGTGCATGCGCTGATCAAACCAGCTGACATGCCGGACGCAGTTCGTCAGCATCGCGATGGCCTGCTCCGCCACATCCTCCGTGGCGTACTTTGGCGCGTTGGCCACCGCAATACCGCGCTGGGTGGCGGCCGCGGCGTCGATTTGATCGTAGCCAACTCCCCAGCGGATCATCAAGCGCACCTTCGGCAGCGCATCCATGACTTCCGGAGGCAGGACGGGCTTCCAGGACAGCAATAGCACTTCGGCATCACCGGCCTGGGCGATCACATCTGCGGGGGTGTTGCAGTCGCCAATGATCAGGCGACCACCCGCCCTGTGGATGGCTTCGGTTTCATACGTATAAGGTGCGAGCGTTTCGACGGGATCAATTTGAAATACATCGACGGTCATGTTTGCAGGCCTCCCAGCCATTTATCGAGCCAGGCATCCAACGCATCGGTGCGCTGAATACGGTGACCCGGCTTACCAACCAGATTCATGAGGTGCCCCTCGCCCTGAATGCGCACCAGCCCGGAGGGGCAGCCGGCTGCGCGCAGCGCCGCAAGCAGCTCTTCGCTTTGGCCAATCGGACAGTTCTCGTCCTGATCCGCGTGAATCATCAGCAACGGCGTTTGCACTTGATGCGCCAGATGAATGGGCGAGAGCTGATGGTAGCGCCCAGGCTGCGTTTCCGGCGTGCCCTCCTGTTCCCATTCCCAAAAGCGCTGATTGCTGGTGCCGGCAAAGTTGCTCACAAGGTTGCTGATGCCGTTTTCGGTGATCGCCGCGCGAAACCGGTGCGTCTGGCCAATGATGCAATGCGTCAGATACGCGCCATAGCTGACCCCGGTCAGCGCCACGCGCAGCGGATCGAGATCCGCATCCCGCAAACCATGGTCAACCATTTCCATCACATCGAGGCGGTCACGTCCGCCCCATGCGCCGTGGATTTCGGTCGCAAATTGTTCGCCGTAGCCCTGGCTGCCGCGCGCATTGCCAAAGATAACCGCGTAGCCTTTGGCAACCAGGCGTTGAAACTCGAAGTAAAAGCGGTGTCCCAGCGCGTAATGCGGGCCGCCATGTATTTCAACAACCACCGGGTGTTTTTTCGCGGTAAAGCCTTCGGGCTTGAGGAGCCAGGCATCAACGTGCGCTCCGTCGCTAGCGGCAAAGCCGCAGGCCTGGAGCGGGACCAGGTGCACCGCCATCAACCACGCATGGTTCTCATCGGTCAGCGCGCGTTCGTCATTTCCATCGAGATCGCACACGTGTACGTCCCCGGGCCGGGTGGCGTCACACAGTACGATCGCGATGCGATCCGCCTGCGCCGCGATATCGAAGGCCAGGCAGCTGCGATCGCCCGTGACAACAGGTTGCAGGTGCCGCTCAAGGTTCACCCACGACACGTGGCTGGCGCCCGCCGCTTGATGCACAAAATAGATTCGATCCCCCTCGTTGTGGCGAACCCAGCGCAGGTTGGGCGGATTCATACCGCGCACATCGTCGGCACGCGTGCTCAAACCGGCACAAAAATCAAACCCGGCCGTGAGTGAACGGGCGCGCCGCGTCTCTACATCCAGGAACCAAACCTCGTTATTCACGCCCTGAGCCAGGCCGCGCGCATGACCAATCCACGCGAGCGCGCGCCCATCCGGCGAACCGGTCAACGCACGAATCGGACCGGCGTTCCGGACCAGTTCGTCAGGCGTTTGTTGCAGTTGGTGAACGTCACAGCGCAACACCCGGCTTTCGCCGTCCACGGAGTTTGTGCTGGTCAGGAAAAGTGTCCGACCATCCGGATGCCAGACCAGGTTGGCCGGGTCGGCCAGCGTCTGGCTGGCCTGATGCCATGCCAGCTCACCCAGCCAATGGATCCATAACCGATCCTGCGCCAGGCATGCCAGACCACTGCTGTTTGGCGCCCAGGCAAATTGCGTGCAGTTGCCAGGCGCGACAGCAGGTTGGACCAGGGCGTCGCCTGATGCATCCCAAAACCGGATGCGTCCTGCGGCATCGATATACGCCAGACGTGCGCCGCGCGGTGACCAGGCAGGTGCGTGGCCCGGCTGTGAGCGGCCCCCACACCGAACCTCGGTGCGCATGCAGTCCGCCTCGCGATCCAGGAACGTCACGGTATGGGCGAGGTGACGCCCGTCCGCGGACAGGCAGGGTGCATCGACCCAACGGAGCAGGAATAAGTCGTCGTTGTTGACCGGGCGTTTCGAAGCGTCACTGTGCATAGTAGGCCAGACGTTCCTCATCCACCTCTACCCCGAGACCGGGGCCGGTTGGCACGGTGATGCAACCATCCCGAAGCTCCAGGTGCGTGGACAAAACATCGTCACGAAATGGATTTTCGACCATATCCAGCTCCAGCATCGGTGGATCGGTGTGACGCGACCAGCTGGCATCCGGCAGGAGTGACAGCAAATGCACGGTGGCGGCAAGCACCAGACCGCCGGCCCAGCAATGTGGCATGCATTGAATGCCCCATAGACGGGCCAGTTCGGCAACAAATAAACACTCACCGATGCCACCAGCCAGGCAGACATCCGGCTGAACAATGTCCATGGCACGCCGTGAAATCGCCTCTTTGAACATTCCGCGGGTGGTCAGGCCCTCGCACGCCGCGATGGAAATATCCAGCGTATCGGTCAATACCTCGTAGGCGGCGTATTCCGGAACACTTTGTGGCAGCGGTTCTTCAAACCAGTAAAAGTCCAGTTGCTCCAAGGCACGGCCCATCTGAATGGCACCGCCCAGCGTGTAGGCCCCATTGCCATCCGCCATCAGCTTCACGTCCGGGCCGACGCGCGCGCGCACGGCCGTCGCCGCGGCAAGGTCCTGCCGAAATGGCTGACCACCGATGCGCATCTTCAGCGCACCAAAGCCTTGCGCTACCAGGTCCCCGGCCTCGCGCGGGTATTGAACCAGCGGATCTTCGCCCGCGATGTAATTCATGGCCGAGGCATAGGCCACAATGCGATCGCGCAGGCTGCCGCCATACAACGCCGCGACCGGGAGCTGCAGCAGTTTGCCGCGCAAATCATCCAATGCGATGTCAATGCCGCCAAGCGCCATGCCGTTGCCGAAATTCGGTCCCCACAGGGTGCGCCAAAGTTTGCGATGGTTGAGCGGACTCTGACCAATCAACAGCGGGGCATAGTGTTGATCGATCAGGGTGCGCACACCTGGAAACGATACGGTCTCGCCCCAGCCGGCCACGCCCTGGTCCGTTTCCAGCTTGATGAAAAGGGCGGTGCGATCGCGATAGTATGCGGTTGATGGCCCGGTTGTCTGCAGCAGCGGGTGCTGTAGCTGGAACGTCCTGACCCCGGTGATCTTCATGATTGTGCCCGTTACAGGTTTAGGCGCACACCGCTGCCCGCGTCAAAGAAATGCAGTTTGTGGCGGGGAAGTTGCACCACAACCTGCGCATTTGGCTTTATGTGCAGATCGGGCTCCACGCGGGTGGTAATGGCATGCGGACCGCGCACGATCTCCAGATACGTGTCCGACCCCAGCGGCTCAACCAGCGCCACAGTACCGGTGAATGTGTCGGTGGCATCACCGGCGCCGTCGGTGGACATTCGGGCGTCTTCGGCCCGGATGCCAAGATGCACCTCCGCATCGATGGCGGTCGCCTGACCATCCCGGGTGGCCAGCGGCCAGCGCAGGTGGATGTCGTCGTTATCAAACGTCATGACGCCATCCTGTCCACTAACGCGCAGGTGTCCGGGTATCGTGCTCATACGGGGCTTGCCGATGAACGTGGCCACATAGATGTGCTGCGGCTTGCGATAGACGTCCTCCGCGGGACCATACTGCACCAGCTCGCCATCCCGCATGACCGCAATGTAATCGGACAGGATCATGGCCTCTTCCTGATCGTGCGTGACGAACACCGAGGTGGCGTTGAGTTGCTGGTGCAGTTTCTTGATCTCACTGCGCATGCGCGTGCGCAGGGCGGCATCCAGATTTGACAGGGGCTCATCGAACAAAAATACCTTGGGCTCCTTGACCATGGCCCGGGCCAGCGCCACGCGTTGCTGCTGGCCACCCGAGAGCTGGGATATCCTGCGCTCAAGCAGGGCCTCCAACTCCAGCGCTTTCGCCACACGTTGCACGCGCTCACGCGTTTTGTCCTTGGGCACCTTCGCAAGCTGCAGGGCGAACGCAATGTTGCCAAACACGTTCATATGCGGATACAGCGCGTAGTTCTGAAACACCATGGCCATGCCGCGCTCGTGTGGCGCCCAGCTTGTGATGTTCTGCTCGTCCAGATGGATCTCGCCGCGGGTGACCTTTTCCAGACCGGCCAGCATGTTTAGCGTGGTGGTCTTGCCGCAACCGGATGGTCCCAGCAGGGTGACAAACGCCCGATCCGGAATATCCAGCGAGACATCCTTGACGGCTTGAACGGGACCAAATGACTTGGCGAGACCGCGAATTGAAACTCGACTCATACTAGGTTGAAATTTGCGTTTGTTCACGACCGCCGGGCGCAGACCGCACGTGCGTGACATCGATCTTTAATACTTGACACCCTCAACCAGACCGCGGACGATGTAGCGATTGAGCACAAAGACCAGTGCAATCACCGGGATGGTCGCCAGCATGCCCGTGGCGGCAACCAGGGATGTGTCGGAATGAAAGGTGCTGCTGACCAACGCGGACAATTTAACTGTAATGGGCACGGCCAGCCGGGTGGACAGGATCAGACCAAACAGGAATTCGTTCCACGCGCCGATAAAGGCGAAGACCGCGGTGGCCACAACACCCGGCCCGGCCACCGGAATCATCACGCGAAACAGCGCTCCCAGCCGGGTGCACCCATCCATCCGTGCAGCCGCCTCAAGCGCATACGGGATGTGGTCGAAAAAATTCTTGAGCATCCAGATGACATACGGCAGCAGAAATGTCGTATACACAATGATCAGCGCCAGGTGCGTGTCGAGCAGGTGAAGCTGCCGCATAAGCAGGAACATCGGAATGATCAGCACCATTGAGGGGATCATCCGCGCCACAATGCTGACGGTCAGAAACCAGTTTTTGCGCGGCATATTCAGCCGTGACAGGGGATATGCGGCAATGGCGCCAAGCAACAAACACAGCACCATGGTGACCGTCGCGATTATCAGACTGTTCAGCAGCGCCGATGACACGTCGGGTTGGGCGAGCATTTCGCCATACCAGCGCGGGCTGATGTCCGCGACGTTCAGGTGGGGCGGCACGGACACATAGTTGATCTCGGGTTGCACGCTCATGGTCCCTATCCAAAGCACCGGCGCGACTGTCCAAACCACAAAGAAGGCGGCCACGGCGTAAAGCAACACCGGGCGTACACGGTCATATACAAATGGACGCATGGTTAGGCCCCGCCCCTGCGGCCGGACGACAGCGCAATGGATACGCCGCTGAGCGCGACGATCAACACGGCCAGCATGATCGCCATGGCGGTCGCCGAGCCAAGGCTGAGACGTTCAAACGCATTGATAAAGGTCAGAAAGTTCAACACCACCGTGCCCTGACCCGGCCCACCCCGGGTGAGGGTATAGATGAGATCAAAAGCCTGCAGGGAAGAAATGATTTGCAGAACGACCACAAACACCAGAGTGGCCCGCAGGTGTGGCAGCGTGACAAAGCGAAAGCGCTGGAAGATGTTTGCGCCGTCCATTTTTGAGGCACGGAACAGGGATTCAGAAATGCCTTGCATCGATGCAAGTAGTATCAGGGTAGAAAAAGGCAGCGCCTTCCAGGCGGTTGCAAAACTGGCGATGCTCAGGGAAACTGTCGGGTCATCAAACCAGACCACATAGGTTTGAATCAACCCGGTGGCCGCAAGCACGGCGTTGATCAGCCCGTAGCTCTGATGAAACATGTAACGCCACATCACCCCGCTAACGACGGGTGCCACCGCCCAAGGCAGGAGAATCAAAACCCGGATCAGGTTGCGACCGCGGAATGACTCATTAAGCACTAGTGCCAGCGCCAGGGCCATCAGGGTGGCGACCACGACATTCAGTCCGGCAAAGTACAGCGTGCGGGGTACGGATTCCAAAACGCGCTTGTCACTGGCGAGCCGCAGATAATTGTCGATCCCGACGAAATCCCAATCCGGGGAAACGGTCAGCTCAATCCTGTTCAAGCTCATCAAGAAAGCGTAGGCGATCGGTAACGCCAGAAAAACCGCCAGGAGTAGCAGTGTGGGCGCCATGAGGAGCACGCCAAAGCGCGTTTCATCCATGCGATGAAAGCGCTGGAGCAAACCGGCATTGGGGTGGGGTTGTGTCATTTCGTGTGCCGAACCAGCCCGCGACTGACCGCGGGCTGGTTCGGCGAGGCAGTGGTCCGGGCTATTTCACCTTGGCCCAATACTCATCTATGGCCTTTTGAGCATCCACTTGAATCTTCTCGCACGCCTGCTTTGGGGTGCCTTCGCCCTTCAGCAGCTTGTTCATTTGATCGTTGAACGCCGTCCCTACGTCGAAATAGAACGGGGATCCATAGCGTGGAGCCGGATACTTAACCTGCTCCGCAACGGCGGTGAACTGCGGTGCCGCGGCCTTGACCTCGGCGTCGCCGTAGCTGCTCAACAGCGCGGGCGGGCGGCCCCACTTCACGGCCACGAGTTTTTGCACTTCGGGCGACACCACGAATTCCAGCCAGGCCATTCCCAGTTCCTTGTTCTTCGAGAATTTGTTCATGGAGTAGCCCTCAAATCCGTTGGCGGAACCGCTGCGCAGCTTGAGACCGGGGATGATCCCGGTCTTGACCTTATTCACCACCTGCGACTGGGCGGGATCCTGCGCCAGACCATAGTGATTCGGGAAGGCGAAGTAGTGTCCCATCTTGCCACCGCGAAACACCTTGCCTTGCTCGATTGAACTATTGATCGTCAGACCGGCCGGATCGATCCATTTGTCCTTGACCACGCCGTTATAAAACGCGTCCATGGCAAGCAGACCTTCGGGCGTGTCGACCATGATCTTCTTCTGATCATCGCTCAAAAGCGTGGCACCGGTTGAGTTGAACATGGTGATGAAAGTAAAGAAGCTTGAGTTCGCATCACCGAGCGTAAAGAGGGTGCCGTAGTTGCCACCGCCGGTAAGCTTCTTGCTGTAATCTGCAAACTGCTGCCAGTTTTCGGGTGGCTTGGTTGGATCCAGTCCGGCCTTCGTATACAAATCGGTGTTCCACATGAAGATCGCCATGTTGGAATCGATTGGAATGCCATATTGCTTTCCAAGAAATGTCAGCGCCTTGACCGGTGTCGGGGCCAGCTGATCCAGAATTCCCTTCTTAAAACCGCTCAGATCTTCAAACAGACCACGGCCAAACTTCGCGGTGAAGGTCTCCCAGCTGTAGAGCACATCCTGCGAACCATCCTGGCTTGCAAGGAACACCGAGTACTTTGCATCGGCATCGCCACCACCGATCGAGGTATAGGTGACCTTTGCACCGGTTTTTTCCTGGAACAAGGGCACCCACAAATCCCGCACGTTGGTGTCATGGTGGTTGCCCGCAAACACAGTCAGCTCCTTGCCGGCAAAGGGCTTGGAAATGACTGCCGGTGCGCCAGTAGGTGCCGCCGCCGCCGGGGCGGCGGTGGGCGCCGGGGGCGGGGCGGCGGGGGTGCATGCCACGGATACGGCGCTGATGGCGGCGCCCGAACCCGCCAGCTTGAGCAAGTTGCGCCGAGTAAGCGCACGGTTTAACAATTTACCTGACATATGAATTCCTCCAATTGGCTATTGAACCTGTTTCGAATCACACCATTCGGGTGTGCACGTCACAAACTACCTTGCAGTTTGGCCTTTCACAATCGGTTTAACTGTCGAATAATCGCCTCCTTAGCCATAGTGGCTGCGCCAGTCGGCTTCAATTTGTTGCGGCTGGCCACTGCGGAGAGACTCCAGCATCTTGACCATAAGGGTGGTCGCAAGCCGGCCCTCGCGCGCGCCCACCTCGCAGGGCCTGCGGTTCAGCGCACAGTCCACAAAATGTTGCAAGAGCGCGGTGTCGCCTTCGACGTCGGCGCGCTCCGTTTCATCCAGGTCAACCACGCCAAGCGCTGACTGGCCAAGCCCCCACAATGTGGCGCGGCGATATCGGTCATACAGACATGCCCCGCTGTTCAACCCGAATACCTGGCAGAAAAACGTGGACGCGTATGGATTTCGTCCCGGATCTCCATGCACCAGGCTTGCCACCACCCCGTTTGCAAATTTGATGCTGCCCGCCAGCGTGTCGGTCAGCCCGTCGGTCTTATGCACGGCGTTGCTGCCGCACGCATACACTTCAACCGGCGCGGCACCAGCCAGGTAGCACAACAGGTCCGCGGTGTGGCAGCCCGCCCCCACCACGGTCCCGCCGCCAATTCCGGGCTGCAGTGACCAGCTTGCATCCGGCACGCGGTCGTTCATCATTTGACCGGTCAGGAGGACGGGCGCCGGCACCAGCGCGTGCACCTTGCGCACGATGGGCATGAAGCGCATTTTCAAACCCACACACAGCGTGATGCCGGCGCGACCCGCAGCTTCCTCGATGCGCCAGCACTCGTCAATGGTCAGAGCCATTGGCTTTTCAAGCAATACATGTTTGCCACTGCGGGCGGCCTCAACTGCAAACGCAGTGTGCGTGTCGTGCCAGGTGCTGATGATCACCGCATCCACGTTTGGGTCATGCAGCACGCGCTGCACATCGGTGGTGGCATATTCGCCGCCAAAACGCTCCAGGAAGCGATCCGCGCTATCCAGTCGCACATCGGCATGCGCCTGCACGCGCATCATGGGCACATGCGGCGCTGACGCCATGTAGATTTCGGCGCGCAGACCGCACCCGATGCAGGCGACTCGCAATGGTTGACTCATGTCAGGGGTGATCGTAGGTAAACATGACCGTGGGCGGGCGCGCTGGTGTGTGCAATAGCTCATAGCCCTTTTCGGCCTCGCCGATCGGAATGCGCACGGGTGCGAGCCCGTCCAGGCTCACCCGACCCTCAGACAACAGCCGCAGGAACGCGGCCTGGTTGCGATTTTCGGTCCAGCGTCCGTAGCCGATGTTGAAGTCTATATTGCCTTCCTCATAGACGGTGTCATAGCGCCCGGTGCCATAAGCGATGGACGGCACCAGCGTCACGTCGCGGGCATACATCTTGCCCCGGTTGATTTCCATGCCAAACAGCCCCACTCCGACCACGCGCGCGCGCATCCGGCACATGTCAAAGGCGAGGTTCAGAGGTTCACTGGCCGGCGTCGCAATGGTGAGGATCACCGCATCTGCGCCAAAACCATCCGTCATTTCAAGGATGGCCGCCACCGGCTCGGTTGTGAGCGGGTTGATGGCGCGCGTGGCTCCGACGGTCGCGGCGTGCCGCACGCGCCGGTCATCGACATCCAGCCCGAGCACATACAACCCGGCGGCTCGGGCAATCTGGGTGGTGAGCAGCCCGAGCAGGCCCAGACCATATACAACGATGGTTTCGCCAAACTGGCACTCCGCGCGGCGCAAACCGGTCATCGCGATGCTGCCCAACGTGACAAACGCCGCCTGATCCAACCCGATGTTTGGCGGAACGCGCGCCACCAGATTGCGTGGCACGGCCACCCGTTCCGCATGCACGGCACACTGGTTTCCCGAGCAGGCGACACGATCACCCGGTCGCAGATCCGTCACTTCGGGTGAGACCGCGACCACCGTACCGGACAGACTGTAACCCACCGAAGCGGTGCCGGGCACCTGTGTGCGCGGTTCGGGAAAGCGCCAGTCCACACCCTTGGTGCGCAGTTGTGGCGGGCGCGGCGAACGCGGGCTTGGATAGGTGTCTTCACCCACCGTGGCGGGGTCGGCCGTGCTGTGAATAATGTGCATTTCGGTGCCGCTGCTGACCACCGAAAACGCGGTGGAAACGAGCACCTCGCCCGGGCGCAGTACAGGCTCGGCCACGTCAAGCACCTTTGCCTTGCCCTCTATCGCAAATACACGTTTCATTTATCCTGTCCTTTTGTGGCAAGGCGGCCAAGCCGCACCATCACCCGGCCCTTGGCGAACTCAACATGCTGCGTCAGCGCGCGCTTGAGCGCCTTGCTGTCGCGCGACGCCACTGCAGAAATAATGGCGCTGTGTTCGGGTTCGGTGTAGGCGAGGTAGTCGCCGGCATCAAACTTGTTCAAGATGCGGGCCAGCTGCAACGGTCCGCCAATCGTGCGATAGACCTCCAGCAAGCGTGCGTTTTTGCCGAGCCCGACGATCAACGTGTGAAAGTCCTGATCCAGCCGAATGTAGCGCTCAACCGCAACGGAAAAATCCGGTGCGGCCAGCTCGTGCTGCATCTGGCGCTGGATGTCACGCAACGCCTGCACATCGGCCGGCGTGGCGTTTTGCGCCGCGGCGCCCGCCACAAACTGCTCCAGCGCGATGCGCACGTCATAGCTTTCAGAAATGGTGACCGGATCCAGCGCTGTGACAAAGGTGCCGCGTCGCGGCAGAATCTGGACCAGGCCCTCGCTCTCCAAACGGTGCAGCGCCTCCTTCACCGGTGTACGGCTCACCTGCAGTTGGTTGGACAGATATTCCAAATCCAGCCTGCGCCCGGGCGGATAGTTGTGGTTCAGGATCCCGCTCCTGAGCAGCACGTACACGTCATCCCGGATGTTCAACCGACGCAACGGCACCATGGGAATGGCGGGTTGGGGCTCAACAAGGCGGTCAGTCATGGTATTAATTCCAAGGATCTGAAATTTCTGATTTCAGATAAGTGTAATGGCGAACGGCCGGCTGTCAAGTCATCCGGTTGTTTGTATCATCCGGCTGCGTTTAGGCTGGTAGCAGCCACGCATGTGATATCCGCAACCGGCACGGGGGATACGGCCAGGAACACACTGCTGGCTGCGATTCTCCGTGCCATCAGAGGGGAAATCATGACAATAAGGTTCGCGATCACGGGCTCAGGATTTATGGGGCGCACACACGCGGAGGCGATTCGACGCCATCCGACGGCCAGCCTGGTTGCGCTCGCGGGTGGCACGCGCGGAGAGGCGCTGGCCGCAGACTACGGGGCGGAGCTTGCCCCCAGCACAGAGGCGTTGTTGCGGCGGGATGACATTGACGCCGTGGTGCTCACCACCCCGCACCATCTGCACGCGGATGAAGCCATCCTGGCCTTGAACCAAGGCAAACACGTGCTGGTCGAAAAACCAATGGCCACCTCAGTCGCTGATTGCGACCGCATGATTGAGGCCGCCGAACGCGCCGGTCGCGCGCTGCGCATCGGCTATCACCAGCGCTTTCGGATCAATAATGCAACCGCCCAACAACTGGTGCGCTCGGGCGGGATTGGCGAGGTGCATGCGGCGCTGATATCCATGCCGACATATGCCAGCACGGTCAAGGACGGCGGCTTTGGTGGCAATTGGGCGTGGTGGAATGACCCGGCCAGCATCGGGCACGTCTTGAACAGCGCGCCCCACGCCATCGACATGATGCGCTGGCTGACGGGTGCGGAGGTCCGCACAGTTTCGGCCATGTGTCGTACGTATTTGCCCGCGACCCCGGTCGAAGACACGACCATGGCTCTGATTGAATTTACGAATGGCGCGATTTGCAGCTTTTTCTCCAGCCGCGCACTGCCCGCGCCCTCGTTTCCAGGCGAGGACTTTCGCATCCGCATCATGGGTGGGCTCGGCCTGCTTGACCTGGACCCCTACAAAGAGCTGCGCATCTCGGATGCGCAGGGGTGGCACACTGCATCGGCACAGCCCGAAGTGGGACATGAAGGAGCCCAGACCGCATTTGGGGATGTGCGCATGCAGGCATACACCAGCCAGATCGGCTCGTTTATGGATGCGATCGCGGGCAAACCCGCCACGGTCGGCACCGCGCCGGATGGGCGGGCCGCAATCGCCGCGATCGCCGCCATGCTCACATCATCCCGCACGCGCGCGTGGGTGACGGTTTAGGTGACAATGAAGGCGATGAGCAGGGTAACCATTTGAACGGAGGCACAGTGACAAGCATTTTTCAGAACTGCCGGTTGATCGATGGTGTGGGCGATCACGCGCGCGACCAAGTGGACGTCATTATCGAGGGCACGACCATCAAGGCAGTGGAGCCCACGCGCGCGCGGGACGCCGGTGAAGGGCGGCTGATACCCACGCTGGGTCGCACCCTGCTGCCAGGGTTGATCGACTGCCACGCGCACTACACCCTGGATCCGTGGGCCCGCGACCCGTTTTCCCAGGTTGCCCGCGAGCCGGTGGGGATGACAATGCTGCGTGCAGCCCGGGCCGCGCGTGACGGTCTCTTAGCCGGCATCACCACCGTGCGCGATGCCGGGGCGCCGCGCCAGCTTAACTTTTTGCTGCGGGATGCAATCCGCAACGGGCTGATTCCGGGGCCGCGCCTGCTTTCGCCGGGTTGCGCTATCACGATTACCGGGGGCCATGGCATGACCTTTGGCGTGGAGGCAGACGGCATGGACGGGTTGCAGCAGGCCGTGCGGGCCCAGATGCGGGACGGCGCAGATGTGATCAAGATTGTTGCGAGTGAGGCGGCCATGCTGACCGGGCCCGAAGCCGCGGTTGAGGAATTGACCCAGGAGGAAATAAACATGCTGGCGAGCGAGGCGCACCGGCGCGGGCTGCGCATCTTCAGCCATGCCCAAAACTCGATCTCGGTGACCCGATCCGCGCGCGCCCGTGTGGACAGCGTTGAGCACGCATTTCTTGCGGATGGGGCCGCGCTGCGCGAATTGCTGGACAACCAGGTGACGCTGACCCCTACCCTGGCAGTGACCGAGGTGACGCTTGAGCGCGACGATCTGACGCCGGCGTTTCGTTCACGGATGCTCCACATTCGTGACAAGCATTGGTGGTCGTGTGAAGAGGCCATCCGGCTTGGCGTGAATGTGGTGGCCAGCACGGATTGTGGCGAACCCTGCATCTACCCAAGCCTGTTGTGGCGAGATATTCGCATCTTGCACGACCGCGGACTGGGCGCAATGAACGCCATAAAGGCGGCCACCTCGCGGGCGGCGGTGCTGCTTGGGGTTGAGCACTTCGTTGGCAGCATTGTGCCGGGCTTGCAGGCAGACTGCATCCTGGTTGACGGTGATCCATTGACCGATCTCGCCGCGCTTGGCAGGGTTGATATGGTGATGCAGGCCGGTAGAATCGTTCACACCCGCACGGCATGAATCACCCAACCCATCACGATATCCTTGAGGCTCACGACCTGGTATCGCGCCACCTGACCCGCACGCCGATGATCCACTCGCCGACGCTGAGCACGCTTAGCGGCGCAAACGTCTGGCTGAAGTGCGAGTGCTTTTCCGAGATTGGCTCGTTTAAGGCACGGGGCGCGCTCACCGGGGTGCAAAAATTGAGCAGCGCCCAGCGCGCGTGCGGCCTGATCTGCGCCAGCACGGGAAACCACGGTGCCGCGATGGCCTGGGCTGCCCGCCAAGTGGGCGCAACCTGCACCGTGGTGGCGCCGGTGAACACGCCCGAAATCAAAATCAACAATATGCGCAACGCCGGTGCGCGTTTGATCCTCGAAGGCATGGATTGGGGCGACAGCTGCCGCATCGCGCGCGACGTTGGCGACCGCGCAGGATTGCTGTATCTGGAGGACGGAGAGGACCCGTGGATCATGGCCGGCGCCGGTACGGTCGGACTTGAAATCATGCAGGACCTGCCGGATGCGCAGGCGGTGTTGATCCCGGTGGGGGGCGGCAACTTTATCGCGGGCTGCGCGGTTGCGGTCAAACAGGGTGCGCATGCGCCAAGACTCATCGGCGTGCAATCCGAGGCGGCGCCGGCGGTCACTCATTCGATGCGGGAAGGTCGCATCGTAACCATGCCCACAACCACCTTTGCCGGTGGCATCGCCACCACCGGGCCGGTGCCAATGGCCTTCGAGCTGATGCAGCGCCATGTTGATGACATGTTGCTGGTGAGCGAGGACGAACTGGTGCAGGCCATTGGGCGATTTGTGCGAACCCACGGCATCCTGGTCGAAGGCGCCGGCGCGGCGCCACTGGCGGCGCTGTTGCGCCACGCGCTGCTGTTCACCGGGCAGACCGTGGTGCTGGTGCTATCGGGTCGCAACCTGGATCCCGCCACGCTGGCGCGGGCAATTGCGTGAGAGGTCTGGGTGAATATCTCCGATAGGATCCTGGGGTCAGTCAGTGCGACCACCGATATATCTCGGCAGCACGGCGCTAACAACCAATGCTCGGGGCACGCTGGTGCCCAAGCCGCGGCAAGTGCGCTACTTGCCCGTGCCGGTTTGGGTGCAGGTTGTGATGCCAGCCACGGCCTGTTTGAGCGGGTCGACCTTGCCCGGCTTTAGATCCGGGCGTGCCTTCTTGAGCTTGGTCATCTCGGTCTGCACACACAGCGCCTGGGTTTTGGCCATGGTCTCGCTGGCCTTCACCTGGTCAGGCGCGCTCATGTTGGTGGTGAGCTTGATGCCCGCGTCGATTTTGGCAACCGTGGCGTCAAAGCGCTTTAGCCAGGCATCCGACCCGGTGTCGGTGGCGGTGATGAGCGCGCCAAGCTCCAGCCGACCCGTGTCAAGCGTGTCCATCCACGTGGTGACCGACTTTTGGAACGCCGCCTCCTGCGGGCTCACCGCGGTTGCGATGACCGTCGTTGGCGTGGGTTCAAGCGTGGGCTCGGGCGTGGGTGACGGGATGTCGGTTGGCGTGACAACCGGCGTGATCGTGGGCGTGGTGGGCAGGATGCCGATTTGTGCAGTGCTGCGCTGCAATTGCGCCGTGCGGAGCGCCTCGACGGTTGCCGGCACGTTTGGGGTGGGCGTGACCGGTTCACCGGCACAACCCGCAAGAACAACCATCATTAGCAGAGCAATGATTCGAAGCACCACAAAATTGTAGTCCAAGTTCATGCCCGGGCGGATCGGTCGCTGGCTGATCATGGCGCGGGTGTCAGCGCCGCAGAGAGGGCGGCGGTCAGAGCCGCCGCGGTGATGAGCTTGATTGAAACGCCCGATTGTTCGGCGCGCGCGCGGCAGTCCTCATACTCCGGCATGGCATTCAGCAGTTCGCCATTCAGCCGCGCGAGCTTTACGCGGATGTCACCATACGGGGTGGCCACCGTGTACATCGTGCGCGGGAGCATGATGCGGGAGACCTCGTGCGTGCGCACACCGATGGTCGATGATTCGCGGAAGACAATCTCAGCGAGCTCCGCGACCTTGTCCGCGTCACAGATGATCTGCAATTGAACCGCGGGTCGCTGCTTCTTCATCTGAATGGGGAGCAGCGCGACGTCCAGGGCGCCCGCGGCCAACAGGTGCGCCGCAAGCGGTTCATAGTGCTGCGGATTCATGTCATCGATGTTGGCCTCAATCACCGTAGCGGTGCCCGACAATGTGCCGCCATTGCGGGCAGCTGCCTGAACCGGCACCGGGCCCAGTAGCGCGCGCAACACGTTTGGGAAGACCCGGTCCTTGTTCCCCGCACCGTGGCCGACGCGCTCAAAAACACCCGCGGGCATCGGCCCCCACGCCTGCGCCAGCGCTGTGGCGATGGCCGCGCCGGTCGGCGTGGTCAGCTCGCCCCTGGCCTCGGTTGCGTATACCGGCACACCAAGCACCAGCCTCGCGGTCGCCGGCGCCGGGATGGGGTAGGTGCCGTGTGACATCGAAACCATGCCCGAGCCAAGATGCAGCGGGCTGCAGATGATTGAAGTGATGTGCAGCCGCTCGATCCCGATCGCCGCGCTTACGATGTCAATGATGGCATCAACTGCGCCAACCTCGTGAAAGTGCACCTGGTCAATCGGGATGCCGTGAACCGCGGCCTCGGCTTCGCCCAGCCGGGTAAAGATGCGGGTTGCAGTCAGCTTGACCGCATCCGACAGCGTGCTCGCCTCGATGATCGCCAATATGCCCGATAGACCGCGATGGACCTGATCATGCGATGTGGCGTCTTCCAGATGCACGGCAAACTGCGTGGCCTGCAGACCGCGCTTGCTCACCTGCGCGGCGGAGAGGTGATAGCCGGGCAGGTTCAATTTGGCCAGCTCGGTCTCAAGCTCGACCAGCGGCAGACCAAGGTCGATCAGCGCGCCCACGAACATGTCGCCGCTGATCCCGGCAAAACAGTCCAGATACAGGCGGTTGGTCATAGACTCGAGAGCGGGATAAACGCGGGCTTGACCTCGTTCATGCTGCCGCGTCGATAGCCGATCAAGTCCATCGAAACGTAGGTGAAACCGGCGCGCTGCTTGAATCCGTTGGTGATTTCCTCGGCGGCTTCGAGCAAGTGCAGGCGCTCGTCCGGGTCCACCTCGATGCGCGCCACCTCACCATGATGCCGCACACGAAACTGGCGGAACCCGGCGTCCCACAGCACATCCTCGGCGGCTTCGACCTGTGCCAACTTTTCCGGGGTGATGTTGGTGCCATATGGGAAGCGCGAGCCGAGGCAGGCAAATGCCGGCTTGTCCCATACGGGCAGACCCAGATGCTGGGCCAGCGCGCGAATGTCCGCCTTGGTCAGCCCGGCCTCCTTCAAGGGTGCGCGCACGTTGTGTTCGCCGGCCGCCTTCGCCCCGGGGCGGTGGTCGCCGGTGTCATCCTGGTTCTCACCATAGGCGATCCAGTGGAAGCCCAGCTCCGCGGCGATGTCATCCAGCCGCGTAAACAGCTCGGTTTTGCAGAAGTAACACCGGTTGTTTGGGTTGGCGGCATAGCGCGGGTCGGCCACTTCGTTGGTCCTGATAATTTTGTGGCGAATGCCGGCCAGCCGGGCCAGCGACTCGGCCTCGCGCAGTTCGCGGCGCGGCAGCGAGGGTGAATCCGCGGTCACGGCAAGTGCCCGGTCACCCAGCACCAGTCCGGCCACTTTGGACAGCAACACGCTGTCCACGCCGCCCGACATGCCGATGATCACATCCTGCATGTCGCGCAAAACCGCCTGCAACTGTTGATACTTTGCAAGCACGGAACTTGTCAACTCTGTCATGCTACCTGTCTCCCCTGGTTTATTCGGCTGGCGGCAAAGCCCGCGCCAAATCCATTGTCAATGTTTACAACCGTCACTCCCGCGGCGCAGCTGTTGAGCATGCCAAGCAGCGCGGAAACGCCACCGAAGCTGGCGCCATAGCCCACACTTGTGGGCACGGCGATCACCGGTGCGCGCACCAGCCCGCCCACGACCGATGGAAGCGCACCTTCCATTCCGGCGACCACGACCAGCACGCTGGCGGAGGTGAGCCGCTCCATGTGTGCCAGCAGCCGATGCAGACCGGCCACCCCCACGTCATAAATGCGCTCGACCGTGTTGCCCATGATGTCGGCGGTCACCGCGGCCTCCTCGGCCACGGGCAAGTCGGCGGTGCCCGCGCTGATCACCAGGATGGTGCCCGGCCGTTTGGCGATGGCCCGCGGTGCGAAGGTAAGCGTGCGCGCGAGCGCATTGTGGACCACTTTCGGGAGCACGGCGCACACCGCAGCCGCGGTGGTGGGTGAGGCGCGCGTGGCCAGCACCGGTTCGCTCCCCGCGCACAGGTGCTGCATGATCGCCACCACGTGTTCTTCGCGCTTGCCCTCGCAGAGGATCACCTCGGCAAACCCGTTTCGCAGCGCCCGATGGTGATCCAGCTTGGCAAACTCAAGGTCGGCAAAGGGCAGCGTGCGCAACTGGTCAACGGCCTCGTCAACCGATGTCGCCCGGGTGATCACCCCGGCCAATAGCTCGCGTAGTGCGCGTTCGTCCATGGGTTTACTGCCCGTATGATTCGCACCCGGGCGAGGTTCCACCGCGCATGGTCATTCTATTGACGCCAGCTTGATACACACCGCCATCACTTCCATGGCGGAGGTGATATCCGCAACCGAGGGGAATGATGGTGCGATGCGAATATTGGTATCGGTGGGATCCTTTTTGTAGGGCGAGGTGCTGCCTGCGGGGGTCAGCTTTACGCCGGCCGCTGCCGCGAGCTCGATCACTCGGCGTGCCTTGCCGGGCCTGGTGTTCAGGCTCACAAAGTAGCCGCCGTTTGGTTTGCTCCACTCGGCCAGCCCGGTGCCGGCCAGCTCGGCGCCTAGCACGTGTTGCACTGCGACGAACTTGGGTGCAAGGATCGCCTGATGTTTGCGCATATGACCGCGTACGCCGTCCATGTCTCTAAAAAACCTGACGTGGCGAAGTTGGTTGACCTTGTCCGCTCCGATAGTTTGCACGCTCATTTGTTTCTTGATTGCGTCAATATTGCGCTTGCTCCCGGCGATCATCGACACGCCTGTGCCAGCCATCGAAACTTTGGCTGTGCTGCCAATGATCAAGGGTCGGTCGGGGTGCTGCGCGGCTTTGCACGCCTCCAGCAGGTTCGCCAGCTGATCCGGGGTGTCGCTCAGATGATGCACGGCATAGGCGTTGTCCCAGATGATCCGGAAGTCGGCGGCCTTGGTGGTCATGCCGGCCAGCCGCTGCACCACCGAAGCGGAATAGGTGAGCCCCGACGGGTTGCTGTATTTGGGGACCGACCACATGCCCTTGATGTGTTCATCGCCGGCCACCAGTCGCTCGACCATGTCCATGTCCGGTCCTTCGGCGTTCATCGGGATAGGGATCATCTTGATTCCCAGGGTCTCGCAAATGCCAAAGTGCCGGTCGTAGCCTGGTATCGGGCACAGAAAAGCCACCTCTGGAAGTTTGGACCAGGGCGTCTGACTGCCCGCTACGCCAAACAGCATCGCGCGGAGCAGCGTGTCATACATCAGGCTCAGGCTGCTGTTGCCCCCGATAATGATTTCATCGGTGGCCACGTCAAGGTAGCTGGCGAACAGGGTCTTGGCCTCGGGGATGCCATCCATCAGACCGTAATTTCGGGTGTCCGATCCGTCGGCGGCGAGTATGTCCTCGTTGCTCACGCACGTGAGCAAGTCGGCGGCCAGATCAAGCTGCTCCGAACACGGCTTGCCGCGGGTCAGGTCGATGTTTAGTTTCTTTGCTTGTAGTGCGGCGTAGCGCGCCGCTGGTGAGTGCGTCGTGTCCATCAATGCACCATTATCCCGCGATGCCAAGCTGGCCACCCGCAGGATGGCGGGCTACTCAGTTCACCGGGGTCAGTGCCGGTTGCTTTGCAAGCATCGCCACGATGTTTCGGGCGCACAATACACCCATCCCGGTACGGGTGGCGATGCTGCTGCTTCCACAGTGCGGTGTGCACACCACGTTTGGCAGACTCAGCAACGGATTGGTGGATCGCGCGGGCTCCTGCTCGAACACATCCAGCCCGGCGGCCCATGGGCGACCGGCCTTAAGCGCGGCAACGAGATCGGCCTCGATGATGGTTTGCCCGCGGCTGATGTTTACGAACACGCCATCCGGGCGCATCAGCGCGAACTCACGCGCAGAGAGCATCCCGCGCGTTTCGGGCGTCAGCGGCACGCACATAACGACAAAGTTGCTTTGCCCCAACAGCTCATCCAGGCTGCGGAACGCTGCGCCGGTGTCTGCTTCGAGCGTCGCGGACGGTGCGCGGTTGTGATATAGCAGCTTCATATTAAATCCGCGTCCCCGACGCAGCACCGCGCCGCCGATGCGCCCGGCGCCAATAACCCCTAGGGTCGCGCCGTATATGTCCTGCCCGGCCATGTGCAGCGGCACCGCGGCATAGCGCCATTCGTCCCGCGCGATGCAGGTATGGCCCTCAACGATTCGCCGGGCCGCGGCCATCAAGAGCGCAAACCCCATGTCCGCGGTGGTTTGTGTGAGGACTCCGGGTGTGTTGGTAACGCGTATACTTCGCGCCGTGCAAGCGGCGACGTCGATGTTGTTGTAGCCCACGCCAAAATGAGCGATGATCCGCAGGTGCGGCGCAGTAGCCAGAAATTCCTCGTTGATCTGGTCGGTGGCTTGGGTGAGCACGGCGGTGGCCTGAGTGCAGGCCTGCAATAGCACGTCGCGCGGGCACGGGCTGTCGTCATCCCACATCCGGATGTCAACGTCAGGGCCCAGCGCGGACAGGACTTGCCCGGGCAGCCTGCGGGTCAGGTATACAAGTGGTTTGGTCATAGCAGCGGGTTTGGCGGAGCGGGGAAGGGTGGCTTGGCGCTTTCGCTCATCAGGTGCGCCGGGTTGGGCATCTCATCCACCGGAATTTCTATGAGATGCGGCCCGCGCGCGGCAAGGGCGCTTCGAAGCGCGCCTTCCAATGCGTCGGCGCTGTGCACACGGATCGCCGGCACGCCAAACGCCTCCGCGACCTTTACAAAATCAGGGTTGCGCAGATCACTACCCAGCGTCCGGTTAAATTGTTGTTGCTGCAAGCGCTTGACGTTGCCATAGGCCTTGTCGTTAAACACCACGGCCACGCAGTTCAAGTCGTGCTGGCGCGCGGTTGCCAGCTCGGCCAGACCAAAGCCAAACCCGCCATCACCGTTGATGCTGACCACGGCCTTATCCGGGTTGCCCGCGGCCACACCCAGCGCGGTGGGGTAGCCAAAGCCAAGCGTGCCCTGCCAGCCCGGCGTGATAAACGTGCGGGGTGCGTAGACAGGATAGGTTTGCCGCGACACATACCCCACCTGGGTCATTTCATTCACCAGAATGCCATCGCGCGGGATGGCGTTGCGCAGCGCCTTTAACAGCGTGTACTGCGGCTCGACGCCGGCATATTGTTCGTGGCACCAGGCACGTAGTTTGTCGCAGTCGGGGGCGGCGCTTGGGCGGGCAGCCAGCGCATCCAGCTCGGCCAACAGATCGGCGAGCGCGGTCTTTGCATCGGCATGCAACTGCGCCGACACCGCGCGCGGCGCGGCGAAATCATGCTCATCGGCGTTTATGTAAATAAACCGGGCGTCGGGCGCGCGCGCACTGAGCACGCCGGCACTGCCCATAAAGCGGCTTCCGACCACGATGACCACGTCGGCCAGCGGGAACAGCGCGCGCGACGCCAATCCGTCCAAGGCGAGCGGGTGATCGGATGGGATGGCGCCGCGTCCATTGTTGCTGGTGCACACGGGCGCCTGCAACCGTTCGGCGAGCGCGGTGAGCTCCCCTGTCGCATTGGCATTTTGCACACCCCAGCCGGCCCAAATGACCGGGCGCTTCGCATGGCGCAACAGCTCGGCGGCATGTTTGACCTCGGCCGCGTCAGGGTGCACCACATGCAGCGCCTCATCCACCGGATCACACAATGTAATGTCAGCCTGCGCCTGCAGTACATCGGGTGGCACCTCGATCCCCACCG
The DNA here is from genome assembly GCA_025354985.1 of Chloroflexota bacterium. GTDB lineage: Bacteria > Chloroflexota > Anaerolineae > J036 > Brachytrichaceae > AQU-03. The sequence continues at coordinate 27,455 of JANXLU010000024.1, forward strand.
GTCGTGGCCGCCCTGTGCGCAGCTGGTGAAACGCCTCACGCACCAACCCCGGTATTTCCTGGGGTGCGCGTGCCATGGCACTCCATTTGGTCACGGTGGCCAATGTGTCGCTCTGCCCGTTCACCTCGTGGAGCAGACCGTAGCCTTTGCCAATGGCGTTGCTCTGAATTTGACCGCAGATAGCCAGCACGGGTGATGAGCACGCCCACGCCGTGCTGAGCCCGGCCATGGCGTTAAACAGACCCGGACCCGGGACGAACATCGCCACGCCCACCTTGCCGGTGCTGCGTGCATAGCCATCCGCCATGTAGGCGGTGGTTTGCTCGTGCCGCACGTGCAGAAACTTCACCCGGTCTTGCACCTTGGCCAGACCGTCCACGGCAAAATCTAGTTGGACACCCGGCAGCCCAAATATTTGGTCCACCCCTTCGTGAATCAATTGCGCGGCGAGTGCATCGCCGCCAGTCATGATGGTCATGACCAAATTGTATTCGGGTTGGCCTATAGCACGATACACTAAGTGTAATGATTTGTAACATTTTGAACAGTCAAACCTTCAAAAAAGCCCGGCTGATGACCGCGGCGGTCGCGGTGGGTTTATCGGCTTGCACCCGTTCAGCCGTACCATTGGAAACACCCGCCGCATCAGCCACGCCGGCGGGCTCACCGATTGCGCAGCCACTGGCTACCACTTCAAACGTGGCCGTAACGACCGCGGCGCGCGAGCCCGCGGTTTCGGCCGGTGCAGCGGCATCAGCCACACCAGCTGTGGTCCTTGCCACCGCCAAGCCGGGCACACCCGTGGCCCAAGTCAAGATTTTGACAACGCCCACCGCCGCGCAACCGACGAGCGTGGTCGCTGCGACGGCAGCCGCGGTCCTGCCGACCTCCGCACCCGCGGTTGGCGCCACACCCGCCCCATTGTCATCGTCCGGAGACTTTGTGCTATTGGATGGTGGCGTTAAACGCCTGGGTCGGGGCGCACTAAACGATATGTCCGTTTCGCCGGATGGCAGGCTGATGGCGTTCGCAACATCGCTTGGCACGCAAATCTTTGACGCAGCCACGCTTACGCAACAACGCTTTATTGAAAGCGCCCATGGCGCGGTGACCTTGGCGTTCTCGCCTGATGGCAAATCGCTGGCCGTGACTGATGACGACCCAAACATAAACGTGTATGACGTGGGGACGGGTACTCGGGTTGGATTGCCTGGCCAGGGTGTGGCCATCGCCTCGCTGACGTTTGGTGGCGCGCGCCTGGGCGTGGGGCACGCGGACAGCAAGTTTGATATTTATGACCTTGGTACGCGTGCGGTCATCCTGAGCGCCAATGCATTGCCAGCGGATCAACAGGGCGGAAATATCGGCGCCAGCATGCGCATGGTGCTGTCACCGGATGGCAGGAAGGCGTTTATCAGCAGCTTTTCAAATGACATCAGCGTTTGGGATGTGGATGCCAAACAGCGTTCCCAGGTATTGACGGGTCATACCGGGATTGTTTCCGAGCTGGCGCTGAGCAGGGATGGCAAAATCCTGGCGTCGTGCGGTGACGATGGCACGGTCAGGCTGTGGGACGCAAGCAGTGGCGCCTTGTTGCGCACGCTAAAGGGTCACGCGGTGCCCATAAATACGCTGGCATTTTCGGCGGATGGCGCCCGACTGGTCAGTGGCGATACCGATAACACGATCAAAGTATGGGACGTGACCACCGGCGCGCTGATCAACACCATGGCGGATACGCGCTTTTTACGCGCGCTGGCGTTTTCGGCGGATGGCGGCTCCGTATATTCCGCCGACGCCGCCGGGTTGGCTGTTTATGATGTAAAAACCGGCGGCTTGCAAAAGCAGCTATCCGGCTATGCCAACTCTCCGGCCAACCTGCGGCTGAGCGCGGACGGTAATACCCTGGCACTGTCTGATGACGAAGACGTGATCGTGGTTGACAACTGGAAGAGCCCGGCGCCGGCCCGGCGAACGTTGATTGGGCATGTGACACCCGTGCAGTCCATTGGATTCTCGGCGGACGGTCAGCGCCTTGCCAGCGCATCGCTGGATGATGTGGTTCTGGTTTGGGACTTGACAAAGCCGATTTCCCAGCCGCAACGCCTCGCTTCTGATGCCAAGGGTGCCGGATCGATCAACAGCATTGGGTTTAACGCAAGCGGAAGCCAGGTGCAGGCGGTGTCCCTGGAAAAGGCCATGGTGTGGGAGGCGGCCACCGGCAAGCTGCTCAGAACCACTCCAAACAAGACCGCAGATATTGGCACCGCGCAGCTGTCACCCGGGCGAACCAGCTATGCCATGGCGGGCGGCAACAGTGCGTTTATTGCGGATTTTGCCACCGGCGCAATCAAGCACACGCTAAGTGGCCCGGGTGACAACTATTACGCGCTGGCCTGGAGCGCGGATGGCAAGCTGCTGGCCACGGTGAGCGAGGCGGGCTCGGTAAAGGTTTGGAATGCGGACACCGGCAAGCTCACTGCATCAGTGGCCGGAAATGGCACGCCGGTATTGGTGGCGGCCTTTTCGCTCGATGGCAGCGCTGTCGCCACAGGTGGCGATGACAACGCCGTTCGCGTTTGGTCATTGTCGGATGGAAAGCTGCAGCACGAGTTTATCGGTCACTCAAACGACGTGCTCGGCCTATTGTTTGCACCGGATGGGTTGATTTCCTCCAGCGCTGATGGAACCGTGCGGGTTTGGCCGCTGAAGTAGGCCCTGTCGTTATGTTGCCGCCAGCCAGGCCGCGAATGCCCCCAGTCCGGTTCGAATTTGATCAATGCCGATCCCGGAGTAGGACAAGCGAATAAATGAGCCAGTCTCATCCGGATGCAGACGGTTGAAATGCATCCGGGTGGCAAACGAAACCCCGGTCTGGATGAGCGCGGCATTGGCAAACGCGTTGACCGAGGTGAATCCCTTCGCCTGCATCGCCGCGCTGACGTCTGGATAGAAATAAAAGGCGCACTCGGGATTGACGACGCGCAGCGTGGGGATCGTTCGCAAAATTTCGTAGGCCGCGTCGCGCCGTTCTCGCAAGGTTTGGATCAGCATGTCGCAATGGGCCGCTGTTGCGGGTGCCGTGAGCGCTTCCACGCCGGCCCATTGCACAAACGCCGTGGTGCAGCTCTCATCGTTGAGGTTGAGCTGGCTGATGCCATCAATAATGGGCTTGGGCCCAACCGCAGCGCCCAGTCGCCAGCCGGTCATGCCAAATTTCTTGCTAAACGTATACAGGATGACCGTGCGCTCCTGCAGTCCAGGTTGGCTGACCAGATGATGCGTGCGCCCCGAATACCGAACCTCGGAGTAAGCGTCATCTGACAGCACCAGCAGGTTGTTCTCCAGAACAAACGCGGCCAGCCGTTCAATTTCGCTGGCGCTGCTTTCGGCGGCGGTCGGGTTGTGACAATTGTTAAAGATGAGCACGCGCGTTTTGGGCGTGACAATTGATCGGAGGTGGTCGAAATCCAACGAAAGCGATCCGTGCGCGTCGGCCGCGAATCGGTAAGGCCGCGCAACGCCGCCGAAATAGTCGATCATGCTTTCATAAATCGGAAACCCCGGCGCCGGATACAGCACCTCATCACCCGGGTTCATCACGGCCTGGATGAATTTTCCAATCACCGGCTTGCCGCCCGTGACGATGGCGACATGTTCCGGTCCATAGCGCAGTCCGCGGTGCGCACCCACGTCGTCGGCAACCGCGATGCGCAACGGCAGTATGCCCTGGGGCGCAACATAACCGGCGCGGCCCTCGGCGATGGCCCGTTGTTGCGCCGCAATCACGTTTGGGGCGGCCCCGATATTCACGTCGCCAATGTGAAACGGATACACCGTGTGACCTTTGGCGGCGTGATCCGCCGCGGCTTGCGATACAGCGAAGACGGTTTCGGTGCCCAAATTCTTAAATCGGTCTGCCAGCGAAATGGTTGAATGCATAGCTACTGGAATTTTAGTGCCACGTCATCATTTGAGATAATGTCAAGCCTACACATTCATGCCACGACTTGAACTAAAGCCCACGTTATCAGAAGCCATTGCGGTGGCCGATCTGGGAAATTTGATCCCGGTATATGCCGAGGTTGCCAGCGATCTGGACACGCCGGTATCGCTATTTCTCAAGCTAGCGGCCGATGAACCAAGCTTCCTTCTGGAAAGCGTGGACGGCGGCGAGCGTATCGCCCGGTATAGTTTTCTTGGGGTGCGGTTGCGTGAAGCCCTCGTGTTGCGCGGTCGGGATTTGAAGCGCCACACTTTGATCGACGGCGAGCTGCAGATACAGGACTGGAAGCCGCCATTGGAGGCAATCGGGCAGCCATGTGCCGATGTGCTGGATCAGCTGCGGGTCGAGATGTCGCGCTATAAGTTGGTGCCAACGCCTGATTTGCCCCGCTTCTGTGGTGGTCTGGTGGGCTATACCGGATATGACGTGGTGCGCCAGTTTGAGCAATTGCCCGCGACGGCGATTGACGTTCTGGGTGTGCCGGACGCGGTGTATATGCTGGCGGACACCTTGATTGCGTTTGATCATGCGCGACACAGGCTTTTAATCATCGCCAATGCGCGCGTGGAATCCGTCGGTGATTTAACACACGACCGGGTGGCGGCGGTGACCAGCGCCTATGACGATGCCGCGGCACGGATCAAAACGATCGCAGCCAGGTTGCAGAATGCGATTCGTGAGCTTCGAGCCGATCCAACCGCGGAGTGCACGGCGACCAGCTCAAACAAAAGCCAGGCCGAATTTGAGCGTATGGTGGCGGTAGCCAAGGAACACGTGTTTGCCGGCGATACCTTTCAAATACAACTCAGCCGCAGGCTTACGCGTCGGACAACCGCGCACCCATTCTCGATTTATCGGCAGCTTCGCCGGATCAACCCGTCACCATGGATGATCTATTTCAATTTTGGCGCGCTGGTACCGCAAACCGGACCGGCATCGCAGCGGACCGCGGCGCCAATGCGGATTATTGCCGCGTCGCCTGAATTGCACGCCCGCTTTGAAGATGGCCGTGCCACGGTTCGTCCAATTGCTGGGACGCGCCGCCGCGGCCGCACCCCCGAGGAAGACGCTGCCATGGCGCGCGAACTGATCAATGATCCAAAGGAACGCGCCGAGCACGTGATGTTGGTGGATCTGGGTCGCAACGATATTGGGCGCATTGCCAAATACGGCACCGTTACCGTGCCTGACCTGATGGTAATCGAGAATTACTCGCACGTTATGCACATCGTCAGCAGCGTGGAGGGCGAGGTGCGGGATGGCCTCGACATGTTTGACGTACTGCGGGCCACATTCCCGGCCGGCACGCTGTCTGGCGCGCCAAAGGTGCGCACCATGCAGTTGATAGAGGAGCTGGAGGGCGAGCGCCGTGGCATCTATGGTGGCGCCGCAGGCTATTTCTCGTTTGGCAAACAAATGGATACCTGCATCATTATTCGCACGATCTTGATGATCGGCGACACCTGCTATTTGCAAGCCGCGGGTGGCGTGGTCGCCGATAGCGTGCCGGCGCTGGAATACAAGGAAACGGCCAACAAGCTTCGCGCTTGTGTGCTGGCGATTGACGAGGCGGAACTGCAATGATCGCGGTGATCGACAACTACGACTCGTTTACGTATAACCTGGTTCAATATCTCGGTGAGCTGGGCGCCGAACCGGACGTTTTTCGCAACGATGCAATTAGTGTCGCCGACCTGACGTCGTTGCATCCAAAGGCACTCGTTATTTCACCCGGTCCCGGAACGCCCGAACACAACAGCGGGATTTCAAATGACGTCATCCGCCAGTTTTCCGGCATCATACCGATCCTGGGTGTTTGTTTGGGTCAGCAGTGCATGGGTCATGTGTTTGGCGGCAGGGTGGTGCGCGCGCCCGTTCCAATGCACGGCAAGACGAGCGTGGTGCATCACGACGGATCCGGCTTGTTTGCCGGGTTGCCAAACCCGGTGACGTGCACCCGTTATCACTCGTTGGTGGTGCAGCAGCCACTGCCTGATGCACTGATCGCCACCGCCCATAGCGAGGATGAGGAACTGATGGGATTGCGCCACAAAACGCATTTAACATTTGGGGTGCAGTTTCACCCTGAAAGCATTCTGACCGAGCATGGCAAAGCCATGCTCGCAAATTTTCTCAAGCTTCTTTCATGAAATTATCCAAGTCATTCTCCACCACGTTACGCGATGCGCCCGCAGGCACCGAGGCCGAAAGCCACAAATTGTTGTTGCGGGCCGGATTTATCCGCCAGATTGGGCAGGGTCTTTTTGCGACGCTGCCATTGGGCAAGCGCGCGGTGGCCAGGATTGAGAACATCATCCGAGAGGAAATGAATGCAATTGGCGGGCAGGAGCTTAGCATGCCGGTGGTGCACCCGGCGGAGATTTGGAAGCAGAGCGGTCGCTGGCAGGTGGTGGGCCCCGAGATGGCGCGCTTTAAGGATCGCAAGGATCGTGACATGGTGTTGGCCATGACCCATGAAGAAATTGTTGGGTTTCTTGCCGCCACCGAGATCAAAAGTTATCGCCAGTTGCCACAAATGATCTATCACCTTCAGACGAAATTTCGCGATGACCCGCGCCCACGCGCCGGCCTGATTCGGGTGCGCGAATTTACAATGAAGGACAGCTACACCCTGGACCTGGACGACGCAGGTCTGGATTTGCAATATCGCGCGCACTACAGCGCTTACTTTAAGATTTATCAGCGTTGCAGCCTGCCGACAATTGCGGTTGGCAGCGATGTCGGGATGATGGGCGGCTCACTGGCGCACGAGTATATGTATATCACTCCGATTGGAGAAGATACATTGGTGCTCTGCACGAAGTGCGATTACGCTGCCAACAAGCAGATTGCCGCCTTTGCCAAGCCCGCGGCGCCCCACGAGCCTGCGCGCGCCATGGAGAAAGTGGCCACACCCGAGTGCAAGACCATCGATGAGTTGGCCGCGCTGTTGCATGTCCATGCCAGTCACACGGCGAAGGCGGTGTTCTTCACAGGGGGCAAGGAGGGGGACCTCACAAGCACCAGGTTTATTTTCGCCGTTGTGCGGGGCGACATGCAGGTAAATGAAACCAAGATCACAAATGCGCTTGGCATAGACTGGCTGCAGCCCGCAACCGAGGCGGAAATACTCGCAACTGGTGCGGTGCCGGGCTATGCCTCGCCAATTGGCCTGCCAGCCGCGGATAAATCCGGTGGGCGCATGCCGGTCGTGGTTATTGTGGATGATGCCGTTCCGACTTCGCCAAACCTGGTGGCGGGCGCAAATGAAACGGGTTTCCACCTGCTAAATACGAATTGCCCGCGGGACTATGCGCCGGACGTTGTGGCGGATATTGCGGCGGCGGGTGATGGGGATGCGTGTGTGCGCTGCGGCAGCCCGTTGGCCACGGTGCGCGGTGTTGAAGTGGGCAACATTTTTAAGCTGGGCACGCGTTATTCCAAATCGTTTGGCGCCACCTACCTTGATCAATCGGGTGTGCCCCAGCCGATCGTGATGGGCAGCTATGGAATTGGCGTCGGGCGCTTGCTGGCGTGTATTGCCGAGGAACATCACGATGAACGCGGGCTGATCTGGCCCGTAAGCGTGACGCCGTTTGAAGTGCACCTTGTGAGCCTAAATACAAAAGACGCCGCGGTGACGGCTGTTGCGGAGCGCATTTATTCCCGGCTAAGCGATTCCGACATTTCTGTAGTCTGGGATGATCGCGACGAGACGCCGGGGGTCAAGTTCGCGGACGCCGATCTAATGGGTATGCCGCTGCGCATGACCGTGAGCGCCAAATCCATCGGCAAGGGTGGGGTCGAGTTCAAGCGACGGGATCGACCGGAGTTTGAGATTGTGAGTGAAGAAAACCTAATCGGACATATCACAACGGTGCTTGGCGGCATGCGCGAAGACTTGCGTGGTCAGATACAATCAAAATCATTGTGATTGCAGTACAGGATATTCCGGTACAGGCCCCACAGCGCCGGCCCGAGTGGCTAAAAGTGCGGGCGCCAGGTGGAGAAAGTTTTGAGAATCTCAAGCGCCTGATGCGCAGCAAAAGCCTGCACACCATTTGCGAAGAGGCCAACTGCCCGAATATTGCCGAGTGTTGGGGGCGTGGCACCGCCACGTTTCTGATTATGGGTGATACATGCACGCGCAGCTGTGGTTTTTGTGACGTTAAGACCGGGATGCCGAGCCCGCTGGATTGGGCGGAACCCATGCGTATTGCACAGGCCGTAACGCAAATGCAGTTGAAGCACGTGGTCATCACCTCGGTCAACCGCGATGAACGACCAGACGGCGGTGCACCGATCTTTGCGCTGTGCATCCGCGCCGTGCGCAGGGTCAAGCCCGATTGCACCATCGAGGTCCTAGTGCCGGATTTCAAGGCCAATTCATCCGCGCTTGAGATCGTCATGCGCGAAGACCCGGAAATCCTGAATCACAATGTCGAGACCTGCCGACGCTTGTTTAAGGCGGTTCAGCCGCAGGACAATTATGAGTGGGCGATGGCCACGCTTAGGAATGCCAAGGCCATCAGGCCGGGCGCGGTTACCAAGAGTGGCATGATGCTGGGACTGGGTGAAACGAGTGAAGAAGTGCTCGAGGTCATGCGGGATTTGCGAGCATGCGATGTGGATATTTTGACCCTTGGGCAATATTTGCAGCCAAGCAAGAACCATCTGCCCATCAGCCGCTACTATGAGCCCGCGGAGTTTGATGAATTCCGCAAGGCCGGATATGCGCTGGGGTTCAAGTGGGTTGAAAGCGGGCCGCTTGTGCGCAGCTCATTTCGCGCAGATTTTCAGGCACGCGCCCTATCGCCACGCTGGCGCACTGGCAAGGCGCACACCGATGGACAGGTGCGAACCGAAATGAGCGTTGAGTCCTTGCGGTGAGATCGGTATGGAACGCCATTTTGATGGCATTCTTCGTGGTGGCGTGCGCGTGTGCCATCGTGGTGTCGGTGGATCGGCCGCTATCTGCGCGCGTTGATGTGACCCTCCCAGAGACCGCCGCAGCGCCAACGACTGCAGTTGTCATCGCGCCGGCTGGTCCCGCGCCTGGCCTCGTGCAAGGGGTGGAGCTTGGCGGTGGCATTGCGACGGTCGCCCCGGAGGACAGACCGGTGGTAATCGTGCTTCCGCCAACCGCAACCCCGACGCCACTCCCGCCCACCCCGACGCGGTATCCGCCAGCCGTGACTGCGCCGTGCTCCGATCCAGCCGTGCAGACTGTCGATGAAGTGCGCCCGCCGGGAAGGATCCCCGCTCAGCTGCGCCTTCGGGTTGTATTGCCACCCTGCTATGACCCAAAGAAATTTGAATATCCGGTCGTGTACTTGCTCCCGGGAAATGAATTTGATTTTGGACTATGGTCCCTCGTCGGGTTGACTGAAACGCTAAACACATTGATTGCGGCCGGGCAGCTGCCACCATTTATCGCCGTGGAGCTTGATAACGACGTTGGTCTGGGTGACCGCAGTATTTTTAACAATTCATCGCGTGGCCCAGCTTCGTATGAGGGATATGTGATCGATGATTTAATACCGTATGTTGAAAGCAAATACAGCGTCTGGCGATCACGCGATGGCCGTGCCGTGGGCGGGATATCCCGCGGCGGCTATTGGGCGATTCAGTTAGCGTTTGCCCATCCGAACCTTTTCGGCGCGGTTGGTGGGCACAGCCCGGTCATTTCGAGCGATTATCTTGATGGCGTGCCCGAAAACTTCACCATGATTGACCAAGCGCAGAGCGTTGCCGCGCTCAAGACTCTCAGAATTTGGCTGGATGCCGGCGCCGAAGATGCCGGCGCGCATGGAGCCGGCGAGCTTTCGATCGCGCTGGATAAGGTCGGTATCAAGAACCAGATGAACATTCCGGACGGCGGTCACAATGTGCGGTATTGGTCCGCGCACCTGATTGACTATCTTAATTTCTATGCGCTGCGCTGGCCGGCGCAGCCGCGCAAGCGCGGACAGGGATAATTGAGCCAAGTGAAGAAAGTGCTGTTTTGGGCGGGTGTAGTTTTAAGCGCTACCCTGTTGATATTTTCATTACGCGGTCTAAAGCTCGATGAGTTCTCTTCCAGCCTCCGTCAGGCAAATTTGGTCTGGCTGGTGCCGGGCATCGCGGCATATTTTGTCGCCGTTACGTTGCGCGCCTGGCGCTGGCAGCGCTTGCTGCAGCCTGTGGGCTACATACCGTTATCGCGATTGTTTACGATTGTTGTGATCGGGTATATGGGCAACAATATTTACCCGGCCAGGATTGGTGAATTGGTGCGGGCGTATGTGTTGAAGCGCTCGCGGGGTGTGTCGATTGCAACTTCGCTGTCAACCGTTTTTATCGAGCGTTTGGTGGATGCCATTGTCATGGCATCGTTTGTATTTATCGGCTTGCCGCGTGTGCCCAATCTGCCGGATTGGGTGCGCCAAAGCGTGCTGGTCGGGAGTGGTTTTTTTGCCGTGGCAACCGTGATCGTGTTGACTCTTGCAATGGCCCCTTCGCTGACTCACGGCGTTGCCAATGCGCTCGCGGCGCGGCTGTTGCCGTTACGGATGCGCGCGCCAGCTCTGGGCTTTGTCGAGCAATTTGTCCAGGGTGCCGCCGGTTTGCGCAGCCCGACGAATTTACTGGCAATTGTGGTCGGCTCGGTGTTCATCTGGTTGACTGAAACGGCAAAGTATTGGTGCATCGCACAGGGATTTGGTCTCTCGCTGGGATTTGTGGATCTTATGCTGGTGAATGGCGTCAGCAATCTATTTACGATCATCCCCGGACCACCGGGAGCTGTAGGGACGTTTGATGCGGGCAGCATCCTCACACTTGAAGCGTTGGGGGTGTCACAGGCGCTTGCCAGCGCCTACACGGTCGTGCTGCATGTGGCACTTTGGCTGCCAGTGACGGCGTTGGGGCTCACATTCTTTTTGCGCGAAGGGCTGCATTGGAGCGATTTGCGGAATGCCCGGGAAGTGACATGAATATTGCAATTGTCGGCGCCGGCGCAACCGGGTTGTCTGCCGCACTTGACCTGCGTGCAGCCGGGCATGACGTCACGATATTCGAGGCGTCTGATCGTCCCGGTGGGCTGGCGGCCGGATTCAAAGAGCCGCATTGGGACTGGCATCTGGAAAAGTTTTATCACCATTGGTTTCAATCCGATTCCGATCTCCTGCGCATTGCCGATGAGATCGGCGTGCGTGACAAGGTGATTTTTCGCAGCCCACGCACCGTGGGTTACTACAAGGGTGCGTTTTATCCGGTGTTTTCGCCCGTGGATGCGCTGTTGTTTCCGGGTGTCCCACTATTGGCGAAAGTTCCCTGGGGGCTCAGCGCCATTTATTTGAGGTTGACCAGTAATTGGCGAGCGTTTGAGCAAACAACTGCGCACGAATGGTGCAGCAAGTGGATGGGCGCCCCGGCCTACAAAGGATTGGTTCAACCCATGCTTGATGGAAAATTCGGTTCCTATGCGCGTCAGGTGAATATGGCGTGGATGTGGGCGCGCGTAAAGGCCAGATCCTTCAGCCTCGGTACGTTCGAAGGCGGGTTCCAGCAGTTTTTTTATGAGTTGGCAAACCATGTGACCAAGCGCGGGACAAACATTCGATACGGTGTACGGGTGCGCAGTATTGCCGAAGAACGTGCGACGGATACCGGTTCGCGGGTCTCCGTAGAATTTGGAAGTGATCGCGCGGTGTTTGATCAGGTGTTGGTTACCACCTCGCCGGCACTGATGACACAGTTGGCGCCAACCTTGCCCGAGGCCTATTTGTCCAAGCTCAATCAGTTGAAGTCGCTGGGTGCAATTGTGGCCATTTATGCACTGGATCGACCGCTCGGCGTCAAACGTGATTATTACTGGTACAACATGCCAAAGATTGCCGGCTTTCCATTCTTGTGTCTGTGCGAGCATACTAATTTTGCCAAACCCGAAAACTTTGGCGGTGATCATATCGTTTATTGCGGCGACTATCTGCCAGTTGATCACGCAACTATGAACCTATCCGACGCTGATGTGACCCAGCTGTATGCCACGGCATTTAGGCGGATCAATCCGGATTTTGAACCAACCTGGATTCGCAAGACCTGGGTCTTCCGAGAGCGCTACGCGCAGCCGGTGCCCTTGCTGAATCACTCGCAGAACATTCCCCCTACCCGAACACCGATTGATGGACTGCATTTTGCCAGCATGAGTCATGTGTATCCATGGGATCGCGGAACAAACTATGCCTTGCAGCTGGGGCGCAGCGTTGCCCGGGATATGATGACGGCATGATCGCCCGAATTCGTGGTCCCGTGTTGAGTATCAAGGCGCAGACCGTAGTCGTGGATTGCGGCGGGGTGGGGTATCGGCTAAGCTGTTCGCAATCCGCGCTGGATGGTCTGGCATTGGGAAAGGTCGCCGATTTGCATACGCACCTGATCGTGCGCGAGGATGACATGAGCCTGTATGGATTCTCGGGCGACGATGAGGTTGCGTTCTTTCAGTTGCTACTGAGTGTGAGTGGGATTGGCGCACGGACCGCGCTGGCCATGATGAGCCGCTTGAGCGCGGATCAATTGCGCACCGCGATTAGCACGGGGCAGATTGACACGCTGTCACGCGTGCCGGGGATCGGCAAGAAAACGGCAGAAAAGATCATATTTGCACTCAAGGGAAAGCTGGGAGGACTGGATGGCGCGCCGGGCGCGGTGGCCGTGCCCATGACCATGGACGATACGGAGGTCATTGCTGCGTTGACCAATCTGGGGTTCTCGATTGTGGAAGCTCAGACCGCGCTGGCGTCACTACCACGTGACGAGCCGATGGATTTGGAAGAAAAAATCCGTCGTGCGCTGGCCGGCATGGGTTGATTGGACGAGATGGTTACAGTATGAGGATCGTTTCGCTTGTTCCGGCAGCCACTGAGATCCTGTGCGCGCTTGGTCTGCGGGGGAGTCTGGTTGGGCGCAGCCACGAATGTGACTTTCCCCTGGATGTAGCAGATGTGTCGGTCATGACGTTTGACCGGTTTCATGATGTCATGATCGCGGCGGGCGCGCAACCCGGGCGCAAAACTGCGCTAGAGATTGATCAAGCCGTGTCACAACAGGTTGCTTTGGGGACCAGTTCTGTTGGGTTGATTCCGGGTGCGTTGGCGTCCGCCAAGCCCGATCTCATCATCACGCAGGCACTATGCGGGGTCTGCGCAGTGCCTGCAAACCAGGTTCACGATAGTCTTTCTGAGTTGTCAACTGAGTCAGGCAGCCAGACGGTCCAGACAGTGTCTTTGCAGCCAACGACCATTTCGGGTATTTTTGACTCTATTTTGCAACTAGGGGCGCTGACCGAATGCCAGGACGCTGCAACGAATCTGGTTCACAGCCTCCAGATCAGGATCGATCGCGTACGCGACGTTTTGGCTGATGTGCCACACCGACCCAGCGTGGCCGCGCTTGAGTGGATGGATCCACCTTTTGCCGCCGGGCACTGGGTGCCCGAGCAGATTGCGCTCGCCGGCGGACAGTGTGCGCTCGGGGATGCAGGCGAGCTTTCAAACAGAATATCGTGGGATGACGTGTTGCATTGTCAGCCGGAAATGGTGGTGTGCATGCCGTGCGGGTTTGATTTGTCTGGTGCGATAGCCGAGTTTGAGTCGGCGCGCACGCTCCATGATTGGCGGGATATGCCGGCCCCGTATTTGCATCAACTTGTCTGCGTGGACGGTTCGGCCTATTTCAGCCGGCCCGGCCCGCGTGTGGTTGATGGCATCGAGATTCTGGCCGGTCTGTTGCATCCAACCCGGTATCCACATCCAACTGCGGACCGAGCGGTGCGGGTGGAGGCATTTGCGCTGGACGAAGCATAAGCTGAACTTTTCGCCGACTCTGGACGTACAATTTATGTTGAATGCTGGCGCAATTGTTGGAGACAGTTAGCCGCTTTTTTTATAGCATTGGCCAGCGCCGTTGGGTGACGGTCCTGTGCATCCTGACCGGCATCGCCAGCGTGGTCATGATTGCACTGGGTCGCAGCGATGTGACCCACGTAGAAGAAGTGCGCGATGTGGGGTTGGATGCCATCGACGCTCGGATCGTCAACAGATATGTGCGCGTAAGCGGCACCCTTGTGCCGGCGCGGGCCTTTCAAACGCAAATTCAGCTTGGCCCGATTGGGCTCAGAAATGGGCGCTATTTTCCACTGACCCAGCCAGGCGTTGCGTCACCACTGTTTGTTCTGGATGAGAACGTCCCGGGCGCGGCCTTGACGGGCAGCCCAACCACGCTGGTTGGCCGATTGCTGCGTGGCGCGGGCAACCAGCAGCCGCCCCTATATTTGGAAATCGGCGTACCACCGACCCTGTTGTCACTGACTGTCCTTGCAAAAGTTGGCATCGTTTTGGTCTGCGGTCTGCTTCTGTTATGGGTTCTTTCGGTGTGGCTGCGACGAACGGACTATGCCGTGGAGATGCCGCTTGTGCTTGCTACACGGCCGTCATCGGGAATCCGACCATCGGCGAACCTGGTGCTATGGTTTGGCGAGGTTGGGCGTGAATTTGAGGGTGTGCAATTGAGACACGCCCCGGTGCGAATCAGCGCGCGCGCCCGGGAGGCGCGGTTTGAAGTCCGCGATGGCGACACATTGGTCGCATGGGCTCAGGTTCGGCGTATCATTAGGAGTCACGCCGCCGCGGTTGCGACCCAGTTTGGATTCTTGCCTGCGGAGCGGATCGAATTTGAGGATGAAAGGGGATTGTCACGGCTGGCCACACTGGTCTTTGGGAGCGCGCAATCACGACGCGCGGTTCTAGAAATTTTGCAGCATGTGGGGCATTTGGGATAGCACCAACAATGAAGTATCAACACAGCACGGGTTGGATTGAATTGGTCTGCGGAAGCATGTTTTCAGGCAAGAGCGAAGAATTGATTCGGCGCGTAAAGCGGGCTGAAATCGCGCGTCAGAAGGTTCAGGTCTTTAAACCCGCCATAGACACGCGCTATGGCACCGGTCAGGTGAGCAGCCATAGCGGCGCCCACACCGAGGCAGTGGCGTTGCAAAGCAGCGCCGAGATCATGGCCTGTGTGCGGGCGGACACCGAAGTGGTGGCTATTGATGAAGTGCAGTTTTTTGATGCGGGCATCGTCGGCGTATGCGAGTGCCTGGCGTCTTCTGGAAAGCGGGTCGTCCTGGCCGGGCTGGATATGGATTTCAAGGGCGAGCCATTTGGCTCGATGCCCGAGCTGCTGACGCGCGCCGAGGAGGTGGAAAAGCTGCATGCCATTTGTATCGAATGCGGTGCGCCCGCCACGCGCACCCAGCGGTTGATTAATGGTGCACCCGCGCACTATAACGACCCGATTGTGCTGATCGGCGCAACCGAAAGTTATCAGGCCCGCTGTCGGAAGTGCCATACGGTTCCAAGAAACTAAGGTGATGACTCCCATGAAGGTTACTTCTGTCAATGTAGGCGAGCCGCGCGAGATTGTTTGGAACGGGCGGACGTTCCAAACGGGTATTTTTAAGGAACCAGTTGGCGGCCCGGTGCGCGTCGGACATCTCAATCTCGCTGGTGACAAACAGGCGGATTTGTCAGTGCATGGTGGAACACACAAGGCGGTCTATGTTTACCCCGTCGAGCATTATGAGTTTTGGCGAGTCGAATTGCCGGATGCAGCCTGGCAATGGGGAATGTTTGGCGAGAACCTCACGGTGCAGGGTTTATTGGAGACATCTATAGCCGTGGGTGATTGCTTCGGTGTGGGGACGGCTGTGATGCGCGTGACGCAGCCGCGCATGCCGTGTTACAAGCTAAACGCCCGATTCCGCCGGGACGACATGATCAAGCGTTTCTTGAAGGCCGGTCGCAGCGGATTCTATTGCGAGGTCATTACGGAAGGCGTCGTTCAGGCAAACAGCAGTATCACGCAAATATCTCAAGCGCAAAATCGCGTGAGCATTGCCGACATATTTTTAGCCGATTCATAGCATCCCATTGGTAAGCCCATTCGCGGTGGCAGTCGGCAATTCAAATGTCAGATTTCGCACGTGTGAGTCATGAGATTCCGGGCAGGAACATGTGACGCGCCACGACATCCCACGACAGACCAGCCGCAAGCGCATACCCGGATTCCAACAGGGCCAGACGTTCATCATCGGTTCGCGGTAGTCGCTCGGTGATTTGACCAGCCACGCTCCAGGCCGCAGCGCCTTCAGCATCGTTGCGCTCGTGTTGCCCTATGTTGATCGCACTGCGCAGATCGGGTGTCCACGACAACTGGGTGTAATTGCCCACAATTATGTTTTTGGCGGTTTCCGCGTGGTCTCCGGTGGTTGTTGGGTGGGTTGCGTCTTCGGAGCCTGGTGCTCGATAGGTTAGGATGAACTTGCAACCGCACGAGTCACTTACGGCGCATAGTGCACCATACGTTAGCGGCTCGATTTGGGCGATGCCAAAGGGTTCATAGATGCTCTGACCAAACTCCACGTCAGTTCCCTGGCGTAAATCATTAAACGTTACGTCTTGAGGAATGGAACCACCCAATGTGCGCGCGTCAAATCCAAATTGATTCACCAGTACGATTCTGGTGGCCCGCGCGCGGGCATTGTGGGCGCTGATGGCGCGCCATAAATTTAGTTCGCCGTCGATCAGGTCCGGCCAGCCAACCCGGTGGTAGGTCGGCCAGCCATATGTGCGGGCCATTGATTTGGCATCGTCGGCGCTGCGCCCCGTGGCTGCTGCGCTGGATACCATCAGCAAAACCGCGCGCTCGCTGCGATCGGCCAGCATGTGGTCCAGATGGCGCATAACGCCCACGTCGCGCCAAAGCGCCTTGCTATCAACGAGCCTTGTGACGTGGCTGAATACATGGGTGGGCTCAAACCCGGCTAGTTCATAGGCCACAGCGCGGAGCTTCTGCCGTGCGCGGTTGCGTTGGGCCAGCGTAATGTACTTGGCGGGTGCACCGTTATAGGCCACGCTGACACCTTTGCGGCGGAAGCGACGATCCACAAACCGTAATTCATCCGCGGTGATGTCGCTAACCGCCAGCACACGGTCACACTGGGTGGCCGTCTTAAGCATGGCATGCTTGAAATATCCGCTTGGGTCACCAAGTGCCTCGTCCATCGTAAGGCCGTCGCGCGTGGCGGCGCGCATGATGTTGTAGAAGCGTGTATCGTGGCCGCTGCTCATTTCAACCGCGGCGCGCACGCCCGGCACCTCATGAGCGACATACGCACTGCGCCAGGCGCCGGGCTGCATCAAGGTGGCCGCGTAGAACAAGGGTAGACCCATAAATTCGTGACAAACGATGGTGCGGTCGGTGGGTGGTGCTGCGTTTGACCCGGGTTCGGTCGCCAGCGGCGTTTCAACCACCGCCTGGAGTGCATCAAAGGCGGGAAGGGCCAGCCTCATATACTCGTTGAATTCGGAACTGTACTCATATCGTGCGCAGTCCAAACCGAACCGTTCCCAAACGCCAAATTTGAAATCACTCGCCAGGATATTCGAAGCATCCGAACCATCCACCATGATGACCTCATGCGGAACCGCAGACGCACCTTCGCCAAATAACTTCGTGGCGTAGCAAATGCGGACAGAATATCTGCGCTCGATGTCACCAAGGGCGGTTGCAAGGCGCGGCTCGCAACTGATCAGCTGTCGATCCGAAAAGTAATGGAAGTGGACGATGCCATTGCGTGGTGCGAACAGACGCTCCATTTCAATGGCATTGTGTGTGTGCATCGGGCCGACCAGGATCGTGCGCTTCACCCGCGATGCATAGCTAGGTGCGGAAAGCAGGCCATCCAGAACCGCTCCAATCCCGCCAATTTTTATGCCGGCCTCATGGGTCGCATGCACCAGCAGGTCAAAATGTTCCGAGCCGGTGGCCAAAATCCGCGCCGCAGCGCGTTGGGCCACGGCCTCCTGTTCCCGTGTGCGCAACAGTTCCTCATGAATGTTGGAGACACCCCGGCCGCGTAGCTGTGTATTCAGGGCCGCGTAATCCCCTTCGGGGGAATCGTAGACGACCGCCATGTCCATGAATGCACGGCTCTCATATGGTCCAAGGTCAAAGCGCCAGCCGCTTGCGGTAAGTTCGCGGCACGATACCAGGTATTCCTGCTGGGTAATGACATCCCGATAGGTCATGTAGGCGTTTGCGGCGTCGGGTAATCGCAGCGATTGCGACAGGGTTCTGCGCTGACCGATGGATCGCCGGGCGCTCATGTCCTCATCCGGATCGTGTTCAAACTGGGGTTTGATCTCCGTTTCACGCGCCAAAACACCGCTCGATTGCTCGTTACGATTGTTAAATAGAATGAGTGCCCGCTCGTCACCGACGCCGTTTGCAAAGGCAAGCACATCTTCATTCGCCACGCCATCCGTGTCAAAGTCCAGCAGAACAAACCGGTCGACATCGGCGAACAAATACCGCTTCTTTAGCAACGGGACAATGACCCGTTCATGATGCTGCATAAGCCCGACATCGACCGGCTCATCGCGCAAGGCACGCTTGAATTCCATGCCATATTTCTCGGCAAAGCCTTCAAACTGGCCATGCCCAAACATTGGCAGACCCGGAAGCGTTGCCATCAACATGGTCACGCCAAAATACTTTGGACCCCGCCCGAATTGGTCAACAGCGGATTTTTCGTCGGGATTGTTGACGAAATTCACATATCGACGCAAGATTTGGGGATCAAATGCAAGCGTATCCTTGATCACCGAGCGGTAGCCGGCATTTTTTTCATCGCGCATCATCACCATAAAGGCGCTGTTGTAGACCCGGTGCATGCCCAGCGTGCGCACGAAGAAGCCTTCCATCATCCAAAAAGCCTCGGCCAGCAGCAGTGTATCGGGCGCCTCAACCGCAGCACGATCAACCACATCCCGCCAGAATTCGGTCGGCATCAGTGCATCAAGTTGAGACCGCGTCATTCCCTGATCACTACGGGAAGGAATGCTGTCCGCAGCACCGGGCTGTGGAAACCACAACCGTTGGATGTGGCGTTTTGCAAGCGTCATGGCCGCGTCAAAACGGATAATTGGAAAATTCCGGGCCACGTTCAGAATATTCTGAATTACAGCCTCGCGCACCTCGGGTTTGAGGTAGTCGAGCTGGGCGGTGTCATTCCAGGGCGTGCTGGTGCCGTCGTTGCCGTGATAAATATAGCGATCTTGATGATCCCGATGGTCATGCACTTTGAACACCACTGAGGCATCACTATGGTTCCAATAATGATCTTCCAAGTGCACGCTGATCCGGGGATCGCGCGATAGATCCGGGCCGCCAAAGGTATAGCTCGGATACGGCGACTGGTCGCGTTGGACAAACCAATCCGGGTGGTCGGCCACCCAGGCCGAGTCAATACCCATGTGATTCGGCACCATGTCACTTGCCAGGCGAATACCCCGGTGCCAGGCGCGTTCGCGCAAATTTGCCAGCGCGTCCCAGCCGCCCAGGTCGGCGGCGATCGTGTAATCAAACAATGAGTAGGCACTGGCCACGGCTTCGTGGTTACCCATCATGCGCTTGATTGTTTGGGATGCCGTGCTTCGCTCCCAAAGGCCGATCAACCACAGACCGGTTATGCCCCAACGCTGGAGCTGATCCAATTCCTCATCCGGCACTTGATCAAGCCGGGTGATGGCACGCTGGTATTTTTTGCCAAGCTGATCCAGCCATACGTAGCTGCTTTTTGCGATCATGACCAGACGCGGCATCCATTCACGGTCCGCCGTGAATTTCTCGGGTTCCGGCTCAATGATCGTTTCGGTGAAGGTATTACCGTCCGCTCCCACCCGACTTACTTGTCGGTCTCGAAGCATGCCCAGGCCGCGGAGAGTCTCCTCGTCGTAGCGCATTGGATTTGCTTGGGCAACCAATCCAGGGTTGTCATGTTGTCGGGGATTTTGCAGTGCAAAGAGCCATTTGTCCTCCTCGCGCAGCTGGTTGCCGGCAACCTGAAGCAGGTCCAGCATTGAGTCAAAAAAAACAGCGCGCCGCTCACGAAACATTGCGCGCCATTGGGTGGAAACGAACTCCAGTTGGCTGAGCAGATTGTCTGGTGCGTGTTGCTCGGGCTGGCGCAAAAGCTTGACAAGTGACACGTCATCGACCACAGGCGGTAGTGTTTCAAAATACGTCTCCAGCGCCGGCATTATGGCTGGATAGGCCGTGTCCGAGGTCAATTGCTTATCGTCAAAAAATTCCCGCAGATTGGCTGTCGCGGGATTTTGGTTGGTTAACGACAATATCAGCAGTTCTTCAAGTGCAACTTCACGATTTGGCACGCCATTAGTCGCGCCTTCCAGATATACGGCGGCCTGCTGTTTGTTGTGGTACACATCCACCGTCGGGAACTGATCGCAGAAGGCAACTAGCGTGCGGTCAACCGCCTCTGTGCCAAGTGAGCCGTTCAAACTGGTCAATGCGCCGTGAATCGCACCGGGCGCCAGATCCTCGCGAAAAGCCGCAATGACGGCGTGCATAAGCTCATCAAGCAGAC
This sequence comes from Chloroflexota bacterium, assembly GCA_025354985.1. Lineage (GTDB taxonomy): Bacteria > Chloroflexota > Anaerolineae > J036 > Brachytrichaceae > AQU-03. Next base: position 47,950 of record JANXLU010000024.1, read on the forward strand.
CGATGGCATTGAGTTGCGCGGGGAGCACTTGCTGTGTGGCTGGTCGTAATTGGTTTGCACGGTTTGCAAACGTTCGCGCGGCTTCAAGATTCGAGACTATGGCCCGACCATCAAATGAGAAAATAGCATCTTCAAACTGATATCGATCGCGCGCAGTTCGGGAAACGTGGAACTCCATGTGGTGATTCTATCTGCGCGCGGCCTAAAACAACCACAGATTGACCAACTAAGGAAAGTTGCAGACATGAATACCCTTCAGCGATGGATCCAGTTCAACCGCCTGTATCTCGGCAAGCCAAAGTGGGATAGCGGGATAACTCCGCCGGAACTTGAGGACTTTGTTGCCACCCGAGCGGCAGGTCGGGCGCTGGATCTGGGATGCGGCACAGGAACCAACGTCCAGTATTTGGCCAGTCATGGCTGGCGTGCAACAGGGGTGGATTTTGTGCCAAAGGCAGTCCTTGCTGGCCGGGCAAAGCTCAAACGCGCACAGCTAACGGCAGACTTGCGCGTGGGTGATGTCACGCGGTTGCGGGAACTTTCAACCGGCTTTGACTTGATACTTGACATCGGGTGCTATCACTGCTTGTCGGCCGAACGCATGACGGCTTATGCCGCCGAGGTCAAGCGACTGCTGGCACCCACCGGCGCATACTATTTGTATGTTCATTTTTTGGCGCCTGGCCGCACAGTGGGTGCTTCGGAAGCCGACCTTAAGAGATTTGAACCCGAGTTGCATGTTCGCGACCGCAAAGATGGCACAGACACGGCCAGCGGTGGAAAATCTGCCTGGGTTCTCTTTGAGCGCTAAGTATTGGCTGGTAACCTCATTCATCGCATGCTTAGCGAATGGTTGATGTTGACGGCGCTCACTTGGTTGGTCGGTAGCGTCGCGGTCCCGGTGATGGTGATGTCGAGCCCGGCGGCCCAACCCTTGCGCGATGCGACCCGCCAGGTGCGTCGGGTACACATCATCCTGGGATGCGCGTTGCTCATCATCGCGAGCATCACGGCTCTGGCCTTTCCCACTACCCGCTATAGCGATGGTCGTCTGGTTCTTGTTCTTGTGATGCGGTTGTGTTTGATCGGGTTGATTGGCGCGTCATTGATGCGCGGCAGCCGATATATCGGAGTGGTTTTTATGGCCGGCTTTGCGTTGTTGTTGATGCAAAGCTTGCTAAGCCGTGGCGCCATTCAGGAGGACTGGCTGGCACCGCTTGCGAATGATTGGCTTCATTTAACATTGAGTACGATCTGGGTTGGCGGCCTGGGTTTGCTCGCGTTTGTCCTTGCACCCGCCACGTTGCGCAAGCCCGCGCTACAGCCCGCCCTGAGCGCCACGCTTGAGCGATTCTCACCCGTTGCGATGTTCTGCGCGATTGGATTGGGCTTGACCGGCATACTGCAGGCGACGCAAGTTGTAAGTGGGTTCCAGGGCTTGGTTGAAACAACGTATGGGCGGCTGGTTCTGGCCAAGGTTGGGTTGTTTGCCGTGCTGGTTTGCTTTGGCGCGCTGCATCAGTTCGTGATTATGCCGCGGTTGCGACCACGCTTGTTCGCTGGCGTCGTGCCGCTCGTCCGGACGCGATTTGCGCTGACCATCGCCGCCGAATTGCTGGCCAGTGTGATTGTATTGGCGATATCCGCCACTCTAAAGACTTCAATAGTGTGACAGGCGCAGGCCATTATCGTTTTGCAAATAATATGTGGGCGACCACGGTGACGATTGCTGCAATGATCGGCAGTGGTACTTGAAGTGACCCGGTGGCGGGAATCTGCATCATGAGCGCTCCCAATCTGGTTAGCGTTGAGAGCACACCGACAATGGCATCGCCGTCGGGAAGCGCGGAGAAAAACGCCGTACCCCAATACCAGTAATAGGCGCATGCGGACAGCATCAGAGACACACAGCCCGTCAAAAGACTTGTCATTGTGAAAGAAATCGCGCTCAATGCGTCTGGTTCACGCAAGGCGGTGAGCACGGCGACACCCGTTGGAAGCAACAATGCGATCGTGCCTCCACGGTTCAGTTGCGCGAACACTTGGGTTGGGTTGCCCTCCTGGAAGCTGGCAAGTGACATGTTCCCTGGAAGGGTCGCCGCAGTCCACCCGAGCCAAACTCCCCAATAAAGTACAGTGAATAACAGGGGCGCCAGGCGGTGCGTGGTCACCAGGAGGCCAGTGACAGCCAACAAACATAGTGCGATCCCCATTACAAACGGGAGTCTGGACCGTGCCGAATTTGCCAGCGCATCCGCGCGTTCCATGCTTGCCCGGTCGTTCAACGAAGCTTCGAAATTTCGAAACCAGCGCACCGGGTCGACGGGGTCAGGCAGGCTGGTTTGCTGTAGCAACTCCGCGGCAAAGCGCGGGCGACGGGTAACTTCTGACCAGCGTTCATACAGGTTAACCAGCCGCGTCGTTTGGACGGAGACGTGGTCACCGATTTGAGCCGATGGAATAACCAGAGCCGGGAAGAGGGGTGTTCCTTGTGCAATTGCCGGTGTGGGCACGCCGAGCAGCACGGCCAGAGTTGGCGCGAGATGCAGGCTATTTGCGCTTCCCTTTGAGCCAATCCGCACGCCGGCCCCGCTCATCACGAGTGGCACGCGTGATGCCAGCACGGCTGCGATATCGCCGTTTGCGGCCAAGGCGCCACGGTCACTGGTCACGACGATGGTTGTGCGCGATTGATCCAACCCGGTGAAAAATGCCGTCAGCCGCGAATCCGTGGTGGTGATCGCGGCATCTAGGCTATCGGGTTCTGTGTTGGCAACCTGGTCGATCAAGTCGAGCTCGATAATGATAAGGTTGCTTCTGAACGTGGCATCGCCAATTTGTTCACGCGCCAGACGCAACGCACCTTCATCGTGGCCGGGCAGATCAGAAAAATCCAGCGGAGTAAACAGCACCTGTCGGCCAAACGTCGCGTCCCACCAGACACTTCCGAACACGCTGGGGTTGCCGCGCGACGCCGCAACCTGCGTAATGAGATTGTCGGGTAGGGGTCTCGCCGTGCTGAAATTCGTTGTATAGCCGTGAAATTCGGGTAGTGCGCCGGTGAGCAGAGTCATAATTTGCGGTGCACGATAGGGCGGTTCGGCGATTTGTAGGGTGTAATCAGCCCCGTGGTCGCGCAGCGCATTCAGTGACACCATGGATTGGCTGACATCTGCACTTAGACCGCGGATCAGAATCAAGACCACGCGGTTGGTTAGCGGCGGTGTGCTCTGGGTTGCGGGCAGGTCGGTCAGGTACGGTGAAACATAAGCGGAATAGCCCGCCCATAGGTCATCACGCGCGCGCGTGGCCATTGACCCGGCCAACGACAAAACTACAACAAGAATCAGACCCGCGACCCGCGTCATGAATCCCACACAATACCATGACCGATTACAATTTGCGAGTACGTGTCAATGCACACCGTTCAATTATTGCTATGAGCCGAGAAAATCTTTCACCCGCCTGGGGCATTGTGTTTGATCTGGATCTGGATCATGCCGAGGGCTGCTACGTTTACGACACCAAGGGCAACCGATACCTGGATTTCACAAGTGGCATTGGCGTGACCAACACCGGTCATGCACATCCACGCGTGGTTAAGGCAATTCAAGATCAGGCTGCAAAAATGATTCACGGCCAAATCGGTGTTGGCAAGGGCCGTCCGGTTTTGGAGCTAACCGAGGAACTCAAGAAAATTTTGCCCGCCGAGCTGGATACTTATTTCTTTAGCAATTCTGGCGCGGAGGCGGTTGAGGCCGCGGTTAAGCTGGCGAAAGCTGCGACGGGTCGTCAGAATGTCATCGTGTTTGAGGGTTCGTTTCACGGACGGACGCACCTGACGATGGCCATGACCACCAGCAAATATAGCTACCACTATCACATGCAGCCGTTGCCGGCCGGCATCTACGTCGCGCCGTTTGCCAATTGCTTTGAATGTCCCGTTGCCAAGCGGACCATGACCACCGCGGAGCGTGGTGCATTGAGCGCGAGTTGCCCAAATGACGGTGGAAAGTGTTGCGGTTACGCCGAGGATGCCATCCATCACATTCTGAAGACGCTCACTGCTCCAGGCGAGACCGCGGCAATTGTGATCGAGCCCGAGCTTGGCGAGGGTGGGTACACCGCGCCACCCGCCAGCTTTCTAAAGGAACTGCGCAAGATTTGCACCGAGCACGGCATCTTGCTGGTGTTTGATGAAATTCAAACCGGCTTTGGTCGGGTGGGGACCTGGTGGGCCGGTGAGCAGTATGGCATTGTGCCCGATATTCTGATTATGGCCAAGGGCATCGCCAGTGGCATGCCCCTTAGCGCGATTGCATCCCGCCGCGAAATAATGGCGAAATGGACGGCTGGCTCACACGGCGGCACCTACGGACCAAATCTGGTTAGCGCAGCGGCTGCGGTCGAGACAATTCGCGTCATGCGCGATGAAAAGATTGTGGAAAATGCCGCGGCCCGTGGCGCGCAGCTGCGCACCGGTCTGTATGAATTGCAAAAGGAATTTAAGCAAATCGGCGATGTGCGTGGGCTGGGGTGCATGATCGGCACGGCATTTGTCAAGCCGGATGGCACGCCCGATGCGGATACTCAGAAGCGTGTGGCGCAATATTGCTTTGACCAAAAGCTGTTATTTTTTAGCTGTGGCACCTATGGCAACATCATCCGCTGGATTCCGCCCCTTGTGGTGACAGCTGAACAAATTGACGACGCACTCAAGATCTTTGCCGCCGCGCTGGATAGTGTTGGCTAGCACACGCTAAAGGAAACGGCACCCGCGATTTCACCGCCGGTGCCGTTTTTTTATCTGGTGTGCAGGTTGGGGCTAGGTGCCCTCTTCCCAGCTCGCCAGATATTTTTTCTGCTCGGCCGTGAGCTTGTCGATCTTGATCCCCATCGACAGCAGCTTTAGACGTGCAATTTCGCGGTCGATCGCCTCAGGAATTGTGTAGACGTTTGGCGTAAGTGTCTTGTAGTTCTTCATCATATACTCGGCGCCAAGAGCTTGGTTTGCAAAGCTCATATCCATCACGCTGGATGGGTGTCCCTCGGCGGCGGCCAGGTTGATGAGGCGGCCGTCACCCAACAAGTTGATCTTGTTGCCATTTTTCTTGAGCGTGTATTGCTCAACATAGGGACGAATTTCGCGCGGCTGCCCCTTGCTGAGCTTCTTTAGGGCGGGGATGTTGATCTCGGAGTTGAAGTGACCGCTGTTGCAAATGATGCTGCCGTCTTTCATCACGGCCAGGTGCATCTCGTCAATCACGTTCTTGTCACCGGTGACGGTGACAAAAATGTTACCAATTTTTGCAGCCTGGGCCATTGGCATGACCTGGAAGCCATCCATTACGGCTTCAAGCGCCTTCAACGGGTCTACTTCGGTCACTATTACCTGGGCGCCCATACCGCGCGCACGGCTGGCCACGCCTCGACCGCACCAACCGTATCCGGCGGTAACAAGGTTTTTGCCCGCCAGCAACACATTGGTCGCACGCACAATTCCGTCCAGCGTGCTTTGACCGGTGCCATACCGGTTGTCAAAATAGTGCTTGGTCATGCTGTCGTTCACGGCAAGCACCGGGAACTTTAGCGCGCCATCCGCGCTCATTGCGCGCAGCCGGATCACGCCCGTAGTAGTCTCTTCGGTGCCACACAATACCTCGGGAATCTGTTTAGCGCGTTCCTTGTGGATCATGCTGACCAGATCGCAGCCGTCATCCATGGTCATTTGCGGGTGATGATCCAGCGCTGCGTTCAAATGCTTGTAATACGTCGCGTTGTCTTCGCCCTTGATGGCGTAAACGGGAATCTCGTCATTCGCGACCAACGATGCAGCCACATCGTCCTGGGTGCTGAGCGGGTTGCTGGCGACCAGCACAATGTCCGCGCCACCCGCCTGCAATGTGCGCACGAGCCCGGCGGTTTCGCTGGTCACGTGGAGGCATGCGCTGACCCGAAGTCCCTTGAGCGGCTTTGTCTTTTCAAAGCGCTTGCGAATGGTGTCGAGCACGGGCATGCTGCTCTCAGCCCACTCGATCTTATAGCGACCCTGGGTCGCCAACTTCATATCCTTTACGTCGAATTCCATTATGTTTGCCTGTCCTTTTTATTGATTGTGTTCACCAAAGCACGAGTTGAACCGGGACTCCAGGCTGCACGGTTGGGGTGAACTACCCGTCGTGCGATTCGTGTTCTGTTGACGACTATAACTGAATGGCCAGCTTGCCAAAGTTGAGCTCGTAGCGTTCCTTGAATTGGCCGCGGGTGAAATAGTGGCTTTGCCCGCCAACATGCTCCAGCGCATAGGTGGCGGCGACGCTGCCCAGGCGGCCACACGTCTCCCAATCCGCACCATTCGCCATCCCTTTAATAAGGCCCCCACGAAAGGCGTCGCCGACACCGGTGGGGTCAACCACCCGCTCCTCTGGGACAGCCGGGATGTTGATGTCTTGACCCGATTTCAAGCGGATCGTTGAACCGTGCTCGCCCTTGGTAATGATCAAAGCCTCGGAATCATTCAGAATGGAAGCCGCGGTAAGACCGGTCTTGCCTTCGATGAGGCTGAACTCGTAATCGTTGCAAATCAAGACGTTGCATCCGACAATGCCCGCGCGCAGTTCCTCGGCTGAGCTCCGGGCCACTTGCTGACCGGGATCGTAAATATGGCGAATACCCATCGTCCGACATTCTTCAGCGTGGCGAACCATGGCGATGGGATCATCTGGCGATATGATGACGAGCCCCGGCTTCTCCATGTCATGAAACGACAATTCCCGAGCATCGCGCATCGCGCCGGTGTAAAACGAAGCAATTTGGCTGTTACGTTGATCCGTACTGCAGAAAAAAGATGCTGTGAATTTGTTTTCCACCACTTTGACCATGCTTGTATCCACGCCCACCGTTTCAAGGAAATGGCGATATTCGCCAAAATCCTGTCCGGCGGCTCCAAACAAAACCGGGCGCTCACCAAGCAACGCAAGCGTATAGGCGATGTTTGGTGCAACCCCGCCGCGCCGTTTATCCATTTCATCCACCAAAAAGCTCAGGCTGAGACGCTCAAGCTGATCCGGAATGATGTGTTCGGCGAATAGTCCCGGGTAGGACATCAAGTAATCGTAAGCTATGGATCCTGCAGTGATAATTTTCATCTTGCTATATGCGGGCAGCGCAACCCACCCATGTGCGCCGCGGAATAATGACTATCTGCGCTGTTTTGGAAACTCGAACCGATATCCCTGGCCGCGCACGGTTCGGAGATAAATGGGTTCGTTGGGATCGTCTTCCACATATTCGCGCAGCCAGCGAACGTGCACATCCAACGTTCGCGTGTCACCCATGAAGTTGGTCTCCCATACTTCCTGCATCAGGGTCTTGCGTAAAATTAATTGCCCGGGACGGGTCATGAATATGTTGAGAAGTTTGCACAGTTTGGGGTTAAGATAATGGTCTTCGCCCTTGTAACGAATCTTGCTGCTCGCAGGAAAAAATGTAATTTCACCGCATTTGTATTCCGGGCCCACCGCTTCAGGCATAAGCTTTTCAACCCGCGAAAGCAGCTTGCGCATCTGCAGCGGGCGGGTGAGCACAATATCGGCATGTTCCATCGGTTCCGGATCACCGACAACTTCGCCTTCAAGCACAATAATCGGAAGCTGGTGGCTCTTTTTAATAGATGCGCACAGTTTTTCCGCGCTACCCTTCAGAGAAGGCATGTCGACGACGACCACACTTGGTCGTTCATGGTCAAGCAATTCCAGCGCGCTTCGGGCCGAGTGGACCCAGCTAACAGCATAGCCATTTTGCTCAAGCGCCGGACCAACGGAATCACCGTATCCACCCTGCACCAACAAAACCCGCTTCATGGCTGCCCTCTTCATTGCGTTTCCAATTATAACGGTTGGATCATTTCCACAATTTGCTTGTTTTAAGGTGCATGCTTAAAGAATTTAAGCTTCGTGTTATCGAGCCCGCGGTGGAATTGCTGCAATCTGCGACGAGTCAACGCGCATTGGAGGCGACGCGCACCCTGCACGGGTTGAGCCTGAGCCGTCTGGACGAGCCCAGCACATCGTTTACAACCCTATGTATTGCAGATGCACATGGTCTGGTAGGCGCAGTGCAGGTGGAGGTCAACTCACTATGGACCGCCTGGCTGACCGGTTTGGTCTTGATGGATCGCGCAAAGGCCACCCCGGTGCTGGAGTTCTTGATGGTACAAATTGAAGATTATTGTCGCGCACGCGACGTGCGAGAGCTGTGGGCCGTTGCTGAGCCTACAAGTTGGCTGTCACCCTATTGGGCAGACTTGCATTTTGCGAAGTGCAATAACCTTGTTACCATGGAAGCAGATGTGGAAGAAGTGCAACGTCGCATTGTTGCGACGAACCGCACCTATCAGCTTGTGCCGGGTAACGCGGAACTTCTGGACGGAATTGTCACCATCGACCACAACGCATTTACGGCGCCGTGGCAATACAGTGCAGCCATGGTGACAAGCCTCATGGTCGATGACAGTGACATTACGGTTTGCCTGGACCAGGCCAAACCAGCCGGATATTGCGCAGTGCTTAAAAAACGAGACGGCGTGCATCTGACCAGAATTGCCGTAGCACCTGAGTTCGTAAGGCGGGGTGTTGCGTCCGTTCTCATGGCCTCGGTGTGCGATCATCTTCACGGCGGGTTGCACATCACTTTAAATACGCCAGCGGACGCCCTGCCCGCCATGCGACTCTATCGTAAACTTGGATTTGTGGCATTACCAGAGAATTTGTCGGTTTTCCGGTGCGCATTTTGAAACCTCGCGCTAGTTCATCAGATGGCTCGGCGCAACGCGATGCGCTGCGGCGTACGCAGCGTGCGGGCAAAGCCCAGGCAAACCGCGGCGGTGCGCGGGTGGCGGGTTCACAGTCCCCATCGGGAGCCAGCCCGCGAGATCACCGACGCAGCCCCCTCTTAATTTTCGCCGGGTTGATCGTGCTCGCGCTTGCTGGCGGGCAAGTCTTGGAGTCGCTAAACGTGCAAGGCTCTTTTGAATTGACGGAAGCCCAGATACGCGCGACGGTGACTGCACCAACGGTGCAGCCAAATGTTGAGCGCGCGACCGTTGTGGCTGTGTCGCCGCTGACCAAGAGAGTTGGCCTGATTAGCGGTCACCGCGGCAATGACACCGGCACCGTATGTGCCGATGGATATACCGAGGCTCAATTGACCTACGAGACCTCGGTGCGCGCAGCGGCGCAATTACGCGCCCTTGGCTACGCAGTCGACATATTGGATGAATTTGACGCGCGCTTGCGTGGCTACTCTGCGGCCGCGCTTCTTTCCATTCATGCAGATTCTTGCGCCTCGATCAATGACCTTGCAACCGGGTTTAAAGTAGCCCGATCTCAAGACAGCTTGAATCCGCAGGAAGAGGACAAGCTGGTAAATTGCGTTTCAAATCGCTACTCGGCGGGCACAGGGTTGAAATTCAATGCCAACACGATTACCCACAATATGACCCAATATCATGCGTTATACAAGGTCGATGGCAAAACGTCCGCGGCGATCATCGAGATAGGATTCCTATATAAGGACCGTGACTATCTCACCAAGCACAATGATGTTGTGGCGCACGCGCTTGTTGAAGGTCTGCAATGCTACTTAAACGGCGAAAAAGTATAGTCCGTTGGCGGCAGCCTAGCCCACGGGTTCGCGGCGGATCATTTGCGTGGAAATTCGGTTGTGCCTGGCCAATACCGGGGCCATATCAAGCGTATTTAACCGACCCTCGCGAATAACCACGCGACCGTTGATCATTGAGAAGTCGACACCGCGCGGAGCACAAAAAACCAGCGCCGCGAGCGGGTCATGCAGGGCCCCGGCAAACGCGACCTGGTTCAGATTGATTGCAATCATGTCGGCGGCAAAGCCCGGGGCAATCTGTCCAATATCCGTGCGTCCAAGCACGGCGGCGCCACCACGCGTGGCGATCCACAAACTTTCATACGCGCTGATGGCCTGACGTTGTGCCGTCTTGCCGGGTGTGTCAAACAGATCAAACGTCGGATCTGTCACCCGTTGCAGCAGCATCGCCTGGCGCGCCTCACCCAGCAGGTTGTTGCCGTCATTGCTTGCGGAACCATCCACGCCCAGTCCAACGGGCACACCGGAATTTAGCATCAGGCGAATGGGTGCAATGCCACTCGCCAACCGCATGTTGCTGCTTGGACAATGGGCCACACCACACCCGCAGGAGCCCATCCGATTAAGCTGCGGCCCGGTAAACCAAACCGAGTGCGCATACCAAACATCCCCCGCCAACCAGCCCACGCTTTCGGCATAATCCAACGGGAGCGCTCCGAATGTGTCCAGGCAAAAACGCTCCTCATCCCGGGTCTCGGCAAGATGCGTGTGCAACCGCACGCCATAGGCACGGGCAAGCCGCGCGCTTTCACGCATTAGGTCGGTGGTCACGCTGAATGGTGAACACGGTGCGACAGCAATGTGGGTCATTGAAAACGGTTTCGAATCATGAAACGTTTCAATCGCGCGCCGCGTGTCCTTGAGAATAAGCGATTCGTTCTCCACGGCTTTGTCTGGCGGAAGCCCACCCGCGCTTTCACCAAGGCTCATGCTGCCACGCGTGGCCGTAAAGCGCAACCCGATCTCGGTCGCCGCGCGCACCTCGTCGTCTATCTTGCAATCGTTCGGGTAGATATACAAGTGGTCACTTGCGGTTGTGCAACCGCTCAGCATCAGCTCGGCCATGCCCACCAGCGCGCTGGTGTGCACCCCGTCACTCGTGAGACCCAGCCAAATTGGATACAGCGTCTTAAGCCAGTTAAACAGTCCACTATCCTGAGCCAAAACCCGCGTGAGCGTCTGATACAAATGATGATGCGTGTTAACAAGACCCGGCATTACGATGTGACCCTGCAGGTTGACCACCTCGGCCAGATCACGCAGGTTCATCCGCTGCATAAAGTCATATAGTGGGCTGGTGTCACTTGCCTTGCCGATCCAGACGATTTGTTGGTCGCGCACCAAAATAGCGGCGTCATGTATGACCGCGTCCGGTGCGCTCAAGGTGCCGGTCATCGGCGCGAGCGTGTGAATGTTGGTTAGAAGAATTGATGGCATTGCGACTCGTTCACTCAGGTGGATAACATGGCAGGAAGCAGGGCATAAAACTCGGTCGCCTTGACGACATCATCCAGAACCACATGTTCCTGAATTGTGTGCGCGGTGACCTCGTCACCGGGGCCAAACCCGATGCTGGGGATACCGGCCTTGCCCGCCCAATATGTTCCATTTGTGCTGAATTCCCATTTACCCGTCGTGGCGCCGTCAAGGCCAATTTCCCTGGCCGTCTCCAGACCCGCCCTAACCAATAGGTGTGATTCGTCCAGCGCCCAGGGTGGGTAGAATTTTTCAATCGGATAAACAAACCCGGTGTAGCTGGGAGTGTCATAGAAAAGCTCTTCAACCACCACGGCATCGCGATCTGCAGCCGGGATCAGCGCGCGCACCTGTTCAATCGCTTGTTGTGCGCTCTCGCCAAAGGTCAGGCGACGGTCAATGTAAATTGTGGCTTCGTCCGGCACGGCGTTCAAGCTGGGCGTCTTGACGTGCATATCGCTGACCGTGATTTTGCCATGGCCGAGGAAAGGGTGGTTACCCAAGGCTGGCTCAAGGTCGCGGATGCCGGCAATGATCGGAAGCAGTTTATAGACCGCGTTGTCTCCCAGCTGATTGCTTGCAGCGTGCGCACTTTTGCCTTTGGCCACCACGCGCAGCTCGACCCGTCCCTTGTGCCCGCGATACACCTGCATCCGGGTGGGTTCGCCAATCACCACAAAGTCAGGACGGATGCGTGGATCAACTTCAACAAATGTATTTGGTGCGATGCCATCGCACCATTCCTCCATGTTTCCAAAATACCATGCCGAAATGTTGTCAAGAAGGCCGAGGTCACGGGCAATGGCCAGACCGTGGATCATCCCGGGCGTGCTGCCCTTTTCGTCACAAGCGCCTCGTGCATACAGTGCTCCGTGCTCCACCTTGCCAATAAACGGGTCCCATTGCCACGCGCTTTTGTCTCCGATGCCCACTGTATCAATGTGTGAGTCATACAGCAGGGTGGTTGCACCATTGCCAATCCGGCCAAGGATGTTGCCCATGCGATCAAACCGCACCTCTTCAAAGTGCAGTGCCCGCATGACACCCGCGATATGGTTGCCAACCACACCAATCTGCGAGTCCATGCTCGGAATGGCGCAGATCTCGCGGAGGAACTGGAGGATCGGCCCGCGCCGCTCGGTGACGCGTTTGTGGATTTCCGCGGGAAGTGATGTTACATCGCTCATGATGGCCAGGAACTATGTTGCTTGAAGCGCGCGCCAAACCCGATCCGGTGTGAACGGAAATCCATAAATCCATTTGCCGGTTGCGTCGTGTATTGCCGCCGCAATCGCGGGCGCCATCGGAAGCAAGGGCATTTCGCTCATCCCGCGAACCCCCCACGGGCCCACCCGATCTGCAAATTCGAGAACCAGGCTCTTGACCCGGGTCGGAACGTCGAGTACGGTCGGAATGAGATACGAGGACAAGTGTGGCGTCAGCACACGACCATCCTTCATGATGAAGTTTTCCATAAGCGCATATCCGGCGGCCTGGACGACCGCGCCCTCTATCTGCCCAACTACCTGCTGCGGATTTATTGCCTTGCCGACGTCGTTTGCGCAGATTACATCCAGGAGTCGCACATGCCCGGTGTCAAGATCGACTTCCACGTCAACGGACTGCGCCACGTATCCATAGGCGAAGTTGGGGTCGCACGCACCGGTCTCCGGATCGGGCGCGGTTGTCGGTGGCGGTTCATACCGAAAGGTTGCGATGGCCGGTCGCTCCTCTGAGCGCCACTTTTCCAGCGCGCCTTTGGCCGCTCCAATAATGCTGTTCCCGGCCATAAACGTCATGCGTGACGCCGATGAGCTGCCCGAGTCACCGGAGGTGCTGGTGTCACTTGCAACCAGTCGCACCAATTCGGCGGAAATTCCCAGCGCATGTGCGGTCATTTGCACAAACACGGTGTGGGCGCCCTGGCCAAGATCGGCACCGGCGTGATAAATAATTGCTTCTTCAATGTGCGCTTTGCCGTGCAGCTCGATGGTGGCGACGCAGCGTTCCGGAAACCCAAACGAAAAGCCGATATTTTTGAAGGCACAGGCAAACCCGCGGCCATGAACCTTGCGTTGGGTACGCGTAACGGCGGGTCGCGATAGTGGCTGCCGACGTGCTTCCCCGGCACAGGCCTGAACTACCTTTTCAATCGTCACGCCTGGCGGAAACTTTGAGCCAACCGTCGACAATGTGTCATCCCGCATCAGGTTCATAAGCCGCATTTCAATTGGATCCAGCCCAAGAGCCTCCGCCAGCAGGTTTATTTGCATTTCTGCGGCAAAGGCCCCCTGCGGACCGCCAAACCCGCGAAACGCGCCGCCGGGCACGTTGTTTGTCAACACGGCCCGGGCATCCACCGAGGCATTGGGAAATTCATACGGCCCCGTTACATTTAGAATCGCGTTGCCCAATACTTTTGCCGACGTGTAGGCATAGGCCCCGGCGTCGGCGACCAAGTTACACTCCGCTGCGAGGAGTTTGCCGTGCTTGTCTGCGCCCCACTTTGCATGAATGTAGTAAGCATGCCGTTTGTGGTGCCCCACAATACTTTCGGATCGTGACCAGATCATTTTGACTGGACGCCGCAGCTTGTGCGCAGCCAGCGCCAGCACAATTTGAATGCTGAGGTCTTCGCGACCGCCAAACGCGCCGCCGATCGCCGGATAGATCACGCGCACCTGCTCGACCGGTATGCCCAGCGCATGGGCGATCTGATGCTGGTCTTCGTGCACCCATTGCCCCGCCACCTGCACGGTAACGCGACCGTGTTCATCGATATAAGCCAGCCCGGCTTCCGGCTGCAGATACGCATGTTCCTGCATCGGCGTCTGGTAATCGGCCTCAACGATCGCCGCGCATTCGGCCCACGCACGCGCCACATCACCTTTGCGAATCCGGTTGTGCTCCAACACGTTACCCGCGACGGACGGCAGAATTTGGATGGCATCAGGTAGCATCGCCATCATTGGGCCCGTGACCACGGGCAGATCTTCCCAGCTGATTTGAATAAGCTCCAGCGCTTCCTCCGCTGCCGCCTCTGTTTCAGCCACGACCATGGTCACTTGGTCGCCGACAAAGCGCACCACGTCGGCACCGAGCTTGGCGCTGCCCAGCCCACATAGCACCGGCTGATCAGGATCGATCAGTCCATACTCGTTAAACGGCACATCTGCTGCCGTAAAGACCGCTACAACGCCCGGATGCGCATGGGCGGCGCTCAGGTCCATTGAAAGGATGCGAGCGTGCGGTCGACCGGCGAACAGTAATTTTGCCCACAACATCCCGGGCATGGTCAAGTCACCCGGGTAATTCGTTGCCCCAGTGACCTTGCCGGGTGCATCGACGCGTCGCATCGATACGCCGATCGAACTTAGTTCGGTATTGGTCACGCGGCACCTCCGGGTACAGTCGTCGTTTGAGCCCGCGTTGCAGTTGCAAACGCCTCGACCACTTTGAAATAACCAGTGCACCGGCACAGATTTCCAGCTAGTGCCTGCTCCACATGTGTGCGATCAATACTTGTCCGCTCATTGAGCAGTGCCGCGCCAGACATCAAAAGCCCGGGTGTGCAATAGCCGCATTGCACGGCGGCTTCCGTCACAAATGCATGTTGTAGTCTGGCGTGGGGTGCGTTAGCGGTCAACCCCTCCACCGTCGTCACTTCCATTCCGACCGCCGATTGGGCGGGAACCAAACAGCTCATCACCGCCGCACCATTTAACAACACCGTGCAGGCGCCGCACTCGCCTTCAGCGCAACCTTCCTTCGTACCGGTCAGTTCGGCATCCTCACGCAACACCCGCATCAGGGTCTTATTGGTCGCTGGATTAACCGAAACCGCCCGTCCGTTTACCGTCAGTGTGATGCCGGCGTCGTCCACCCTGGCGTGCGGCAAATACGGCACCGCGCCGGTAGCGGATAGCAAGATTGGGTCGTTTGGCAACCCGCCGCGCGTGTCCCCCGACCGAATTGCCTCGATCGCGCGCCGCACCAGCGTCCCGACCATCGCCAGCCGATAGTCCGCCGGTGCGCGAATATCGCTGATTGGACGCACCGCTGCCTGCGCCAGTGCAGCGGCGTTATCAATCACCTCGTCGGTAAGCTCGCGACCTGCCAGCGATGCCTCGGCCGCGGATGCATGCACAATCGTGGGTGCCACACTGCCCATCGTGATCCGTGCGCGCGTCACGCGGGGCTGCAGGTCGTCATGACCGTGGGTTACATCGGCAATGACCGCCACGTTCGCGATGCTGATGGCCTGCGCCCGGCGCAGACCGAGCTTGATAAATATGCCGCGCTCCGACGGTTTCATGGCCGGAAAAGCAATATCTACCAGCATCTCGTCCGGGGCCATTATGGTCTTTCGCACGCCGGAGTAAAACGTTGCCAGGTTTACCCTGCGTTCTCCGCGTTCTGCCGAGGCAAGCGTTACAACGGCTCCCAGAGCCATAAGCGGCGTAATCGTGTCATTTGCGGGCGATGCTGTGATCAGGTTTCCGGCGACGGTGGCCCTGTTGCGAATCTGCGGCGCGCCCACCTCCCAGCAGGCCTGTGCCAGCGGGAGCGCGCGCGCCTGCATCAGCGGCGAGGCGCATACCTGATTGTGCGTGACAATCGGGCCAATATGCACCCAATCATCCGAGGAAACAGTGAGTTCAGACAACCCGGGCACCCGGGTGATATCGATCAGGATCGAAATTCCCGAACGGACTTTTCGTTCCAATTCGATAATAAGATCGGTTGCCCCTGCGACGATGCGCGCACGCGTGCCGTCCCGGGCCAATAACTGCAAGGCGTCTTCACGAGACGCCACGACCACAACACTTGGTAAGCTCGGCATAAAGTGATTTATTTTCCGCGCTGGCCCCGCACGTAGGGAAGACCGAGCGCCGCGGGTGCGCCGATTCGTCTGCGTGTGGCGCTTCGCGCACCAAGAATCAGGACAATGATCGTAAATGCATAGGGCAGCATTTGCAAAAAGTATCCAAAATTCGGGTTGTAAAAGAATGGATTTGCGAGGCCAAAGAGTTCCTTTGGCCCCTGCACATCCAGGATAAAACGACGCAGCGCCCCAAAGGCGTAGGAGCCAAATGCAGCGCGCAACGGATCCCATTGGGCAAATATCACCAGCCCAACCGCTATCCAGCCCAGCCCGCCGGTGGTGCCCTCGCTAAACCATCCCGGCGACACTGCCAGGCTGATCGTGGCGCCCGCCAGACCCGCCAGCGCACCGCCTACAAAAACATAAACATAGCGCAACCGCAACACATGAACGCCCATGGCATCGGCGGCACCCGGGTTCTCCCCAATCGCACGCAGATGCAATCCCGGTCGGGTGTGATAAATGTAGAACCAGACCAGTGGAATCAGTGCATAACCAAAATAGACCATGATGCTTTGATTCTGAAAGAAGATGGGCCCGACCGCCGGGATGAGTGAGAAACCGGGAATGCTGAACTTCGGTAACAACGTGGTGATACCAGCCTTGGTCAGCCCCTCGCCAAACACCAGGCTGAGACCGGTTCCGAGAAAGGTCAGCGCCAGGCCGCTGACCACCTGGTCGGCCTGAAAACTAATGGTGACGAGACCATGCAACAACGCCAGCGCGCCCGCCACCAGCATCGCCAACACCACGCCGAGCCACGGGCTGCCCGTCGACACCGCCGTGCTATATGCGGTCATGGCCCCCAGCAGCATCATGCCTTCTACGCCCAAATTGAGCACACCGGCGCGTTCTGACAGTACCGCACCCAACGTGGCAAACAGCAGGATTGTGCCGGTGGCGATACCGGCGTTTAGGAAGATGATCGGATCCATTAGCGTGTCCTCACAATGCGTACGCGATAGCGCAACAGCACATCACTTGCTATCAGCATAAATAGGATCATGCCCTGGATCAACCGCGGAATGCCGCTGGGCTGAATTTCCCGCCCAGCCAGAATGAGCCCCCCGAACAAAATGGAAGACAACACGACTGCAAATGGGTTTAGCTTGGAAAGCCACGCAATAATGATTCCGGTAAATCCATAACCGGGTGAAATGGTTCCCTGCAGCCGATGCACCACGCCTGAAATTTCGCTCATTCCGGCCAGTCCCGCCAGTGCACCACTCACCATCATGACCAGTATGGTGTTGCGCACAATGGGCATCCCGGCATAATTGGCCGCCCGCGGGTTGTCACCCGTAAGGCGTATTTCATAGCCCCAGCGGCTGCGCGAGATCACGTACCACATGATCACCACAGCCACAAGCGCAATCACAATGCCCCAGTGGGTTGTCAAACCGGACAAAAAGTCAAACGTCGCCGCGTATTCGCTTGCCCGTGGCAACCAGGCATTGCGCGGAAATGTTTTGCTCTGGGCAAACCCCCCCTCACTCCACACCGCAAACACAAAGAAGTTCACGAGCGCCAGCGCAATGTAGTTCATCATCAGGGTAATGATGATTTCATTTAGCCCGAGCCTGGCTTTGAGAAAGCCTGGTACCAGACCCCACAATGCGCCGCCCAGCATTCCAGCGGCCATCATGAGAGCCAACGCGAGAACTTGGGGTGTGGCGGGCGTGATAAAGCCGGTCAGCACACACGCGCTTGCGCATAGCGCGCCGATATATAGCTGCCCTTCGGCGCCGATGTTCCAAAGCTTCATTCGAAACGCCAGTGAGCACCCCAGACCGACCAAAATCAACGGAGTGGCCTTAACCAGCGTATCCGAAAATACATACCGGTCGCCAAACGCTGATTGCGCAATGTGCGCGTAAGTGGCAAACGGATCACCACCCACCACTGCCAGGATTACCATACCAAGCAGCAGAGCCACCACCACCGCGGCAATATTTACCACCGGGCCCAGCCAGCGCGGCACACTCATCCTGGGCTCGATCTTTATCGCAAACGGCATCCGGCTGCGATAAACAATTGCGTCATTCATGTGCGCCACCTGTCATCCATAAACCTATTTGTTCAATATCCTTCTCGGAGGGTTGGCTGACCTCCCCCACAATCCTCCCTTCATACATCACCACGATCCGATCACTTAATGCGATCAGTTCATCCAGTTCCTCGGACGACAACAGAACCGCGGCGTCCGCCGAGCGTTGTTGCAACAGCAACTGTTGCACCCCCTCTATCGCGCCCACATCCAAACCGCGGGTGGGTTGCATGGCGATCAAGATCGCCGGCTTGCCAGACAGTTCGCGCGCCAGAATCGTGCGCTGAATATTCCCGCCGCTAAGCAGCCGTACCGACGTCTCAATTGTTGGCGCAAGGATAGCGTAGTTCTTCTTTAGCTCCTGTGCATTTTTGCGGGCCAGCCCGTAGTTTAGTGACCAGCCATTCGCCAGCGGTGCCTGGCGATACGCCTTCATGATCAGGTTGTCCGTGATGCTCAGGTTGGGTGCGGTGCCCACCCGGCTGCGGTCCTCGGGAACGTGTGCCACCCCGCTTTCAATGGCCACGCGCGCAGATTTGTTGGCCAACTGGTGATTACCCGAGGTAATCGTGCCCCCGGTTGTGCCTCGCAGCCCGGTGATCACCTCGGCCAGCTCGCTTTGCCCGTTGCCAGAGACGCCCGCAACGCCCACTATTTCGCCTGCACGCACCTGCAGCGTCACGTCTTTTAACGCGGGCAGACCCTTGTCATTGTTGGCGCACACATCCTTTAGTTCCAGCAACACCGCGCCGGGCGTCTTTACAGGTTTATCAACTGCGAAAGTCACGCTCCGCCCAACCATCAACCGTGCCAGTTCCGGGATGGAGGTTTGTTTGACCGGCATACCCGCCGCGGTCACCTTGCCCTGGCGCAACACTGTCACACGGTCTGCAACCGACATGACTTCGTTGAGTTTGTGGCTGATAAAAACGATCGACTTGCCATCCGCCGCCATGCTGCGGAGTGTTGCGATAAGACCGCTGATTTCCTGCGGCGCCAACACCGCGGTTGGCTCATCCATGATCAGGATGTCGACCCCGCGATAGAGCATCTTAAGTATTTCCACCCGCTGTTGCTCGCCCACCGAGAGCTGCCATATTTTTGCGGAAGGTGAAATGGCCATGCCAAATTTGCGCCCCAGCTCCAGCATCGTTTGATCATATTCGCGCAACCGGATGAGGAATCCGGGCACATCCAGACCCAGCAAAATGTTCTCGGTCACGGTCTGTGTTGAGATCAACGTAAAGTGCTGGTGGATCATCCCGATTCCGCTGTTCATGGCATCGCGTGGCGAGCCAAACTGCACCGGTTTGCCGTGTATGGCGATGTTGCCCGCCTCGGGTTTGTACAACCCGGCAAGCACGGTCATCAGCGTGCTTTTGCCCGCGCCATTCTCGCCCAACAGCGCGTGGATTTCACCTGCGCGCAGCTCGAAATCAACGTGATCGTTGGCGATCACGCCCGGGAATTCCTTGACAATCCCCTGCATGCGTACGGCTGCTGCTGGCGTGCCGGCGTCGGTCATGCTTGTGCGAAGGTGTCAATCATCGTATACGGGTCGCCCATGGGATACAGGATCGGGCACGTGCACCCATTCCTGCGATATTCCTCCACTTTGGCGCGCACCTCATCCGGCGTGCCAGTTGCCGAGATTTTGAGGACAAAGTCATCCGGAATATATTGCATCGCCGCCGAAATTTGTTCCTTGGTCGCGGGCCAGCCCAAGATGGCCTGAACCTTCTGGATGACATCGTCGCTCACACCGCTGGCCTTTGCAATGTGCGGTTGTTGTGCCACATATTGGGTGAGCAGCCACTTGGCGTCTTCGATGGCCTTCTTGCGGTCATGGTGAACCGAGCACACCACCAGTTGTGGCCGGTCAATATCATCAACTCGCTTTCCGCGTTTTTTTGCGCCTTTGTCCAAAAGTTCCAAAGCGCGAATGTTGTATTCCGGAGGAACGCAGTAATTTAGTACGGCGCCATCGGCTATTTCTCCCGTCAGCTCCATCATTTGGTCGCCCGTGGCGCCGATCATGATTGGAATATTGCGCGGTTCGCGCCGCCCATGAACCACATCCAATTCAATATTGTGGACCTTGTGAAATTCCCCCTCAAACGTCACGCGCTCCATACGCAGCAAGCGGCGCATGACTTCAACGGTTTCGCGCATGGCAAGCAACGGTTTTCGCCGGTCAATACCCACGTTTTTGGCCAGCGGGTCCCACCATGCACCGATGCCGCAGATGATGCGATTGGGCGCCAGATCATCCAGGGTCAAAAACGTGGCCGCGAGCAGCCCGATATTGCGAGTCCAGTTGTTTATGACGCCGCTACCCACCATGATCCGCTTGGTAGTGGCTGCAAACGCGGCCATGGGGACGATCGCATCCCGCACCAGTCGGCTTTCAGCCTGCCATACCGCCTCAAATCCCTTTGATTCGGCATATTGCGCATATTTCATGCCATCCTGTAGCGAATGGCGATCCTGCAAATAGAGTGCGACGCGATGTGTCATGTTGGTTCTCCGTCAATTTGTGCGCGGTTGAGCTCTGATCCTCCGCGCAGGTGTGTTACATGATCCCGGTTATTTTTATTCCGCTGGCCTTGACCTTGTGTTTGATGTTCAGACCGATCAATACGCTCGTCAGCCCCTCGACCACCACGGCGTTTGCCAACGGTCCGGCGTCATACGCTTGCATCCCCGCATCCCGCGCCAGACCGATAACCGTCGCCTTGGCGTCCTTGTCATCACCACACACCAGCACGTCACAATCAATCGGATGATCCGCATCCTTCAAATGATCGGCGCCAATATTTTGAAATGCGGTTACGACTTTGACAGCGTCGCCCAGCTGTGCTTGCGCCTCCTGCGATGCAGATCCCGCCGCGGGCATCTGCACCCGTGCAACCTTGGGCGGCACCAGTGGCACAGTCACATCCACAAAGACTTTGTGCTGGCAGTGCTCGTGCACGGATGCGATCGTGCTTTGATGCGCGCCATAGGGCACAGTCAGCACGATGATCTGTGCGGCACGCGCTGCGTTCACATTGTCCGTACCGGTGACCGACGGCGAAGCCAGCAAGGTGTTTATTTCCGCCGCGGCACTCTGCGCCTTGTCCGCCGTGCGCGAGCCTATGATCACCATGTGGCCGGCACGGGCCCAACGTAAGGCCAAGCCGGATCCTTCGTGACCGGTTCCCCCCAAGACTGCAATGATTGACAATGAATGCTCCTGTTTATTCTGGATCTGCTAATTTGAAGTGCTGTTTGTTTATGCTGGTTTGCTACCCCGCGACCCGCTTCCAAACTTCGGCGGACAGTTCCCGACTGCGCGCGGCAATGCGTTCCTCGTCAAGAAAGCGCAGCTTTCGATCCAGCATCAACACCTTCCCACTTGCAATGGTGCCTGTAACCGCGCTCGATTGAAAGCCAAACAACATATGCCAGGGCAGGTTTCCCGCCGTCAGGGGAGTGGTTGGATGGTATTCTACGATCATCAGATCGGCCGCTGCACCGGGCTGCAGCACGCCAAGTGGAGCGGCCGGAAACAGCGCGGACGCCAGGGCGGCATTGTTGCGCACCGCCATCTGGATAACGGCATCACCGCCCATGCGGCGGGGATCCCGATGGACTGCTTTGTGGAGCAGGTAAGCAGTTTTCCACTCCTCCCACATCGCATTGGAAAACCCGTCGTTGCCAAGGGCCACCCGCACTCCCAGACGCATCAATCCTTCAACATCTGCTGCGCCCACCGCGTTGTTCATGTTGCTGCGCGGCTGATGGGTAACCCAGGTGCTCGTGTCGCGCAGGATCATGCTCTCGCGCTGGTCGATGTGGATGCAATGTGCCGCGATGCTCATTGGCCCCAACAGTCCGGCCTGCGACAAACGATCCACCACCCGGGTGGCCGTCCGCTTTAGGCTGTCATATTCATCCGATTCGTGCTCCGCGACATGCACGTGAAATCCGCCATCGTGCGCCACCCGACAGGTTTCCAACGAGCGATCCGATAGTGTCATACTCGCGTGCAGACCAAATAGTGCGGAAAGCTGACCGGAACCAGGGGACACCTTTTTTGCAAAACGAACGTTCTCGTCCACCCCGGCTTGAAACCGCTGCGGACCGTCGCGATCAGTCACCTCGTAGCACAGACATGCGCGCAAACCGCTTTCGAGCACGGCATCGCCGATAACATCCAGCGAGCCATCAATGGCGTTGGGCGATGCGTGATGATCGATGAGCGTGGTGGTTCCATGACGCACCGCGTCCACCAGGCTGACCAGCGCGCTATACCGAACGTCTTCGGGCTTCAGTGCACTGTCCAGTTTCCACCACAGTCGCTCCAATATCTCGGGGAAGTCCTTGGGCGCGTCGCCAGGGATGCTCATCCCGCGCGCAAATGCGCCGTAGAAATGCGTGTGTGCGCAAATGTTACCGGGCAACACAAATTGCCCGCGGGCGTCCAGAATTTCGGCAGTGCGATACTTTTCGCGCATCAGCGCGGTCGGGCCCGTCTCGTGGATGCGCCCATCCTGGATGAGCAGGGCATGGTCTGTCAGCAGCTCGCACGGGTCGCCCCATGTGACAAGGTGCGCGTTAACGATCAGCATCATTTTGACAGTTGTGCCTTGAGCCATTTCTTGTCCGCAGGCAGGCTGTAGCAGCGCACGCCGGTCGCATTAAAAATCGCATTGATGATGGCCGGGGTAGTCGGAATGCTGGCCAGCTCGCCCACGCCCTTGGCACCGTAGGGTCCATCCGCCGTTTGGTGCTCAACAAAAAATGAGATGATTTCCGGAGTTTGGTCCATGGTCGGCAAGTTGACCTTCTTGAGCGTATCGGTTACAACCAAGCCATCCTTGAGTTCAAATTTCTCCTGAAGCGCCATCCCCAGACCCATATTGATGCTGCCCTCGACCTGTCCCTGCAGTGCCAGCGGATTCATGACACGGCCCACGTCGTTGGCCGCGATCACCTTGAGCACGCTGGTTTCACCCGTCTTTACGTTCACCTCAACCAGCGCGGCCTGTGCGCCAAAGCCAAACGCAAAATGATGGTATTTTGGCGCCATTGGGGCCACATATTGATACGCCACCCGCGGCACCCGACCCTCGCGGCGGGCTGCCTTTACGACTTCGGTCAAAGCGACCCTGGCCACGTCATGCTCTTGTGCGCCATCCGTGCATATTGACACCATCCCACCCGCAAAGGTAAGTTTGTCGGGTGCCGCGTCCAGCAACTCTGCGGCGGTCTGGCTCAGTAACTTGCGCACTTCAATCGATGCGTGCCGCACGGCGTTGCCAGTTACGTAGGTCTGCCGACTGGCCGTGGTCGCACTGCAATCCAGCGTGTGATCGGTATCAGCGACCAACACATCGATATCGCCAAATGGCACACCCAGTTCTTCGCTTACGATCTGCGCCATCACCGTAACCAGTCCCTGACCTATCTCGGCCGCGCCGGCCTTAACTAGCGCACGACCGGTTGCAAACAGCTCGACCTCGGCGCCCGCGGCATCATATGCGCCGCTGCCAAACCCGGTGTTTTTGTAGGCGCACGCAATGCCCCATGCCCGGCGGAGATCGCCTTCTACCGCGACCACCGGGTGTTGTGCCATTTCGGTTGCGACCAATTCAAGGCATTCGCCCAACCCGACGCTCTCGGTGAGCTCGTGGCCAGCCAGCGTTTTCTTGCCCACGGCCAGAATATTCTTACGGCGGATTTCAAGCGGTGAGATGCCCAATGCGCCGGCCAGCTCGTCCAGCTGACTTTCCATGGCAAAGGTGCTTTGGGTGACGCCAAACCCGCGAAACGCGCCACATGGCACATTGTTGGTATACATTGCGTGGGTGGTCACTTTGGCGTTGGGCACACTGTTTGGCCCGCCGGCGTGGGTGGTCGCGCGCAACATCACGTGATTGCTTAGGCTGGCATAGGCGCCGCCATCGCCATAGATTTCCACTTCATGGGCCATCAGAGTTCCATCGCGTTTGGCACCCGTCTTCATGCGAATTTGGGTCGCGTGGCGCTTGGGATGGAACAGCAGCGATTCCTTCCGCGACATCACCATCTTGACTGGTCGTCCGGTCTTTTGCGCCGCCAAGGCCACCAAAATCTGAACGCTCACATCTTCTTTTCCGCCGAACGCGCCGCCAATCAAGCAGTTCACCACCCGGATGGCCGATTCCGGCACGGCCAGAGTGGCCGCAATTTGCGCCCGGTCACCAAAGGGTATTTGCCCGCCGCAATACACCGTAATCCGCCCGGTAGGGTCCGGCACGGCCACGCCCGCCTCGGGCTCGATAAATCCGTGCTCGATAAATGGTGTGGCATATTCACGCTCGATCACCACATCGCTCTCGGCAAAGCCGCGCGCAATGTCGCCGTTTTCCAGGTTGTATTCGGCCTTAAAGTTGCCGGTGGGGTGGTGCGGGTGCAGTAGTGTGGCGCCGGGTTGGGCCGCGGCTTTGGGGTCGGTCAAAATCGGCAACGCTTCAAAGTCCACCGTCACGAGTTTGAGCGCGGCCTCCGCAATGTCCTCGCTTTCAGCGATCACCAGCGCCAGCGCATCCCCTACATATCGCACCTTGTCGTAGCATAGTACCGGCCAATCCACCTCGTGCACGCCCGAGTCCTTGCGACCCGGGACGTCGGCATGTGTCAGGACCGCGACCACACCGGTCAGCGCCTTCGCGGCGCGGGTGTCAATCTTCAGGATATTGGCATGCGGCAATCTTGAGCGCAGCGCCTTTGCATGCAGCATTCCATCAATGTAAATATCATCCGCATAAATCCCGCTACCATTTACTTTGGCAACCGCATCTGGTCGGAGCATCGGCTGGCTGATGGCATGCAGCGGTTTGGCCACCTTGGGCAGCGGCCCGGTCGGCTCCCCCGCGGACTGTTGGATGGCGCGGATGATTGCGCTATACCCGGTGCACCGGCAGATGTTGAACTGATGACCATCATAGATTTCCGCCAGGGTGGGGTGCGGGTTCTTGTCAAGCAGCGCTTTAGTCGCCATAACAAATCCCGGCGTGCAAATACCACACTGAGTGGCGCCCTGGTCAACATAGGCCTGTTGAATCGGGTGCAACGTGCCGTCCGGCCCGGCCACGCCTTCAATGGTGGTTATTGCCGCGCCATGCACGCGCTTCATGGGTACCAGGCAACTGCGCACGGCTTTGCCATCCTGGATCACCATGCAACTGCCACAGTGACCGGTGGCACAGCCGTCCTTAGTCCCGGTCAGATGCCAGTCATCGCGCAGCACATCCATTAGCAGCTTCTGCGGCGGGCAGGTGATGGATCGGGCGGTTCCGTTTACCGTTAGGGTGTGCAGTACTTCTTCGCTCATGTGTTGTAGTTGCGATTACGTTCGAAATATTTACCGATAATGTTCGGATTATGTCAGGGTTGTGTCCAGAGCCACGACACAGTTGGCAAGCGCCTGGACGCCTCGTACGAGATCGGAATCATTTGTGATTTCTTCGGGTGCGTGGCTGCGGCCACCGATGCTTGGCACGAAGATCATCGCGCTCGGCGCTATCAGCGAAAGATAGTTGGTATCGTGACCCGCACCGCTTGGCGTGCGAATGGCATTTTGGTCAAGCTCGCTGCAAACCTGCCACACCAGCTCGTGCAGCCAGCCTGGCGGCACAACTGATGACAGCCTGGTGTGGTTGTGCACCTGCAACGTGACCCCACGCTGGGCACATGCCTTATTGGCTGCCGTCATAAACGCCTCCCACATCCGGTCCAACTCCGCCATATCCAGGCTGCGGAGCTCGGGATAGATTATGACTTTGTTCGCAATCACGTTGCCCTGATTGGGTGCAACGTCGATCTTTCCAATCGTCCCAACAGCGCCATGTCCGTTTCCCGCCGCATCGCGCGCGATGGACTCTATTGCAGTGATGACTGGCCCAAGCGCGGCCACGGCATCTTGCCGCAATGACATGGGTGTTGCGCCAGCGTGATTGCTCTTGCCGTGAAGTTCAAAGATGGCCCGATGGATGCCCACAATTCCAGTCACCGCCGCCAACCTGGCGCCGCGTGCTTCCATCACCGGACCTTGCTCAATGTGTAGCTCAAGCGAGGCCGCAAACGCGCCTGGTCGCAGAAGTGGGCCGGCCATGTGTTCCGGCGCGCCACCCATGTCGCCGATTGCCTGGCGCAGCGAAACACCACCCACGGTTCGGTCCAGCCATTCGGAGCGGAAGTCGCCCGTGGCAAGGATCATGCTTCCCATGCAGGCTATGGCGTAATCCGTGGCCTCTTCGCTAAGATAGTCCGCGATCATGAGTGGATGCCGCAGCGACAGTCCCGCCTCGCGCAGCGTGCGGGCCACTTCCAGCGCACCCAGCACGCCCAGCATGCCGTCAAAGCGCCCTGCACCCATGACAGTATCCGTATGAGAACCAATCACAATCGGCGCGCGCGCCGATTTGCCGTCGCGTCGGCCAAATAAATTGCCCGCGGCGTCAAGCGTAATGCCAAGGCCTTCCGCCTCAAATTGCTCCCGCAACCACGCGCGGCCTTGCCGATAGGCCCCGGATGGGAACCGCCGGGTCCACCCTGGTGTGTCGGGTTCGGTGATGGTGGCCAAGGCGTGAATGTCTGCCAATAAGCGCGCGCCGTTGATGCTTGGTGCAGGGTTCATATCTCTTCACCAAACCGCGGGCTGTAACGACGAAACACCAGATAGCCGACGATAAAGATCACCACGGCAGTCAACGCTGTGCGGAGCCAGAAATCGACCGTGGTTGGTTGGCCCTTATACATTGCGTCTTGATAAATATTGACAATCGACGCCATCGGGTTCAGCCGCCGCAGCCACACGGCCGGATCGATCGAGCCCACCAGCGGCAGTATGACCGGCTGCGCGGCCACCGCGTTGATGTCATAGAAAATTGGCGTCAGAAAATAAAGCGCCAGCATACCCAGCTCCACAATAAACCCGGTGTCGCGATAGAAGACGTTAACCGTGCCCAGCAGCATGCCGATGCCAATGGAAAAGACAAACTGAATAAGCGCGGCAACCGGCACCATTAGCAGCGTAATGTGTAGCGGCCAACCCGACAGCACGGTCACGAGAAAAAATACCGGCAGCGACAGCGCGTAATTGACCATCGCCGACACTCCGGCCGCTATTGGCAACACCACGCGCGGAAAATATACTTTTTTGACGATCGCGGCGTTTATCACGATGCTGTTGGTGCAGGTCAGGATCGTGGCACTGAACATATTCCATGCCAAAATGCCGCTCAGAATAAATACCTGCGGGTTCTGAATCTTCTCGCTCCCGCTCACAATGGTGACCTTGGTAAATACAAAGGTCATTACGAGCATCATGGCCAGCGGCTGCAAAAACGACCACGTCACACCGAGCAGGCTGTTTCGGTAGCGCGCCTTGATGTCGCGCACGACCAGCATCCACACCATGTGGCGGTATTGCCAGAGCTCGCGCAATTCGTTAACCATGTTGCCTTTCTAAAGTTGCACGGTTAATTATCCACAGACTGTCGCATAACCCGGCGATAGACGGTTTCCATCCTAATCGCCGCCGCGTCCCAGCCAAATTTAGCGTCGGCACGATCCCGCGCACGGGCGCCCATCTCCCGGGCGGCGGCAGGGTCATCAAGCAGCGTCTGAATCCCCGCCCCCAATGCAATGTTGTCATTCACCGGCGCATAGATACCGCAGTCCTCAAGGATTTCTCTTTGCGCAGGCGTGTCAAAGGCCACCGTGGGCAGCGCCATGGCCATGTAATTGAGCAGCTTGCCGCTTCCTTCCGTCAGCGATAGCTTTGGGGCCACCGCGATGTCGCCCAGGGCCAGCATGCGCGGCATATCGCCATACGGAACGCGCCCCGGAAAGTGCATGATATCCGCCACCCCGGCCTGAATCGCCCGATCCCTCCACATTTGCGCTGCAGGGTAGCCAAGCACGAGCCAGCGCAGCGCCGGGTTTTGCTTCCGCAGTAACGCCGCGGTATCAATGATGTTTTGGATGCCCTGATGGGCTGCCAACAGCCCCAGAAAAATGACGACCGGTGCATCAGGTGTAATCCCATACCGGCTCCTCGCCACCGCACGGTCGGCTGCGCTGATCACATCCGGTCGCACAAATGTCGTGCTAACCCCATCCTGCAGTTCCACTATCGGCATTGTGTGCCTTGCCCGGAGTGGAACGGCCGCGTGCCCGGTGCTGGTAAATATCGTCTTTGTCAGGCGTTCTGCGATCCGCTCAACGTTGTGCCAGAACGCCTCGCGAAGCCCGTCCGGTCGGATAAACCCGTGTTGCAACATTTCATCGGTCAGGCTCCCTTGAAAATCCATGACCGTGGGCACGCCAAACAGGCGCCCCACGACGCCACCGATGAGCGCGCCCTCATGCAGATGCCCGTGGATGACGTCGAAGTTGTTCCGTGCAAGCACGCGCGCCAGCCGAAAGGCGAGCAGCGCATCAAACGCAAATTTGTGACGCGAACTACCCACTTCATAGTTGGCGTGCCACGGGGTGGGGTTGGTTCTAATAATCCGCAACCCGGCCAGGTCGCCCCCCTTGAAATAGGTGACAACGGTAACTTCGTGCCCGCGACGCTGCAGCGCACGCGCTTCTTCTAAAATGCGCACATGACAGCCGTAGTCGTTAAAAAAGCTGGTGGGGGCGAGGCTAAGAATGCGCAGTGGGCGGTCGTCCGTCACAGTCTGGGCCTGCGCGATTTTAGACTTTCGGCCAGCTTATCGCCCAGCAGCGAATGCATGAGCCCGGGTTTGGGCACATTGATCGGTTGCGCACCCGTATCGCGACCGCGCGACCAGTCGGCCAGCCACTTTGCACGGGCATCTACCGGCAGGCTGAGCAGCTTGGTTAGCGCTGCCTCATCACCAGCGTCGACCGTGTCACGGAGCGCCATGAGCTGCAGCATGGTCATGTTCAGCCAGTGACGCGTGGCGTCCTTTTGGCCCATCAGCAGAGCGGCGACCGCAGCCGGTTGCGCGCTGCCAAGGGTGTCGGTCACGCTGTGCAGCGCGTCACCCGCCAGCCATTGTCGCTCGCGCCAGGCGGAATCCTGCGTAAGCGCGCCAAACAGCGCCGCACCAAGCGCCTGTGGAACCTCATTGACAGCCATGCGTAAGCCATCGTGCTCAGCGGCATCCATAAATACCGGTCGGGCGTCCAGCGCCGATACGATCGACGAAAATTGTGACACGCTGTCCGGCGAAGCGCTCATTCGTGGCGTGATTACCCAGGTGGCGTTCTTAAAACTGCGCGGTTTGGCGGCATCCGTGCCACGCGTGGTCGGGTCAAACACCACGCTGCTGCTGATGTACGGTGTGTCTATCGGCAGCGCCTCGGCCGCCTTGAGCGCACGTAGCTTGGAGGCCGATATATCAAATATCAGCGCCTGGGCCGGAACATCCTTGTCTATCAGTGCAAGTAACGTCTCCAGCTCGGGCTGGGGCACGGCAAATGCGACGAGTGCCGCGCCATCCATGGCCGAAAACAGATTGATCGCTCCCCTGTCAACAAGCTTGTCCTGCTCGGCTTTTCGGGACACCGACAGATCCTTGTCATGTCCGACGATATCCGCTTCTTTTATAACCGTTCTCAGTCCGGCGGCCAAGGCTCGCCCCATTTGACCCAGTCCAATGATGGTAATTTTGACCTTGCTCATGGCTTATAAACCGGTCAAAACGCGAAACAGTTGGTTGACCGGGCCGCTGATCAATGTTCCGGCGATCGGCGTGGCGATGATGATGATCCACGCGATTTGCTGAAAGCGCTCCACTGTCTGGGCAATCTGCTCGGGTATCAACCCGCGGATGATGCCCCAGCCATCCAACCCGGGCAATGGCAGTAGATTGAATACCATCAACAGCAGGTTGATCCGGACCATTTGCACAAGAAACAAGTAGACCACCTCGCTCATGAGCGACGTGCCGTCACTCAGCGAACTGTCTACCAGGCGGAACACTCCTGCCGAGAGCACCGCCAGGCTGAGGTTTACCAGCGGCCCGGCAACGGAAACCAATGCGCGGTTGTTGCCATAGCTGCCCCGCATGCGGGAGTAATTGACCGGGGTGGTGGCCCATCCAAACCCAAACAGCACAAACAGCGCGCTGCCCAGCAGGCTGAGGTGTGCAAAAGGGTTCAGAGTCAGCCTACCCATAAGCCTTGGCGTGTCATCACCCAGGTAGGTTGCCACGACCGCGTGACCCAGTTCATGCAACGGAAAGCAAATCAGCAAGATGACGCCAATCAAAATCAGCGACGAAATCACCTGACCGACATTGCCCGACGAAATGCCATTTAGTAACGTAAAGAGTGGACCGTTCATTGATTTTTTGTCTTACTAGGATCGATTGCCAAATCCGCTGCCACTGCGGGATGAGCTGGTGCGATCCAGCCCTACCAGAACGCGGCTCAAGTCATCAAGCTTTTCAAGCACAACCTCGGCGCCGCGCGCCACGCAGGTGAGCGCATCTTCGGCCAGCCAAGTGTGAATGTTGGTTTCATCGGCCACGCGCTCAACCAGTCCCTGCAACATGCTGCCGCCACCGGCCATGCAAATACCGGTTTCCATCAGGTCTGCAACCAATTCCGGCGGAGTCTCGTCCAGGGTGCTGCGTATGGTCTCCACAATCGTGTTTACACTGGTGCTCAGCGCTTCGCGCACCTCAATCGACGAGACCTCAATGGATTCAGGCAGCCCGGTTACCAGGTTGCGCCCGCGCAGGCTCATGGTTTTTTCCTCCGGCAGGGGAAAGGCCGAGCCAATCGCGATCTTCACCTTTTCGGCCATGCGCTCGCCGATCAGCAGGTTGTATTTGCTGCGCGCATAGTTGATGATGTCATCGTCCATCTCGTCACCGGCCACCCGGATGCTGCGCGAGACCACGATGCCACCCAGAGAAAAAACCGCCACCTCGGTGGTTCCACCGCCAATGTCGACCACGAGTGAGCCATGGGCTTCGGTTACCGGCAGCCCGGCGCCAATAGCAGCGGCCATGGGCTCTTCAATCAAAAACACCTCGCGCGCACCCGCGCTCTTGGCCGCGTCATACACCGCGCGCTTCTCCACCTCGGTCACGCCGGATGGAACACCGATCACAACGCGCGGTCGCGGGATGTTAAACAATGCCCGACTATGGGCCTTCTTGATGAAGTTGTCCAACATCGACTCGGTGATTTCGAAGTCTGAAATCACGCCATCGCGCAACGGTCGAATGGCCACGATCCGGTTTGGCGTGCGACCCACCATCTCCTTGGCCTCTGCGCCCACCGCAAGCACCTGGCGCGTTTTGCGGTCAACGGCCACCCATGAGGGCTCGTTAATGACGATGCCTTGATTGCGCACTGCTACGAGTGTATTCGCTGTTCCGAGGTCTATCCCCAGATCCAGCGAGAAAAGTCCCAAAATTCGGTCAATAAGAGATGCCATGAAGGTGCGTGTATTTCGCACTCAGTTTAACATGCAGACCTCGCAATACGGTGAGTGTACTGCCGGAATGGTACGCTTCACGTGGAGCGCGGCCATCCTGCCCGCTCATTGATCATCGTTCACACTACTTTGTCTCACCCAATCGCCGTGCACCGGGCTCGGTTTACGCCTGAACCCGAAAATCCGCCGTCTGATGCCTAAAATATGTGTCAAACAGGTTGGCGTATTTCCCCCCGTGCTTCATCAGCGCGTCATGGTTACCCTCCTCCACGATCCTGCCCTGATCCAGCACGATGATCCGATCAACCGCCCGCACCGTGCTAAGCCGGTGAGCAACCAGAATGCTCGTGCTGTGGCGCAGCACCTGGTCGATCGCCCGCTGTATCTGGCGCTCCGTAAACGGATCGATGCTCGCCGTGGCCTCATCCAGCATGAAGATGGCCGGCTTCTGCGCCAACACCCGCGCCAGCGCCACCAGCTGCCGCTGACCCATGCTCAATCTCGCGCCGCGCTCGCCCACGTCGGAATCCAGGCCCGCCGGTAACGTTTCAATCCAATCGCCATGACCGATGCTGCGCGCCAGAGATTCAACTTCATCGTCCGTCATCCGTGGTCGCGCGTATCGGACGTTGTCGCGTACTGTCCCCGCGAACAGAAATGGCTGCTGCGAGATGATTCCAAGACGTGCGCGATACGCCTGCAAATCCAACGTGCGTAAATCCACGCCATCGATGGCGATGGCGCCCTGCTGATACTCATAAAAACGGCCAATTAGCTTGATCAGGCTGCTCTTGCCCGCGCCGGTGTGCCCGACAAAGGCCACGCTCTCGCCCGGCGCAATACTCAATGAAAAATCGTGTAATACCGTCTGTTGTGACGTATATCGAAAGGTTACGGAGGAAAACGTGATCGCTGCGCCACGGTCATGAGCGTCGGGAACCGGGATTCTTGGAGCAGCGGACAATAATCCCGCGGTTTCCGATTCAGCAGGCAGTACCTGATTAACCACGCGCGGCGTGTCAATAAGAGCAAACACGCGCTCCAGCGCGCTCAAACCGCTTTGGAGCTGGCTCCAGAATGAGGCCAGATTCGTTAGAGGGAACCAAAACAAATCCAGGCTGATGATAAACAAATACCATGCACCCACGCCGATCGCACCGCTACCCGCAAACTGCGCGCCCACCCACATCAATAGGGCGCTACCCATTCCGCTGACGATATTTAGGGTGGGGAAGATGTTGCTGGTGACTAGCGCCCGGCGCAAATTCACCGAATAACTCTGGTTGTTCACCTTCTTAAACGCGGCATACATCGCCGACTCTTGCCGAAAGTTCTTGGCGATGCGCATACCGGATACCGCCTCCTGGATTGACGTGTTGACCTCGGCCACCGCGCGAAAGCCGCGTCGCGTGGCCCAGCGTGCCGCCGTTCGGAAGCCCGCCCCCATCAGCACAACCACCGGCGCCATGGCCAGCAGGATCAGGGTCATCTGCACACTGACCGTAAACAAGTAGATAACCAGCGCGATCAAAATGATCAGCTGGCTCACCAGATCGGTGATCAGATTGGAGGTCTGTTGCAGCTCGGCGGTGTCATTTGAGATTCGGCTGACAATTTTGCCGCTTGGATACTTGTCAAAGAACGACAGATCGTGGTGTAACACCGCGGACAGCGCATCCGCACGCAAGGTCGCGATCACCGACGCCATCAGCGAGCTGACCGCCCAGCGGCGAAACATGTTGCACAGCCAGTTGACAATCGCAAAGGCAAAGAGAGCTGTGGCAATGATCACCACCAGCTGCGTGGCGCTGGCCGGGTCTCCGGCGCGCTGGCGCACCGCATCCAACCCGCGCGCGGTGATCACCGGTTGAACAAACCCTATCGCTGTGGTGACCCCGCTAAGCAACAACACCGTGCGCACGCGTTTTAGATGAACGGCAAGATACGCGCCCACCCGGCGCAACAGTTGAGCATCCGAGTATGTCCGGTCGTAGGCTTCGGCGGCCAATCCTTGAAACATGATTTTCTCGTGGTCACCCGCTCAGGTGACGAAAATCTCCCGATAGGCCGGGCTGCTTTCCAACAGTTGCTCATGCGTGCCCACGGCCTGCACCCGACCCTTGCGCAACACCACAATCACGTCTGCCCAGCGAATCTGGCTCAGACGATGCGTGATAAAAAACGTGGTTCGGCCCTCCGCTGCGTGCAGCATCGCCCGTTGAATCTCGTCCTCGGTGGCGCTGTCGATCGCGCTTGTGGCGTCATCCAACACCAAAATCCGCGGATCAGTTAGGAATGCGCGGGCAATTGCAATTCGCTGGCGTTGCCCACCGCTCAGCGTCACCCCGCGCTCCCCCACGACTGTGGCGTATCCGTCTTTAAAGCCGCTGATGAACGTGTGCGCCTGCGCCGCGCGCGCAGCAGCTTCAATTTGGTCTTGGGTGGCGCCGGGCACGCCATAGGCGATGTTCGCGGCAACGTCGCGCGAGAAAAGAAATATGTCCTGTTCGATGATGCTGATTTGCTTCCGCAAACTGGCAACGTCCCATGTCTGTACGTCGCGCCCATCCAATAATATTGTGCCTGCCGTCGGGTCGTACGTGCGATTTAGCAGCTTGATGATGCTGCTCTTGCCGGCACCGGTCTGCCCCACAATTGCCACCGATTGACCTGGTAACACCGTAAAGCTCACGTTCTCCAACGCGAGTTTGGCATCGGCCCCTCCGCCATAGGCAAAGCTCACGTTGCGAAACTCAACGGCACCGTTCATGATCAGCGTCGAGCCGCCAATGCCCGAGGCGTTTTGGGAGATCACCTGCGTCTCCGGAGCCGTGCCATTTGTTGGTGCAATTGCGTGCGCCGGTTTGGTTGCCGACAGTGCCGGGGTTGGCGCTGGAGCTATATCGTCCTGCACCAGGCCAATCATTCTCTTCACGCTCGCGTATCCAGTGGCCAGAGCCGGGTAGGCAAATTGCGAGGCAAACGTCGGGAATTGCAATTGCAACAGCAGTCCGTTGTAGGCTACCACGCTGCCCACCTGCAGCTGACCGTTGGCAAACAGGTAAAAACTGAGCAGTAAACCACTGGCCATCGTGATCCCCAGGAGCAACCCTGGTAAAAAGCGCCCTTCGATCCGGCCCTGCGCAATTGCCGCCGCCTTCCAGTCGTTCAGCTTGGCGGAAAATCTATCTTGTTCCCGCGCTTCGGTGGCAAAGCCCTTGATCGTCTCAATGCCCTCTATGCTCTCGGCCAGCACAGTGTTCATCGCGCCAAAGGCCGCACGGGCGCGGTTGGCTGCGCCGCTCAGGTCGCGCAGGAACACGCGCACAAGAAAGACGTATATCACCAGATACGCCAGCGGCACCACGACCAACAACGGATGGATCGTGGGCGCGGTCAGGATCACAAACACGATAAACGCCGACGAGCCGATGGTGATGTTTACGCCCGGCTCCATAAAATAGACCAGCTCGCGGACATCATTTGTGCTGCGCGCCATAATCTCGCCGATGCTCTGGCGGTCATGAAAGCTCATCGGCTTGCCAATCAGGCTGGCATATAGCTCATCCCGCATGTCGCGCTCCAATCGCTGACCGATGGTGGCCGATGAGAAATTGCGCAGAAATTGCAGCACCGCACGGGCGACCTGTGATGCCACAATGGACCAGGCCATCGCGGTAACCACTGCATAATCTGGCGTGGCCTGTAGGATCGCGTTAAACGCGCGTCCTATAAACACCGGCACGGCAGACGCGCCAAACGCGTTCCCTGCCGAGCCCAGCACGATAAATATGAAATAAACCCAGTGTCGCCTGATATGCGAAAACAACCAGCGTGCCGCTGTGCTGCGGTCACTGGTCCATGCGTGGGCAACGGTGAATTCTGATTGCAATATTCGGTGCGGCGGTGTGGCAATAGTACCGGTGCCATGCGGGCGTAAGCACGCCCAATTCCACTCAAAGCAATCTTAACATCACCGGATTAGGTGCTTCAGATAAATATGATTTGCGCGCCTTCCGTCATATCCATGAAATCGCCTGCGGTCACGATGTCAATTACACCTTCCACAAAGTCTTCCTTTTTCAGCCCCATCATGTCGACCGACATTTTGCACGCATAGAGGTGCGCGCCACCGTCTACAAGCATGGATAGGTACTCGCTCACCGGCGGTACGCCAATGGAATGCATTTTGTCCTTCATGAGCTTCGTGGCGACGGCCGTCATTCCCGGCAGTACGCCCAGCAGATTGGGAATTCCGGCATTGTCGGTCTTGATTCCCATCATGCTCAATTTCATACTGGTGTTGCCAACTGGCGCGATTTGCAGGTGATCCTGTCGCGTCTTTCGGATCATGTCCATGCCCCAAAACGTAAAGAACATTGTCACGTCGATGCCATTCCCAAGTGCCGCCCATCCCATTACCAGGGCTGGGTATGCCATGTCAAGGTCGCCCTTGGAACAAACAAATGCAATTTTTCTCGTTGATTCTTCCATAATTTTCCTCCGTTCAAACGCAGCCTTCGGGTTTGCCCAGACCGGCGATGCGTGCAACTTTTTTGGCCGGGCCCTTTGGAAAGAGAGCAAACATGGTCTTGGTTGAAATCCCCGTACCGGTTGTGATCTGCCGCAACGTCGGAGATTTGCTGTTTTGGGCCGTTTGCCTGCAGAAATTGATCACCTTCCAATGATCGTCTGTGAGGTCCGCAATACCTTCTGCTACAGCAATTCCAATGGCAAGTTGTTTGTCCCAATCTTCGGCGTGCACGAGGAAGCCCTCGCCATTCAGCATAATTTCCTTCCCACCGATCGTATTTTTTGTAAGCGTTTGCATTAGTTCATCGCCTCGGCCGTTTGTTTTCCGGTCATGCTCATATCGGTTGGAATCGGCAGCCGATAGCCTTTCAAGAGAATGTTCCAGTAGATCCACTTGAACAACATCTTGCCCCAATGATTCGCCCTGGTCTCTTTTAACAAACTGAACGGGCCAACCCATGGAACCGGGTAGGCGCCCGGAAGGGGCTCGGTAACATAGTTAAAGTCGATGAGCAGCCCCTTGCCATGCCCGGATTCGATAAAGCAATTGGCGTGACCGTCAAAGCTTTCATGCATCTGGCGCCCGTTAACATGGTCAAGAAAGTTTGCGCAGAATTTTTCAATTGCGAAGTGGGCAACCGAACCCGCCTTTGACGTGGGGAGGGCTGCAGCGTCGCCAAGCACGAAAATATTTGGATGTCGCTCGTCCAACATGGTGTGCTGATTAACGGGAACATAATTCAGGTCGTCACCAAGACCGGATTCGCCGACGACCGTTGCACCCATATTGATCGGCACGCTAACAAGCACGTCGTAACCGAGTTCCCGTCCATCAAACGATGAGAGCGTCCGCATATCGGGGTTTACAGCTTCAACAAGATAATCCGGTTCAACTTGTATGCCTTTTATTGCCAGCAGTGTGTTTAGGTGGCTGGCAGCAACCGGCTTGGTAAAGGCGCCCGATAGTGGCGTGGCATAGGTCAGCTGGACCTTGTCTCGCATGCCTTTTGCAAGGAAGAAAGCATCCGCCAACATCAGGAATTCGAGCGGCGCAACCGGGCACTTAATTGGATTTTCGACAACGTTCACCACCAAGCGACCACCTTTCCACACCCGTAGTTTTTCGAACAGCGCGACTGCGCCCTGAAAAGAATAGAAGGTGTGAATCGTGTCGCCCCAAGCCGGACCGGACAGACCGGGCGTTTGCTCGGGATGAATGTCCGCGCCAGTAGCGATGATTAGAAAGTCATAGTCCAGCTTCTCCCCGGAACTCAATTGCACGCGATTGTGTTCATGGTCGATTTCTACAATGCATGCTTGAAGCAACTCAACGTCGCTCGGCAACAGTCGGCGTTTCGGCAAAACGATGTCGTCGCCACCATAAACGCCAAACGGGACAAACAGAAAACCCGGCTGGTAATAGTGGAGGGCATCAGGATCAACCAGGGTTATTTGCCAGTCCAACTGGCGTTCGTGAAACAATCGGGTTAACTTGTTGGCAGCCATCGTGCCAGCCATTCCCGCGCCAAGTATCAGGAGCTTCTTCATATGCCTAGCTCTCCTCTTAAGCTAGATTTAGCGTAGCGGCCCAACCAGAAGCCCGAAACAGTCAGGAGAGGGTGTCAACAGTGACCATGTGACCAGTTTGAATCGGAGGTTCGACCGGTGTAATAAAGCACAGCCGCCGCGAGCAGTGTACGTGTCTTGGACAGGACGACGCCGCATTTCTCTGGCGGCTTTCCTAAAGCGTCAGGTCCGGACAGCACAGTGCCATTTTCAGCAGCCTGTGCCTCGTTTGATGGCTGCCTCGCATTCTTGCATTAGCGCGGTACACTGGGCGCACAATTATGAAAACAGTTTTCAAGGGCAAGATACTTATCCTGGGCTGTGGCTCGGTGTCTCAATGTTTGCAACCCCTGTTGTTGCGCCACCTTGAAGTTGATTTCAGCAAGATCACGATCATGGATTTTGAAGACATGCGCGCCAAGGCCAAGGAAATGCTGGAAGCGGGGGCACAATATGTGCGCAAGCGAATCACCCGGGAGAACCTGCAGTCCGTGCTCGATGCGCATCTTGACGCCGGTGATCTGCTGATCGATCTGGCCTGGAACATCGGCGCCACCGACATCATTCAGTGGTGCCATGACAACCACGTGTTGTATATCAACACCAGTGTCGAGGAATGGGATCCGTATCACGATGCCGCCAGCCAGTATCCGACCGACCGCTCGCTTTACGTCCGCCACATGAAGCTGCGCAAGATCGCCCGCGAATGGAGCACCCAGGGCGCCACCGCCCTGGTCGAACACGGTGCAAATCCCGGCCTGGTCAGCCATTGGGTAAAGGCCGCGCTTGAAGACATGAGCAACGTCATCCTGGGTGTGACCAAGCGCAAGGATGTCATCGTTCCGCGCAATGCAATGACTGTTTCGCAAAAGGAACTGCTCTCACATGCGCTTGCGGATAACGACTTCGCCCGCGTGGCCATGCTCCTTGGCGTCAAGACCATCCACATAAGTGAACGCGACTCGCAGATCAGCAGCCGACCCAAAGAACCGGGCGAATTTGTAAATACCTGGTCGGTCGAGGGCTTCCGCGAGGAGGGCATCGCCCCGGCGGAAATGGGGTGGGGCACCCACGAGCGCCGCCTGCCCAAGGGCGCGCATCACCAGGAATTTGGCCCGGGCAATCAAATCTGTCTGGCGCAAATGGGGATCAACACGTTTGTGCGCAGCTGGGTTCCCAGCGGTCCGATCCTGGGAATGGTCGTGCGCCACGGTGAGGCCTTTACCATGAGCGATTACCTGACCGTTTGGCACGAGGACGACGAGTATGGCCGTCATCCCGCCTATCGCCCCACGGTGCATTATGCCTATCAACCCAGCGATGTCGCGCTCGCCAGCCTGCACGAGTTGCGCGGCAACGGCTACGTCATGCAGGATCGACAGCGCATCATGAATGACGAAATCATCAGCGGTCGCGATGAGCTGGGCGTGTTACTGATGGGGCACAAGCTCAATGGTTGGTGGACTGGTTCCACCCTGAGTATTGATGAGGCCCGTCGGCATTTGTCGCATCAAAACGCCACCACGCTGCAGGTGGCCGCCTCGATCACCGGTGCCATCACCTGGATGATCAAGAACCCACTATGGGGATTCTGCACCCCGGATGAGCTGCCATATAAGGAAATCCTCGAGGTGGCCAACCCATATATGGGCGACACCACCTCGCTGCAGACCAATTGGAATCCGCTCAAGGATCGGGGTGACCTATTCGAGTTGTTCGGCAACCCCCGACCGGATGACGATGATATGTGGCAGTTCGAAACGTTTCGGTTTGAAGGGTGGGGCCTCGCCGGGTGAGGGTCGTGGTCATCGGAGGCGGTGCCGCCGGGATGTTTGCGGCCATTGCCTGTGCAACCGCTAACCCCTCCTGCCGGGTAGATGTGCTGGAGCATGCCCGACAGTTCTTGGGCAAAGTCAAAGTCAGCGGCGGCGGACGCTGCAATCTGACCCATGCGTGTTTTGATCCCGCCGAATTGGTCAAGGGCTATCCACGCGGCGGTCGCGAGTTGCTCGGCCCGTTCACGCGATTTCAACCGCACGACACGATCGCGTGGTTCGCTGCGCGTGGGGTGGAAACCAAGACTGAGTCAGATGGACGCATATTTCCCACCACGGACCGCTCGGAGACCGTGGTGGACTGCCTGCTCCAGTCGGCGCGTGTGGCCGGTGTGCACCTGCGGGAATCCACCAGGATCATCGATCTGCAACGTGATGATGCCGGTCACTTTGTCGTCTCGCATGAGGGCGGCGAAATGCCGCCATGTGACCGTGTGTTGCTTGCCACTGGCGGGAACAAACAGGGGCACGCGCTGGCGCGCGCGTTGGGTCACACCATCATCCCGCCGGTGGCCTCACTGTTTACGTTTGCCATCACAGATCCGCGCATCGCCGGGCTGGCGGGTGTCAGTGTCCAGGATGCGGCGGTCGAATTGGATGGTGTCGCCCCCCAGCGCGGTCCGGTTCTGGTCACTCATTGGGGTCTTAGCGGCCCGGCCGTCATCAAGCTAAGCGCATGGGCCGCCCGTGCGTTGTTCACGGCGCAATACCGGTCCGAGCTTCGCATCAGCTGGCTGCCAGACATGACTGCGCAATCCGTGCTTGAAAAGTTTGTCGAATATAAACACACGATAGGCGGGCAATACGTTTGGCGCACACCGTTTCACCAGATACCCCAGCGGCTATGGCAACGCCTGGTCGAGGCGGCGGACATTTTGGACGGTCAACGCTGGAGCAAGCTGCCGCGCGGCAACATGCTTAAGCTCGCCGCAGAGTTGTGCGATGGTCGCTATGAGATTTCTGGCAAGGGTGTGTTCAAGGACGAGTTTGTAACCGCGGGTGGGGTGGCGCTGAACGAAATCGACTGGCGCACGATGCAGAGCAAAGGATGCCCGGGTCTCTATTTTGCGGGTGAGGTGCTGGATATCGATGGCATCACCGGTGGCTACAACTTTCAATCGGCCTGGACCACCGGCTGGATCGCGGGTAACGCCATGGCCAACCAGGTCCCAAATTAGCACATTTGCGCAACCGAGCCGAGCACCCTACAATTGCGTTAACACCATGTCAAATCCCATTCATTTCACCAAGGTGATCCTACAAGATTCGTTTTTTGCGCCGCGCCAGCAGGTCAATCGCGAAGTCACCATTCCGTCACAGTTGGAGATTTTGCACAAGACCGGGCGGATCACGGCTTTTGACCATATCGGTCATTGGAACCCAAAGGATTTCTTCACCCCGCACCGGTTTTGGGATAGCGACGTGGCCAAATGGGCGGAAGCCGCGGCCTACTCAATCCACACCCACTACAACAAACAGTTGGATGATGCGCTCGATACTATTGCCGCCACCCTTGCTCGCTCGCAGATGGCCGATGGCTACGTCAACAGCCACTACCAGTCTATCGGTGTGCACAAGCGCCTGACCAACTTGACCCACGCTCACGAGTTGTATTGCGCCGGTCACTTGCTGGAAGCCGCCGTGGCGCACAAGCAGGCCACCGGCAAAGACAATCTGCTCAAGGTCATGCGCAAATACATGGTGTTTGTGGATGACAAGATTCGCGGCAGCAAACGCTTGGGCCGTGCCTATGACGGACATCAGGAGATTGAACTGGCGCTGGTTCGTCTCTTCAAGCTGGACGGGAACAAGCGCTGGCTAAACCTCGCAAAGCACTTTATTGACGTGCGCGGTCAGGGCCGCAGCGCTCTGGGCCATAACCCGGGCCATGAGCTGCTGCATGATTGGGACCGTGAGGCGCGCGCCCGTGGCGAAAATCCCAAGGACTATTGGGCCAAAACCTATGCCTACGCCCAGGCGCACGCCCCGGTGCGTGAGCAGACTGAGATTGTGGGTCACGCAGTGCGCGCGGTGTATATGTTTACCGCAGTCAGCGACCTGGCCGCGCTAACCGGTGACACCTCGCTGCTTGCCGCTGCCGAGCGTGTTTGGGATCACATGGTGGCCAGGCGCACCTATGTCACCGGTGGATTGGGCGTGGCCGCAGCCAATGAAGGCTTTACCAATGACTACGACCTACCCAACGAAAACGCCTACGCTGAAACCTGCGCCAGTATTGGCGCGGTCTATTGGGCGCAGCGCATGCTGAACATCACTGGCAACGGTAAATATGCCGACATGATCGAGCTGCAGCTATATAACAACATTCCGGCTGGCATCTCCCTTGATGGCACGCAGTATTTCTACGAGAACCCGCTCGCGTCGAATGGCTCGCACGTGCGCCAGGATTGGTTCGACTGCGCGTGCTGCCCACCAAACGTCGCGCGATTGTTCGCCAGCCTCGGAAATTATGTTGCCAGTGCGGATAAGACGGGCATCCAGGTCCACCTCTATGCCGCGTCTCAGATTACCGTTGCCGATCACGGGCTTGAACTTGAACTATCAGGCAACTACCCATGGGATGGGCGCATCAAACTAAAACTCACCCTGACCGCGAGCAGGAAGTTTGAGTTGAGCTTGCGCATCCCGGCATGGTGTGCCGGTCACGCGGTGAGTGTCAATGGCAAGCGCATTCCGGCTGCACAGTTGCCGGTGAAGG
Organism: Chloroflexota bacterium; assembly: GCA_025354985.1. GTDB lineage: Bacteria > Chloroflexota > Anaerolineae > J036 > Brachytrichaceae > AQU-03. Next base: position 90,148 of record JANXLU010000024.1, read on the forward strand.
ATGGTTACGTCTCAATCGAGCGTGAGTGGAGCACGGATGATGTGGTTGCGCTAAACCTGCCGATGCCCGTGCGCACCGTTCATGCGAACCCGATGGTGAAAGCCGATGCCGGCAAGGTGGCGCTGCAGCGCGGACCCATCGTCTATTGTCTGGAGGCCTGCGACAACGTCGGAAATGAGCTCCATCGAGTACGACTGAAGCCCGATCAACCGATTTCGGCTGTCCATGACACCGATTTGTTGGGTGGCGTCACGGCGCTGCGTGTGCCCGCACAGGTTGACCGCAATGATGGCTGGGGCGCCGATTTGTATCGCGCTACGCCGGCCAAAGCCGATGAAGTTGAGGTGATCGCCGTACCGTATGCAGTTTGGTGTAATCGGCAACCCGGCGCCATGCAAGTGTGGGTGCGGGCATAGTGGCAACGCATCATTTTTCACCCACGCGTTTTTATAGCACCATTGGTTCACACGATCCGCAGGTGCGCATTGGCGACGGTCATACCGTCATCGTCGATTGCATTGATGCATGGGGTCAGGATGCACGCGTGCGCAAGGTGCACAACACCGGACCGAACCCGATGTCTGGCCCAATATTTGTGGAAGGCGCCCGACCTGGTGATGTGCTGTCGGTCGAATGGCTGCGGATCACGCCTTCCCGTGAGATCGGCTTCACCCGAAACTCACTTGCGCCAAATACAGTTGACCCGGAATATGCCGCGCAACTACCGAATCGCGCTGCCAAAGGTCGCTGGCGCGTGGCAGATGGTCGGTGTGTTATTCAGTCACCCAAGACGCGCCTGGGTAAGTTGGCTTTGCCCATAGCGCCGTTCTGCGGGTGCTTTGGTGTGGCGCCCGCCGGTGGTGAGGCCATCAGCACCGCAACCAGCGGGCGCTTTGGCGGCAACATGGACTACAACGGCTTTCAGGCCGGCAGCACGGTCTACTTACCGGTTTCGGTTGACGGTGCGCTCTTCCACCTTGGTGACGGACATGCGCGCCAGGGCGATGGCGAAATGAGCGGTACCGGTATCGAGATATCCGTACAGGCCGAGGTGCGTCTAAGTGTCGTCAAGGATTGGCAGATTGGCTGGCCGCGTGGTGAGGATGCCGACTATATATTCACGGTCGGTAACGCCCGGCCGCTTGATCAGGCCGTCCAGCACTGCACAACCGAAATGAGTACCTGGTTGATCGAACGTCACGGTCTCGATCATTATGCTGTGGGCCTCCTCATGGGTCAGGCGGTAAAGTACGACCTTGGCAATATGTATGACCCGGCCTACACCATGGTCTGCAAAATGCCCAAGGCGATTTTGGCTACGCTCTAACTTCGGATCGCGGGCCGGTCTAATGATGACCGGAAAATTCTGCCCGCGCTGCAAAGCCTTGTATTACTCATCCAGATTCGGCGCCAGCCAGCGCTCGGCCTCGGTGATCGTCCAGCCCTTCCGGCGGGCGTAGTCCTCAAGCTGATCCCGCCCAATCCTGCCAAGCCCAAAGTAGCGCGCTTCAGGATGCGCAAAATACCAACCGCTAACCGCGCTCCCGGGTTGCATGGCGAAATTCTCGGTGAGCGTAGCCGCCGTGTTTCGCTCCACGTCCAGCAGCTGCCAGATCAGCGCCTTTTCCGTGTGATCCGGGCACGCCGGGTAGCCTGGCGCCGGGCGGATACCGCGATACTTTTCGTTGATCATGTCCCGCGGCACCAGATGCTCGCTCAACCCAAAGCCCATGTCATCGCGCGCCTGCTTGTGCAGTTTCTCGGCGCTGGCTTCCGCCAGCCGATCGGACAGCGCCTCGACCATGATCGCGTTGTAGTCATCGCCGTTACGCTTGTAAGCACTGGCCAGTTCTCGCGCACCATGCACGCTCACGGCAAACGCACCGATGGTGTCCACGGTGCCTGCGCTTGCGGGTACTATGAAATCGGCCAGGGCAAGGTTGGCTGCGGCAATACCTTCGCGTGACGCGCCAGTCTTGCGCCCGCCGTCGGTCTTGTCCATTTGCTGGCGCAAGGTGTGCATGGTCCCCAGTCGGGTTTGCAGCGACACGTCCGAGTAAATTTCCACGTCGTCGCCCACGCTGCGCGCGGGGAAGAACCCATAAACCGCCCGGGCATGCAAGGTCCCGGATGTGGATCGGTCCGCCTCAGGCGCGCCCGCGCGATGGCTGCCCGCGCGTGCGGTTGCGTCCGCCTGAACCAGCCGGGTCAACATCGCCTGTGCATCGGCAAACAGCTTGCGTGCCTGCTCGCCAACCACCTTGTCGTCAAGAATTTCCGGATAATGTCCATGCAATTCCCACGCAGCAAAAAATGGCGTCCAGTCGATGAAGTCAACCAAGTCTCGCAAGGGCAGCGTGTCAAGTGACTTGATTCCGATCCACGCGGGCTCCACCGCGTTGTCAGCCGACACTTCAGCATTGAACCTCCGTTTGCGCGCCTGTTCAAGCGACAGAAGCGGCTTGCGGTCCTTGTGCGCGAATTGCTCTCGCAACTTCACCTGTTCTATTTCATTGTCAGCCACAAATTTGGAGCGTGTATTAGGGCTAACCAAATGACTGACGACTCCCACGGCGCGGCTTGCATCCAGCACATGCACGACCGGCTGGCCATAGTTCGGAGCGATCCTGAGTGCCGTGTGGGCCTTGCTGGTCGTGGCGCCGCCGATCAACAATGGTACGGTAAATCCTTCGCGTTGCATCTCTCGCGCCACATGCGCCATCTCGTCCAGCGATGGCGTGATCAGCCCGCTTAGCCCGATCATGTCCGCATTAAGCTCGCGGGCGGCTTTGAGAATCTTTTCGGCGCTGACCATCACACCAAGGTCGGTGACCTCGTAGTTGTTGCATCCCAGTACCACGCCAACAATGTTCTTGCCAATGTCATGCACATCACCCTTGACCGTGGCCATCACAATTCGTCCGGCGCTGCTACTCGCGCCGGCAAGTTTCTCGGCCTCAAGATAGGGCTGAAGCACGGCAACCGCGCGTTTCATCACTCTGGCGCTTTTCACCACCTGCGGCAGGAACATTTTGCCCGCGCCAAACAGATCGCCAACGACGTTCATGCCCGACATGAGTGGCCCTTCGATCACCGCAATCGGCTTGCCATATTTTTGGCGCGCCTCTTCCACATCACCATCGACAAAATCGGTAATGCCCTTTACAAGCGCGTGTTCCAGCCGCTTCTCGATGCTGCCACTGCGCCATTCAAGTGCTTCCTTATCCACGGTTCGTCCGGTCGTGTCGGGGGCTAGCGCGGCGGCAAACGTGGTCAACCGCTCGGTGGCGTCGGCCCTTCGATTCAGCAGCACGTCTTCCACCAACTCAAGCAGGTCCTTGGGAATGTCTTCATAAACGGCCAACTGACCGGCATTGACGATACCCATATCCAGACCGGCGGCAATCGCATGAAACAGGAACGCGCTGTGCATGGCCTCACGCACCTTGTTATTCCCGCGAAAGCTAAAGCTGATGTTGCTGACGCCGCCGCTCACCTTGGCATAGGGAAGGTTGGCCTTGATCCAACGCGTGGCTTCGATAAAGTTGACGGCATAATTGTTGTGTTCATCAATGCCGGTAGCCACCGTCAAAATGTTTGGATCAAAAATGATGTCCTCCGCCGCAAACCCGACCTCAGTGACCAGAATGTCATAAGCTCGCCTGCAAATGGCGGTTTTTCGCTCAAGCGTGTCAGCCTGACCGAGCTCGTCAAAGGCCATCACCACCACCGCGGCGCCATAGCGCTTGACCAATTGGGCGCGGTCACGAAACTGCGCTTCGCCTTCCTTCAGGCTGATCGAATTCACAACGCATTTACCCTGAACGCACTTTAGCCCGGCCTCGATCACGCTCCACTTGCTGCTGTCGATCATGATCGGCACGCGTGAGATGTCCGGTTCTGACATGACCAGGTTTAGAAAGTCGGTCATGACCTTTTCGCTGTCCAGCAACCCTTCATCCACGTTCACATCCAGCATGTTGGCACCGCTTTCAACCTGCTGCTTGGCCACGGTCAGCGCCAGATCGAGCCGGCCCTCCTTGATTAACTTTGAGAATTTGGGCGATCCGGTAACGTTGGTCCGTTCTCCAATCATTTGAAAGGAGGCCGCCGTTCCTGGCTGCAGTGTGAGCAGTTCCAGACCACTGTAATACGATCTGTGGTTCGGCAAATTGATCGCATGAGGTCTGGCGCCGCACACAACCCTGGCCAGCTCCGCGATGTGATCGGGTGTGGTACCGCAGCAACCGCCTGCAATATTTAGCCAGCCGCGCTCGGCAAATTCGCCCACCGTATCCGCAAATTTGCGCGGGGTCATGTCATAGCCGCCAAATGCATTTGGTAGACCGGCGTTGGGATAACAGCTAATGAAGGACTGCGTCAGCCCGGCCATGGCCTCAACGTAGGGGCGCATTTCATCGGGCCCAAGCGCACAGTTGATCCCGGTGGTGATGATCGGTGCACGGTGGATGCTTGCCCAATATGCTTCAACGGTTTGACCACTCAGCGTGCGTCCGCTGGCGTCTGTAATAGTGACGCTGGTCATCACGGGCACCCGCCGGGCGCCTTCGGCAAAAAGTTTTTGCACGGCAAACAGCGCGGCCTTCTGATTAAGCGTGTCAAACGAAGTCTCACTGAGAATCGCATCGACGCCACCATCCAGCAGCGCTCGGGCTTCCTCATAGTACGCGCGCATTAAGCCGTCAAACGTGACGGCGCGCGCACCTGGATCATTGACGTCCGGGCTTAAGGATGCCATTCTGGTGGCCGGCCCGAGGGCGCCAGCCACAAATCGTGGTTTGCTTGCGTCTTTCGCGGTGTATTCATCTGCTGCGGCTCGCGCGATGCGCGCGGCGGCAAAATTCAGGTCGTATGTCTGTCCTTCCTGTCCAAAATCGGCCAGGGAAATGCTGTTGCCGTTAAAGGTGTTGGTCTCAATAATGTCCGCGCCCGCCTCCAGATATTCACGATGTATCTGGCCGATGATGTCGGGCCGAACCAGGTTCAGGTTCTCATTGTTGTTGCGTTGATCCCGGGCATGATTGGCAAACCGCTCGCCGCGATAATCGCTTTCCGTAAGCTTCCAACGCTGAATCATGCTGCCCATTGCCCCATCCAGAATCAAAACCCGCTGCTTCATGGCTGCTATAAGCGGGTGGGATTGTTCGGTTTCGATCATGCTCATGCGTTCTTACCTTCGTACTTCGGAAAAAATCAAAACGCCCGCACGCGCAAAGCGTGGGGCGATGAAATGGGAAAATCCCCGATTCACCGCTTATCTTTCAGCTCTGCTGGCGGATTTAGCACCTGACCGCAGAGACTTCCGCTGGTTGCTGAGGTTTCTTAGGGCCGCACCCTCCACCTCTCGTGATAAGCGTATTTGATTGAGCGCCTATTGTACGCAATTAATGTGTGCCGGCCGTTAGAAAAATACCACGGGCCGGCTTGTAGATAAACCGGCCCGTGGATCCAGGCGAAAACAAGCGTTTGCGTGCTTTCTACTTATTTAAGCTCATTACGTAGGCAATCACGTTTGCGATTTGCTGCGGGGTCAGCTTCTTTTCGTCGCCAAAAGCGGTCATGGTCAGCTTTGGATTTTCGCCTTCCGGTGTGGAACCATGTTCAATGAACAAATCAAGATTGGTGATGGTGACCTTTGGGTCATGATCGATCAAGGTTTCATCAATCGGATTCAATACAGGTACCGTGCCATCCTTGGAACCCGGATTGTCCTTGCCAACCTTTCCCTGGTCACCATGGCATTTCTGGCAGTTGTCTGTAAATACCTTTGCGCCCGCCACAACGTCTCCCTTTAGGTTCGCTGCAGCACCGGGTCCGCCTGCGTTGCTCGGTCTTGCAGGTTCTACGGCAGCGGGTTCGGGTGTAGCAGTCGGCACTTTTTTGGCCGCGGTCGCGGTTGGTGGAACCGCAGTTGGCGTTGGTGCCTTGGTCGGGGGCACCGCTGTCGCAGTTGGCACGGGTGTGGGCGGCACTGCCGTTGCCGTTGGCACTGGAGTCGGCGGAACAGCGGTTGCCGTCGGCACCGGTGTCGGTGGAACCGCAGTCGCAGTTGGCAAGGGTGTTGGTGGAACTGCGGTTGGAGCTGGCGTGGCGGCGGCGCATGCGGCCAAAAGCCAAATGCTCAACCCAGCCGCCACTAATTTGTTGTTGTTTGTCATGGTTATCTCCAAGCCAGCGTCAGAGTATCAGGAACGGTTTTGTGATCCTCGTCCTGCGCGTTGTCCCATACGGCCAATCCAAAGGGAGTCGCCTTTGTAGGAATAAATTTCACATCATCATCGTTGCCGGTATCGAGAGCGCGGCTGAGCACCAGCGTCCACTTGCCGTTTGCCCAAGTTCCTTTTGCGCTCACGTCGCTGCGCGACCCGTCCCACGGCGATACGACAAAAGCTGGTATGCGCGCGCCTGGGGTCAGTTTGCCGAGGTCGATAGGCACTTCATCTCCCGCCAGAATGAACTTGGCAGTCGGGCCGTTTTTGCTCATATAAATCGGAGCGTTGTTCTCCTTGTTCTGATTGTTGACGCTACCGCCCTTGGTGGACTTATCTGCGAGGCGACCGGTAGTCGTGATGAAGGGCTGCACTCCAATGGACAGGTCATCAGCCTGACCCACGACGCCGGATTGACCGGCCTGCCAATGCCAGAGATCAAGCGTTTGAGCCTTGTTGTCAACCGCCATCTCCCATTTGGCTTTGTCCGGGTCACTGTTGTGACACGCAGCCGCACAACTCTTGCTGGCGAATTCGGCATTGTTGCCAACTGGGAATATCAGAGAGAAGCGATCCTGTTCCTCGCTGCGCTTGAACGCCTTGCCGTCAAACGTCCAGGCACGACGCAGCACATTTTCCGTGGCGTCCGTCCATTCTGCGCGGAAGGCGATGGTCTTGCCGTCATGCACGGCTTGAACAGTAACCTTTGGCCCATCGGCTTCGCCTTTTTCAAGGCCCTTTGTAGCCACTTCCGTTTTGGGTGCGTTGCTCCAAACAGATGCGGCAGCATCCATTGAAATCGCGTCTACTTTTACCGCCGTCAGAGTGTTGGGAGGCGAAGCCGCTCCCGGACCACCTGCCGCGCATGATGAGATCAAGGCGGCCGCAGACAAAAGTCCACTAATTGCTGTAATGTGTTTTGGGTTCATTGAAATTTGGTCTCCTCACTTTGTGTTTTTTACTACTGTGGTTTTGATAACAGGAAAGGTTCAATGTGTGTTTGGCGCCTAGGTAAACGACAGCGCCGTTAATATGACGATGGCGCCAACGTAGAAAATTCCAGCTGCAGTGGTTACGGGCTTTTTCCAGGGCCGGCGTTCCGCGCTCCGGTCCACAAATGGCAGCGCGATCATGCAGCCAAAGATAAACAGCGGAATTAACACGGTTGCAATCGATTCAAGCGCACCCGGGAAGTATCGGAGCAGTTGGAAGAAAAACAGGAAATACCACTCCGGACGCGGCACATAGTTTGTGTTGGTTGGGTCGGCGGGAAACTCCAACGGTGCACCTTTGATGGCACTCAGATAGACCAGCAACCCGGCGATGCCTGCCGCCAGCACTGCCACTTGGAGCAGAAAATTTGGAAAAAGTGGAACGCGGGCGCGCACCTCAGGTTTGGCAGCAGGGTCAAGCGGCCCGGAAATACCGTGCTTCTTGAGCTGGGAAAGGTGCACTGCAGTAAATAGCGTGATCGAAAGTGGAAGGATTAGCACGTGCGTGGCGAAGAACCGCGTCAGCGTAAACTGACCCTGTATTGGCCCGCCCCGCATGAGCTGGGACAGGTATCCGCCAATAACTGGAACCGATCCCGCTATTTCCGTACCCACGCGCGTGGCCCAATATCCGCGTTGATCCCACGGGAGCAAATACCCGGTGAAACCAAAGCCAAGGCAAATCAGCAGTAGTACCACGCCTGAAAGCCAGTTCACTTCGCGGGGCTTTTTATACGCTCCAAATATATACGTGCGAAACATGTGCAGCACTGTCAGCACGACCACTGCGCTTGCCCCCCAATGATGGACGCCGCGCACAAGCCATCCCAGCGGCAATTGGTAGGTGATGAAATCAACGCTGTCATAGGCGCCTGCCGTGCTGGGGTCGTAATAGAACATCATCATGATGCCCGTCATGGCCTGAAGCACAAATGCGACCAGGGTGACGCTTCCCAACAGATACATTGGATTGCGGGCAACATGTGCCGGAACGGTCGCGTCAGTGATTGCCTGGATGTCGCTGACGAGATGTGTGCGCTCCTCCACCCACTGATTAATTGAGTCGGTGCTGATGCTTTTGTTCATGGCCTGTGGGTTAAAGGTGGGCCCAGAGCGAACCCTGGTCAATCTTGCTTTGCAAAGCGCGCAACGGTTTGGGTGGGGGGCCGCTGACTACCGCACCATCACGCGCGAATACGGCCGCGTGACAGTGGCATTCAAATTGGTTATCGGCTGCCATCCACTGCACGCTGCATCCCAGATGTGTGCAGGTTCCGTCCAAAACCGTGTAATTTTTGCCGTCATCGGTAAATGCATAAAGTGCTCCCTTATCTTCGACATCGAGCCAGGCATCCTTCGCCTTCAGCGCATAGCTCACTTGGTGCACCGAACCGACGCCGAACTCGCTCAGCTTGCCAAGAGCCACCCAATTGACCGTTCGCGGTTCAAATGAGTTACCTGCAAGGAAGCGTCCCGCTGTGGACACCGTTCCAAGTGTCGATACTCCCGTGACAGACCAAAACAGCAGGGACAGCAATGTCCTGCGCGGCATTTTTGTGTTGGTTGATACGTTCTGACCAGTTTGAACTTGGGTTTGGGTGTAGTTTACGTTGCTCATAGTTTGCGGTTATTGGTCTATAGGTTCAGATTGCAGACAAATTGCAATAACTCTGCGCACTTGGCGCTCCGGTCGGAACCGTACTGGCTTTAGCCTTCTTAAAACTATGTGAATGTTATTGGCAAAGCTTAGGCTATTGTGAATCTTCTTATACTTTTGGATCCACTATATCGGATAGTTGCTGTCTAAACAGTGCCTGATGGTGTATTATTCCTATACCTAAAGATTGAAAAGCTTACTTCTTTAATGCTGTAAGGGACGCAATTAGCATCACTAAGGGTTCACGCTGAGCTAATTCTTTTCTTATTAACGTCTTGCATGCGATAATTGGATTGCGAGGCTGATATTTCGTTGTAAAAGAACCATTTCATGCCGACGACCATGGTTCATCGTGACAATCAAGGCGTGGGGAGGGTGAATAACTTGCTGTATAATTAGAAAGTTCAAAAATCGGTCCGCTAGCTCAACTGGCAGAGCAACTGACTCTTAATCAGTGGGTTGTAGGTTCAAGTCCTACGCGGATCATGCAAACATTAGGGCAGGCTTTGAAATAACGGCTTGCCCTTTTTGTATTTTCGGACACAATAGTGTCATGGATGGGATACAGATTGCAGCCGGTGTCGTCTTGCTCTTGAACTTGGCTGCTTGTTCCCGGCCAAGCGTTGAAGGTCCGACGTTACTCCCCACTCGCGCGGTAAGTGGCGCGCCGCAGGTGATGATCACGCCAGCGGCGGAGCTGACGCGCGCAAATAATTCAAGTCAACATTGCGACAGCACAGTATTAAGCAGCGGTACCTCAGCCAATACCGATTTGTCAACCGGCAAAACGGGCCAGGTTGTATATGTAAACCGCGACGGCAACATTGCGCTCTTGGATCCCACGAGCAACGCCTCGTCGCTTGTAACAACGGATGCAAGTGTGCGCCCTGTAGGTGGAATACAGCGCACCTACAAATATCCTACGTTTTCAAACGATGCGCGCGCATTGCTGTTCGTAAGTCTTGAAGTGGATCAAGATGCGCCGGCCATGACGAGCACCGTAATTGTTGCAGAGGCCGTGGAACGGCCACGTCTGTCCAGCGTTTATTCAACCGATGAAAATATTCCATATGTGGATTGGTCGCCTGATGACAGCCTTGTAGCCGCGTTGACGATTAATCCCACGCGCGGTGAGGTTCAGGTTATTCCACGGACGGGCGGTGTCAGCCGGGTATTTGGGGCGGGCGCTTCTGCATATTGGAACTGGCGCAGAGATTCAAAAGCCATGGTGGCCCACCTGGATGGAAGCATGTCCAACAATCCAGGCTCATATTTGTCGCTCGGTGATGCCAGGGCGAACACGGGTGACAGACTGGCCCTGATGCCGGGCAACTTTCAAAGTCCGCAGTTTTCGCCGGATGGGAAAACAATCCTAGTCGTGAAGAGTAACGCTGCCGCCGGTCAGTTGATACTGGCGGATGCCACCGGATCGCAGTTGTGTGAGTTGGCTTCCTTGCAGTCAGGCGCGTTTTTTGCATGGTCACCGGATGGGCGCAAAATCGCATACATGGATACGACGTCACCGATGTTTGCCGCGGCCCCGATTGAGGTGATCGACCTTCCGACAGGCAAAACCACAGAGCTCACCGGCGAGTTTGCGGCCTTTTTCTGGTCTCCTGACAGCACCATGCTGGCCGCCTATTCCATTGACCAGGGCGATCACTTTCTCGATTTTGATTCAGGTAAGGCGGTTTCCCGGGCAACTCCTAGTGAGGTTGGCAAGATAGCGCTTTTACATCTGGACGTGATTGACGTTGCAAGCACCTTTCGCACCACGATTGCAGATACCATTCCAACCAGGGATTTTGTCCAGTTGCTTGGCTTTTTTGACCAGTATTCTCGGGCACTAACACCCTGGTCGCCAGACAGCACGCGCTTGGCGTTTTCAAGCATGGCGCCACTGCGCGCCACGAGCGATATTGTAGTTGCCACGTTGCCAACCGGCCGCGCCCCGGCCACTCTGGCCAGGGTGGCCGATGGCACCCTGGCATTCTGGTCGCCGCGATAACTCCCCTGTCACCCCGTCATCATGGCATGTTGTGCCTTCTCTCATGAAGTGGGCTAAACTGTCTTGCAATCGCATGAAACGAAAATTGTTTTTCACCGCCTCTATCGCAATCGTATTCGCAGGATGTGCAAGTGGACCAATTACCGTAACCGGGAATCGCGTTGAAATTCCACAACAATATCGTATGGCGCAGGCGAGCCTGTTGACGACCTTTGAACGCCGCTCAGGCAGGATTGCCGTAATAAGTGATAGTGGAAACGTGGAAGTAATGGACCAGACCGGTGGTGGCATCGTGAAGGTTACCAAGGATGCGTCTCCTGCGGGATCCGCGCGCGGAAAATTGAGCACGGAGTATCAATTGCCCGTATGGTCGCCAGACGGCCAAAGCCTGGCCTTTGTTGAAACCGTGTTGCAAAAACCCGTGGCAAGCACAATTGTGGAGCTTCAGCCGAATTCCGTGACCATCGAACGTGGCGATCAAAGTAAGAGTTTTGAGGTGGGCGGAGGTGGTTCCGCATCAGCCCGGACCACCCAGGGCGGTCAATCGTCGGTAGGTCGCGGACTGCGCGAAAACCGGGCACCCGACAAAACAACGGTTGAAAAGCAGCCGGATCGTGTCGTGATTGAACGCGGCCTCGGGAAAGGCGATTTGCAATCCTCTGCGCTTTATGTGGCAAAGCTTGATGGCAAGGCGCCGTTGTTGGAAGTGTTTCAGTCCAAACAAGACAATGTCAGTTATATGGATTGGTCGCCGGACGGCACGCAGCTGGCCTTTTTACAGGACAATGATTCAACTGGAACAAAGCTAAATATCGTGGGCTGGGAAGGTGGCAGTCCAAGAGAAATTGCATCCGGAGCAGCGGCCGCCTGGAATTGGAATCCCGATGGCAGGACGTTAATGACGCGCGTTGACACAGGATCGGCCCGCGGATTTTCATCGCTGTCGATTGTGGATGCGGATACCGCCCGCTCAGTTCCAATTGCACAACGCGTCGCAGTGCCGTTTGGTGCGCCAAATTTCTCGCCGGATGGCGGATATATGGTGACCGCGCAGGTCAACCAAGACGGTCCGAGTGATCTGATTTTGGCTGATCGCGACGGACGGGTGGTTCGAAAGTTGGCGGCATTTACCGGGCGCATTGCGTTTGCCTGGTCGCCAACTGGCGCCAAGGTCGCCTATGTGGTCCGCGAGAACCCAACCCAGCGGGGCGGGGCGCTAAAGATTCTTGACGTAAATACCGGCGTTGAAAAGGTGATCAGTCAGTTTCCCGTGAGCGCATTTTTCTGGGCGCCGGACGGCACGCGCCTCGCCACGTTCAGTGCCATGCGTCCGGCCGACGTTTCGCCCGATTTCCCGGGCATGGTTTTGCTAAGCCAGCGCGCCACCAATTTCGTGCAGCTGGCCACGGTGGACATAGCGACCGGGGCCGCACGCAAGCTGTTTGTGTTTGAGCCTACGGCAGCGCTTGGAACCGTGCTCAATGAATTTGATCGGTACAGCCGGGGCATGAACATTTGGTCCCCGGATGGCAAAAGGCTCGTTTTTTCTTTGGCCTGGGACGGGGGAACTGGCTTGGAAGAATACGTGATTGAAACCGAGGCGACCGGGAGCATTTACCCACGCATTTTGACGATGGGTAGCATCGCGGTTTGGTCACCCAAGTAGACTATGCGGTTAGCGAAGTCAGGAACTCTTCGTTGCTCTTTGTGCGGTTAAATCGGGACAGGAACGCATCCATCGCCTGACCAATTTCATAGCCGGCGCCTTGCGGTTGGGGCAACGTGAGCTGTGTCCACATCCGGCGCATCATATACGTGCGCGCAACGGTTTTTTCGCCAAGCAGCAGGTCATCGCGACGCGTACCACTGCGTTCAATGTCAATGGCCGGGAAGACGCGCCTATCCGCCAGGCGGCGGGAAAGGTGCAACTCCTGGTTGCCCGTACCTTTGAACTCTTCAAAGATAAAGTCGTCCATGCGGCTACCAGTGTCCACTAATACCGTGGCAATGATCGTCAGGCTTCCGCCCTCTTCAATCTTTCGCGCGGCGCCAAAGAACTCCTTGGGCGGATACATGGCGGCGGGATCAACGCCGCCGGACAATGTTCGCCCCGATGACGGAACAACCAGGTTATAGGCGCGGCTTAGACGGGTGAGCGAATCAAGCAAAATGACCACGTCCCGACCGCCTTCGACCAGGCGTTTGGCCCGCGCGAGCACCATTTCGGCCACGCGCACGTGATTTTGCACCGGTTCATCAAACGTCGAGGAGATAACCTCGCCATCAACGGAGCGATCCATGTCAGTGGCTTCTTCCGGGCGCTCCGCAATCAGTGCGACCATAAGATGCGTGTCCCGGTAGTGGGCGCTGATGGCATTGGCTATGTCCTTCAAGATGGTGGTTTTGCCCACTTTTGGCGGCGCCACAATCAAGCCACGCTGACCTTTGCCAATTGGTGCAATCAAGTTGATCAACCGTGTGCTGAGCTTGGTCACACCCTGTTCAAGGTCATATAGCTCCTGGGGAAATATTGGCGTGAGCTTTTGAAAATTTGGTCGGTCCTTGCCTGCTTCGGGGTCGTTTCCATTTACCGCCTCAACCCTCAACAAGCTATAGTATTTTTCGTTGTCTTTGGGCGCGCGAACTTGGCCAAACACCATGTCGCCCATGCGCAATCCAAAGCGGCGAATTTGGGATGGCGAGACATAAATATCTTCCGGGCCCGGCAAATAGTGCTCGGCGCGCAGGAAACCCACGTTCTCGTCGATAACATCCAAAACACCACCACGATACTCCAGCCCTTGCTTCTCGGCTTGTGCACGCAGTAACGCCACAATCAGGTCGTCCTTCTTGAGTTTGCTAAAGCCCTGAACGGCCATATTCTTGGCTCGGTCACGTAGCTCATGCAGCGTTTCTTTGTCCAGTTGCTGCATGTCAAAGAAGCGCCGTGGTCGGGCCTGCAGGGGCGCGGCGGAGGATGGTGCCTCGTTGTACTCGTCTGATACCGGTTTCGCCCGGTTATTAGATGTGGAGAAATCCCGGGGCGGGTCGTCCGGACCGGCCGGGTTGCGGGGCGGGCGAGACTGGGCAGGCGCTGATGGTGCGTTTTCGTCGCGGTTCCACCGATCCCGATTGCGGGGCGGCTGCTGGGGCGATTGAGCTGCGCCGGTGCCGTCAAATTCACCGTTTCGCCGCCAACGCTGAGGCTGTTGAGTGGGCTGCGCCGGTTTTTCAGCCGTGTCATCCGGTGAAATGCGCCGCTGCGTGGTTGGGCGTGATGATACCGGGGTGGATTCACCATACTCGTCAACAGTCACAGCGGGCACCGGACTGTCGTTTTTCTCGTCGCTCAGTCGGACAGTTCCGGACGGCACCAAAATTGGGTCCTGCGCCGGTGCTCCAACCGGTTCCACTGGGCCATGTGCGGCCTGAACATCAGAGGCGGCCTCCTCTCGTGTCGGTTGTGACGCGCCTGTGGTCTCGCTTGCTCCAAGCGTCTCAACAGGAATGGGGGCTTCCAATGAAGTGGCGTCCAGCTTTGGCTGAGTGGCTTCATCGGGTTGGGCGCTGAGTGCGGGATGACCGTGCGCTTCAGGCTGCTGAGGAATTTCTTCAACTGCTTGGATCTCCCCGGCAACTTCAGGTGTTGTAAGCGATGAGACGTCAAGTACTGGCGGTGCAATCAGCGCGGTCGCGTTTGCCGAATTCGATTCGGCTGTGGCTGCTTCTGTGATGATTGAGACAGGTTCTTCGGTACCGGCTTCAGCCGGACTAGCTTTCTTTCTTGCCATGTGGTTACTGGGAGAATGTCAGACACGATGCACGAACACCGAGACTGTGGATTGTTGGGGTGTCTATGCGCCTGGTCGCACGTGCGAAGGCAAGTCGGGGAACCGGGATTTGAACCCGGGGCCTCACGGTCCCAAACCGTGCGCGCTACCAAACTGCGCCATTCCCCGATGCGCAAAGGCGAATGAGACGTTCCGGCCCATCGCCAACAGCAAGTGGATTATACCCTTAAGGCTCCAACGCCGGCACTGCTGCGCGCAAACCTGAAAATGCAAGAGTGACCCAACCTGCAATCATAGCTAGGCCGCCAATGGGCGTAAAAGCACCAATCCACCGAATGCCCGTTATTGCAAGCAGATACAGGCTGCCGGAAAATAGCACGATTCCGACCAGGAACAACCACCCTGCCAGCGTCGCCATCCGTGTATTTTGTATTCGAAGCCAGAGCAGGGCGACGCCCAAAATGCCAAGCGAATGATAGAACTGGTAACGCACACCGGTCTCAAACGTAGCCAGCGCATCCGGCGATAGCACATCCTTGAGCGCGTGCGCACCAAACGCGCCAAGCCCGACGGCGACGCCACAGCTGAGTGCGCCCATTAGTAAGAACGGATTAGCCAAAGTTGTTTGTGCCCGCATGCGTGTGCCAGTATATCCAGCGCAAGCGCTGGACGCGCATTCGTTTGTAGTAACCATCACAGCATAGTACCGGCCGTGATCTTCCGGCGCTCGCTTATCCTGGCGAACATACGTTAAATTCTCGCGGTGACCGCACATCCTTCCCATTCAACCCGGCAATTGCCCGCGACCATCGCCATGTCCTAACGATCAAAACTTACCAAAACGTTTGATGTGCGATGTCATCAACGGCGGAATGTGCTTCACATCAGCGCGCGTAAAGTGATATCCCAAGTGATCGAGCTCAGGAAAGCTTCGTGTCAGATCGATGGTGGTTTGTAGAACGACTCAGTTTGCCATCGCGTCACGCTGTGTTAACGCTTATGTCGAGCAGTTCATGCAGGATGGCCTCTGCGCGTTCCTCGTGGGCGGAGTTGGCGCGAGCAGTGGAGGAAGCTGATGGCCACCGCCTCCGCCCTTACCATCGCACGGCCTCAAACTTCCAGCCCGGCTCCACCTTCTGCATCTCAATCTCATCATCGCGCCTGGTTAAGCCGCAGGCCAGATAGTTGGCGTGCAGCCTGGCCAGCGCGGCGCGATCCAGCTCAATGCCCAGCCCGGGCGCATTGGTTACCGTCACGCAGCCATCCTCAATTGGGATGCGTCCGCCGACCAGCACGTCCTCGGTTTGCCACGGGTAATGCGTGTCGCAGGCGTACGTCAGGTTGGGAGTGGCCGCCGCCAGGTGCGCCATTGCCATCAGGGAAATACCCAGGTGGCTGTTGGAGTGCATCGAAAGCCCCCTGCCAAAGGTGCGGCACATTGCGGCCAGCTCCAGGCTGGCGCGCAACCCACCCCAAAAGTGATGGTCGCTCAGAATAATGCGTTCGCTGCCCAATCGCACGCTGCCGGGCATGTCTTCGAAACCCGTCGTGCACATATTCGTCGCCAGCGGCATGCTCACCGCCCTGGCAACTTCGGCCATGGCGGCCTGCCCGCGTACCGGGTCTTCGTAATATTCCAAAATGCCTTCCATCTGTCTGCCAAACTTTATCGCCGTGTCCACCCGCCACACCGCATTCGGGTCAATCCGCAGCGGCACATCCGGGCCAAATGCCTCGCGCAGGGCAAACATGCTGGCAACCTCAAGCTCCGGCTCCAGCGTGCCGGCCTTCAGCTTTAGGCTCTTGAAGCCAAATGCCGCGCACAGCGCGATGGCCTGCCGTGCCAGCGCCCCGGGCGTAAGCGCCTCAGCCTGCCGCGCGGCTGCCCAGCCCGTTGCCGAGCTATCCACCCCAAACCCCAGCCCCCCGCCTGCGCCAATGTGCTTGAAAAACAAATAGGCCGAGAACGGCACCCGGTCGCGCACGCGCCCGCCCAGCACATCGCACACCGGTTTGTTGATGGCTTTGCCGATGAGGTCATGGCAGGCCACCTCAATGGGGCTGTAGGTGCGCGCGCTGCGCCGCGAGGCAATGGTGGTGCACATGGTTTCCTTGCTGATGGCAGCATCGCCCGCTGCAAAATATGCCTCGATGGCATGCAGGATGGCATTGAGCTGAAATGGATCGGCGCCAATCACCAAATGTTTCACCGCCTCAAGATCACCCAAAATATCCGCGCCACCCGGCATTTCGCCCAAGCCGGATATGCCATCGCTCGTAATCAACTCCACAACCACGCGCAGCGCATACGGCGCATGCAACCCAGCCGCGTTACGCAGCGGGGGGTCGGCAATGGCAACGGGGGTGATGTGCATTTCTTGAATCTTCATAATTGTCATTTTAGACACGATCCCCTAATAAAGCGCGGAACCCAACTTCCCCCGAGGACCGCTTACAATCAATGCCATTGACAGATGCGGGGCATGCCCCTAAACTTTGTCTTGTTGATCTTTTCAACTTACAGTTACCAGTTGTCCGCAAGACCGATTGCATCATTTAACGGTTTCAAGAGGAGTCACGCAAATGAAGAATAAGACATTAGTCACCCGAAGACAATTGCTGCGCATGTCCGCCACCGCGGGCACAGGCGCACTGCTCGCCGCGTGCGCCGCACCAGTTGCACCCGCTGCAACAACGGCACCTGCCGCGCCCGCAGCGCCCGCACCCACGCTGGTGCCGGCCGCACCCAAAGGCGGAACCGTCCAGGTGCTCATTCGTCAGGAATATTTCCCCGGTCTCCAAACGGCCGTTGAGAAGGAACTTGACACCTATATCAAGAGCCTGGGCAATACCCCGGATGTGTCCGCCGTCAACCCAGAAGTATTCGGTGACTTCCAGGCCAAGATGCAGGCCGCCGTGGCGGCTGGCAACCCCCCGGATCTGGCTTACCACGGCACGAGCGTGGCCCAGATGTATGACAACGATCTGGTCGCCGACGCGACCCCGATCGTGGATGAACTGGTTTCGAAGTATGGCGGTTTCGTGCCCGCCAATGCGGCCAGCAATGCGCAATTCAAAGGCAAGTGGTGGTCGGTGCCGTTCATTACCACCTCCGGCGCATGGTTTGTGCGTAAAGATATTGCCGAGGCTGCCGGCGTGGATGTGACCAAGCTGGACAAGTTTGAAGACCGGCTGGCTGCGGCGGTCAAGATGTCAAACCCGGCCAAAGAGATGTTCGGGTGGGGTATGACGGTCAACAAATCGGGCGATGGCAACGGCTTGGTTCAGACGGCCTTCCAGGCCTTTGGAGGCCGCGCGGTTGATGCAACGGGCAAGATCGTCACGTTCAATTCGCCGCAGACTGTCGCCGGCATTAAATGGCTGGCCGACATTTACAAGGATCCAAAATACAAGAACAGCCTGCCACCCGGCGTGGAGAGCTGGACTGACACGAGCAACAACGAGGCGTATCTGGCGGGCAAGATCGCCATGACGACCAACGCGTTTAGCATTTACGCCAAAGCCAAGAAAGATGGCAACCCGGTATACCCGCAGACGGCCGTGATTCCATTTCCAAAAACAGCCGATGGATCATTGGTGCTGGGCAGCGGCGCCGCGCAGTGGCTGACCATTTTCAAAGGCTCCAAACAGGCTGATGCGGCCCGCAAGATCATCACGCACCTGATTGACCCGGCGGTCTTTGACCCGTTGTGCGCGCTGGGCGGCGGCTTGTTCATGCCCGCCTACAAGAACAACTGGTCCGACAAGCTTATGACGGTGGATCCCGCCTTCCCGGGCTTGAAGTCGATCATGTTCAGCACGACCGACTTCACGGGCTTTGCACATCCGGCCCAGCCAAACCCGGCAATAGACGCGTGGTATGCCAGCAGCTTCCTAACCGACATCATGGCCGATGTCATCACCGGCAAGAAGACGGCTGAACAGGCTGTCGCGGATGGCACAAAGATCGGAGTGAATATTTTCAAAGAGAAGGGCTTCGCACAACCCTGATACCCCACTCTGGTCACACCCCCGTCCTGGGCAAAGCCGAATACGGAGCAAAGCCGAAGGAGCGGGGGGCGTGAATTGGATTGGCTATCGAGATTGACATGGCACAACAAGTCGCTGTTCCGTTGAGCCGACCTCAGGTTCCGGAGTTTGGCGTCAACAAGCGCCTGGCGCGGCTGTTTGGCAGGGATTGGAAAATCGCGCTGCTATTCCTCGCGCCCATCGTCATTCTGATGGTGGGCTTGATCTTCCTGCCGTTCGTCAACGCCATCCTCCTGAGCTTCACTGTGCGCGCGAACCGCGAGGAAGTGTTTGTGGGGCTCGCCAACTATATCAATCTGTTGGATGACGAACTGTTCATCGGGTCGATCCTGAATACGGTCAGATTCACCGTAATCTCGGTCGGGATCAAACTGGTCGTCGGTCTTATTATCGCCTCCACGCTAAACAGCAAGCTGCCATTGCGCAACGTGCTGGGCGGGGTCATGCTCCTGCCGTGGATTGTGCCTGAAATCGTTACTGCGCTGACGTGGCGCAGCATTTATGATCCCATCTTCGGCGGGCTGAACCCGATTCTGCGTGGGTTGGGTCTGATTGACCGCAACATCGGCTGGCTGTCAGAATCCGGTTTGGCAATGGTCAGTGTTATCGCGGTCAATGTGTGGAAGGGTATTCCGTTCTTCACCCTGCTGCTGCTGGCTGGCATGAAGGCGATTGACAAGGAGCTGTATGAGGCGGCTGAGGTGGATGGCGCGCATGTCATCCAGCGATTCTTTTACATCACACTGCCCGGTTTGCAATACGTGATGGCCGTCACCGTGCTGCTCTCGACGATTACCACGTTCAACGCATTCGGCATCGTATATCTGATGACGGGTGGCGGCCCGGGTGGCGACACACGGGTGTATTCGATCCTCGCCTATGAACGCGCTTTGCTGCAAAATCGCTTCGGCCCCGGCGCGGCGGTGTCGCTGGTGACCGCTCCCTTCCTCGCCCTCGTCATCCTGTTGCTGGCCCGCTTTATGCGCCAGGGCGTTGACCGCAGCGCGCAGGAAACGAGCGCTGACCGCGCATTTGGCATGGTCGGCCGGGCCATCAACGGCATTATGGGCATGGTGATGCTGCCGGTGGACTGGCTTATCGGCTTCATGAGCACGGTGCAGACATCCATGTCGAAGGCCATGGCGCAAGCAGTCAGCGGTGGCCGCCGAATGACCGTTTTGACCAAACATCAGCGCGAGAGCGCATCCAGGCTGGTGAGCGTACTGGTGATCCTGCCGTTCCTGCTGTTTGTGTTGTTCCCGTTCTTCTGGATCGTTGTCACGGCGTTCAAAGGCGAGCTGCAAATCCAGCAGCGCGTGTCGTTGTTTTGGCCGCAGCCGTGGACGTTTGATCAATTTGGCACGCTGTTGAACGGGACGAGATTCACGCAGTGGTTCCAGAATACCGTCTTCATCGCAACGATCACGACGACGTTGTCCGTGCTCTTCGCCGCGTTTGGCGGGTATGCGCTGGCGCGGTTGAAGTTCCGCGGTGCGGGCTTCATGACGACCGTCCTGCTGATCACCTATCTGCTCCCTGCCTCGCTGTTGTTCATCCCGATGTATCGCATTCTGACCACCGTGGGAGCGATCAACAACCATTATGCGTTGCTGCTCACCTACCCCACATTTCTGGTCCCATTCGCGACGTGGGTGATGATGGGCTATTACCGGGGCATCCCGGAAGACCTGGAAGACGCGGCAATGATTGATGGGGCGAACCGGCTGACGGCATTCTGGCTCATCACACTGCCGCTGGCCAAGCCGGCGCTTCTTGCGGTCACGCTGCTCGCCTTCACCAATGCGTGGAACGAGTTCCTGTATGCCTATATTTTCCTCACCAGCGAGCGGCTGATTACACTTCCGGTGGGGCTGCAGAAGCTGGTGTTCGCCGACATCTACCCTTACGGTCAGTTGATGGCCGCGTCGCTGATCATGTCCATCCCGGTTGTTTGCTTTTACATCTTCGCCCAACGATTCCTGGTCGAAGGTCTGACTGCGGGCAGCGTGAAGGGATGACGACCGGTTTGCATTGAGGCGTGCAGGAGAGCACATCCCTCGCAAGAACGTCGCGAAAGTGGGAGCCGAGCCGGGCATCAGCGCGTTGATCCTGTATCGGTGGTAAGGCCAAAGCGGCGGCACCTACGGGCCCCGGCGCGTAAGCAATTGCGCCAGGCCATCAAGACAGCATCAGTGCTGCTTCAAGATACCGCTCACCCGGCGCCAGCGGGCCAAGCACGGCCATCAGGTTTTGCGGCGCGCTCTTCACCGCGGCCAGCCGACCCTGCTCGTGTGGTTGCCGCAGGGTGGTATGAATGCGCGCCGTTGGCGCCAGACTCCATCAGTACTTCTTGTCCCGACAGCAGCTGGTGGCGCGTTCGGCACGGTTACCGGCACCGAGTATTCCTGGGACTTGAGCTTGGCGTGGGCGTGGCTTATGAGCGGCGGCCGCGTTAACCCGAGTCACGCCCACGCGTCAAGACAGGCGGCTAATCGCTCGAGCCCGAGCTCTAGATTTGCGGCTGCGCCACCGCCCACACCAAGACGCACATGTCGGGGAAAGCCATAGGCACTGCCAGGCATGGCAAATGTACGGTGCGGCGCGGCCAAAAGGCGCGCCGCAAGTGCATCCC
>JANXLU010000037.1 GCA_025354985.1 Chloroflexota bacterium
GGCAAGAGCCGTCACCCAGACGTCGAGCGGAGGGAGAGGGGGCAAGAGCCTCACCCCAGACGTCGAGCGGAGGGAGAGGGGGCAAGAGCCTCACCCCAGCCCTCTCCCGGAGGGAGAGGGGGTAAGAGCCGTCACCCAAACGTCCTCCCGGAGGAGAGGGGGCAAGAGCCAATAATCTACGGCGGCGCATAGCGCGTGCTGGTGGTCGCGGCGCTGGACCAGGGTTGCGCGTTGCCCGCGCGATCACGTGCGCGGGCGCGAAAGCTGATGGTTTTGCCTTCGGGCACCGAAAGCCGCACGCCGATGCTGTCCACCCAATCTATCAGCGTCGTCCAAACGCCATTGTCCAGCTTGTATTGCACATCGGTGGCCCACACACCCGAGGCCAGCTCGGCACTGCCCGGATCGATGCTGACCCAGGTTAAGTCAAACGTGGTGGTGGGCACGGTTGACGGCAGCGGGTTGATGACGGAAACGGGCGGGGTGGTATCGGCTTCGATGATGATCAGCGGTTCGCCCGCCACCTGACAGGCGCCATCCGGGGCGTTCCAACGGAAATTGCGCGCCGGCTCCAGACCCAATGAAAAATGTCGGTCAGCGCTCACCTGGGTGCTCGATGCACCGTTTGGATGCACAATTTGGATTTTCTGCACCATGGATCTAAAGTCAACGGTGCGCGCCTGACCGGTGATGTTCCAAAGCACCGATACGCGGCCCAGATTCGTGTCATAGAACGTGATGCGGCTTACCGCGCCGTCTTCGCTCCACACCCGCACGCTCCACTCATGAGTTGCCGGTAACAAGGTCGCCGCGGTGCGCAATGCGTTGTAGACCGGGCGCGGGGTGCCATCCACCCGCAGCGCCCCCCATGGTTGGATGTCATTGCGATCCGGGTCAATGCTGCGGAAGAAAAAATAGCGGGCCGCGTCTTTGGAGAGCGAATACGTGTAGTTTTGGATGAGCCACTGCGCCTGCTCATCGGGCAGGGCATAGGCCTCGTGCGGTTGGTCCCAAACCCGGATGCCCGTTTCGGTTATCCACAGCGGATGGCTGCCGATCAGGGGTTCCCACTGTTCACGCGCGTGCTGCAGCTCGTCATATCGCGTGCAACTGCCGCCGTCATACAGGTGATAGCCCACGGCATCCATAAAGTAGTGATTGGCCGGTGCGTCCGGCAGGTCATGAATCGCCTTCCAAAACGAGCGGCTGCGTTCCAGGTTGTTTTCGCGATAGATTCCGCCCAGCACCACGGTTGCTGTCGGGTCCGCGGCCTTGATGGCCTGGTAGCTCACGCGGGTCAGCCGGGAAAATTGTTCGGCCGAGCCCTGCCAGAACTCGCCAAGGTTGGGTTCGTTCCAAATCTCCCAGGCGTGCACCCGATTCTTGTATTTTTTGACCGTGGTAAATACAAACTCGCCCCAGCGATTGTTTGAATCGTTCCAGGGCAGGTCCAGGTTTGCGGGCGTCTTAAACGCTGCATCGGGCACCGAACGGTCGGCGGCCCAACCCGCCGAACTAATCAGCACGCCAAAAATGTCTATACCGGAATTGGCAGCATCGTTTGTCAGTGCGTTATAGCCATCCCATTGCCAGCCGCCCGCCCAGGGTTCGATGGCCTGCATGTCAAACGTGACGCGGTCCGCCCCGGCACCGGCAGCGCGCATGTCATGATACGCCCGCTGTCCATCGCCTTTCTGGTAATTTGCAAAGTTTGTGCCCAACACCGGGCTGGCCGCCACGGTGTAGGCCGCTTGCGGCTTGTCGGAAGGTGCGCCGCTATTGCCGCCAGCGCCCACGCCGGAGGTGGCAAACGTGTTCAGGCGGGCCAGGGGATCCGGCCAAACCGGTCCGTCAGCCGGTGGACCCAGCGCGACCGCGGGGTTGGCGACGCCTTGCAGGCACATCAAGACCGCAACAATGACCGGGGCAACGCGCTTGGGTTGCATCACAGTTACGCGACCCGTTTTTTTACTTCGGCGGTGATGGCCGGCAGGATTTGATTTATGTCACCGACCAGACCGAGGTGCGCAAACTTGAATATAGGCGCCTCGGCGTCCTTGTTGATGGCCACGATCAGCTTGCTGCTCTTCATTCCGGCCAGGTGCTGAATGGCCCCGGAAATGCCACACGCAATATATACATCCGGCTGCACGGTTTTACCGGTTTGACCGACTTGATGCGCATAGGGTATCCAACCCGCATCAACGGCCGCACGACTTGAGCCCAAGGCACCACCCAGAGCATCCGCCAGCGCCTTCACCGGGGCGAACCCGGCGGCGCCGCCCACCGCACGCCCGCCGCTGACCACGATGCGGGCATCGGTCAGGCTCACTTCCTCCATGTTTTTTGGCGCCAGGCTCTCGATAACCGTGCGGCTGGCCAGACTGGCGGGCGCAGCCGGCGTGAGTGTGATCGGCGCGGTGCGGGTGCCGTCAGCCGCGGGTGCTGCAAAGACGCGCTTGCGCACGCTTAGGACGGCCGGTTTGTCCGAGGCAAACGTTACCCGGGCGGAAACATTGCCGACCAGTGCCGGGCGCACCACGGTTATCGTTGCACCATCACGCGCCACTTCAGTGCAGTCGGCGGCCAGCCCGGCGTCGATCCGTGCGGCCAGGCTCGCGCTTAGTTCCAGGCCGCGCTGGCTGGCGCCAAAAACCACCGCCAGCGGATTGTGCGTGCGAACAGCCTCGGCCAAGATGCGCGCGGTTGGCTCCAAAAGATAAGAAAAGGGTTCGGGCGTTGTGAAGCCATGGACCGCGCCCGCGCCACGCTGTGCCGCGGCTTCAGCGGCTGCGGTGAGGTCATGACCAATCATGACTGCAATGACCGCGCCACCAGATCCGGCCGCCAGCACGTTGGCCGCGGCCAGCGCCTCCCACGAAATGCCCTCAACAGCGTCATTGGTCAGCTCGACAAAAAATAGAATATTGGTCATGGGTGTCACAGTGCCTTGGCGGCAAACAGCCGGTCAACCAGGGCGGTCGCCATTTCAGCGGGCGTGCCCTGCAGCCATTCTATTTGGGATTCGCGCTGCGCGGGTGGCGCGGCCACCCAGGTGAGCGCGGGCGCAACTGGATGAAGCTCCAGACCGGCCAGCGTCCACGTGGTAATGGTCGCCTTCGCGGCTTTGCGGATGCCCATAAAGGTGGGGTAGCGCGGCTCGGCAATTTCCTTGAGCACGCTCATCACCACCGGGAGTTCGGCCGAGACCGTCTCGCGCCCATATTCCATGGCGCGGGTGACGCTTATGCGCCGGTTTGCGATCCCATGCAGTTGGGCCACATAGCCCAGCATGGGCAGATCGAGCAGGGTGGCCACCTGCACAGCCGTGGCACCGTCACCGCCGTCGATGGCGCTGCGCCCGGCCACAATCACATCCGCCCCGCCCAGCTTTCCAATGGCCGCGGCCAACGCGCGCGCAGTGGTGAGTGTGTCGGCCTCGTTTAGTAACGGATCGCATATATGAACGGCTTCATCCACGCCCATGGCCAGCGCGGTGCGAAGTGCTTCCACGGATTCCGGTTTGCCAAGGGTCAGCGCGGTCACCTTCCGCCCGCCGTGCTTTTCCTTTAGCTGCAGGGCCACTTCGATCGCGTATTCGTCCCATGGATTGACGATGCGCGGCTGACCATCGGCCAGCAGCTGCATTCCGCCCACCGTTTTGGAAAGTTTGGCGGTGTCAGGTGTTTGTTTTACGAGCGCAATAATGTGCATGAGTTGCTTCGGCCGATATTGTAAGAATAGCTTGAATAAAAATACGAAAGGACTAGATTAGACCGGATGTTTTTAGGCCGATCATCATATTGTCCGCCTGGGTAAGCTGCAGTGATGTTCTGGCGGCTTTGTTCATTTTGATAAGCGCTGCCGCGCGTTCCTTGGTTCCCCGGGGATAGGAGTTGTATTCCGCGATGATCGGGATAAGACCGGGCACCAGTGCCTCCTGTATGCCCAACACCGTCAGGGCCTTTTTGACCTTGGACAGCTGATCCGTCAGCTTCTTCTCGGCCGCCTTGCGCGCGACAAAGCTCTTGTACATCTGCGACG
This sequence comes from Chloroflexota bacterium, assembly GCA_025354985.1. Classification (GTDB taxonomy): domain Bacteria; phylum Chloroflexota; class Anaerolineae; order J036; family Brachytrichaceae; genus AQU-03. Next base: position 4,045 of record JANXLU010000037.1, read on the forward strand.
CCTCAAACTTGGGCATCGTGTCCAGGTCGACCTGATCTTCAATCACCTCTTTTGCCTTTTTGACCAGGTCGGTCATTCCCACAAAGTCTTTCTTCAGCGCGTGTTCCTCAAATTGTTTGCGGAGTTTGCTGTCGATGTTGATCTCTTTGGGTGAGCCCGTCTTGATAAATTTGAGATACAACGCCTCGTTGTTGCCCTTGTCCCAAAAGAACGACCAGTTCTTATCGCAATGGGTGGTCTGCATAAACGCAAGCAGCAGTGCATTAAGCGCGGGGTTCTTGCCAACTTCGGCCAGTTTTTGCGACATTGAGTTCTCCTGTTTCCGTGATTCGGCTTTGGTTAAAAGGATTCAATTTAGTGGCACCGTTTCACCAGCCCAGTCTATCGGGGTGTGGCGCGGGTGTCAAGGGCATTACCCCTCACCCCAGCCCTCTCCCAAGGGGAGAGGGAGTAGGAACCGCGCCCCGGCCGTAGCCCAAGGGGAGAAGGAGTAGGAGCCGCGCCCCGGCCGTAGCCGACGGGGAGAGGGAGCAAGACCCTCACCCCAGCCCTCTCCCCTTGGGAGAGGGGGTAAGAGCCGCGTCCCGGCCGTAGCCCAAGGGGGAGAGGGGGTAAGAGCCGC
>JANXLU010000038.1 GCA_025354985.1 Chloroflexota bacterium
GCTTCAGTTCCGTCTACTGGTCCCGGCTGGGTCGGCGGTCACCGCCCTGCAACCACCCCGGCAGCTCGCCCAAACTACTGAGCACAACATCCGCCATCGCCCGAACCTCGGGCGATGGCGCCACCAAATCCGGCACCAGGACCACCGGCATTCCGGCCGAATGCGCAGACCGCACGCCGTTCTCGCTATCCTCAACCGCCACGCACAGTGCGGGCGCCAACCCCAACCGCCGCGCAGTTTCCAGGTAAATATCGGGAGCCGGCTTGCTGGCGGAGACATCATCACCACACACCACCACGCTAAAAAAATCGCGCAACCCGGCATGGTGCAGCTTTTTCTCCGCCCCGGCACGGAAGGTGGAAGTAGCCAACGCACAGGCAAGCCGGGCAGTCGTTACAAACGTCAGGCTTTCGACCACGCCCGGGAAGACCCTGATCCCTTGCCGGGTGCGTTCTTCGTCAACCAACGCCACCGCCCGCAACCGAATCTGCTCAAACGGCACATCGTCATCAACCATCTCGCGCCAGATGCGAAACGTATCCGGGGCCGTGCGCCCGATGCTGAGCGCATACATCGAATCCGGCATTGATAGACCAAATTCACTCATCGCCGTCTGCCACGCCCGCTGGGTCGGGCGCTCGGTGTCAATCAGCGTGCCATCCAGATCAAAAATTATTGCGCTAATCATGTTGTGCGCCAATTGTGACACGGCAACCCTGCTCAAACGCGGCAATCGCAGCATGCGCCAGCTCAAGCGCGCGGCGACCGGAGCGGGCTTGAATGGGTGGCGGCGCTCCTGCGCGCAGGGCCCGCAACAGATCATCCACATGCGCGTCAAAGGTCTGGTGAAACGACCGATCCCGGTCGTTGAAATAGCCCGCCTGCCAGACCTCGGCTGTCTCGCTTCCCGCGCGCTGAAACTCAAACCGGCGCACCGTGTCCGCAACGATCACCCGACCCAGCGTGCCGCTCACCTCCAACAGGTGCGTGCCCGGGTAACCATACGAGGCGTCATAGCTCCCGACCATGCTACCGACGCCGCCGTTGGCAAAACGCAGCGCCAGCACCAGCGTGCGAAAGCCGCCGCCGGTCATGTCGGTCATCTCGGCCGAAACTGACGTAATCGGTCCGCACAGCCATTCAAGCATGTCAAAGCCGTGGCATTGCGTCTCGATCAGGTTGGCATGTGGGTGGTTGCTCCGCCCTTCCCCGCCAAACCGCCAGCTGGCAAACACGACCGGGCCCAGGCTGCCCGCCAGAATCGCATCGTGGGCCTTGCGCACCGGCACCGCATAGCGATGGTTGAAATTGAC
>JANXLU010000050.1 GCA_025354985.1 Chloroflexota bacterium
CGTTTATGGAGCGCGGGCATCTTGCCCGCATTTTAGGCGCAAGCCGAACTCTTTGAGTACTGCATGCGGTACTCAAAGAGCGGGCAAGATGCCCGCGCTCCATATGCGGGCAAGATGTCCGCGCTCCATATGCCGGCTGGAAGCCGGCGCTCCATAAACGCGCTCCATAAACGCGCGACATAATTAGGGCCGCCTCCGCATAAACGGCAGCAACGCCTCTGTGACGTCATGAGGCAACGCCGGGGTTCCCCCACCCCGTCCATCGCCCGGCGTGATCTCGCGCTGTAGGTAAAGATGGCTAGCCCAGCGGATTGCGGCGTAGTTCACATCGGCGGGGGTCGGGTTGTAACCTCCCACGTAACTGAGTCGGGCGTAGAGTCTGGACCGGCGTAGGCTGGTGATGTCGGCGCCGAGTGAGTTGATGGGCGGGTTGACGAAGTTGGCTACATAAAAGTCAACGTCGGCGCTGGCGACGTCAAGCGTGATCCACGTCTTGAAGTCGGTGCTGTAGCTGGCGGCCGTCAGTGTGCGGATTTGTCCACCCTGGGTGGTTACCTGCAAGTCGCCGTAGGGTGAGATCAATACCTGGTCACCTCGGCGGGTCTCGTTGGTTACTGTGCGGTCATCCAACCAGTGGCCGCAATAGTCGTTGATGAGGGTGGTCACCCGGGGGATGCGGTTACTGATTGCGGTGTCGTCTGCTGTGGTGGTGCCGGCCTTGATGAGCTCTTCGCGAACTTCGGCAAGTGTGCAAAAATCCATGGTGTATTTATCCCTCACCCCAACCCTCTCCCGAAGGGAGAGGGGGCAGCTCCCTCACCCCAACCCTCTCCCGAAGGGACAGGGGCAGCTCCCCTCTCCCGAAGGGAGAGGGGTTGGGGGTGAGGGGGTGAGGCTTACGCGCCGTCGGTGATGTTGGTCACAATCCCGATGGCGCCCGGGAAGTAGTGGGGCATGGTGATGTCTGCATACACTCCGGATTCGTAGCGGCGTTTCACCAACGGCCATTCCAGTTGGTAATAGTCCTGGCGGTAGTGCATTTCCACGATGTTTGGCACTTGGTTGATGGGGTAGGGGATGCGGTCACAGTGAAAGAGCACGGTGCCGGGTGCGGCGTTGGGGTGGATTTCGAGACGGATGAGGGTTCCACCACCGGACGCGTAGCGGTTGAGGTAGGTCCCGACCAAGGATCCGCCGGTGATTCCGTTGGCCCCGGCCATGGCGTCGGCGTTCAAACGGATGACGGGCGAACCGTTATTCTTGAGGATAACGGTTGTGATGTTCTTGATTTCCTGGGCGCTGACATACATCACGTTCGGCGCAATGCGGTAGTTGTCCCAATAAGACTTGAGAACGGTTTCGAACTGGTCAATGCTGGCGTCGTTGTTGCTGCACGTGAGTTTGGTGCCGGTGCCGGCGACGCCTGTTGCGAGGGTGTTGATGATGCTTGGGCTGCCGGACCGGAACGCATGGGTCATGAAGCCGTCAAACTCCAAAGAGTTCTGAGAGCGATCAACGGTGAAAAGTGCGGCGCAGGCCTGGTTGCTCACGTTCAAAGACAGCATGATGAAGCTGTTTATGGTCGTGATCTGCTGCAACTTCTCGTTGCCGGCGGTTCCAACGTACCACGCGTAAGCCATTGCCCCGGGGACGGCGGTTACGGTGGCGCTGATGGTGCTGGTGGCGCCCGTGGTGATCTGAGACGCTGCGGCGGATTTGATGGCGGTGCCGGGGTTGTAGGTGTAGGTGCTGCCGTCGGGTTGGGTGACGGTTTGCACGTCAGGTACACCAGCTGCAACGGTGGATGCGTCCCATCCGGCGTGGGTGAGCGCAACACAGATAACGTTATACGTGGCTGCGGCGATGGTGCCGCCTGTTGTGGCGGTTGCCGGCACGGGCGTGGGCGTGGTTCCGAGCAAAAAGCCGGCGTCCGAGTTGCCGCCCCAGATGATTTTCTCCTCCTGAATCATCGTTGCCCACAGCAAGTTTTGGGCCATGCGGCTGCGGACGTTGTCGAATCCCTGTCCGGCGTTCTGTGCCTCAAAGCTCACGAAGTCGTCAAGGCCAATGGTCTTGTAGGCGCTGAGCTTCTGCTGCACGGTGGTGCTAATGAAGCCGTTTCTGGCGCCTTCGGGGATTCCACCACGTAGCTTTGTGGTGTTGATGGCTGTGACGGCCGCCCAACGGGTCGCTGTGTCACCGTTGCCGGGGACTCGGGGTAGTCTGTTGCGTAGGGGCGTGATGACGGGAAACAACGACTTGGCGACTGGCTGTAGATCGTACGCTACAAGTCCGGTGGATTGCAAGATGCCTTTGTAAAAGGGCAAGGCTCCGCGGCCATAGATGCCGCGAAAAGCGTTGACGGTGGTTTCCGAGAGTTCGGATAGGTCTGCAATTGTGTTCATGATTGGGTTTTGTTTTGTGATGTTCAAAAGGGGGCGGGGAGACCCCGCCCTTACAGTTGGTGGTTAGTTGAAACGTAGTCCGCGGGTGCTGTGGATGGATTGGAGTGCCAGGGTTGCGCGCTCCATTTGGAGGGCTTCGCGTGCGAGTGGATCTCCTGTCTTGGCGATGATGTTGTCAAGCTGGGTGATGGCCTGGACGTTTGCGTGTTCCATGCTGCCGGTGAGGTTGATTTCGCGAAGTACCGGGCGCACGGCGGCGTCTTTGCGGAACTTGGCCTCCAACGCCTCGAGGCGTTCGATGAGGGCCGCGGTGTCGTCGGCCTTGCTGAACTTGGCGCGTATCAGGTCGATAAACGCTCCATTGGCGATGATGGCGTCTGCGAGTTTGGCAAGGGTGATTTCGTCGGCGCTGGCGTAGTCGCTGCCGGCTGCCGGCAAGTCCGGGGTGCTGTGCCCTGTGGCGGCGACTTCTTTCGCGCTGAGTGCTCTCCGATCGCGCTGGCTGCGGACCGTGGGAATTGTCGGCGGGTCCGGCACGGTGCTGGCGCTGTCGTCGTTCATTTCATTCATATCGGACGCTTCAAGCGGCGGTACGGTGTATTCGGGTGCCGGCTTGTCGATGTCGTCCTGCATCGTGGCCATGGTGTCGGGTTTGGCGCCCCCAGCCGGGGGCGGGGCGCTGACTGCGCTGCCCTGTATGCTGGCTGGTCCCGGGCTGGCCGGCATGTTGTTACTCTCCTGGACATTGTTCCCAAAGTTGGCGGTGGGTGAGTTGGGCGAAGGATCCGCGGAAGTTGGCTTGGGCACGTTGGCCAGGCTCGGGTCTGGGGATGGTGGCTTGAGTGTTTTGCCGGGTGTCGGGTTGAACGTTGTGGTCATGGGTTTGGTTGCCTTGTAGAGTGTGAAGACTGCCTCCGGGTTGGCGGGGCGGTCAACGAGCGACACTTCCAGAATGTCTACGTCGGTGTGGACGCGTAGCGTCTTGTTGCCCACCTTTTGTAGCGTGCTGGCGTTGGATTGGCCTCCAAGTGAAAAGCCTTTGTAAACACCTGCTTCGACCTTGGCCCATTCGTGCGGGTCGATGATCTTTGCGCTGATGGTGATGTTTCGGCTGAGGTCGTTACAAACGATGTCCTGGGCGATGCCGGCGGCTACGTCCTTGTGCATGGCGCGCACGTTGCGCCACGCTCCGTAGCCTCCGGGCTTGGTTACTGCTTTTTTGGAGGCTTCGTAGGTGATGACGTCGTCTTGAACGTCGGGTGCTTCTGAGGTGATGACGCCTGTAACGATGTGTTGGGCGGCGTCGACCTTTGTAAAGGGGGTGTATGTGTTCATGGGAGCGAAAACAAAAAAAGGCGCCGACAAAGCGGGGAGTGATCCGAGGTAACGCACAGCCGTGCGTCCCTGCAAAATCACATCCTCCAACTTGTCAGCGCCTTTGTGAGGACGCACGCTTGCGTCTCTACGATGGCCGTTTAACGATGGGTGGTGTCGTTGTCTATTCTGTTATCGCGATCAATATAGAACATTTGTTCTAGTTTGTCAAGCCCCTGCGGTGGCGCGCTGCAGACCGTTCCGCTGCCCGCCTGAGCGACCACCCGGCGCAAAGGTCCGGCCACGACGCGGACCGTTGCGCCACGGCGGCCGGACCGCTGACACCGACGCGAAAGTAGTGCGGCACCGGCACCAGGATCATTTCCGCGCGCGGTGCGCGACGTACCTCACGCGGATCGTCACGCCTCGGCCGGGTTTGTGGCTCACCGCGTGTGCGGGCTTGCTGACGATCAATGACCCGGATCACCTCCCATCGTGTCGCCGGTCACTTGTTGCGGGACGAGCGCTCCGCTAGCATTCAACAGGTGTGGTTTCGGCCGCAATCCGCATCCCACACGTGTTGCGCGGTGCAGCAAAGCGCGCCCGCCCGGTTGCGGCAACGGTGCAGGTGCACGCGCGTTAACCCTTCCGCAATCGATGCAAGTGAGTGAGGCAAACCATGTTTGAACTGACGGTCCCCTGGTGGGAGTTGATCCTTCGTGGCGTCGTCGTCTACGCGTTTCTGTTGTTGTTGCTGCGCCTGACCGGCAAGCGGCAGGTGGGGCAACTCGCACCCTTTGACCTGGTGTTGCTGCTGGTGCTCTCAAATGCGGTTCAAAACGCGATGAACGGCGGCGACAATTCGATCCTGGCCGGTGTTATTTCGGCCACCACGCTTGTGGTCCTGAATCTGGGGCTTGGTTATGCAACCTACAAAAGCAAAAAGCTCGAGGCGGTGATCGAGGGCCAGCCCGAAGTCCTGATTCACAATGGACAGCTGTATACCCGGGTGATGGAGCGGGCCATGCTGACCAACCATGAATTGCACGCGGCGCTGCGGCAAAATGGCTGTCTCTCGGTCGACGAAGTGCACAGTGCGATCCTCGAAAACAACGGCGCCATCAGCGTGGTTGCCAAACGGAGCATTGTCACCTGACACGCCGCCACAAGCCAACCCGCAGCGCAGGCTGCCGGCATGCTGCGGGTTGATGAAACGTGTCGGATGTGAGAACGTTGGCGCCAGGAGCATACCCAACGCCACATGTGCGAGCGAAAGTGGCATACTACGAACCATGGCAAATAGCCGTCTTGGAGGTGTCCTGGTGTCCGTCCCTCTGCCGCTTGATGAACATGGCGCTTTGGTGCCGTCCTTACTTGGCGCGGCCATTCAAAAGTTGCGCGCCGAGGGTTGCGACGGCATGTATTTGTTTGGCACCAGCGGCGAGGGATACGCCGTGTCGGACGCGGAATTTGCCCAAATTGCGGGCATCTTCGCGGCCGAGACCGCGCAGTTTGCGGGCTTCCGCCAGGTCGGTTGCTTTGGGCTGAGCTCCGAGGCGGTGAAGCTGCGCTGTCAAACAGTGGCGAACCTGGGCCTGGAGGGCGTGCAAATCACCCTGCCATTCTGGAAGGAGCTCAATGATGCCGAGATCGCGCGCTACTTCACAGATGTGTGTGGCAGCTTTCCAAACCTGTCGTTTTTGCTCTACAACAATCCGCGCAACAAACGCCGCCTCAAGGGTGCGGAGATGGAGCGCATGCACCAACTGGCGCCCAACCTGGAGGCCGCCAAGACCGGGTCCGGGGCATGGTTGGATTTCTATGAGTTGATCACCGAGGCGCCGTCGATTCACAATTTTGTGACGGAGGCGGCCTTCGCATTCTGTCATCCGTTGGGCGCTGCCGGGCTCATCCCGTCGGCTAACTATGCTTTGCCCGCGCTGTCCCGGGGTTATTACGATGCGGTGGTGCGGAGCGATGCCTCGACCGCCAGCCGGCTACATGCCGATGTGATGCGTTTCTTCCACCTCACGGCGGTGCCCCTGGTTCAAAAGGGATATATCGACGGTGCGATCGACAAGGCGTATGCGCGTCTGGGCGGTATGGACATGCCCCTGAATATGAAATCTCCGCACACCAAGCTTTCGGACGCAGACTATGCCTGGCTAAGCGACGTCATGAATGCGCAGTTTGCCGAATACATCATGGCGCCGACGCCCTAAACTCCTCACCGCGATTTCACCGTATGACGTGCCAGCGCACGTCGGGTGTTTCCTCTCCCAACCCAAGCCAACGCCACAGACCAAACAGGCCCACAGTACGAGCCCAGAGCCTTGCGCTGCGGGCGCGTCGCCGAAGGCAACTGATGGATGCGCATTGGTGGCCACTGAAGATGAACGCTGGCCGGTTGCCGGGTCCAGCGATGCCCAGTTGCCATTGGCCGGGTATGCCGCAGTCTGTGACATCCGTCCCATTGACAAACCGCGCAAATTTCTTAAACTTTCGGGACAAGGTTCACTGTTCAAGTGAGTGTGATCATGCCCAAACAAAAAGCGCTGTGTGTTGGAATAAACAACTTTGCAAACCTGCCAAATGCCCGCCTGAGCGGATGCGTCAATGACGCAAACGACATGGCCGCGCTGCTGGTGGCAACGCGTGGCTTTGCCAGCGCGGACGTCCAAGTGCTGACCGATGCCGCGGCCACCAAGGCGGCCGTGATGAGCGCGCTGCGCGAGCTGGCCAACCTTGCGGCGGGCGGCAACCTGGACACGCTGGTGTTTAGCTTCTCTTCCCACGGCACTCAAGTGCCCGATTTGGACGGCGACGAGCAACCCGAGACCATGGGCGAGCTAAAGGGCACGAAGGCCGACGAGGCATTCTGCCCAACCGACCTGATCCAGAAGGGTGACATTTGGGATGCTGATCACGTGATCTGCGATGACGAGTTGCATGACGTGTTTGTGACCGTGCCGGTGACCTGCGCCGTGGAGGTGTTTCTGGACACCTGTCACAGCGGCACCGGGCTGAAGGCGATTGACCTGTTGGGGTTCCCGGGCCAGCCGCGACCGCGCTATCTGGCCCCGCCCAGCTTTGCCGCCTTTCGCGCGCTCAATGCACCCAAGGCGACGCCCAAACCGCGCAGCATGCTGAGCAGCGCCAAGGAGCCGCGCAAGGCGGATGCGGTCACCCGCACTGGCGCAATCCTGTGGGCCGGCTGCCGCTCAGATCAGACCAGTGCCGACGCGACCTTTGACAACCGGCCAAACGGCGCGTTTACCTACTTCTATATCAAGAACGCGCGCCTAAACCCAAAGGCCACCCGGGCGCAATTGATCACGCGGGTGCGCGCCGACCTCAAACGCGCCAAGTATGAGCAGATCCCCCAGCTGGAGCTGGACGCGACGACGCGGTAGCCAGTTCCGCCGGTTACCGTCACCGGGCACCCGGCCGGTACGTGAGCAGGCATAGGTAGTACGACACCCTCACAGGGCACCCGGCCGGTAGGCCGGGGAGCCCTGTGAGGGTGTCCAGCGCCAGGAACCAATAGCGCAGCGAGAACACCAAAAAGCCGATGCCAAATATCCAGCGGCGCGACCCACGCATGCCAACGGCGCCGATGAAAAGCGCCATGACCGAATGCGTCCAAGATCGCACCGAAAACTGCGGCGAGTTCTGAAGCGCAACGCGATTTCAAGACCCTGCAAGCCGGCCGCGCGGGGGGAACCGCGTGGCCGGTTCGGCCGTGCCGGCGCTACTGGCTGTGCGATGCAATCGTGTTATCGTGGTGGTTCAGGCGATCCAAGAACCAAACCATGACCACCGCTGCAACGCAATCTTGCTGGTAAATTGGGGATATACACGCCGGTCATTTGCACACCGGAAGAATTAATGGAGGTTTAAGATGACAACCGAAGATCCAATCGTGGCAGAAGTGCGCGCTGTCCGAAAGAAAATTGAAGCGACCTACGGTAATGATTTCTACTCGTTTTACAAGCGGATGACAGAGTTGCAAAAACAATATTCACTGAAACTCGTAACTAGCCCTTTGCCTCTACGTGCCATCACATGGTCTTTGCAAAAAGCCACGTTGCCCAATGTCTCTGGTTGAGCCGCGAAACATACGGATACGCCGGAGTTTCAGCAATCCGTAGCATGGGTACGAGTTTGTACTTGTCTGGTGCCGTTAAAGTCAGGCGCAACAGGGTTCGCTGCTGACGCGGCAAGCTGTCGGCGGATTTACAAAATTGCAGGTGAGTTTGATGTGGGGCGTTCCAGCCGCGCAAGTGGAACGAACGTTGGCGTGTACCCAGTCAAGTCTAAAGAGCCTATGAACCTTGTTGAGCTATGGGTGAAAGAATCTTCTGGCAAGTGTGAGATTAGCGAATTCACACAGGAGATACCCAATGAGCCACAAAGCAATTGGCAAGCTCCTTATGATGAAAAGATACTTGATCTGGAAGGCGAGAAAATCAGAGCTGACCCGTGGTCTGAAACGAATGAGAATGTGAAATGCGCACAGAAAACTGGACTACTTTGACCAATTTCCAGGAGAGAGATATTGCACACTGGTCGTGCCGCCATTCGCGCTCAAACTGATTAGGCGCAAGAGCATGCAGACTTGAATGCATCTGTTTTCGATTATAGACCGCATGGATAAATTTTCCGATCTGTGTACGTGCATCGATGATGTTTTGATATTCGCTGAGAATGACCTCTACAATGCTTGGAAAGGAGATGTGCGCATAGTCTTCTTCTTTCATTACCTTTATCTCGCAGTGCCGCTAAAAACACCGTTCGGTGATTTGGTCTTGCCCAAAGAATCGGAGAAGCCAAAGCGATTGAAGATGATCAAGTATGAAGCACCCTCGCTCGACACCTCACGGCGCTCGGACACCATGTCGCGATTGCCAGCTCGCGCGGCCCCGCCTCGTTAGCTGCGGTGGCCACCGCAACCGGTGCGACCGCAGCAACGGTAGAGCAGGCCGCTTGCGCACAGGACTTCGTCATCATCGCAATTCCAGCGGCGGCGATGGCACAATTGCCGCGCGACATCCCAGCCAAAACGTCGGCTGTCATCGTCGATGCGGGGAATTACTATCCATCTCGAGACGGTGGCATCGCCGAGATCGAGGGCGGTTTGACCGACAGCGAGTGGGTGGCGCGGGTGCTCGGTGTTCCCGTAGTCAAGGCATTCAACAACATCGTCGTTGACAGCTTGGCCACGCGCGGCGCCCCAGGGGGCACTCCGGGGCGCATTTGCCTCTCCGTCGCTGGGGACGACCCGCACGCCAAAGAGCTTGTGCTTGGCCTGTTCGACATACTTGGCTTCGACGGCCTTGACGCCGGCACGCTCGCCGACTCTTGGCGGCAGCATCCCGGCGCGCCAGCCTACTGTCGGGATCTGAATGTGGACGCGCTGAAAGCCGCGCTGGCGCAGGCTGACGCCGGGCAAATCGCTGACTACCGCGCGCAAGCAGACGAGATTGCACGCCCCTACTTCACCTAACATCGCAAAGACGAACTTAACGCAACGTCGCCTGCCCATGCGCTGCGGCGAATCGCTCCGTGCGTCACGGCACCTGCTTCCGCCGCCGCACTCCGCGGTCGCTGTGCTTGGGGTCGTTAGGCTCTGAAATACTGAGGGGTCCCGTTCAGCACCGTGGCAAAGTTACGGCGCTAACTTGCGACAGGCGTGGACCCTGAAATGCTGCCGGTATCAGGAACGCATGAATCAGCTAAAATAGATTCTGTCTGGTTTCACAGACAAAAGGAAAACACAAATGAAGAATTTTTCAGGTAAGGCCCCGACGAACGCGGTATGGGTTATTTCTCTGGTTCTTTTTCTCATCGCGCTAGTTGCACACTTTGGTCTAGTCAAAATTGGCGAGCCTGTTGAGACATGGTCGTGGATCATCGGCCTCGGTCTCTTGCTGATCGCATGCCGAGTTCGTGGCCTTTGATCTGCTGCAAAGGCTTAGCGGACCTACTGTGACCTGAGCTAAGCCTTTCTGCGAGGTATCATGCGAAATGCGACCTAACAACGGCATGAAGGGGACGCGCAATTGGCTTGTCCCTTATCCGTAACGTTCGTGCGCGCCGCTGATGCCGGGCGTTGGGCGCTGCGAGGCACTCGTCGACAAGTGACAGCCCAGTGGCCCGCTTAAGTCGGAGTAGACTCGTCACCATGGGACTCTTGACCTTTAGCCTCAATGTAACCCTCGACGGCTGCGTCGACCACCAGGAGGGAATCGCTGACGACGAGACGCACGCCTACTTCACCCGTCTCATGGACGAAGGAGGGGCGATGCTGTGGGGCCGCGTCACCTACGAGATGATGGAGAGCTACTGGCCGGCGGTCGCTCGCGGCGACGAGGAGGCTCCGCTGGCGATGCGCGAGTGGGCGGTCAAGCTGGAGGCCAAGCCGAAGTACGTGGTGTCGTCGACGCGAACGGACTTCCCGTGGACCAACAGCCACCACATCGCCGGCGACCTGCGCACGAGCGTGCAGAAGCTCAAGGATGCGACCCCGACCGGCGTGCTTCTCGGTAGCGGCAAGCTGGCGGCCGAGTTGGACCGGCTGAATCTGATCGACGAGTACAAGTTCCTCGTCCACCCCAGGATCGCAGGCCACGGCCCGACTCTGTACCAGAGCGGGCTACCCAGCACGCGACGGCTCGAGCTGGTCTCGTCGACGCCGCTCCTCAGCGGCGCGGTCGCCATGCACTATCGGCGCGCGCGCGGACTCGGAGATGGGGGTCATGTCGCCTAACAATGCGAGGCCCGCCAGTGAGCGCAGGCGTTAGCCGAACGAAACGAAATGACTGACGATGGCCTCCGTTTGTCGCTGGCAACTCAGAGCTTGAATTTGTCGAGACTCCATTAGCCCGCGGCACGACTCGCGTAGCAGACGTCTTCGCCTCGAAGAACAACAAGACTCTACGGGACACCGTCGCCCATCCGAAGTACTTGAAGCTTGCGGAACGGGTTGAGTCTCGGTACCGGGTCTTGCTGGGCATGAAGCTCGGCGAGTTTCTCCGTTGCCTGAAACAATCTGGCGATCCCTTCTATCGTGAGTTCCTAAATTCACACGGCGATGGTGAGTACTGTGAGTTCAAGCTCGCGGACCCGCGCGTCAAGCAGCTGAAAGGCCTGTTAGGTAGTACGAAACCCGGACAGGGCACCCGGCCGATACGTGGGCAGGCATAGGTAGTACGAAACCCTCACAGGGCACCCGGCCGGTACGTGGGCAGGCATAGGTAGTACGACACTCTCACAGGGCTCCAAGCCCTGTGAGGGTTGGCGGCGATCTCCGCACAGTATCTGCGACACCCTCACAGGGCACCCGGCCGGTACGTGAGCAGGCATAGGTAGTACGACACCCTCACAGGGCACCCGCATGTCGGCGCCTAATTTCCAGCCCCCGCCACGATTTTGAATAGAAAATCGTTGTCCCAGCCTGGTTTGAGTCGCTTGCTGGTCAACC
>JANXLU010000090.1 GCA_025354985.1 Chloroflexota bacterium
TTCGCCATAGCCATAGTTGATTTCAAACTGTGCAGGCGCCACTTCCGGGTGATCCTTTTCGTTTTCAAAACCCATCGCACGCTGCACCTCGGCGGACATGTCGATAAACTGGCGCAACGGGTCGCCCGGCAGCGAGTGATAGTAGCCACCCGTGTTTACAAACTCAAACTTGCCGGTGGTGTGAAATTCGCGCTCGGCATTGACGCCCTTGAACAAAAAGCCTTCAATCTCGTTGGCCGCGTTCAGTGTATAGCCGTTCGTGTCAAACTGTTCGGTTGCGTATTTTTTCAGCATGCCGCGCAGATCTGCGCCGTAAGGCGAGCCATCCTTGTCGATCACCTCGCCAAATACCAGCACCTTGCCCGGTCCAAACACATCCGATGGCCCCCAATAAAACGAGCCCCAATCCAAGTTCAAGCGCAAGTCGCTCTCGCGCTGTGCGGTAAAGCCGCGGATGGAGGAACCGTCAAATGTCAGGTTGTCATAGCCCTTGACCAGAAACTTCTTGTCATAATCCAGCATGTGCAGCCGGCCTTCGAGGTCGCTAAACACCACGGTCACGGCCTTGATCCGCTTCTCATCGCTCAGATACTTGAGGCGCTCGTCGGCCATTTTGTCCGAGGGCACCCGATCCTTGCGCTGTTTTTTCACCGCCAGGTTCATCTCTTCGAGCTCGCCATAGCTCAGTTCAAGAAAGTCTCGTAGTTCTGCCATTTATTGTTCTCCTGTGTTTATCAAAAAGTTTGAATGACGATCGGTTGAGACACTGCACCCTGCATGTTTCGTTGCGAAAAATGGAAAGACGCAATGACCCCTCTCGCGAGGAGCCATCGCGTCCTGGCGACAGCCCTTGAGTGAATACAGATTGTGTCTGCAGATCACCGCCTGTGATTATAGCAAATCGTGTATGCTCCGGTCGTCTTGCGTGCGCGTGCTTTCAAAAACCGTTGTGCCTCCGCGCTGCCCGTGCTCGTAGCGCTTGTCATTGGCATGTTTGCGGCGCAGCCGTTGCTATCCGGCCAATTGCCGCGTGGCGCGGATGTTTTTTTGCACCTATATCGCATCGTCGCGCTGGATGATTTGATCCATCAGGGCATTCTGTTTACACGCTGGTTTCCAAATCTGGCTTTTGGCTACGGCTATCCAATCTTTCAATACTATCCACCATTGCCGCATTATGTGGCCGAGGCCGTCCATTTGATCGGTGCTACCTTTGATCACGCGCTCTTGGCCGCCTTTGCGCTCGGTTCCTGTCTTGGCGGGGTCTCGGTGTTTGGTCTCGCCCGCCGAACCGTTGGGCCGGTTGCCGCGCTGGCCGCGGCCCTGACTTATGCGGTTGCGCCCTACACGCTCTATAACATCTACGAGCGTGCGGCCCTCGCCGAGTTTATGGCGCTTGCGTTTGTCCCGCTCACCCTGGCGCTCCTGTCGTTTGCCGCATCCAGGCAAGATGACCGCCTGTGGGTGGGCGGTTCCTTGGCGTTCGCGGCCGTGGTGCTGTGCCATAACATCACGGCGCTGCTTGCGGCGCCGGTTATCGCGTTGTTTGCGCTGATTGCAGTCCTTGATGCGCCACGATCGCTGCGCGTGGCAACGCTTATCCGCGCCGCGCTGACGTTGTCCCTTGGGTTGGCGCTGTCGGCCTTCTTCTGGTTCCCCGCCTTTGCCGAGCGCAATCTCACGCGGCTTGAATCGGCCTTGTCCGGGGCCTATGATTTTCACACCGCCTTTGTGCCGTTCGGCACTTTGTTTGCGCTGCCCGCACCCATCGATCCGGCTTTGATCAATGGTCAGGTCCACCCTGCGCTTGGTCTGCCCATCGTTGGTCTGGCCATGGTCGGTCTGATCTCGTCAATGTTCCGCGCCGGTCAACGCGCAACCAGACCGCTGGCGATGCTCGCTTCCGCTGTGGCCGTCGTCTGCATCGTCATGACCCAATCCATCAGCGCGCCTGTTTGGGAGGCGCTCCCGCTGGTCAAATTTGTGTTGTATCCATCCCGCTTTCTGGGTCTGGCGAGCGTGATGCTTGCGCTTCTCGCCGGGTTCGGGGTCCACGCGCTCCTCCTTGGTGCGCGTGGCGTCGCCCATCGCTCGGCACTAAGTTTGGGTGTCATTCTCGCGGTTGTCTCTACATCGCTGTTCTGGATGTTCCCGACCGTTCATGCGCCAACTCGTGCCACCGCGGCTGATCTCGCCCGGGTCGAGCGCACGCTGGGGATTGTTGGCACCACTTCGATCGGTGAGTACACCCCCGTGTTGGTGCGTACCTGGCCGGCCGATAACGCCCCGCTTCCAAAACTGATGACGGATGCGCTGCCTGCCGGCACCCGCGTAGAAGCCGAGCGTGATCTGCCGCTTCAATATGACGTGCAACTACTGCTGCCCGCCGCCGCCTCGCTAACGTTTGCTCAGTTCTTCTTCGAAGGCTGGCGGGCCGAGCTGGACGGTCGGCCCGTCCCAATCACACCCCAGCCAACGACCGGGCTGATCCAGCTCGATGTGCCGGCGGGTGGGCATCGCATCGTGGTCTGGTTTGGCACTACCCCGCTGCGCACCGCCTCAAGCGCAGTTTCGCTCATAGCCCTGGCAGTTTTGGCCGTGAGCGTCATGTGCGCGCGCCAGCCTGTAGTCCACGACACCGTAATCTCGCCCAACGAAGCCGCACCAACCGCGCTTGTGCTGACTACCCTGGTGTTTCTTGGGGTTGTGAAGTCCGGCTGGCTCGACCGCACCGTCAATCCTTGGCGCACTTCGCCGGGCACCCCGCCAGTATCCGCTGCCCGCGCCACGTTTGATAAGCTGGCGCTGTTTGATGTCTCGGCCACCACCTACGACCCCGCGCAAAATGCAATCCACACGACGCTGCTTTGGCAGGTTCTGCAACCCACGGTTCAGGATTACAGCGTAAACGTACAGGTGATCGATGGCCGTGGCGAAACGCTGGTGAGCACCGATGAGCTGCATCCCGGCGGCGTATACCCAAACTCGCGCTGGCAGCCCGGTCAATACGCCCGCGATGACCACACCCTTGTGCTGCCACCCGGCACCCCGCCGGGCAATTATCAGGTGCGCGTCGCAGTCTATCCCTTGGGCCGCCCGGATGCACCGCTTTCGCCAAACGGCTCGCCCGCGCTCCCGGCTACCGTACGCCGTCCACAGACACAACCAACCCTTACTGACATTTCACCCACACTGCCGCTCTCCGTTGCGCTGGGTGCCGGGCTGGACCTGATCGGAGTAGATCGTTCGCTAAATTCGATTGCCGTTGGTGATGTTCTCCCAGTTGCAGTGTGGTGGCATGCCAGGTCGGCGTCGCCAACCGACGAGCTGGCATGTTGGCGCTTGACCCGGCCAAACCAACCGCCAATTCCTTTGGATTGTCATCCGCTGGTCGAAGGGTTGCCACCGGCCGACTGGCAGGCGGGTGACATCTGGCGGGCCACTCAGCGTCCACGCATTCCACCGGCCACGCCGGGCGGCGCCTACACCTTGGAAATCTCCGTGGGCGGCGCGTCAACTGCGCTCGGTTCGCTCCGTATCGATTCCCCCATCCGTAACACCGATCCTATAACCATGCAGGTCGGTCAACGGGCTGACTTTGCCGATGGCATAAGCCTGATCGGCTTTGACGCACCCGCCGCCGCGCGCGTCAGTGATTCTGTAACCGTGACCCTGGGCTGGCTTGCCCGTGCCGAGCCATCCCGGAAATACAAAGTGTTTGTCCAATTGGTCGATGCAAACGGCGACCGTAAGACCGGGCATGACGGCGCGCCCGCCAGCGGGCTGCGCCCCACCACCACCTGGATAACCGGCGAGGTTCTGCGAGATCCGCACGTGCTCGACCTGCCAAGTGATTTGCCTACCGGTGCCTATCGCGTGCGCATTGGTTTCTATGAGGAGTTCTCCGGTCGTCTTCTGCCGCTAATCGCCGGGCCGGATTCTGT
>JANXLU010000039.1 GCA_025354985.1 Chloroflexota bacterium
GCTGGCGGTGATTCCATGTTCGCGTGTGATCGCGTCGCGGGAGCGGTTGATGGCGGCCAGTTGGTCGTCAAATGAAATTCCGTGCAGGTTCCAAGGGGTGGATATCGTGTGGGTGATCTCGGTGTGCTGGACATTTTGCAGCAGCTGATCGTGCAAAAATTCAGTCGCCAGCGGTTCAATATCCGCCGCGGTGCTCATGCAGCGCGTAATCGCCACGTAGATGTCCACAAAATGTGGAAAGTCGCGAAAGGCATACCACTGCTGCAGACCTTCGACCGTGTCTGCCGGCAGGTCAATATGATTGCGCCGCGCAAGCCGAAGCAGCAACTTCGGCTGGATGGCACCCGCCAGGTGCACGTGCAATTCGACCTTTGGCATGCGGGTGATGTAGCTTGCCAGGTCTGTAGTCATGTTTTCCTCCACTTTGCACGTTGGCGCCCCGGATGCACTCAGCCGCCAAACGCCCGTATCAACCGCAAATTTTTGAGCGTGATCACGCTGCGCCAATCGTGTTGGGCAACGGACCAGGCCTGCGGGTGTTCATCTCCCCAAGACCAATTGGGTGACCACGATCCATCCGCGCCCTGTTGATCCATCATAAATGCCAGGTTTGCCGGAATCTCTTTGGCAAACAAATGGGCATATGGCGATGCCGGGTTGGATACTACAGACAGCGGTTGTAACCCATAGGAATACCAGGCAGCCGGGTCACGCGCGACGGCGCGGTCGACATGCGGCGTCAGCAGTTCTTTCAGTTCAACCCCGGTGTCGGGCGGCAACGATTTGGTTTCCGACAAGCGCAAATAGCACGCCAGGTCATGCATTTCAATATCTTCGCCACAGGCGCGCAGTTGAGCGACAACAGACGCGGTCAGCAAGCTGCGCATGGCATCGGGAAAATACATCGCGTAATCATGCACGTAACCTAGGATCTCTGCGCGTGGATTGGCCATGCTGTGTGACAGATCTCCGCCGTATACCCACCAGGGTGCATGCGGAGCGTCGTCAATATTTGGCGGCATGATCTCCCAATTCAGGGTGGTCGGGTTGTAGGCATTCAACAAGAATCGACATGCGGCGGCCACCAGTGGATGATCTGCGGGCGCGCCGGTTTCGCGCAATATCTGAAATGCGATCGAGGTCGCAATCACCGATGAATCTTGCAGTTGAATGTCGGGCTCCAACTCGTGAAATCCACCATCCGGGTTTTGATGGCGCTCCAGTTCCGCAAGCACATCATCAAGATTGCCGTGCTCGAAGTGGAAGGAGTTCAGCTTCTGCTCGATCGGCCGACCCGCCCGCCCGAGATAGTCCGCCGCCTTTTGACAGGTGCTTGAGGTGTTCATACGGATATTTTAGTCATTTCGGTGCGTATAGGCTCGGCCAACCGCTCAAAGGTTTCGAGCGCACCGCCCTCCATCCCGTCACTCACAATGGCCGCCAAATTCTTTTCCGAATCCACCGATGACCGCGACACAAACCTTGTGCGGCCGTCCGGCATCTCCTCAAACGTCAATGATTCAAGGCTGACCGCGCTTGGATCGGGTTCAAACACAGAGGTATACACCAGCTTGTGCGGCGCCAGAACTTCCTTGTAAACGCCGCTAAAGCCCAATTCCTGGCCATCCTTGTGCTTCATCAGGAAGCGCCACTCGCCACCCACGCGGACGTCCATTTTGTCCACAACGATTTGGTGTCGCGCCGGGCCCCACCAACGATGCACCAATGCCGGGTCGGTGTAAATCTTCCACACGAGCGTGCTGACTGCGAACTGGCTGGCGATCATTCGCGCCGCCGCCAGGTCAGCAGCGCGTTCACCAATACGCCGGCGACCAACCCCCAGAACGGCGCGCCCACCTTGAACAGCTCGATGCCGCTGACGGTGAGCATAAACGTGACCAGCGCACCTTCGCGCTGCTTTGGCTCGCTCATCGCGCCGGTCATGCCGTTTGCAACCGCACCCAATAGCGAAAGCCCGGCTACGCCGCTGGCCAGCGCGGGTGGGACCGCACGAAACAATGCCACCGCCGTGGCTCCAAACAACCCAAATAATGCATACCAAAGACCGCACGCCACCGCCGCGCTGTAGCGTTTGGTCGGGTCCGGGTGCGCCTCTTTGCCGGTGCAGATTGCCGCGGTGATGGCGCTCATGGTGATGCCGTGACAGCCAAACAGCGCAAACAAACTGGTGACCAGCCCGGTCATGGTTACCGGGCCATCCGGCGGGGCGTCATAGCCATCGTTGCGCAGGACCGCCACCCCCGGCGCATTTTGGGACGTATTTGCCAGCAAAAACAGCGGCAGCGCGATACTAATCATGGACTGGATGCTAAATGCCGGCGCCGTGAACACGGGTGTGGCAAGCGCCGGGTGGAAGTCGGTCAATAAGACCCGTCCCTGAACCGCCACCAGCGCCAGACCTGCCAGCAACGCGCCGATGCTGGGCGCGCGCATCCCCTGTCGCTTGAGCAGAAAAAACACCAGTACCATGCCACCGATCAGCAACGGCTCCTTGGGGAAATCGGTAAAAAGCCCGATGCCAAAGCGAAAGATGACCCCGGCGATCAGCGCGCTAACGATCGGCTTTGGCACGAGTGCAATGGCCCTGCCAAAAAGTCTGCTCAGCCCGAGCAACGCACACGCTATTCCTGCCACCAGGTATCCACCCACCGCCTCTGCGTAGGAAAATTGTGCCAGCGCAGTGACCATCAGCACCGCCCCGGCGCTTGAAAACGCGCACATAATCGGTTGGCGGTACCACAAGCTCAGGCAGATCGCGCAGATGCCGGTGCCGATCGTGACCGTCAAAATCCATGAGCCAAGCTGCGCGTCGGTCAGGCTACCCGCTTTGGCCGCTTCAAACAATACCAGCAGCGGGCCGCTGTAGCCCACCAACGTGGCGATCAGCCCGGCCATGATCGCGCTGGGTGCCATCGCGCCCGGCAAATCGGTCAGGTTTTGCAGGAAGGTTTGGGGCGTGCGGTGCTCGGCTTGCATGTTGTCCGTATTAAACCGCACCGAGGTATCGTGCGCCTCGGCACCATATAGCGGTTAGCGGTTCCTGAGCCGGACAATGTTAAGTAAGTTATGTCCATCAGGCCTCAATCATGCAATATTCTTTCAGTTACATAGAATCAAGTTGCAATGGATCTCGCAGTAGTAACACTCAACCGAATGGCGTTTGGCCCGCGACCAGGTGATATAGATGCATTTAACGCGTTGGGCGCTGACGATACCTCTCGACTGACACAGTATGTCGCCCAGCAGCTTGCCCCCGCTTCAATTGTGGATACCGAATGCGACGCCAAGATCGCAGCCACCGGTTTTCAGACCCTGGGCAAAACCGTACAACAGCAATGGGCGGATCACGTCAAGGCCCAGAACGTGGACTACCTTCAGCGCCAGCGCCCCGCAATCGAAGGACGCAGGCTGAAATGGCTAAAGGCGGTCTACAGCAAGCGTCAGCTCTTTGAGGTGATGGTCGACTTTTGGCAAAATCATTTCAACATCTATCCATGGGATCAGACGGCCATTTTTGGAACCTGGCAACAGTTTGATCAGGAGTGCATCCGCGCCAACGCACTCGGAAATTTCCACGACATGTTGGTAAAGGTGGCGCACAGCACCGCCATGCTGTATTACCTCGATAACTACGTCAGCCAGCCAGGCAACCCAAACGAAAACTACGCGCGCGAGATGTTTGAGTTGCACACCATGGGGGCCGAAAACTATAAAGGCACAGTTCGCCCGACAAACTTTCCGGTTTTACCAGGCGTCACGCCTGGGTTTACACAACCGTGTCCAGAGGGCTATTATGACTGGGATGTATTTGAAACCGCGCGTGCGTTGACCGGTTGGCGGGTTAGTGACAATGAAGCCCCCAACCAGGGTTCGACAAACGACGGCTCGTTTTACTACCGCGAGGGCCAGCACGACAAGGGTCAAAAAATCATCCTTGGTCAGCAAATTTATCCAAACGCTGCAGCGGAGGATGATGGCTTGCGCGCATTGGCCTGGCTCTCCGCGCATCCCGGCACTGGTCGTTACATAGCCCGAAAATTGTGTCGTAGGTTGATTGGCGACTTTCCGCCACAAAGCATTATTGACGCCGCCGCGGCGCTGTTTACCGCGCAAAAGGACGCGCCGGACCAAATAACGCAGGTGTTGCAACTGATCCTGACTTCCGCGGAGTTTAAGGCTGCCTGGGGTGAAAAGTTTAAACGTCCATTTGAGTTCGCCGCCAGCGCGGTGCGCGCCGTGTCTGGAAATCTCAGCTTCTACGGTCTGCAATATGGCGACGAGCTGTCCTACTCCAGCTTTGACGCCATGGGTCAACCTGTATATGGCCGTAGACCGCCCGATGGGTTTCCGGATGTCAAGGGGGCCTGGACCAACACGACCTCGGTGTTGATGCGCTGGCGGTTCGCGAATACCCTGATGGAGAATGACATTCAGGCCAACCTTAGTGCCATTACCAAATACGCTGGTGAGATCAAAGTTGATGTGGTGGCACAAACGCCGGCAAATCTCACCACGGCCAACGCTCTGGCGGACTTCTGGATCAATCGTATCCTTGGCCGCCCGACAGCAGCCAGCGGCACCCGCGACGAGATGGTGCGCTTTATGCGGGGCACCTTTCAGCCAACCAGCATCTTGCCGCCAACTGATATCACCGATCGTCTTCCCCGCATGGTGGCCCTTATTCTCATGTGCCCGGACTTTCAACTAAAGTAATGTCAAAAACCACTACACAACCCGTCGTTTCGCGTCGCGCATTTCTCATGGGCTGTTCGGCGGCCATTGCCGCGATGGCCGGTGCGCGCGTCACCAACGTCGCCTTTGCCGATCCAAACACACCCGATGACGCCTCAGGCGATATTTTGATCACAGTCTTTTTGCGCGGCGGCTGGGATGCCTTAAACGTGGTGGTGCCCGTGGATGGCACTGATCGCGGCAATTATGTGGCCGCCCGCCCGGTCATAAAGATACCGGTAACCGGGCAGGGCGCGGCACTCCGGATCAACAACAATGGATTCTCCAGCATGGTTGAGCTGGGGCTGCATCCATCCATGGCCCCGCTTGTTTCGTTGTATCAGGCCGGTCATTTGGCCTTCGTCCCCGCCGCGGGTCTGATGAGCGACACCCGCAGCCACTTTGATGCGATGCAGTTTATGGAACTCGGCACGCCTGGTATCAAGGCCACGGCCAATGGTTGGATCACCCGGCACTTGGCATCCGCTCCTTGGCTCAATACGCCTACCCTGATCGATTCACTCGCATCGGGTGGTGGTCAGCCAATGTCGCTGTCTGGCAGCACCAGTACGGCGGCGCTAACCGGGGTTGGCGGGTTCAATATTGGGGGCTATTGGAAATATAGCGATCTGCAGCAAGCCGCACTTGCAGGCATGTATTCGGGTTCCGATTGGTTGGCCCAAGCCGGCAAGGAAACCCTGGATACGATCGATGCGATCAACCGGGCCAACCCGGGAAACTATAGCCCGGCCAACCGCGCCAGCTATCCGGGCGGTGGGTTTGGCGACAGTCTGAAAATGATCGCGCAACTGATCAAGATCAACGTGGGGTTGCGCGCCGCCACCGTGGATCTGGGTGGTTGGGATACTCATGAACATCAGGGCACCAACGGTGGCGGGTATCTTTCCGGTCAGGTGGATAACCTGGCGCGTGGGCTAAAGGCCTTCTTTACCGATCTTAACGGTTGCGGCACGGCCAACTTCGCCAAGCGCACCACGATCGTGACCATGAGCGAATTTGGCCGCCGGGTTCAGGAAAATGCCAGCGAGGGCACCGACCACGGTCATGGCAGCACCATGTTGGTGCTCGGCGGTGGTGTTAACGGCGGGAAAATCTATGGGCAATGGCCCGGTCTGGCCACCGCTCAGTTGTATGACAAGGCCGATCTGGCCGTGACCACCGACTACCGATCCGTGTTGAGCGAGATCATCACCACCCGCCTGGCAAACCCAAATGTGAGCACGGTGTTCCCGGGCTTTGCGCCCACGACGCTGGGTCTGGCCAAGGTTGGGGCCGTGAACTACCCGTGTGAGGCGCCGCGTCAGGCGTTTTTGCCCGGCATTCGGCGGTGATTCGGCGGCGATAATGGGCGTTATGACCCAACCCTCGCTTGTGCGCTGGCGCGAATGGAATGACGCCTCATTTGTGGAGGCAAAAACGCAGGACAAACCCGTGCTGTTGCACATCGGTGCGGTGTGGTGTCACTGGTGCCATGTTATGGATCGCGGCGTGCCCGGCGACCAGACCCACACCGGGGTCTATTCAAACCCGCAGTTGGCGGAATATGTGAACGAGCACTTTATCCCGGTGCGGGTGGATAACGATCAGCGCCCGGATATAAACGCCCGCTATAACCAGGGCGGCTGGCCCACCACCAGCTTTCTAACGCCCGACGGCGACGTAATATACGGCGGCACGTATTTTGCACCCGGGCAAATGCGCCAGTTGTTGCCACAAATCTCAAAGTATTGGAGCGGTAACAAGGCCGAGTTGCTGCGACAGATCAGCGAGCGCGGCGAGACTGACTTGGCCGATGCCTCGGGCGCGGCTGGGCCGGGCGCACATCAGGTGTCCGAGTTGCCTGTGCAGCAGATCGTCGACCGGGTGGGGGCGGCCATAAACCGCGGCTACGATCAGCACAATTTTGGTCTGGGTGATGGGCAGAAGTTCCCGATGAGTGATGCCTGGGCCTTCCTCTTGGCCACCCAGCACCCGGACAACGAACACCTGGACATGGTTGTCAATACGCTGATCGCGATGGGAACGCGCGGGATGTTTGACCTCGCGGCGGGCGGGTGGTTTCGCTACAGCACTACTCCGGATTGGACGGTACCGCATTTTGAGAAGATGCTGGAGGATCACGCCAGGTTGATCCCGGTGTATTTGCAGGCGATCCAATGTTGCCGCGTCGCGCGCCCGAATCAGGCGGCGGTGCTTGAGAAGATCGTTCGCGCCTCGTTGCAGTATCTTGAGACTACGCTGCTGCACGATGCCGATGGCGTCACCTATTTTGCCGGCAGCCAGGACGCCGACGAAGTGTATTACGCGCTCAGTCTTGCCGAGCGCGCGGCCCTGCCCGCGCCCTTTATCGACTGGCGCATGTATGCGGATTGGAACGCGCTCATGGTGCCCGCGCTCAACCTGGCTGCCCGGGTGCTGGGTGAGCCGCGCTATCATGATCTGGCGCACAAGCTGCTGGGCACGATCACCCGTCTGTGCGTAAATCCGGATGGAAGCGTGACCCACGCGGTGAACTTCGAAAATGGTGCGCCCATGCCTGCAAGTTTGCGCGGCATGCTGGGTGATCAAGCGGCGGTCGCCTGTGCACTGTTTTCGCTCGACGCGGCTGAGATTGCGCTGCCCTTGTTGGCATTTGCGCAGCGCGCGCTAGCCGCCACCGACGGTGGCTATTACGATTACCCCGCCGACCCTGCCGCACGCGGGATGCTGCGGGTGCGCATCAAGCCGATTTTTGACAACGCTCACATGGCCGATGCGTTGCTTATCGCGCAGTACTTCGGCGCCACCGATGCCGGCGAATACGTAACCGCGGCCCGCCGGACGCTTGCCGCATTTAGCGAAGAATATGTGCGCTATCGCGAGCACGGCGCGGCCTATGCGCTTGCGTGCATGCGTGCCAGCGCGCAGCCCACCGAAATCATGATCGTGGGCACGGCTGAACCCTGCGCATCGTTTGTTCAAGCGGCTTTTGCCCGATATGATGCCTGGCGGTTGGTGCGCGTGCTTGACCCCGCGCGTGATGCCGCGTTTATTGCAGATCGCGGCTACCCCGTCACGCGCACACCGGTAGCGTTTGTGTGCCGGGGTACATCCTGCAGCGCGCCCATCTACGACCCGCTGGAGTTGATCGACATGCATTAGTGCGGCGAGGGTATGGTTCACAAACAGGTCGGGGTGTTGTTGGGTTTGGCGGTCACACTCGTGGCCTGCGCCACCAATCCGGAACCAACGCCGCAACTTAGCCCGGTACCGCCGTCGTTTGGCGGGGTTGTTCCGGGTGACAGCGGACCTTCGGTGCCCTGGCAGGGGAGCGCGCCACTATTTAAGACCACCCCGATGGTGGCCCGCTTTGAGATTATTGAATCATTGGATGCGCAGTCGGCGATCACCCAAACGCTCGCTGATCGCCAGCTGCTGTGTGTGCGCCGCGAGGCCGAGGACGCCGACCAACCACCCGCGCTGTGTGCGTGTTGGATTGGCCCGCTGCAAGAAATGAATCTGCGCAGCACCCAAACCAATCTGGGCGTGCGCAAGGCAACCGTGCTCTCGGGAAGCGCCGAAGAGGCCGGGCCCGCGCTCATGACCGCTTGGAACCTCGATCTTGCCTCCACCGGCCGGCAGTCATGCGATATGAACCGCTTTACCGTTTTGTATGAAAGCGGAACAATCCGCCCCAAACCTTAAAGGTTGAGCACCAGGCTGATCGGACAGTGATCGCTACCCATGACGTCATCGTGGATGTCGGCGGAGACGATGGTGTCTTTCAGATCGGGTGAAACAAAGAAGTAGTCCAGCCGCCAGCCCACGCCGCGCTCGCGCGCACGGCTAACCTGATCCCACCACGTAAACTTTTGCGCACCGGGATGCAGCAGTCGAAATGTATCGATCAACCCGGCTTTGTAAAACTCACCCTGGCCCTCGCGTTCGCTCGGCATAAATCCGCTGGTCTTGGCGTTTTCCTTTGGGCGGCTCAGATCAATCTCGGCATAGGCCGTGTTGGTGTCACCACAGACGATCACGCTGCGACCCTGCTTCATGTAGCGGCCCGCAACAACCAAAAAGAAGGCGTAGAAGTCAAGCTTGTGCTGCACATATTCCGGTCCGCGACCGCCGTTTGGAAAATAAATATTGAACAAAACGAATTTCTCAAACTCCGTGATCAGCGTGCGCCCATGATTGTCAAACTGTCCATCCCCCAACCCGACAATCGTCAGCTGGACGGGCAGTCGCGACCACGTGCCCACCCCGCTATAGCCCTTTTTCTCCGAGCTGGCGAAGGCGCTGGTGTAGCCGGCGGGTTTGAGCAGGGCCTCGCTCAGCTGATCCGGCTGGGCCTTGGTCTCTTGCACGCAAATCACATCGGCCGAGCTGGCGCCAAACCAATCCAAAAAGCCCTTCTTCTCGGCGGCGCGAATGCCGTTGACGTTCCAACTGATAAGCTTGATCATGCGGTCATTTTACCGATTTCGCCTAGATGTTTTACCTGTTCGAGAATCGCGCCGAGGGTGCGCGCGCTGGGTTGCCTTGCTCGCCAACCCCTGGGCATATGCGGCAATGGCGTCGTCGGTGCGCCCCGTACGCATCAGCGCGTCACCCAATAGCTGGCTTAGCGCGCCAATCGGTGCGCCTGCGCGGTTGAACTCGATTAGATCCGCTATGACGTCAGCCATCCGCTGGTTCCGGGAGACCAGCTTGCCATAGATTGCACCGGCCAGCCCGTGATCGCCATCGGCCAGTGCGCTCCGCGCCGCCGCAAGGTGGTTGGCGGGTGTCTTGCGATGCGCGCGCTTGGGTTTTGGCGCTGGCTCCGGTTCGGGCTCTGGCACTACGATGACTTCCGGCGGAACTTCTGGCTCCGGTTCCGGCTCGGTGTTTATCACTTGGGGTGGCACCACCAATCGCTTGGATGTGACGCCAAAGACGTCCGGATTTGGCGATGCGTCCCGGCGGGCTAGTGCGGCGAGCCATTCCGGCACGGGAAGGTCGGTGCTTTGCACGACAGGCGCGGATGCACTAAGACCCGCGGCGGCATCCAACGTTTCACGATTAAATGCGCTCAGCCATTGTGCCTGCAATGGTGATGTGGCTGGGGCCGGTTGCCAATCCAGCGGTCGCACCGGGGCCACATCGCCATCAGGTGGCGCTTCCAAGTCGGCATCATCCAGCGGCAGAAGATCATCATCAAAAGTCGGGATCACCGCGTCATCGGGGAGCGGGGTCGACGCCGAGGTCGGCGTGCTTGCAATCAGGACGTTTAGCCAGTCCGCGCGCTCAATCTGGTCATAGTCTGGTTGCCCGCCGTGCGCAGGCACTGGGTTTATGGGTGCACTTTCGGCGGGTTTCGCCCCGTCGGTGACCGCCGTGATCGCCGGCGGCATTTCCACCTTGTCTTCTGCGATGTTCGCAGATGCCCCGGTTATTTGTGGGCCATCAGTTTGTTTGTCATGCTGGGAGTGGGTCGTGTCTGTTGCAATTCCTGGCTCACCGGCGATCATCGTCATTGCGCGATCTACGTTGGATGCATCATCGTGAGGTTGTGACTGTTCCAAAATCGCCGCGGCTTCGACCGTTTCATCCTTGCTGGTGCTTACCACGCGCTGCGACACGGCGAGCTCGGTTGGCTCGTCTGCCGCCGGGGCGAGCTCGGTTGGCTCAATCGGCTGGGGTGCGTCAGTTGGCGCCGGAGGTTCCTTGGCAAGCAGCACATCAGCCTCGGCGTCCACTTTTGGCGGCGCATCACCGGGTACTGTCGAATCCGGTTCAGGAACGCTGACCGGTATGGCGGGCACCATGGTCGCGACGGGTTCGTCGACGACGACGGAACGTGACGGTTGGTCGGGTTCGCGCTGGGTGACCATGGGCGTGACAGTGGCCGCAAAATCTGTCAACGGACGGGTGATGGAGTTGCGCTCGGCCTCCGTCGCTGATTCGTCGTGCGTTGGCGCGGACAGTTGCAACGGTGTTGGATGCGATTCGCCCCAATCGCGGCACTCCACCCCATCCGGGTCCAGTCGCTTGAGCGCGCTCACATGCTGTCGCAGCATAAATTGAGCGTTGGCCTCCCGCCACAGGGATGCCAGAATGGCGTGGGCCGGCAGGCAATCCGGTTGCGAATACAGCACCGCGTGGCACTGGTTCGCGGCCAACACCCGGTTGCCCATCCCCCACAGCATGTCGGCGTAGATCACTTGTAAGTCTGGCCGATCCGGCGCGGCGGCCAACCTGCGGCGCATCAGCTTCAGCGCGCGGTTTCGCATGCCGGCCTTGAAGAGATTGCGGGCTTCCTCAATGTCAGATTCGGTGTGGCTTGTGTCTGTGACCTGACCTTGCGCCACCAGCGACAGCGCCCCGCGGTTGGCGTGATCATATTCGAGTGCTTGGGCGCCAAATTCCGCCGCATCGGTCGGCTCTCCCAGGCTGAGCAGACAGCGCCCGGCGCCCACCATGGCGCGATGGTCGGTGGGCAATATCTCAAGCACCCGGCGATAGTCTTCCAACGCCCGCCCGGTGTCACCCATGCGTTCCAGTGCATGCGCGCGTGCCCGCAACACCCGGGCGCAATCGGGCAGCCCGATCAACAGGTTATCCGCCCCGGCCACCGCGCGCTCAAAATTCCCCGAGGCAATCGCGTCGTTAATATCTGCAACCGCCTCGGAAATTGTTGGTGCCATGTGTCTGTCGTTATTATCACTGGCTAAGGATTACCGGTCACTTAATGGGCGCTTGCGGTAGTCGTTGGCGCTGTTTTGCAACACCGTGCAAAATGCCTTGTCTTGCATCCGGCTGGCGATGCGCGGGTCAAAGCGATCAGGCGCCACGTTGGACGCGATCATCGTTGCGATTCGGTTGCGATACCGATAGTCGAGTATCTCAAACAATACGCCATCGCTCCAAGGGCTGCTGGTCTCCGCGCCAAGGTCGTCCAATATAAGCACAGGCGCGGTTTTGAACAAGCTCAGCCGTCCGCTATAGGTTTCCTGCTCGGTATTGCTTTGCAGCTCCATCGCCTGTTTCAGCGCGGCGATCAAATCCGGCATGGTGATAAACAGCGCCGGTGTGCCGGCGCCGATAAGGTGATTTGCCACCGCTGCGCACAGGTGGCTCTTGCCACTCCCGCGCTCGCCCCAAATAACCAGCCATTGACCCTCGGGCACGTGGGCAAAATCCGTCGCCGCTTCCTTGCACAGCTCCAGCACCCGGCTCTGACGCGGATCGGAATCAACCACACTGAAATTGCCAAAGAACTGGGTCAGCGCGGTGCCGCTGCGGCTGGAAAATGATTCGAGCGAGCGTACCTTGCGCTGGCGTGCCACGCCGCAATGTTCGCACGGTTGCAGTGCTCCGGTTGCGTCCACGAGAAACCGCATGTTGTCGCAGTAGGCGCAGTCGGGCTCGCCCGGCAGCGGGCGGACCGGACGTTCAGGGTTTTGCAGCGGGCGCATTGCGTTTGCGCCGGCGCTCTTCAAGCTCGGCAAAGGCGCGTTCTGTGTCATCTGCCGCTCTTTGGCGAGTTTCGTCGGTATAGTCAACCTGTTCGCGGCGAGTTGTCGGGCCGCCGCGCGCAGAAGGTCGCTTGTGTCGTGTGCCATTTTTTGCCTCGCCTTGTTTGGGTTCCGGTCGTGTCAGCACGGCCTTTATGTAATTCCAGTTTAGCGCATTCGCCGCAGCCGCCAGGTCCATCGCCGCCGTCCACCTTACCGGGTCTGTTGTTTGTTGCGCTACCGTGTTGATGTCATTCGCCACGCTCACATCCAGTCTGCCCACCCGTCGCTTGTAAAGTTCAAAGGCCAGCTTGGCGGTATCGTTGGCAGGCGCGGGCAACATCAGCCCGGCCGACGGGTTGCGCACGATGGTGCGCACATAGGCCCAGTTTCGCTTGCCTTCTGCGTTGGCTTTTCCAAATGCCGCCTGCCAGATCGCCAGGTCATCGGATTCTGCCAGCATATGGCGCATTTCATCTGCGATCCCGGAGGTGGCGGGCAGGCCC
This sequence comes from Chloroflexota bacterium, assembly GCA_025354985.1. Classification (GTDB taxonomy): domain Bacteria; phylum Chloroflexota; class Anaerolineae; order J036; family Brachytrichaceae; genus AQU-03. The sequence continues at coordinate 12,761 of JANXLU010000039.1, forward strand.
ATGGCCTGCTCATACAGCGCGATCACCTCCGCCAGACGTTGGTCGCGCTGCGAGGCGGAACGCGCCACGGCAAGCTCGGCGTCATGTTGCTCGGCCAGCAGGGCTGGCAGTTGGTCAATCCCCGCCGCGCCCTGTAGCGCAGCGCGCTTAAGCGCATCGATGGTGGCGTGCAAGCCGAATAGCCCGACCGCGCTGACCAGCGCGCCAAACTCGCGACCATCCGGCAGCCGGTCGTACAGTTCGCGGAATGCAATCACCTCTTCTGAAAATCGTTCGCTGCGGGCGATCAACTGGGTGTAATAGCGCGTGGGTTGTGCGGGCGCCTGCGCCGTCACCTGCGCGCCAATCTGCTTCAGCGTGCGATGCGGTTCTCCGGATCGCCGCGGCGCGTTCAGCGCCCGGCGCACGGATAGTTTGATTTCATCCGCCACATAGCCGCGCCGGAGCCATTCTTCAATTAGGTCTGTGTCGGCCTTGCTGGCCGGGTATGCCTCCAGTGCCTCCAACCGTTCTATTTCCGCCAGCACGGATCGTTGAACGGAGTGAACGTCGGGTAGCACGGTTTCGCCGGTGCCTCTTGGCGCGGCAACCCCGTGTGCGCTCGTAACCAGCTGGCGACTCGGCTCGTTATTCGCTAAAAATCTGGCCGCGCCAAGGTCTTCACTGGTCGAGAGTAATACCCCGCGGGCCAGTCCTCTGCGTAGCGCATTTTCAAGCGCCAGCCGTGGGAACGCGCCAAGGCCATCCCGGAGTGCCGGGTGGTTGGCAAGTTCCTTCAAAGTCACATGTGCCGTGGCGCTGTTGCGTTGCTCCATCAGCCGCAGGGTGACCAGCAGCACCTTGAGCTCGGCCAGGTCGTCCACCGAAGCCAGATGCGCGGCGATAAATTCATCAATCATCTATTCAACCGTCACGCGTTCGCGGGCCATGTTCCGAAACGCGGTCAAATTCTTGTCAAAGAACAGATCGATCTTTCCCGTCGGGCCATTGCGGTTCTTGCCAATGATTACCTCGGCCACGTTCTTGTGCTCGGTATCCGGGTTGTAAAGCTCATCCCGGTAAATAAAGCTGACGATGTCGGCGTCCTGTTCAATGCTCCCGCTCTCGCGCAAATCGCTCAGCATCGGGCGCTTGTCGCTGCGCTGCTCCAGCGTGCGGCTCAGCTGGCTTCCCGCGATTAATGGCACCTTAAGCTCGCGCGCAATCTGCTTCAGCGCCCGGCTGATGTAGCTTATTTCCTGCACCCGGTTCTCACCCATCCGCCCGCCCTCGCCCTGCATCAGCTGCAGATAATCCACAATGATTAGATCCAGACCATATTCCTGATAAATCCGCCGCGCCTTTACCCGCAAATCCAGCGGGCTAAGACTCGGTGAATCATCCAGAAAGATCGGCATCTCGCTCATCTGCATGCACACCTGTGAAAGCCGTGCCCACTCGTCGTCATTCAAATCACCCCGGCGCAACCGCTGGCTGTCGATCCCGGTTTCGGTGGCGGCGAATCGCTGGATAAGCTGCTCATTGCCCATCTCCAGGCTAAAGACGGCCACCCGTTGCCGGTGTCGATGCGCCGCGTTATAGGCCAGGTTGAGCATCAGACTGGTCTTACCCACGCCCGGTCGCGCGGCCACGATCAGCAGGTCACCCCGTTGCAACCCACCCAGCATCTTGTCCAGATCGGTAAACCCAGTGGGGATGCCCTGCGGTTCATCCAGATGATCATGCAGATACTCCACCCGGGCAAAGTATTCGCTCACGGCCTTGCTCAGCGGCACCATGTGCCCGCTGGCCCGCTGATCACTCACGCCAAAGATCGCGCCTTCGCTCTGCTCGATCATCTGCTGCACGGGCTTGGTGGTGTCGTAGGCCAGGCGGGCGATGTTGCTCGCGGCGTTTAGCATCCGCCGGCGCAACGACATGTCCTCGACAATGTGCGCATACGCCTCGACATTTAGCGCGGTCGGCACGCTGCCGATCAACGTCGCCAGATAAGGTTCGCCCCCTGACTCGTCCAGCAGGTTGTTGGCCGCCAGGTCATTCGCCACCGTCAACAGATCGGCGTCAGGCCCCTTCCGCAGAATGGCCTCGTAAATCCAGCCGTTCTTGGTGAAATAGAAATCGTCACTCTTTAGGAAGGAGGCCACCCGTGGCGCGGCGACGGGTTCGATCATGAGTGATCCAAGGACGGCTAGCTCGGCCTCTTCGGAATGCGGCGGTAGGGTATCGGCCATGTGGGGTCAAGTTATGATACCAGCGCCCCATGTCGATTGGATTGCTTCAGGAGTCCGCCTTGCACGCCGCGCTCAAGCGACGCCATGCACACGACCGCTCGGAATTTGAGGTCGCCCTGGATGGTTACGTCATTGATCTGGTGCAGCGCACGCCAAACGGCGGGGTGGCCCGGTTGATCGAGATCCAAACCGGCAACTTCGCACACATGCGCGACAAGCTGCGCGATTTGGTCGAGCGCTACCCGGTGCACCTGGTGCACCCGATCGCGGTGGACACTTGGATCGTCATGCATGACACACACGATGAGGTCGTCAGCCGGCGCAAGTCACCGGCGCACGCCGGGTATCCGCACGTGTTCTCGGAGCTCATGGCGTTCCCGGACTTAATCGATCACAAAAACTTCACGCTCGAGGTCGTGCTCACCCGCGAGGATGAGTGGCGTGTGCCGCTGGCAACGCCAAAGAAGAAGCGCCGCTGGCGGGCCAAAACCTGGCGCAGCATCGGGCGGCACTTACTGGAAGTGCTTGACTGGCAAATATTTGAATGTGGTGCGGACCTGCTGTCGCTAGTACCACCAGAGCTGCCAGCCGAATTTACGGTGCCCCAGCTCACGGCGGCCTGGCACGCACCGCGCTGGCTCGCCCAGCGGGCGGTGTATTGCCTGCTCAAATGCGGGGCACTTGCGCGGGTCGGAAAAAAGGGGAATGCGCATGTGTATGCCGCATCCCCAAAATAGCCTAGGCGCCTGTGTAGCGTGCAAAATCCTTGCGCCAGCCTTTCAGGGTGCCGATTAGTAGAAATACAACCCGGCCCATTGCAAACGCCGGTGCCGGAATGTTGGATGGGCGCATCATCGCCCGCGCATTCATGTGGTTCAACAGATAACCCATCTTGGGCACGTTGATCGCGCCTTTGGGGTCATAATCCTTGTCCTGGATCAGACCCAGATAGCACTGCATCACCTGCAGGTAATCCAATCCGGGGCGATATTCGATCAGGCATCGCGCAACCGTCGTGCCGCGATTAAACGCCAGATGTCGCGTGTTTTTTGGCACAATCTGTGTATCACCTTTCCTAAGAATCGTCTCCCTGCCATCCACGCGCAGGACGATCTCGCCTTCGAGTATTTGGAACTTCTCGCTTTGATTCAAATGCAGATGTTCAAGCGGCACGTAACCATTTGGTTCGAGCGACCACTCCATAATGTAGGCTTGAGAATCGCTTGAAAGACAGGTAAAAGTTTCACCCGTGATTGGGTGACGGATTGGTTGAAACACGTTGGTGCCGGCGGTCTTGGCGTGCGTTTTGACGCGGGAGGGTAGGTTTGCTTCCATGCCATGTTTATGCCGCGGAACACTGTTCAGCCGACAGCTCATTAAATGATCAACCGATCATCAATTTCCGGGCGAGGACTTTCAACTACGTATCGTGCAACCCGTTGCTGCGAGTTTGGACATATATCTACAAGCCGTTGATCAGGCGCTATGACCTGTCTCGCGTTTTCTGCTTCCCGTCTCCACTCATTCGTCATTTGTGGTTTAAACGTTTCCACAAACTGATGCTCACTCCAATTAGGATCACGAAAAAAATCGTATAGCTCAGCGTTGGCAGCCAAAATGCGGTAACCAGTGCCACGGCATAGGGAATGTTGACAAAAGCGTCCAGTATCGCGCAGATGAGCCTGGATCACATTCGGCTCGCGAATGGCACGCAACGCAAATAGACGCGGGCTATATCAGCATCTTCAGCATCTATAGAGTCAGAAAAACGGCGGGAGGGTGTCGC